>NZ_JAMYWS010000001.1:507500-682500 GCF_024159135.1 Bacillus sp. 3103sda1 | reverse complement strand
CACGCGGCGTTGCTCCGTCAGACTTTCGTCCATTGCGGAAGATTCCCTACTGCTGCCTCCCGTAGGAGTCTGGGCCGTGTCTCAGTCCCAGTGTGGCCGATCACCCTCTCAGGTCGGCTACGCATCGTCGCCTTGGTGAGCCGTTACCTCACCAACTAGCTAATGCGCCGCAGGTCCATCTATAAGTGACAGCCGAAGCCGCCTTTCAATTTCGCACCATGCGGTGCAAAATGTTATCCGGTATTAGCCCCGGTTTCCCGGAGTTATCCCAGTCTTATAGGCAGGTTACCTACGTGTTACTCACCCGTCCGCCGCTAACTTCTTAAGAGCAAGCTCTTAATTGGTTCGCTCGACTTGCATGTATTAGGCACGCCGCCAGCGTTCATCCTGAGCCAGGATCAAACTCTCCAATAAAGTGTTTGTCTAGCATCATAAATAAAAATTGACGTTTCACGTTGTTTGTTTCGTTCAGTTTTCAAAGAACTTGTCCGCCGCTTGATTAGCGACTTCCCTATATTAACATCTCAGTTATTCGATGTCAACATTTTTTTATTTTTCTTTTTCGCTTTCTGCTGTAGTGCAGCAGCGACGTTTATTAATATATCATCTGTATTTTTAAAGCGCAAGTACTTTTTTAAAAAATATATAAAGTTTTTTGTATACCTATTGTTAACTTGTTAACTTGTTAACTAACCACAAAGTGAATCCCTTGCTTAAGATTTTTTTTAGAAATTTTTTACATATTTTTAACTCTCCCTCCCTGTCATTTGTTATATAGTAAAACAGTAAACCATCAAACCCTATTATGGAGGAATTTATTTATGGAAAGATTGACGAAGTTTTCATTAAAAAATAGGGCCGCTATTATCATCATGGTTTTTCTCATCTCTGTATTAGGTATTTATTCCGGCTCTAAGTTACCGATGGAGTTTTTACCAAGTATCGATAATCCAGTAATAACAATCACCACCTTATCCGAGGGACTAGACGCTGAAACAATGACAAAAGAAGTAACAGAACCTCTCGAGAAACAATTTCGAAACCTTTCACACGTCGATACCATTACATCGTCAACAAGCGAAGGTTTATCACGGATTGATATTACGTACACCTCAGAAGCAAACATGAAAGATGCAACACGTGAAGTTGAAAAGCTCACAAACGGAATACCACTTCCAAAAGACGCAATGAAACCTGTTGTCAGCCAACTAAACACTTCTATGATTCCGCTCGCACAAATTACAGTTCAAAAGAAAAACGGTTTTACACAAGCCGATGAAAAACAAATTGAAAAAGAAATTATCCCGCAACTTGAAAATATCGATGGTGTTTCCAATGTTATGTTTTATGGGAAATCAACAGCTGAATTATCTATTATATTAGATTCCATTAAAATGAAAGATAAAAACATCATAACATCACAAATTGTATCTGCCCTTCAAGGAAAAGAAGTTTCTATACCCGCTGGACAAATATCTATAAATAATGAAAATCATCTACTTCGTGTAATTGGAGAAATAAAAAATATTGAAGACATAAAAAACATTACACTCACACCAGAAGTAAAACTAAGTGATATTGCAAAAATTGAGCTAAAACAACATCATGATGCAATTTCTCATATTAATGGAGAAGGTGGTGCCGTATTAGTCGTTATGAAGGAACCGAGCAAAAATGCAGTTACAATTGGAAAAGAAATCGAGAAAAAAGTTCATAATATGAGCAAGCAATATAAAGACACGTTCACTATAAAAACACTTATGTCAACGCACGAACAAGTCGAAAATGCTGTTACAAGCATGGCTAAAGAAGTTGTTCTCGGTGCTATCGCTGCTACATTCATCATTTTAATTTTCTTACGTAACATTCGTACTACTTTAATCGCTATTGTCAGTATCCCTTTATCTATACTTCTCACACTCTTTTTACTTGATCAATCTCATATCACTTTAAATATTTTAACATTAGGTGGATTAGCAGTTGCTGTCGGACGCCTTGTCGATGATAGCATCGTTGTAATCGAAAACATTTTCCGTCGTTTACAAAAAGATTCTTTCTCAAAAGACGTTATTATTGATGCTACGAAAGAAGTTGCAATCGCAATTACGTCTTCCACTTTAACGACCGTCGCTGTTTTTTTACCAATTGGCTTTGTATCAGGCGGAATCGGTGAATTTATGTTGCCTATGGTGTTGGCAGTTGTATATTCAATTCTTTCCTCTCTAGTAGTGGCCTTAACAGTTGTTCCGCTCATGGCCTTTCTACTGTTAAAGAAAACAAGACACGAAGAGCGAAAAGAAACGAAACGTTATACAGCCATTTTAAAATGGTCGTTATCACATAAATTTATCATTTTACTTACTTCTTTCTTATTGTTTGTCGGTTCAATTGTAGCTTACATTGTACTTCCAAAAGCAAATATTAAATCTGACGATAATACAATGCTTTCTATCAATATGACATTCCCTGCTAATTACGATTTAGAAAAAGGGAAACAACAAGCTTTCGAATTAGAAAAGAAATTACTTGCAGATACACAGGTACAAGACGTTACATTACGAATGGGATCTGCCTCAGAAGATGCGCAGTGGGGACAAACGACGAAAAACAATCTTGCAAGTATATATGTAGGATTTAAAAAAGGAATTGACCTCGACGCATACATTAACAAACTAAAAAAAGAGCAGAAGCAATTTCAACCCGCAACATTTGATTATATAAAAGTGAGTTTTTCAAATTTCGGTGGCGGGAATACTTTACAATTTAACGTTACGGCCAACAATAGTGAAGATTTAAAGAAAACTGCCGATCTTGTTACCACAAAATTAAAAGGCTTAGATAGTCTTTCAAAAGTAAAAACAAATGTGGAAGAAGAGAAAAAAGAATGGGTCATCAACGTCGATCAAACAAAAGCAGAGAAAGCGGGATTAACTCCTGAAGTCATCGCACAACAAGTCGCATTTTTAATGAAAAAATCACCAATTGGCCAAATTTCACTCGATAATGAAAAAACAACTATTGTACTAGAACATCAAAAAACAGACATCCATAATAAAGATGCGATTTTAGACTCAAATATTCTGTCTCCAGTTACTGGTTTGATTGCATTAAAAGATGTTGCAACCATTTCTGAAAAACAAATACAAACAGAAATATTCCATAAGGAAGGAAAAGAAACAATTCAAGTTACAGCAGAAGCAAAAGATGACGATTTAAGTAAAGTAAGTAAAGATGTAAATACAGCTATTACAAATTTAAAATTACCTGATGGAGCGAAAGTTAACATTGCCGGAGCAACAGAATCGATGCAAGAAAGTTTCACTGATTTATTTAAAATTATGGGAATTGCAATTGGTGTCGTTTACTTAATTATGGTTATTACTTTCGGGCAAGCACGTGCACCTTTTGCAATTTTATTCTCTCTTCCATTAGCTGCTGTTGGCGGTATTTTAGGTTTAATTATTTCACGAACACCTGTCGATTTAAACTCTCTTATCGGTGCCTTAATGCTAATCGGAATCGTTGTGACAAATGCAATTGTATTAATAGAACGTGTACAACAAAATCGCGAAAAAGGAATGCCAACAAGAGAAGCACTATTAGAAGCTGGCTCAATAAGATTACGCCCAATTATCATGACAGCTATTACAACAATCTTCGCAATGCTTCCTCTACTATTCGGTGATACACAAGCTGGAAGCATGGTATCCAAAAGCTTAGCTGTTGTAGTAATTGGCGGTTTATTAGTTTCTACATTACTAACGCTAGTTGTTGTACCTGTTATGTACGAATTACTAGATCGAATTGGTAGCAGGAAGCATCGCAAAAAACAACATGATTCTTATACGGATATTCCAAACTCATAAAGTGAAACTTCCAGCAGTAGGGGTTTTCTTCATCCCCCACTGATAATTAATTGAACCAATTGGTCTTTTACGGGCAGTTATCCCCCACCTATCTTCTTCACTTCTCTCAATCTTGAGGTGGGGGTCTTACTACCCGTTAATACGGGATAAAATACAACAGCCACATTCAGACTTCTGGATACAACTTTATTACAAGTGCTTAAACTGTTTTAAGAAAAGAGAGAGATACTGTCAACAAACTAGAGCAGATGCTCAAAGTGTTGACGGTACCTCTTATTGAAAGAATTATTCTCCTTTTGCTGCAAATTGTTGAATGCGCTCTCCAATTTCATTACGCACTCGTTGAAACTCAGACCATTCTTTTCCTGCTGGATCGTCAAATCCCCAATGAACTCGTTTTACATATGAAGGTGTAGTTGGACACACATCATTCGCATGACCACAAAGAGTTACTACAAAGTCAGCTTTATCTAAAATTTCTGGATCAATGACATCAGATGTTTGGTCAGTAATATCGATTCCTACTTCTTTCATCGCTTTAACTGCATTAGGATTTACTCCATGTGCCTCAATACCAGCAGAGAGTACAGTCCATTTGTCACCTAAATATTTTTTACCCCAAGCTTCAGCCATCTGACTACGGCAAGAGTTTCCTGTACATAAGAAGTAAATTGTTTTTTTGCTTTCCATATGAATTCCACCTTTTTTATGAATAGTTATTTGGGTTGTGTTTGAAAGTATTTACGTTGAAACCACAGTGCTACATTTACAAGAGCAATCATAACGGGAACTTCGACTAAAGGCCCGATAACTGCTGCAAATGCTGCGCCGGACTGAATTCCAAATACACCTACAGCTACAGCAATTGCTAATTCAAAGTTGTTACTTCCAGCTGTAAATGCTAATGTAGTTGTTACTCCGTAACTTGCCCCAATTTTTTTGCCCATAAAGAAAGAAACAAAAAACATTAATACAAAATAAATAAGTAACGGAATCGCAATACGTACAACATCAAGCGGTACACTCACAATGACTTCTCCTTTTAATGAGAACATCACAATGATTGTAAATAATAATGCGATTAATGTAATCGGGCTAATCTTTGGAATGAATACTTTTTCATACCAAATACGTCCTTTTGTTTTTACAAAGATTAAGCGTGTTAATATCCCACTGATGAATGGAATTCCTAAGTAAATAAATACCGATTTTGCAACCTCCCCCATTGTAATATCTACAATAGCACCTTCAATTCCCAACCATTCTGGAATTACTGTTACAAATACATACGCATACACTGAGAAAAATAACATTTGAAAAACAGAGTTAAAAGCAACTAATCCTGCCGCATACTCTATATCACCTTTTGCTAGGTCATTCCAAACAATGACCATAGCGATACAACGGGCTAAACCAATCATAATTAAGCCCACCATATATTCTGGCTTATCTGGTAAAAATATTACCGCTAAAGCAAACATCAGAACAGGACCAACGATCCAGTTTTGAACAAGTGATAAAACTAATACTTTTCCATCTTTAAAAACTCTCCCCATCTCTTCATAACGAACCTTCGCTAAAGGAGGATACATCATCAAAATTAAACCTATTGCAAGTGGAATAGATGTTGTACCCACTTGTAATTTATTTAAGTTACTTGTGATTTGTGGAAATAGTATTCCTATACCGATTCCTATAGCCATAGCAAGAAAAATCCAAATGGTTAAGTATCGATCTAAAAATGATAGTCGCTTCATAAAGTTCTCCTTTCAGATTAACAGCAAGATGTAGATTCTATCTTATGAACGTCGCTGTCCGCCCTTGTATAGAAGAATTCCCATTCGTTACCGTCTGGGTCAGTTATCCAAAATTTATCTTGTACGGCATAGCAACATGTTGTATTTATCTCGTCTCGTGCGAAAAAACCTTCTTTTTCTAAACGGTCCTTATGGCCCTTTATTTCTTCTTCATTTTCTAATTGGAATCCAAAGTGATTAACTTGATTTCCATTCACATTATCTATTACATTTAAGGTGAAATTTAATCCTGGAGTTTCCAATAAGAATTTTGCATAATCATTCTTTACTTTAACTGGTTTTACTCCAAATACTTTTTCATAGAATTCAATAGATTTTTCTAGATTTGTAACATTAATCCCAACATGTACGTATTTCATCATAAATTCCTCCTTTGATTTTACATAATATTAATCAAAAAAAATTGATGTATAGTTTAAAAAAATTAGCAACAAGTTCCTTTTCCTGTTTTTCTAAATATACAACAAAGTTCTTCTGATAATAGATTATTTACTTCAGTATCATTTAAATCGTAGTAACTCCAAGTACCTTGCGTTTCTTTGATTATTAAATTTGCATCTAATAAAATTTTCAAGTGATAAGATAATTTAGATTGTGTCATCCCAAATACTTCTGTTAAATCACATACACAAGTTCTTCCCCTTTGACAAAGTTCATACATAATTTCTAATCTTTTTTGATCTGCAAGGGCTTTAAATTTCTTCTCATATTGTTCAAATTGTTTATTCATATCATCCAACCTCGTTCATCAATTTTTTTTGAT
Source organism: Bacillus sp. 3103sda1 (assembly GCF_024159135.1). Lineage (NCBI taxonomy): Bacteria > Bacillati > Bacillota > Bacilli > Caryophanales > Bacillaceae > Bacillus > Bacillus sp. 3103sda1. The sequence goes on along the minus strand of NZ_JAMYWS010000001.1, from coordinate 676,054 downwards.
ATTTTTATTATACGCGAGACTTTCTGTTCAATACAACAGTTAAATCAATTTTTTTGATTAATTCAATTAAGAAATCTTTAGTTCTCCAAAATGGAACATATTTATATAATAAGACAGTCCCCAACACATTATATATGTCTAATATGTTGGGGGTTTGATTTGAAAACGTTTTTTATAAAAAAGATAGATCGGACACTTTTTTTCACTCTCTATCTCTTCATTGTGTATAAACAAAAAAGAGCATCCTCAAAAGGTCGATTTTATCGAACTTTTAGGACACCCTCTTTATTCTATATAGGATACAAGAAGTTATGCTGCTTTTACTTTATTACTTTTACGAGATTTTTTCGTACCAGTAAAGCGTTTATGCAGTACAGATGCTATAAAGCGAGCAAGAATATTAAATAGTAATACCATAATAATTAATACTGCTGCTGATTTTGCTGCAATTAACTTCGCATCAGGAACAATTCCCTCAGAATTTAACTTCCAAATATGCACTGCTAATGTTTCTGCTGGTCGAAATGGGTTCAACGGATTAGCAGGACTTGAAAGATCTGCTGCTGCATTTAAAATTGGTGACGTTAATCCAGCTGTATAAATTAGTGCTGCCGCTTCACCAAAAATACGTCCAGCCGCTAAAATAACACCGGTAATAATTTGTGGTAATGCCGATGGAAGAATAATTCTAACAATTGTTTGCCACTTTGTTGCACCTAATCCAAGACTTGCTTCTTTCACATTAGATGGAATTTCTGTAATTGCATTTTCACAAACGCGCGTTAAACTTGGTAAATTTAAAATCGTTAAAGCTAACGCCCCGCCCATAGCAGTATAACCCCAACCTGCCATCGTAACAAACACAAGTAATCCAAATAAACCAACTACAATAGAAGGTAAAGATGCCATTGTTTCGATACATAGACGAACAAAATTTAAAAATCGACCTTGCTTTGCATATTCCGCAAGATAAATTCCCGCGCCAAGACCTAAAGGAATTGAGATAATTAATGTAATAACAAGCATATAGAAGGAATTAAATAATTGAGGACCAATCCCTCCTCCTGCTGTTGTATTACTTGGTTCTCCAAATAAAAAATTTGGATCCCAAAATCCCCAACCTTGTCGTAAGATTTCGTATACAAGAAAACCGAGTAAAGCGACTACAAGCACTGCAACCGCATATAAAATCCCTGTCCATATACTATTAACTGTTCTAGCATTCATCGTTATCTTTCACCTCTTTGGCCAATCGCTCGAATTACTAAGATAAATAAGAAGGAAATAAGAAGTAATATCATCGCTAATGTCCATAGCGCATTATTCCAAGCTGTCCCATTTAACGTATTTGTCATATCCATTGTCAAAATACCTGTTAAAGTTGAAGTTGGGCTATATAGTCCTTCTGGTAATTTTATTGTATTACCAATTACCATCTGAACTGCTAATGCTTCACCAAAAGCACGAGCTATTCCAAGAACAACCCCTGTTAAAATCCCCTTTTTCGCCGCCGGAACAATGACGCGGCTAATCGCTTGCCATTTCGTCGATCCTAAACCATAAGAGGCTTCTAAATATTCAAAAGGAACTGCACGAATTGCATCGGAAGCAATACTTGCAATCGTTGGCAAAATCATAATACTTAATACAACAATACCTGCAATTAAACTAAATCCTACACCACCAAAAGAATCACGTAAAAGCGGAATTAAAATGGTAACCCCTAGTAAACCATATACAACAGACGGAATCCCTACTAATAATTCTAAAACTGGCTTTAGTACTTTGTTTCCAAACTTTGGTGAAATTAAATTCATAAACACTGCTAGTGCAATTGCAATCGGCGCACTAATAATTACTGCACCGAGAGATACAGCAGTAGATCCAACTATGAAAATAACAGCTCCAAAACTTCCATCATTCGGAGCCCATTTTGTTGATGTGAATATTTCTGAAATTGAGATATTGCTTTGCGTAAATGATTGAATTCCTTTTGCACAAATGAATGCGATAATAGCTAATGTAACAGCAACAATTAATAAACCACAAAGCGTCACAAGTGTTCTTCCAATATATTCACTTTTTACGTAGTTAATTTGTTTTTTCCCCTTCATCACAAGACCACAACCTTACTTCCCATATTGAAATGAACAAGACTGGCTAAATAGCCAGCCCGTTTTATATTATTGCTTTAATTTAGACATTGGGATGTAACCCATTTCTTCTACTTTCTTCTCGAAGTCTTTACCTTTTACATAATCAATGTAACCTTTTGTTGCGTCTTTTGCTTCACCTTTTGTAATCATGTATTCATAAGACCAAAACGGATATTTACCAGAAGAAATATTTTCAGTTGTTGGTTCTACACCATCAATTTTCATTGTTTTTAAAGTACCTTTTTTGTCACCAACCATGTAAGAGTTAGCTAAATAACTAATAGATCCTGGTGTAGAGTTGATCGCTTGCTCTACTGCACCGTTTGAATCTTGTGTTGTACCTGTAGCATCGTTAATTTTTGCATCTTTCATAACTGTTTTTTCAAATGTAGCACGTGTACCAGAAGCCGCTGGACGATTAATTACATTAATCTTTTCGTCTTTTCCGCCAACTTCTTTCCAGTTTGTAACTTTACCAGAGAAAATATCTTGTACTTGTTTTAATGTTAAGTTATCAACATTTACATCTTTATTTACAACTAACGCAAATCCGATACCTGCAACTTTGTTATCAACTAATTCTTTTGCTTTATCTGCTTCTTTTATTTTATCTGCAGCAGGAACATCAGAGTTACCAACTTGAACAGCGCCAGAAGCTACTTGGTTAATTCCAGTTCCACTACCGCCACCTTGAACCGTAATTGATACTTTTGAATTTTCTCCCATAAATTCTTTAGCAGCTTCTTCTGCAAGTGGTTGAAGCGCCGTAGAACCAGCTGCTGTAATTGTACCGGATAATTCTTGCTTCGCTTCGTTACCACCTTTAGCAGTTTCTGTCTTTGTAGTGTCTGCTTTCCCACAACCTACTAAAGCACCAGCAACCACTAATGCCGCTAACGAAAATTTAAAGCCTTTTTTCATAACCATGTCTTGTACCCCCATTTGATTATCACTTTTCATTTCTACATTATTATGTGCATATCTCGTAGTACAAATTCATTGTAGGATAATAATATTATGTCAGTGTTAAGCGTTTTTTAATTTTAAGTAAAGACAGGGGATTCATAGAAAAATCCTTATATATTCATTGTTTTTAACATAAAACAAGTAAAAAACCTTAAGAAACAGAACGTATTGTAAATTTAATTTTAAGAATGTAAATTGATTGTAAATTCTTATCCTCGCTTTTACGCTTTTGTTAAGATGTTTTTTCCAAAAGCTTTACTTCCCCTTGTTAAAACACCAACATCCACAACAAAACATGGAATAACATGCAAGTTAGCCATATGAAAACTCCCGCCACTTATCTCCTTTGGATCTTGAAGTGAGGGTTTCTCGTGTATCACCTTCAAGAGATGCTTAACACGAGTGGAGTTGACACAGCTGCCTGATGGCACAACCCCTCTATTCCATCGGCAAACGCCTTTGGAACTACTTTTTTTAAGATGTTATAGGAACCATTCAAAAAATACCTGAATATTTTTAAAGTAGTAATTGACAACAACGCTCAATATAACCTAGTATGTTATTAACAAAATGTTTCCCTAAGGAAACATTTTGAACTCGTACTAAAAAAATAGAAGTGAGGTAACTCTTATGGTATCGGTTAAAACCCAACCACTCTCTACTTTTAAAACAGGTCAACTTGTACAAATTGAAAAAGTTCAATTAGAAGGAACCATGAAACGCCGCCTGCTTGATTTAGGATTTATTCCTGGTGCAACGATTAAAGTGTTACAGAAAAGTCCGCTTGGCGATCCCATTGCATATCAAGTAAGTAACACGACAATCGCCCTTCGAAATGAAGAAAGTTCACGAATAACAGGGACATTGATAGGAGATGATCCGAAATGAATAAGCATCGTATTGCATTAGCAGGAAATCCGAACACCGGAAAAAGTACATTATTTAATACATTAACTGGATTGAAACAACATACTGGAAACTGGACAGGGAAAACGGTATTAAAAGCTGAAGGCGAATATGAACATAACGGAAGCCTCTACACCGTAATCGATTTACCAGGAACATATTCCTTATACTCAAACTCTGCCGATGAAGAAGTTGCACGTGATTACATTATCTTTGAAAAACCAGATGTAACAGTTGTTGTTGTAGATGCTACTGCAATGGAAAGAAACTTGAACTTAGCCTTGCAAGTTATGGAAATGACAAAAGAAATTGTCATTTGTGTTAACTTGATTGACGAAGCAGAAAAGAAAGGAATTATAATCGATGAGAAAAAATTAGCAAAATCGCTTGGAGTTCCTGTTGTAAAAATTTCTGCACGTAATAAAATTGGACTCGGTCAGTTGTTAAATATAATTGAAAAAGTAGCTAATAGAAAAGTAATTTGTACTCCTTTTCAAATTACTTATAACGAAAAAATAGAACAGATGATTCAAGAACTCGAACCACAAGTCTATAAAGTTTTTGGAGATTCCTATCCTGCACGTTGGATTGCACTGCGCATTCTAGATGGAGATAAGAACTTCTTAGAATCTCTTCAAAAACATCATGAAGAACCACTTGTAAGGGAGGTTGTAATCAATGGAATCTCATTCAACCAGTAAAGCTCTTCCATTAGACTATATCGTGCAGCGCGCGCAAGCACTTGTTAAAGAAGACATTCGCGATGAAATTGTCGTTGATATCTACCGTGCTTCAGCTAATATTTGTAAGAATTCGGTTCAATACACAGATAAAAATAAATTATATCGCTCAGAGAAGCTTGATAGAATCTTTACTTCTCCTATATTCGGTTTCCCTATTATGCTCGCTATTTTATCTGTTATTTTTTATCTTACAATTGCCGGAGCTAACGTTCCTTCTGATATGATCGCTGAATTTTTTGGATGGGCAGAAGGTTATTTAACTGCTTGGTTCCAAGCGATGCATGCCCCGGAATGGTTACATGGCATCCTTATTCTCGGTTTATTCCGCGGAACAGGAGCTGTTATTAGTGTTATGTTGCCACCGATGGCTATTTTCTTCCCAATGTTTGCTTTATTAGAAAACTACGGTTACTTACCGCGCGTTGCTTTTAACATGGATCGTCTCTTTAAACGTGCCGGGGCACATGGAAAGCAATCTTTAACAATGGCAATGGGATTTGGATGTAACGCAGCTGCAATTATGTCAACACGTATTATTGAATCACCTCGTGAACGTATGCTCGCAATCTTAACAAATAACTTTGTTCCTTGTAACGGTCGATGGCCAACGCTTATTTTATTAGCATCTTTATTTATGGCCGCTGGATATACAGGTGGTATGCAAACCCTTGTAACAGCCGGAGTTGTTGTCGGCATGGTTGTAATTGGCATTATCGTAACTTTAACCGTATCATGGGCACTCTCAAAAACAGCTTTAAAAGGTGTTCCAACTCACTATACGTTAGAATTACCACCTTATAGAAAGCCAAAAATTTGGGATACAATCGTACGTGCAACGCTTGATAAATCAATATACGTTCTGAAACGTGCCGTTATCGTTGCAGCACCCGCCGCAGTATTAACATGGGTATTAGCAAATGTATTTATTGGAGACACAAGTCTTCTTATGTATATCGTAAATTTTTTAGATCCGTTTGCACAATTACTTGGCCTTGACGGATACATTTTAGCAGCATTTATTCTCGGCTTACCTGCAAACGAAATTGTTGTTCCAATTTTATTAATGGCTTATTTATCAACAGGTTCATTAACAGAGCTAGACAATTTAACACAAATTAAACAACTGTTTCTTGATCACGGTTGGACTTGGCTAACTGCATTAAACATGATGTTGTTCTCCCTTCTGCATTTCCCATGCGGAACAACACTAGTTAATATATATAAAGAAACAAAAAGTGCAAAATGGACATTTCTTTCATTTGCCATCCCTACTGTAATTGCCATTGTTGTTACATTCCTTACGGCACAATTGGTACATTGGTTAGGACTTATATGAAAAAGAAACCCAACGTATTATTCGGGTTTCTTTTTTTGCTGTATTTGTTTTTGCCAAGGCTGTGCACCGTATTCTTGTATTTTTTTATGAATGAAATAAGCAGTATAGGGGAGGATTGCCATTAAAATCGTACATATAATCCCTAAAGTTGTAAACATTATGCCGCTCCTTTACTCACCTTCTTACTGGTAAAACAGATCCTGTATGTTCAATACTTGGATGCACACGAACAATAATGTTACTCGTACTAAAATAATTTTGACCTTGGTCCCAATTTTTTTTAATTTTTATCCATTGCTTATAATTTTGACGCTTATAATATTCTCCTAATCCAAGTGCATCTACTTTTAAATTTTTTTGGACAACCTTAATTGTTTTTTGTATCTGTTTTTCAATTTCACTGGCAAGGTATTTACTAATTTCTTCAGAACTCATCGCCTTATTATCTTTCCTTAAATACACTTCTGCTAATGTTCCGTCTAAATATACATCAATTACAAATTTAGGCTTTGTAGGATTTTTTAAGAATGTATGGATTTTACGACGCATGTCACGAATTTCAAATACAATAAGCTGATTTCCTTTTTTTATTTTAAAAAAGCCCCCTACTTTTTTTCCAACAATATAATTTAATCCTAGTGTTTCCATCCCATTCAGACTACCTACAAATTTAGTATCTTTTCCGCGAAATACAGCTGCTCCTTCCATTTTAATTCCCTGCCTAGTTAGTCCTAAGACAGGAAGAACAAAACTTCGATCAGCAGACATTTTTTCTTGTAAATCACCAATTCGAACTGCTTCTAACATTTGGGCATTTTTCTGCGCATGATTTGATATCATACTTACGTATTTAGAGGGTAAATTTTCTGGTTTTGCACTCTGCTTTAAAATTTCTTCCGCTCGTCCTTTTGAAATAAAGATCCGAATATTCCTTCGCATCTCATGATCACGAAAAAATACATCTAATGTATCTTCTAAAACGAAAGGTTTCTTCAATAAGTCCTCAGAAAAAATGAGCGCTTCTATATGGGGGAAAAATAAGGATCGACTTATTTTCTTAGAGATAATCCGAATTTGAGCAAATACACTATCAGCCGTTGCATTAATATTAATGTAATTTCTTCCACTTGACGGCTTACTTCCCTGCTGCGTTAAAGAACTAGGCAACACAATTTGATACGTTCCTTTTATAAGGGGTGAATGACTGGTAGTTGTCGTTTCGCTTTTTTCTCCCTTATTCGTTGCCTTGTCTAATGCAACACCAACAACAAACCCTCTTTCTTCAATTTCCTGTCGTTCAGAGCAGCCACTTATAAGTAAAATCAAAAACAGACAACTCATTATTTTAAGAAGAAGGTTCATTTTTATTCCCCCCTCCTTTTATTTTATAGAAAATAAAAATGAGAAGAGGGACAACAAACATAACAGACATGTCAACCCAAGCTAAATATGTACCATACTTACTTATCACATCCAAATTACCTGGAATATTATTTACAACATAAATGATAGGTGCACTAATAAAAATAAACGTATGTTTTTTTATTGCAGGAAACATTGCACAAAATAAAAAAATAGCGATATCATAATACAATGCAGTTGTATTAAAAACAGTAATAATCCATGTTATAAAAAAGATTGCATCAAATCTCTCTAGAAAACCTCCCCCAATTTCAATTTCTTTTCCAAGTTCAATCGTTGGATATGTTAAAGTGCTAGTTGTTAAATAAGTAAATACACTTATACAAGTAACATAAATTAACATATAGGATAAAACAGTAATCATAACCCCTTTCGCTGCTGCCATAGGGGCTTTTTTTGTTGACTTGAGTATAGCAGCATAGAAAAAACCCACTTCAAATCCAATAAATGTAAAGGCGGATTCTCTGATTCCACCCATATATTTACTCATTTTAGTTTGAAAAAATGGGGCTAAATTTTCAAATTCCATTAAATTAACATTTAACAGCGATAACAAAATAATAGCAATAAAAACAATAGGTAAAAACAGAACAGTAAGTCTTAATAATCCTGCCCTAGATCCACAAACGCCATAAACAACAACGAGCAAATAAAAAAAGGACAAAAGCTGAACAGGTGTATCACTAAATAAATAGGTTTGAGAAATAATAGAAATTGTTCGCGCTTCATGAGCCGTAATTCCTGTAAATGTTAGTATTAAAATAAAACAGATAATATAAGTAATCGGCTTCGTTAAATACACGCTCGTATATTGAACAAAATTTTGTTTCGGAAATAAAATGGCAACCTTCATGATAAACCACGCAAAACAAGTACATATTAACCCACTTAGGAATAAAAGAATCCATCCATCCGCAAAAAGCGCATGAGTCGCCATAACACGCGGCATGGCAAGTGCACCTGTACCAATAATGGTAGAAGATATAGCAAACGTGAGTTCACGAGTACCAACTTCTTCATCTCCATACTCAAACGACTTCACTTCATCCCCTCTCCTTTGAACGCAGCGTTTTATCCTTTGGTTGTAAGTACTCCGGTCTTTCTTTCAACATTGCTTTAGACAAACGTACAACATCTTCTTTCCAATCTTTATAAAAAGCAGGTGCAATCGGTGCAGAATATGGTACTCCAACACTCGTTAAATTTACGATATGAATTGCTAAGGCAATTAATCCTAAAATAATTCCATACAAGCCAAAGACTGTAGCGGCCAACATAAACGCAAACAATAAAATACGAAAGGTAATTGTAATACTATATACTGGTAGTGAAAATGTAGCTACGGCCGTGACTGCAATAATAATGACAAGAAATGGATTTACAATACCGGCACTTACAGCAGCTTCCCCAATAACAAGGCCTCCTACAATACCAATCGTTGGCCCCATTGGCTTCGGAAGACGAATTCCAGCTTCACGAATCAGCTCCATTGTAAAAGCCATTATGAGCGCTTCAATATATGCTGGAAACGGAACACCTTCTCTTGCTCCAGCAATTGAATATGCAAGAGTAGAGGGGATAAGCCCTTGATGATAAGAGACAAGAGCTACATACATAGCCGGTAATAAAATCGCAATCGTGCCCGCTAACATTCGAAGTCCTCTTAACAACGTTCCAATCATCCAACGTTCATAGTGGTCTTCCGGTGATTGAAATATGTCAATCATCACCATTGGAGCAATAAGTGCAAACGGAGAACCATCTACTAAAATAGCTGCTTTCCCTTTTGCAAGTGAAGCTGCGACGTTATCTGGTCTTTCTGTATTTAAAAATTGAGGGAAAGGAGACAAACTATTATCTTGTATGAGTTGTTCAATCGTTCCTGTTTCAAAAATAATATCTGTTTCAATAGACTGCAGTCTCCGGTTTAATTCTTTTACAATATAAGGATTAATAATATCTTCAATGTAAGCTAGTGTTACTTCCTTCTGTGAACGTTTCCCCATAATATAGGAATGAAAACGTAATTGTGGGTCACGTATGTGACGCCGAATTAACATTTTGTTTACATTCACATCTTCAATAAATCCTAAATTAGGCCCTCGAATGATTGTCTCCGCAGAAGGTGAATCGAGACTTCGTTTCTCCCATTCACGAAAATTTACAATTATTGCAGAAGGAATACCATCCAGTAGCACAATTGTATCGCCTGCTAATAGTGCATTCATAACATCCGGAAATGTCTTTGCGATACTCACTTCTCCAACTGATAAAAATTGATCGATTAATGTTTGCATAATTGGAGCTTGTTTAGGAATGTCTTCATACTGCAATGGACGAATAACAAAACGATAAATCATGTCTTTATTGCTTAGTCCGCATAAAAATATAACTGCACATCGATCGTTTGTTCCTGAAAGAGAAAATTCACGCACAGTTAAGTCATTAGGCGAATCTAACTTTTCTCGAATTGCATTGGTAATTTTCGATAAGTTAGCATCTAACTGAATCATCTTTATCATCTAACTTTCTTTTTTCAAAATGTTGTAGTTATATTTCTCCACTTCAAACAAATATATACAAAAAGAGCTATCCTTTTGTAACAGGATAACTCGAGTAAAACACTATCTTATTCCCTATTTCTCATGAAATTCAAAACAGACGAAACAAATATTTCTACACCGACTGGCAAGGCATCCTCGTCAATTGTAAAAAGCGGATGATGATGTGGATATATAATTCTCTTCTCTTGATTTCCAGCTCCAATAAAGAAAAATGTACCTGGGGCTTTTTGCAAGAACGCGGAAAAGTCTTCTCCAGCCATCGTCGGCTGTAAATGAACAACTTGTTCCCTTCCTAAAAGTTGCAATGCCGTATTTTCTACATGCCTTGTTACATTCTCTTCATTTACAACTGGGCGATATCCATATTCATATGTAAATGTATAAGATGCCCCGTATGCCTCTGTAATACATTTTACAATTCTCTCAATTCGCTCTGCTGTTTGCTTCCGAAGCTCATCTCGTAAACTTCTTACTGTTCCTCCAATTGTCGCACTGTCAGGAATTACATTATGAGTTGTCCCTGCATGAAATTGTGTTACAGATAACACTAATGAATCTAACGGATTAGTAAGCCTGGAGACAATTTGTTGTAATTGAGAAACAACTTGCGTGCCAATTGCAATACTATCAACCGTTTCATGCGGAATACCAGCATGCCCGCCTTTTCCCACAATCGTAATCGAAAACGCATCAGGAGCAGCCATTGCTGGACCATATACAACACCAATTTTCCCAACTTCCAGTGGTGCCCAAAGGTGTGCACCAATAATATAATCGACCCCTTCCATAACACCAGCGTCAACCATTTCCTGTGCACCGCCCGGAAAGTTCTCCTCAGCATGTTGAAACAAAAAACGAATTTCACCTTGAATTTGATCCCGTTTTTGTGAAAGTGTGTATGCTGTTCCAAGTAACATCGCAATATGTCCATCATGTCCACACGCGTGCATAACTCCTTGATATCTAGAAACAAAATCAAACTCATTCTCTTCTTCAATAGGTAGTGCGTCCATATCAGCACGAAGCGCAATTGTTCTTCCTGGCTGTTTACCAACCAATTTTGCCATCACACTATACTGCGTTGGACGCGAAACTTCTAGATGAGGAAATGTTTGTAGTATGTCGTAAACCGTTTGAGATGTTTTTTCTTCATGATAAGAAAGCTCAGGATACATATGAAAATGTCTTCTCCATTGAATAAGCTGCTCTTTCGAAATAGATGCTTCTTGTATAATATCCATATACAATCATCCTTTCTCCACTAAATTACCTGTTATTATAGCGCGTACAGCCAACAAAACAAACATTATTCTGATAATTTTTACTATTAAATGTTATTGATTTATGAATTTTAAAAAATAAAAAAGCTATCGGGTTTGATAGCTTTTTTATCCCGCATTAACGGATAGTAAGACCCCCACCTCAAGATTCAGAGAAAATCGAAGAAGTTAGGTGGGGGATTTTACTGCCCGTAAAAGCCCGATTGGTTCAACTAATAATCAATAGCCATATAGTTAAAATTTTACCTTATCTGTAAGTTGTATGAAAAAATAGGCTGGTGCTATACAAAGCCCCAATATGCTACTGGTTCCAATAATAAGAGAAAGCAACATGCAAGAATACTTTACTCCGTTTGTTTTTTTCCATCCATAACTCCAAATTTCAATGCTGAGGCCAATCAGTATAATTGCGATAAGTACTTCCCCGAGTAATAAAAGAGCTAAAGTTGATATTGACATGTCTTAACACTTCCTTAGCAACATATGATAGTAATATTTTACCATACAAAAAATGTAACTTAAGGAATATTGCGAGCTTATTGCACAATTAAGCTTTAATGAATTAATCTCTTTCTATAAAGAATAAGATGAAATTACATTAAATATGTTCTTTTAAGCCTGCTAAAAAGGAGGAATCTCCATGCTATAGTTTCGTAGTACCATGAGATATTAATAATTTTGAATAATGAGTACATTATGTAAGGGGGGGAGAAGACGCAGTGCTAAACCATTATATGTATATAAGTATTTAAGGGATATAAAAAAGCCTGCTGAGGCATTGCCCCAACAGACTTTTGAAAATGCGTGTTACATAGAGAAGAAAATCCAAACCGTACCAACAACCGTTACTGCAGCGATGAAGAAGTGGAATACGATTGTGAGTGTTTGTATTGTGCCTTCTCCTTCTGTCATGTGCATAAACATAACTAATTGTAACGCGGCTTGTGCCACTGCCATTATAAGAATGCTCGTTAAGATTGTTGCAAATGGCAAACTTGTATATAACGCTACATATAAAGCAAGGAACGTTAATGCAAGTGATAAAATAAATCCGAAAACGTGTGACCATGGAAATCCGCTATGAGCGTGTTGATTTGCTTGTGTATTGTTTTGTCCCATTATTACGCCACCATCCCGTTCAAGTAAACTAGTGTGTAAATGAAGATCCAAACAACATCAAGGAAATGCCAGTATAAGCTGATAATAAATACTTTACGAGCTGTAACTGGTGTTAGTCCTCGTTTTAAAATTTGGATAATAACACAAGCTGCCCAAATGATACCACCTGTTACGTGGGCACCATGCGTTCCAAGAAGAACGAAGAACCCAGATAAGAATCCGCTTGTTTGTAGTGTAGCACCGTGGCTTGCGTACAGTGCAAATTCTTCAATCTCCATGTAAAGGAAGCCAGCGCCTAACAGTAATGTAATGATAAACCATAGGAGCATACCATTTTTGTTTTCTTTACGCATTTCATGAATTGCGATCCCGCATGTGAAACTACTTGTTAAAAGTAAAAGTGTTTCAATCATAACAGGCTTTACTTCGAAAAGTTGTGCTGGTGTTGGACCACCTGCGGTACTACCAGCTAATACTAGGTAAGAGGCGAAAAGCGTTGCAAATAGCACGATTTCAGCCCCAAGGAAAATCCAAAACCCTAAAATATTCAATCTGCTTTGTTCAGTTTGATATTCTAGAGGTAAGCTTTTATCTAAAGCCGCCATTTCGTTTCACCTCTCATGCAACATGTTCTGTCTTTTTAATTTCATCTACGCTAATGTAATATCCGTTATCGTAATCAAACGAGCGCCAGATCATACAAGCTAACATACCAATACCACCGACAATTGCTAACCCGAACCAGCTAAATACTAATGCAAAACCTGCAAGACCAATAAAACAAGACATAATAATTGGAACACCTGAATTGCTTGGCATATGAATTGGTTTCAAGTCTTCAGGTTTTGGTGTAATAGACTCACCGTTTTTCTTCATTTCCCAGAATATATCGCTTTGCTTAATTTCTGGTACTACTGCAAAGTTGTAATGTTGTACAGGAGACTGTGTTGCCCATTCAAGTGTACGGCCATCCCAAGGATCTCCAGTTAAATCACGCTCGCCATGACGAATGCTGTAAACTACGTTGTAGCATAATAAGATAAAGCCGATACCCATCATTACTGCACCAACAGATGCGATCATGTTTAATCCGCCCCATCCAAGGTTTGCAGAGTATGTGTACATACGACGTGTCATACCGTCTAAACCTAGGAAGTACATTGGGAAGAAACAGATGTTAAATCCGCTCATAAAGATCCAGAATGTCCATTTACCAAGGCGTTCATTTAGCATATGACCTGTGATTTTTGGATACCAGAATGTAAATCCAGCAAGCATCGCAAATACTGTACCTGCAATTAATACGTAGTGGAAGTGAGCAACTAGGAAGTAGCTGTTATGGTACTGATAGTCAGCTGCTGCCATCGCAAGCATAACACCCGTAACTCCACCGATTACGAAGTTTGGAATAAACGCCAATGACCAAAGCATTGGAACTGTAAAACGAATACGACCTTTATACATTGTAAACAACCAGTTAAAGATTTTAACACCGGTTGGAATCGAAATCGCCATTGTTGAAATCGAGAAGAATGAGTTAACCGATGGTCCAGCGCCCATTGTAAAGAAGTGATGGAGCCATACAAGACCACTTAAAACTGAGATAGCAATCATTGAGTAAACCATCGCGCTATATCCGAATAGACGTTTACGCGAGAATGTACTTATGATTTCAGAGAAAATACCGAATGCCGGTAAAATAACGATATATACTTCAGGGTGACCCCATACCCAGAATAAGTTCGCCCAAAGCATTGGCATACCACCGCTCGCCATCGTAAAGAAGTGAGCATCAAATAGACGGTCAAATGTCATTAATGCAAGAGCAACTGTTAATACTGGGAAAGCAAAGATAATGATTACACATGTGATTAAAATAGACCATGTAAACATTGGCATTTTCATTAACTTCATGCCAGGTGCACGCATTTTCAAGATCGTAACAAGGAAGTTAATCCCTGTCATCAGCGTACCGAGACCCGCAATCTGCAATGCAATTGAATAATAGTTGTTTCCTACGCCTTGGCTAAACTCTTTACCAGCCATTGGGAAGTACGATGTCCATCCAGCGTCTGGAGAACCACCGACAACGAAGGAGATGTTAAATAACATAGCACCTACAAAGAATAACCAAAAACTTAATGAGTTTAAGAAAGGATATGCAACATCGCGCGCCCCAATTTGAAGAGGTACAACAATGTTCATTAATCCCATAACAAATGGCATTGCCATGAAGAGAATCATTACAGTGCCGTGCGTTGTAAAGATTCCGTTATAGTGTTCAGCATTTAAATAAGTTGTGTCAGGAAACGTTAATTGGGCACGGATCATTAAGCCGTCCATACCACCACGGAACAGCATTAAAATCGCTGAAAGAATATACATAGTCCCAATTTTCTTATGGTCAACAGAAGTTAACCACTCATCCCAAAGCCATCTCCATTTTTTGTACTTTGTTAGTACGAAAAGGATTCCTAATGTCACAAGAACAATAGATACGTCCGCTCCGTAGATAATCGGATCGCCTGTGACAAAAAATTCATCAAGCTTCACTGTATTCACTCCAATCTGTTGGAATAGTCGTTGTTACTTTTTGTTTTTGTAGTAGTTGTAATCACAATATTCAAGTGATTTTGGATCTACATATTTTAAATGGTTGCTAGAGAACGTCATACGCCCTACTACACCTGGTTCAATAATTTCTTTATACTTGTTTTCTGATAATTTAGGGGCAGTTTCTTGTACTTCTGTTACCCACTTGTTGTAGTCTTCTTTTGTTTTAGCTTCAAGTTCAAACTCCATGTCAGTAAATCCTTCACCAGAGAAGTTTGCACTACGTCCAGTATAAGAACCTGGTTTATCAGCTTGTAGGTATAAATCCATGACCATATTATCCATTGTATACTTCATACCACCAAGTTCTGGAATCCAGAAAGCATTCATTGGACCGACAGAAGTTAATTTAAATTGAATTGGTACACCTGCTGGTACATTTAAATAGTTAACGGTTTCAATTCCTTCCTCAGGATAACTGAATAACCATTTCCAGTTTGCAGATGTAACGTAAATTTCAACAGGTTTTATATCTTTTGATTGTGCTGGAGGCTTTTCCGATGCATATGTTGCTTTTACCGTCGGAATTGATAAGGCAATCACGATGATAACAGGGAAAATAGTCCAGATAATTTCTAAAAGAGTATTACCATGTATATCAGGTGGCTCATAGTCCATATTATCTGGTTTTTCACGGTAACGAATTAAAATAACTGTAAACAAGACGAATACGACTAGAATAATTACAGACATCAGTATCATTGACCAAACAATTAAATCATACTGTGTTTTTGCAACAGGTCCTTGTGGATTTAATACAGCGATTTTGTCGCATCCACCGAGGAACAAGAGTAGTGATAGTGGAAGAAGTGAAGCCAACTTCCAAAACTTTTTTTTCAGTTGCACGATTGAAAATCTCCTTTCTCCTTGGATTGAAACTATGCCAATAAAACAATATAAACCTATTAATTTATAGATGGCAATAGTTTTTAAGATATTGTTAAAAAATAGACACAAATACACAGTTTTTACGATGAAAAACTTTTGTAACTTGCTAATATTGTAAACTATTTTTGACGCCATATCTCGATTTTAAAAATTTTAAGATAAATAAAGTTATACCAGAATATCCAAAAAATAGAAAAAAGCTATCTCATAATAAGTTGAAATAGCCGAATATTTCATATATTTATTTTATTACTCATGAAACATTTTTTTGTTGTTCAAATGTGACAATTTTTTTAAATTTTACACGATAAAAAATGTAACAAATAATCATGAATGGGATTCCACAATATAAAGCAATACGTTGATCTGGAATAAACGCTAAGCTTATGAATGTAACAAAGTTTAAAGAGAACGCCAAAATAGGAACGAGTGGATAAAGTGGAGCGCGGTATTTTAATTCTCGTATATCCCCACCATTTTTTATAAATTCTCTTCTAAAGAAAAATTGAGATGCAGCAATGGACATCCAAACAACGACAGCTGCCATCGCTGCAATAGATGTTAATACTAAAAAGACTGTATCAGCAGCGAATACACTTGTTAAAAGAGAAAGGCTAGCAAATATAAGGCTGAAAATTAATGCATTGAGCGGTACGCCTTTTTTCGTTAATTTTGAAAAGGCAGGACTTGCCATTCCTTGTTTTGACATCGCCCAAAGCATACGGGAGTTTGCATATAAACCAGAATTTGCTACCGATAATACAGCTGTAATAATAACAAAGTTCATAATGTCTGCTGCATACGGAATTCCAACTGTGTCAAAAACGAGTACGAAAGGACTTTCTACAAGATTTGCTTCTTGCCACGGTAGTAATCCAACGACCACAGAAATTGAAAGGACGAAAAAGAAAAGCGTACGCCAAATTGTATTTTTTATAGCACGTGGTACTGTTTTTTCCGGTTGCTTACTTTCAGCTGAGGCAATACCGATTAACTCTGTTCCTTGGAACGCAAAGTTAACGGTAATCATTGTAAGAAGAACAGCTGGAAGTCCGTTTGGAAATAATCCGCCATTTTCTGTGAAGTTATGTAACATTGGCGCCGGTTTACCGTTAAAGTCTAATAGACCAAACATGACGGCACCGCCGAGTATAATAAATACAATAATCGTTATTACCTTAATACTCGCAAACCAAAATTCAGCTTCTGCGTATGCACGTGCAGATGAAGCGTTTACAATAAAGAGCACGGCAGCGAATACAACACACCATATCCAAGATGAAACATCTGGGAACCAACGTTTCATTAAAATGCTGACAGTCGTTAGTTCAACTCCAACGGTAACAGCCCAGTTTAGCCAATACATCCATCCTACGACAAATCCAAAACCAGGTGAAATAAATCGGCTAGCGTAGCTTTGGAAAGAGCCAGCTTCAGGCATCGCAACTGTTAGCTCTCCGAGACAAAGCATAGTTAAATACATAACAAATCCGCCAACTAAATAGGCAAGAATAGCTCCGCCAGGTCCAGCGTTGTGAACAATTTGCCCTGACCCCATAAATAACCCTGTTCCGATAACTCCCCCTAGAGCAATCATAAAGAGGTGTCTACTTTGCATCGTACGTTTTAGTTCATTTTGCTGATTATCTTTCTGTATCATATACCCCTCACCTCATATTTTTTAGTAGAATTACAATTAAATCCCCTAGTTAATTCGCTTATCCTTAATGAAGAAGGTTCACTAAGTTAAGCATGTTTTATTCTAACAAAATATTCTGAAATTGTATATCAAAAAAATCTTTTTATTTTAAAAAATACGAATTTTATGACGGTATACAAAAATAACAATTCGTATAATCATTCTAGTAAACTAGTGAAAACAACGGTACAATAAAGAGAGTATTATTTTGGAAAATGTAAGAAAATAATTATGTAATGGAGTTAGATATATGTTTAGGATGGTCAAATACATATGTGTTTTAGGGATTGGAGTTATTGTTAGTGCGGCATGCAGTAAGGATGTTATGGGAGTAATTGAAACAGGGAAAAATAAAATTTTACAAAAAACTGAGGAACTCCGCTTAGACTTTTCATATGAAATGAAGGATCAAGCGATGATTGAAAATGTGCCATTTATAAAGCAACTTCCTGAATTAGAAAGAGGTTGTGAAGTGACAAGTTTAGCAATGTTACTGCAATATAAAGGAATTCAAGTTGACAAAATGGAGCTTGCGGATGAAATTGAACGTGTACCGTTTGAGGCGAACGGCTTGCGAGGAAATCCTCATGAAGGATTTGTAGGAAATATTTATACAAAGTCTAAACCAGGCTACGGTGTATACCATCAGCCGATTTTTCAATTAGCACAAAAATATGTTCCAGATAAAACAATTGATTTAACAGGAAGAGAGATAGAAGATATATATAAAGTGCTTAGTGCTGGTTCACCGGTATGGGTTATTGTCAATACAACTTTTCAGCCGCTAGATGAGGGAAGCTTTGAAACTTGGAACACAGATTCTGGAGAAGTAAAGATTACATATTATGAACATAGCGCTGTTATTGTTGGTTATGATCAAAATTTTGTATATGTAAATGATCCATTGGCAAACAAACCGCGTAAAGGTATTCCGCGTGCTCAATTTGAAAAAGCATGGGAACAAATGGGGAAACAAGCAATTACTATTCTATGAAAATAAAGGGGAACTTCCATCAGTAGATGGGGCTTCATCCCCCACCTATCTTCTTCGATTTTCTCTGAATCTTGAGGTGGGGCGTTAATGCGGGATAAAACCGATAAATAAGAGCTGTTCCTGTCCGTTAATATGACATAAGAAGAGAGGTATGTGTATGGTCGAAATAAAGCGAATTGATTGCTCGCAAACATATGCACTTCGCCACGAAATTTTACGGCCTAATCAAAGTTTAGAAGACTGTAAATATACTTCTGATAATGAAGAAAATACCTTTCACCTCGGAGCATTTATGAACAATATGCTTATTAGTATTGCTTCCTTTTCTTATGAAACACATCCTTCTTTAGGAGAAGGCATTCATTATCGCTTAAGAGGAATGGCCACAAGACAAAATTTCCGCAAACAGCATGCTGGAAGTACTCTAATTCACAGTGCTGAAGCAATATTAACAGAGCGCCGTGCACAGCTTCTATGGTGTAATGCCCGAATCACTGTTGCAGATTATTATATACGATTAGGATTTCAAGAATATGGTGAAGTATTCGATATTCCGCCAATTGGATTACACAAATTAATGTACAAAATCTTATAATCTATTTTACTATGTACAAAAAAGAGCGTCTCCTACGAGAAGCTCTTTTTTTAACTTATTATAAAAACAAATGACAACCAAATAATATTGCAAAGAAATAAAGAAACGGATGTACTTCCTTTCCTTTTCCTTTTACAATTTTTAAAATTGGATAAATTAAGAAGCCAAGTGCTATACCGTTCGCAATACTTGATGTGAGCGGAATACCAACGAAAATAAAGAATGCTGGAAGCGCATCTTCAAAGTCATTCCAATTTACTTCCCGAACATTTTGCGCCATTAGGCTACCAACAATAATAAGAGAAGGTGCTGTAATTGCCGCTACACTTGATAATGATGCAATTACAGGACTAAAGAAAGCTGTAATAATTGTTAATCCAACAACGACTATACCTGTTAATCCTGTCTTCCCTCCTGCTGCAATACCAGCAGAAGATTCGATTGTAGCAGCTGTTGGACTTGTTCCAAACATTGCTCCTACTGTTCCTCCAATTGCATCTGCAATAAATGCTTTTCCAAAACGCCCTTCTGCATTATCTGTCTTTAAACCAGTCTGCTTAATTAACCCAAGCAATGCTCCTGTTGTATCAAATAACAATACAAGCAAAAATGAAAAAACAATACCATATAATCCGTATTCAATTACATCCGTCACAGCGTGAATCGGGTTAAATGTAATCATTCCTTCTGGTAAATGCGGAACTGCTACAAGTTTATCGCTAAACTCCAATTGTCCTGTAAAAAAGGCAATTACTCCCGTTACAATCATACTTATAAACAGTGCACCACTTACGTTTAATGCCATTAATACTGCAGCTAACACTAAACCAATTAACGTTAGCACAACAGAGGGAGAATGAAAATTTCCAATGGTAACTAAGTTTGTAGGATGATCTACGATAATACCAGATAAACGAAGCCCTATAAATGCAATGAACAAACCGATTCCTGCTGCAATCGCATGCTTTAAACTATCCGGAATCGCCTCAATTAGTTTTTGACGAAATGATGTAAATGAAAGTAAAAGAAAAATAATACCTGTCAAAAATACAGCTGAAAATGCAATAACGTATGTAATGCCTTCTGCGTTTTGAACAACAGAGTACGCGAAGTAGGCATTCATTCCCATTGCCGGTGCAATCACGATTGGGTAATTTGCTAAAAATGCCATGCATAATGTTCCAACAATTGTTGCAATAATTGTTGCCGTAAAGGCTTGATCGAACGGCACTCCTGCATCAGACAAAATCTTCGGATTGATGACAAGAATGTACGCAAATGTGAAAAACGTCGTAATACCAGCTAAAACCTCCTGCTTTACAGAAGTATTGTATTTCTTTAATTGAAACATATTAGCTATCCTTCCTACTTAATAAAATTATGATTATAACTACCTTCTCAAATTAACTTCTTCTAACAGCAATAATAATGAGGCTTTTATTGCGCGAAAAAATATAATACTTAATCTTATCAATTACTAAAAAAGAGCGTCAATATACTTACTAATAGTTCGAATTTTAAAATTAAATTTAACGTTCTATAGATATAGTACAGAAAACATTGTCTTTTTTTGTAGCATAACAGCGATAAATGTTTTATAATTTTAAATAGTTAGACACTTTGTAAGCGAATACACTATTTTTTCTTATAATAAAGGGGGCTTACTATGAAGCACACAGACAAAGCAGAAACTTTAAATCGCGGATTAAAACAACGACATATTACACTTATGTCTCTTGGATCTGCTATTGGAGTTGGATTATTTTTAGGATCAGCTTCTGCTATTAAACTAGCAGGACCATCCATTTTATTTGGTTATATCATTGCAGGCCTTGCTATCTTTTTCATTATGCGTGCGCTTGGAGAAATGGCAATTGAACAACCTGTTGCCGGTTCGTTTAGTAAATATGCACATGACTATTTAGGCCCATTAGCAGGTTATATAACAGGCTGGAATTATTGGTTTTTATGGGTTGTTACTTGTATGGCTGAAATTACAGCCGCAGGTATTTATATGGAATATTGGTTCCCTGACATTCCACGTTGGATTTGGGCGCTGATTGCTCTCGTATTAATGAGTGCATTAAACTTTTTATCTGTTAAAGTGTATGGAGAACTTGAATTTTGGTTTGCTCTAGTTAAAATTGTCACAATTATCTGTATGATTGTAATCGGTACTGGTATTATTCTATTTGGTTTTGGAAATGGCGGCGTAGCGACTGGAATTTCAAATCTTTGGTCTCACGGTGGTTGGTTCCCGAATGGTTTCTCTGGTCTTCTTCTTTCTCTACAAATGGTACTATTTGCTTACTTAGGAGTGGAGTTAATCGGTGTAACAGCTGGAGAAGCAGAAAATCCGAAAAAAACATTATCTAAAGCAATCGATAACGTTTTTTGGCGTATTTTAATTTTCTATGTAGGGGCTCTATTCGTTATGATGGCGATTTACCCATGGAATGAGTTTGGCGAAAAAGGAAGTCCATTTGTACTAACATTTGAACAAATCGGCATCGCGAAAGCAGCAGGAATTATTAACTTTGTTGTATTAACAGCTGCCCTTTCTTCTTGTAATGGTGGTCTCTTTAGTACAGGCCGTATGCTATTTACATTAGCACAGCAAAAACAGGCACCAGAAAAGTTTGGTCATTTAAATAAAAACGGTATTCCAAGTAAAGGAATTTTAGCAACAGCTTTCGTATTATTAATAGGCGTTGTTTTAAACTATCTTGTTCCTGCAAAAGTATTTACGTGGCTAACTAGTATTTCAACATTCGGAGCAATTTGGACTTGGGGCGTCATTTTAGTTGCACAGCTACGCTTCCGTAAAGGATTATCACAGGAAGCACAAAATAAATTAACGTACAAATTGCCACTGTATCCACTTAGCTCTTATATTACACTCGCTTTCCTTGTTTTAGTATTAGGAGTTATGGCATATTCTACTGATACACGTATCGCATTAATCGTTGGACCGATTTGGATTATCGCTTTAGTTGCTGTTTATTATATGAAAGGATTTCATAAAACAGATAAACTGCTTAAATCTCCTTCAAAGATAGGATAAAGTAAAACTTTGATTAGCAGGGGTTTTCTTCACCCTACACTGATTATTAATTAAACGAATCAAGGTTGTTACTGCCCGTCAGTTCAATTTGATGACCATCTATTCATTCAAAAGTTTATGAATGAATAGATATAATAAACCGTTACAATATCGGCGATCGTGTAATATATGACATGAATAATTTAACCAAAGAAGATGCTTCCAAATTAACTAAACTGTTATTTGGAAGCATCTTTTTTCTTTTACTTTTATTGTATTCGTTTCACTAAACATACGTATACAAATTTCATTTCCAATTTCTTACGGAAACTCTACCTTTATTGACTTTTAATAGTTAACAATATAAACTATTAAATATGTAAAACTATTAATTAGAGAAAACTATTAATTTTATTTTTATTCATGTCAGGAGGAATTATATATGGAAGCTGCCATACACCTTGATGAGAAACAACAGCAAAAAAAGAAGCATCCTCCAGGTTTATACTTACTCTTCTTCACAGAAATGTGGGAAAGATTTAGTTATTACGGATTACGAGGATTATTAACATTATATTTAACAACAGCCTTAATAAATGGTGGTCTTGGTTTTAGTAAAAGCTGGGCACTTACTATTTACGGTTTTTATACAGGCGCTTGTTATTTCACCCCATTGATTGGTGGATTCTTAACAGATCGTTATCTTGGTAGACGATTAGCTATTACAATCGGTGGTATAACAATTGCACTTGGTAACCTTACATTATTTGCACTGCAAAGTCACTTAGGGCTATACCTCGGGTTAGCGCTCATTATTATCGGGAACGGTTTCTTTAAACCAAACATTTCCACTCTTGTTGGAGAGTTATATCCAGAAAATGATTCACGTCGTGATGGTGCCTTTACGATTTTTTATATGGGAATTAACGTTGGTTCATTCCTTGCTCCACTCGTTTGCGGATACTTATCAGAAGATTTGTTTAAAACAACAGTAGATGGCGTTATTCATTATGGTTACCAATATGGATTTTTAGCTGCCTCCATCGGAATGGTTATCGGACAAATTTTATTCACAACATTATCCAATCGTTATCTTGGTGACATTGGTAAAAAACCGACAGCAGCTTTACAAACAGGAACTGGCAACAAAACAGCTGGAAATACACCATTAACAAAAAAAGAAAAACAGCATACAGCTGTTATTATCATAATAACTTGTTTCGTTGTTTTCTTCTGGGCTGGATTTGAACAGGCTGGTAGTTCTTTAACGTTATATACAAATAGCTTTGTAGATCGCACTATATTTGGTTGGGAAATTCCAACATCTTGGTTTCAATCTGTAAACCCACTATTTATTATTTTATTAGCACCAGTTGTTTCAGTACTTTGGACAAAGCTTGCTTCTACAAAACGCGGTGATTTGAAAATCCCAACAAAAATGGGTCTCGGTATGATTTTACTTGGAATTGGTTATATGATTCTTCTTGTCGCTACATTAAAAACAGGAAGTAATGAGCAAGACATTACCGAAAAAGCAAATCTGCTCTTTATTGTCTTTACTTACTTATTCCATACGTTAGGTGAATTGTTCTTATCTCCAGTCGGACTATCAATGGTAAGTGCACTCGCTCCTGTCAAACTCGCATCTTTATTAATGGGTGTTTGGTTCGCAAGTACAGGTGTCGCTAATATTTTAGGTGGACAGTTAGCAAACTTTACAACTTCATTAGGTTATTCAGAAGTATTTGCTGTTATTGGAGCTACCGCTATTTTATTAGGATGTATATTGCTATTACTTTCAAAGAAATTAGTAAAAATGATGGAATAAAAAAGATGAGGGTGCAACCCCTCATCTTTTTTTTAACTATTTACTTTCTTCACCTGCATTAAGTCTCCAGACACTACATATCGTTTCGAGTTATCAAGTACAGATGAACACGTAATAAGTGTCACTTCATTTTTTCCGTGATCTTCAACAACTTCCCATTTATCCGGCGTTACTTCTGTCACACGTTGTACCTCATACTCGTATTCATTTTCACTATCATATAAATATACTTTATCGTTCTTTTTTAATTTCGAAATATCGCTAAATAATACACCTTTTTTTGACATATTATGTCCTGCTAATGCGTAATTCCCTTTTCCCATCTCTTGTTTCTCTTTTACCGTTGCTGCACCTGATAATAAATTTTTCTCTGTCGAAGAATTTAGAATTGGTAGCTCTAATCCAATGCTTGGAATAACGATGCGCCCGATAACTTGCTTCTCATCTAATGAAGCATTTGCCACATCCGCTAAGTCCGGTTGTTTTATGTTAGAAGCATCAACAAATTTTGTTTCTTGCTTTTCGTACTTCATTTTCTTAATCGCTTGTATGTTTTCGTCTTGCATCTTTCCAGCTTTGTAACCATCATAAAATGGTTTTGCAATTAAAATACCACCTACCACAAATAATAGAAGTGCTAATATACTATAAATCCTTTTTTTATTCATGCCCCAATTCCTTTCTCTCACAAAATTCCTCTTATATAAAATGATAAAATAAGAATGCTAGATATACAAGTAACATACGCAAGATATAAACGACACTTCCCGATGCAAAAAAAGATGTGCAATTTTGCACATCTTTCACACAACCTTATTGCGATATAAAGAAATATGAAATACTGTAATTTGGATTAGTACAACGAAAAATAATACATATAGCGGATATTCTGGAATGCTTCGATTGAATAGTGGATAAACAACTAACGAGGCAGCTGCAACAGGCATAATAAACCCTAACGAAAGAAGTGTAGTACGGCACGCTTTCGCGGTCAATATTTCCTCTCTCTCATCTTCACTTGGAAATAGTAACGGAAATGTCCAAAATGATAATTTCTTATATTTCTTTTTTTGTACCTTGTAACCAATGAATACCCCTACCGCTACAATCAATATCAATGTAATTGGCGTTATATTCATCGCAACAGTCCACGTTTGCTTTTCAGTACGTATGATGTTTGCAAGATCCGTAATGACATGAAAATACTCAACAAATGCCCAACCAACTATAGCAAGAATAAATATATTTATTACATAAGAAAGACCAATTCTATTCATTTTCTTCTTCCTCCTTTTGTAATACAAATACTTCTTCCATCTGTAAACCAAACACATCACAAATCATGAGCGCCAATAATAATGATGGCACATAATCCCCTTTTTCAATGGCTGCAACGGTTTGCCTCGTTACCCCCACTTTTTCAGCCAATACGCTTTGCGTAAAATTAAAACGGGCTCGTAGCTCTTTTACTCGATTATAAATGGCCAAATTTACCACCTCTTACCATTATTGTATGCTAAACTTCACAAAATGTAAACTCAACTTAACATTTAATAATTTAAAAAACCTACTTTGCTTTTTACAAAGTAGGTTTTTATTTTAATCTAAAACTACAACACGTACTTGTTTTCTCCCCCAAGCTTTAGAAGATTCTTTACTTGGCATGAAAACATCGATTTTATGTCCTTGGATAGCACTACCAGTATCAGCAGCAATAGCTTCTCCATATCCTTGCACCCATACGTGTGAACCCAATGGAATAACCGCTGGATCAACAGCAATTACTTTCATATTTGGATTTGCAGTTAAATCATATTCTCCCCATTTCGTATATACATGCTCACCAGGCTGCTTCCCATTTTCACTTGGATCATTTGTGTAAGCCGTAGCTTCTACATACATCTCATTTCCGCCTTTGCTAGGGCCGTTATTTGATGTAGATGTAGATGTAGATCCTGATCCCGATCCTGATGCTGTTCCTCTTGCCTTTGCTTCTTCTGCTGCAGATACTTTTTCCGCTGCAGCTTCTTTTTCGCGTGCTTCTGCTGCTGCTTTTGCTGCCGCTTGCTCACGAGCAATTGTATCTTGTACGCTCTTCATATCTGCTTCAATCTTTGATTTTTCTTGCGCAGCAAGCGTAAGTTGACTTGAAACTTCATTATATTTTGCTTGCACAGACTGTAAGCTTTCTTGGCGTTTCTTTAAATTCTCTTGTAACTCATTCTGTGCTTTTGCTAATTTTTGTTTGTCTACTTCTAAAGATTTTTCCTTTTCATCAATCGCTTTTTTATCATCTTCGATTTGCTGAAGATCTTGTTCTTGTAAACGAAGAATCTCTTTATCTGCATCCATAATTGTAGAAACCGCATTCATACGTTCTAAGAGATCTGCAATATTTTTTGATTCTACAATTACCTCTACTACTAAACTCACATTTGAACTCTCTTGAACAGAGACCATACGTTTTTTCATAATATCTTTACGCATAAGTACTTTATCTTCTAACGCAATAATCTCTTTCTTTTTTTGTTCAATTTGTTTATTTGTCTCATCAATTTTATGCTGAATTTGGTCTTGCTCTGTTTTATTTTTAGAA
This sequence comes from Bacillus sp. 3103sda1, assembly GCF_024159135.1. Classification (NCBI taxonomy): domain Bacteria; kingdom Bacillati; phylum Bacillota; class Bacilli; order Caryophanales; family Bacillaceae; genus Bacillus; species Bacillus sp. 3103sda1. Next base: position 649,306 of record NZ_JAMYWS010000001.1, on the reverse strand, counting down.
ATAGTATCATTTAAATCTTTTAATTCTTTTTCAATATCTTCAATTTCTTTCATTACAGCTTGCTTCTCTTGCTCTTTTTGCTGAATAGTACTGTCATTCTGCTGCAATTGCTGCTGCATGTTGTTTAGTTTATCGTCGTTTGACTCAGCTTTTACAGCAACTGTACTAGAAAAACAAATGAATCCAGCTAATACAACGCTACTGATACGCTTAAAATAGTTCATAATCCGACTCCCTTCATATTATAGTTATACATTATTTATTTTACAGTTTGTTTACAAACTCATTAAATACAGTTTATTTTTTATGGATAAAAATAACAAATGTCAAAAAATATAATAAATACAGTTAGATATTTTTTAAATTTTATATATATATTTAAAAATAATGCTGAATTTTAATATAAAGTGAAACTTCTATAAGCAAAATCTTACTATCTATTAACAATAGGAAATAGCAAATCATAGAAGCTTGGGGAGAATATTATGTTTACAAAAACAGAATCAAGTACAAGAGTTAGAACAGCAATTACATCAAAAAGAGAAAGAACATCAAAATGTTATCACTTTATTACATGAAAATGTATTAACGGTTGTAAGTGAGCATGAAGAAATCAATCGACAACATCATACATTACAAAATTTATTGTTATCTTTTACTAATTATTAACTAAACAATTATAAAGCACCTTCCTTTAGCTATAACTGTGTCCAGGTTAGTATGAAAAAAGACCAAATACTTAAAGAGTAAGTATTTGGTCTTTCTATAAATCATTAGCGATTTACATATGTATCAAACCACAAATGTATATAACCGGCTGTAACGCGCTGTGCTTCCATTAAGCGCTTTCCTGTTACCGGTGTCACTTCTGCCCGCCATTTATCTGCATATTCTTGAGATACAGCTGCTTTTACAAACCAATCTTTTGTCGTATCATTCACAATGCCGGGATAATCTTGTTTAGCTGCTACCGCTGATCCTTGAATCCAATCTTCTGGGTTTGCCCCTTTCCAATTCCAATATCCATTACTATCTGAAACTATATAGTTATCTTTTATTGTATCAACAAAATTTTCGTATTTAGAATGGAAACCCATTGGATACGAAAGATTCGTAAAGTTTGCTGCATGCATCGGCTGATTTACATCTCCTAAATAATGAAGCGATAATCCTAAGTAGAAGAATGCCTGTTTTAAATCTTGCTTTTGGTATGCTTCACCAGCAAGCTTAAAATATTTTGTACCTGTTTCTTTTGCCTGTTTCGCAAAAGGAATGTATGTTTTTCCAGTATCCGGATCGTAAAAGTGAGAAGCATATGTACCATTATCATAATAAGGATTCTCGTAATCAGCAGAATAAATACCATTTTCTAAATCAGTACGCCACTCATTTAATAAAGCAGCTTCATTCGGCTTCACAATCGTTGTATTACGAGACATGATATCAATTGCACGATTTACAATCCACAAATGAGTGCTAACCCCTTCATTATGCTTCTCCTCAGCTGACCATCTTAGAACCGGTACAGGACTTTCACTATTATTTGTTTGCGCAAACACTACACTTTGAACCGGTGCAGCTAAAGCAACCATAGCTGCTAGTGCTAATACTTTCTTTTTCATCCAAAATCCTCCCATTTTATATTTATATATGAAGTAGAACTTCTGAGGTTATTTGATGAATCTATTATAAGGATATCCTATCTTTTCATGATTACCTATTGAGAAAACAAAATATATAAATATACATAATTAAGTGAATTCATATAAGCCCGACTGTTGTAATTCAGCCTAATCATAATAGAGAAATGTTAATCTTATATAAACAAATCAATAAAATACTGTAAATATTCCAAAAATATATTATTCTTTACTCCACCTTGTCCGCTTTGCTCCCTCCTTGCAAAACTTTTTTCGGCTAGTTTTTAGCTTTCGCCAAGCCGAACAGACCAAAATAAGGAAAATCAATTTAGAATAATGAGCGTGCTAATTTAATAAAATGAATTTTGGGAGGAAAAAGCTTTACTTCTTATTTAAGGAAAGTACCTTAATAAAAGCTGAATCAATTACAAACAAGGGGGATCATTTTGAAAAACACATTTTTTCGTTTTACGTTGGCAATACTTGTTTTAACTAGTGGTTTTCAAATGTTACCAAATGTCTACGCAGAAGTGCCAAGTGATTGCTTAACTACTACAGAAAGTCAAGTGGATCACGATTTACCTCCGTTAGATGTGAAGACTCTTACTGAAACCATTTCACAGCTACCTGATGAAGAAAATATTGCGGCTCAAATTTTGGTTTCGGGAAAAGCAGGTGGTTGGCAATGTGAAAAAGGAATCGCTAATCTTGATTCACAAACTCCTGTAAAGAAAAATGATCGCTTCCGCATTGGAAGTATAACAAAAGTATTTACAACAACAATGGTGTTACAGTTGGTAGCGGAACATAAAATTAATCTGAACCAGTCTGTACAACATTATCTACCAAATCTATTGCCTTTAAATTACCCAAAAATAACAGTCGGACAATTACTCAATCATACTAGTGGTCTTCCTTCTTCTAATTTACCTGATGATTTCCAATGGCAATACGAACATCGTTTAGATCAATGGACACCTACTCAAATTATCAAACTTGCAACAAAAAATCCCATAGAGTTTCAGCCAGGTACAAAACAAAATTATAAAAACATCAATACGATCATTGCTGCCATGATCATGGAAAAGGTAACAGGTGAAACATATGCTCAACAACTAGAAATTCGTATTTTAAAACCCTTAGGTTTGTATAACACCTATGTACCAGGAAACGATCCGAATATTAGCGGTTCTCATACTCATGGCTATCAAGAGGTGATAAACACAGATGGAACAAAATCCTTGATAGATGTAACAACATGGAATCAATCGTTGACTTGGGCTGCAGGTGATATGATATCGACAACGGAAGATTTAAATCGTTTTCTAACAGCCTTGTTTCAAAGAAAACTACTTCCTCAAAAACAATTAGATTTAATGTTTGCTGTTCCAAATGTAAAGGATCTGAATGGGAATCCAGCGGTATATAGCATGGGTCTTGCAAAAGCAAAAATTAATGGTAGAGTCCTATGGGGGAAATCTGGAGCTAGACCAGGTTATTTGAATGGATTTGTAGTCACAGAGGATTTTAAAAGACTCACTATTTATTCGCTTAATAACATTCATGCAAAGGATGACCTACAATCGAAACTTTTCAGCAAATTCATTCCTTTGCTTTATTAGCATGTTAAATTCTTAGGTAATGTCCTATTTTCAACAGAGGGGTATCACTAGCATTTTGGAGGAAAACCAAGCTAAGCAAAAAATACAAAAAAACGTCCTGATGAACGGTTTTACTTTTTACATAATTCTTGTTATCGGAAGTTTTTTATAAACAATCAGAGGAGAATTTGTAGTATGTGTTCCTACTAATATTGTAGATGCCTCATTGGTGCGTTTGTCGTTGCGAGTTATACATTTAAATGGGAGTAAATAAGATAGATAGAGAATAGGAGGGAAATACATGCAATCTCAAAATTATAAGAACCATACTCGTATGCATCCTGTATATCATTATGTATTGACACTTTTAGTTTTAGGAACGTTGGTAGGTGCAATTACAAATATGGTCCGCGCTATTAATGCGGGAACTAATATTCTTCAAGCTGTTATTCTTGTATTGATTATGATTATTATCGTTATCGTTGCAGCGCTTGTAAGAATCTACGCACTAAAGGCGCAAGACCGGGCAATTCGAGCAGAGGAAAGCCTTCGTTATTATGTACTAACCGGAAAGTTGCTCGATCCCGCCCTCAGTATGGGTCAAATTGTCGCGTTACGATTCGCTAGCGACAATGAGTTTGCAGATTTGTGTAAAAAAGCCTCTGCCGAAGGGCTAAAGCCGGATGACATTAAGAAAGCTATCAAGGATTGGAAGGCTGACCATAATCGCATTTAACTAGAGAAAAAACACGTTAGAATCAGGTTTCTAGCGTGTTTTTTAGTGCTAGGATGATTTTTCCACCAAGTTTATCCCATAGTAAACTTCAGTCGATATTCAATCAAGTGAATACACGTAAAACGTACCTAACGAACATTAAGTAAATTTTTATTCGATTTTGCCGATTGAATATCGACGATGAAATCGATGGATGCATAGTTTTCTTTTAGACAAAATTGACTAAAGTTTTATTTTTTTGTTGATAACAGAAACTGTTTCGGTTCTGTTGCATTAAAACCGCATTTATATCTTTTTAACAAATCTACCTTTAGTTCACATAATTATCGTTAGCGGAAGTTGCTTTTATTCTCTTTTAATCTAAAAATATTATCCCATATCCCCAATATAAGTTACCGACTTCTTATTTCTAAAAACATATTCTGTTAGGAACGGTATCATTGCCTTGGGATAAAGATTTGTATTTTGAAGATCTTCTAAAGGTAACCATTCAAGACCTAATTGATCAGGATCAAGTTCTGTACCCTTCCCGAAAGAATTATCATCATCGGGGTACAGACATTCAAAAAGGTGAACAACGACATGTACATTACTATCCCACTTGGCATGTTCATGATTTTTTCCTATGTACTCATTTACAAATAACAGCTCTCCTGCCTGTACTTTTAAGCCAGTTTCTTCTAAGCATTCCCTGACAACAGCTTCTCTCAGAGTTTCCCCTGGTTCCTGACCACCACCAGGTAGGATATTCATAAACTTGTTGTAGTCATATTTCTTAATCGTTAATAGGTGGTTCTCCTTAATTATAATTGCCTGCACTGAACTTCTAATTTTCATTTATAGTTCCCCCTCTCAATCTTACATCCCCTTTAACTAAGGAAGGTTTGAATACTGTATACATATTAAGTTAACATAACGTAACATTATCAGAAGTTCTCCTCACCAACAATCCCCGGCTTATCAACATTCTGTGAAACATCCTCTTCACCTACGTATGCAGTTTCTTATTCATCCCATTATATCAGTGGTTAAAAGCAATCATTGTCTTTATTTCCTTTACTCCATATGTATAAAATTCCGCATAAACTAACGGCCAGCTTATGGGTTAATCATTAACTCAAGGCCAATTTATGCTTCCAATTCCGTTAGATAATTAGATAATCGCCTCTAAAAGTAAGTGTTTTCTGGTCAACTAATGCTTCCAAATGCGGTCAACTTATGGGTAAAGTGACACCAAACATAACAAACGCAGTGAAACTTCCATCAATGAAGGTCTTACTGCCTGCTAATGCGGGATAAATTCTATTGCAGAGAAAAATAGCATTATGCCATAATAGCAAAAGAGAGGTGAAAAGGTTGAAATACTTTATTTATTTTATTGTTATCATTGCATTCTTAGATACATTTTCACAATTACCCATTATGAGTACATACGCGCAAAGTCTTGGAGGAACCCCTCTTATTATCGGTCTTGTCGTTGGAATGTACTCATTTGCAAATATGATCGGCAATATTATTGCAGGTGCGTCTGTTGATAAATATGGAGCAAAAAAAGTTCTTTCTATTAGTATGGCAATTACGAGTCTCATAGTTTTATTGTATACCGTCGTCCAAAACGGTGAACAACTTATTATCGTTCGTTTTCTACACGGATTTAGTGACGGCTTCTTAATACCAGCTGCCTTTACTTTCTTATCAAAACAAACAGAAGCAACAAAGCAAGGGAAAGCAATGGCTTTATCTGGTGCAGCTGTTGGAACAGCAGCTATCGTGGGTCCTGCTTTCAGTGGGATTATGAAAGCAACCGCGGGGATACACTGGGTCTTCATTACAATTTCTATCTTAATGGTACTTGGGACAATCGTCTCGCTCTTCTTGTTGCCAAATCATATAACAAGAACAAATACATTACAGACACAAGTAATGAACAAAGAAGATATGGTTGGTTTATTAAAATCCGAACCGTTATTACAAGCATACATTGGTGCCTTTACGTTAATGTTCTCACAAGGAATTGTCACATATATGTTACCTATGAAAATAGAAGCTTTAGGACTTAAAGCTTCCTTAACGGGAATGATGCTTAGTGTCTTTGGAATCACCGCAATCCTCTTCTTCTTACTACCAACAAATCGTATATACGATTACTTTAACCGTCAAAAAATGATGGTCATTGGTATTACAGTTATGGCATTTGCATTATCGTTACTTGGTATATTTGCAACAAAAGGCATGCTCTTTATTGTCATGGTCATTTACGGAATTGGATTTGCAATTCTCTTTCCTTCTATTAATGCCTTACTTGTTGAAAATACAACAGAAGATAATCGCGGAAAAGCATTCGGATTATTCTATGCGTTCTTCTCACTCGGTGTTGTTGGCGGATCATTTACGGTTGGAGCAATCGGAGCTTCACCGAGCGTAAGTTTTGTAATTGGAACAGCTTTCTTGCTTACATTTGCTTCGATGATTTATGTAAGAGGAAGATTTAAAAAAACAATGATGGGGTAGATTCCATCATTGTTTTTTATTTTCAAAAGCATATTGATACAATCAATTTGCAGAAAAAATGTGCAAGTATCAGCCATATTCCGGCAATTCCCCAGGAAATATTCATTTTTTCTACAAATTTACAGAAAATTCAATAAAACAAAACTTCCTTCCGTGGGGGGCTTACTGCCCGTTCATTCGGGATAAAAAAACGGTTCAACTTGAAAGTTGAACCGTTCCATAGAAAATTATTTTCCTTGTGTTTTTTCCCAATCCGCTAAAAACTTCTCAATTCCTTGATCTGTTAATGGATGTTTCACTAATGAAGCAATAACATTTGCTGGAATTGTTGCAATGTGTGCACCATTTAATGCTGCGTCTGTTACGTGTACAGAATGACGAACAGATGCTGCAATAATTTCTGTTTTAATATCATGAATTGCAAAAATATCTGCAATTTGACGAATTAGATCCATACCATTGTGGCCGATATCATCTAGGCGACCTAAAAATGGTGATACATATGTTGCACCAGAGCGTGCAGCCATTAATGCTTGTACAGCTGAGAATACTAATGTTACATTTGTACGAATACCTAGATCAGAAAAAGCCTTCACTGCTTTTAAACCTTCTGTTGTCATCGGTACTTTTACAACAACGTTAGGTGCAATTTTTGCTAATTCTTTTCCTTCTTCAATCATTTTATCTGCTTCTAAGCTAATAACTTCTGCACTTACAGGGCCTTCTACAACACTGCAAATTTCACGAATGCGTTCATGAAAATCTACGCCTTCTTTTGCAACAAGAGATGGATTCGTTGTTACACCTGCTAATACGCCAAGAGCATTTGCCTCTTTAATTTCATCAATGTTTGCTGTATCAATAAAAAATTTCATGTTTTTTCTTCCTTTCTGGATTCAAGTATATGTTTATTTTTGCTTAATAACGCCTAATTCAATCAAAATAATTTTTTTACTTTTTTTCTTCGCTTTTTTCTTTTTCCACACTTACCGCTGACGCAACTACTTTGGAATCTGTAAAGATGATACCGGTTACATATACGCTTTTTTGAATGAGATTTTCTGAATCATTTTGTACATCAACTATTATTTATGTAACGCCACACCTCTGCTTCTTCATGCCTACCAATACGTTGTTTTTCTTTAGAATCAAGTACAGTATAGCAACAGCAGTTATCTTCGTTATATCTCATACTGAAATATCAAAGCAATAACTAGACCAGTGATCAGACGTCTGTCCATACAAACGAGTATAAAGCCCCTAAACAACATCATTATTGATAAAAGTTGCTACTTCCCCTTTCTCAACGATGACACCGTTTATAATTCCCATTATAAGAACAGCAAGCAATCCCACTCCTATTGCAAAAAACGATTTCATACCAACAATAAGTGTATGTAGTAATGCTAAAATAGAACCTACTGATAAGTCAATACCTCTAAGTTAAAATTACGCTAAAAGTCATAATTTTAAATGTATTCGACAGTTCAATATACGTTAAATTTAATGTTGCCATAACAACACTAATAAATACTTCACCATCCAAGAATTATCTGCACTTCTCGTACTTTATCTCGTGATGGCATTCCACCTTGAGCTCCTAATTTTGTTACAGAGAGCCCTGCTGCAATGTTTGCAAAATGAATCGCTTTTTGCAATTCTTCTCCTTCTGCAATTGCAACTGCTAATGCACCGTTAAATGTATCTCCAGCTCCTGTCGTATCGACAACTTCAACAGAAATACTTGGTACATGAACAATCTCTGTTCCATTATGAAATCGAACACCGTTTCCGCCTTCTGTTATCAACAATTTATTGGGGTATTTTTCAAGTAACAATTCAATTGGTGACGTGAAATCATCTAGAATAATTCGGCATTCATGCTCATTTGGTGTAATATACGTTGCTTTTTGTAACAATTCCTCTGGCAGTATTTGTGCTGGAGCTGGATTTAAAATTACTGGAATTTGATGTTCTTCACAAATTTTTAGTACATACTTTACTGTTTCGAGTGGGATTTCTAACTGCAAAACAACCATATCCGCTTTCGTAAGAAGATCCTTTGCATGATTTACAAGTTGCTCACTTACAAGACGATTTGCACCTTGTACAACAATGATACTATTATCTTCTTCAGCCAATACAATATGGGCAATTCCTGTTGTTTTATTTGTAATCGTTTCCACGCAATCAATAAAAATACATTCATTCTCTAAATTTCTTCGAACAAACTTTCCGTAATTATCATTTCCAATCGCTCCAACCATCGCAACATTTGCGCCTAAACGTGCTGCAGCTACAGCTTGGTTTGCACCTTTTCCACCTGGAGCAGTATGAAATGCTTCCCCAATTACTGTTTCCCCAGCTTTGGGGCGTTTTTTTGAAATGGCAACTAAATCCACGGAAATACTGCCGATTACCGCAATATTCGCCAATCTTTTTCTCTCCTTACTTCGTTGTATTTCGTTCTATAATTGTAATTGCTAAACGATGATGCTCTTCCTTTAATTGACGCCCTTCTATTTTCTCAATTAATAACTGCGTTGCAATTTTACCCATCTCATAAATAGGCTGTGCGACGGTTGTAATAGCTGGATACATCATTTCAGCTAAAGAAATTCCATCAAATCCGATAATTTGTAATTCATTTGGAATAGATATTCCCTTTTGCAAGGCTGCCTTTACTGCCCCTAATGCAATCAAATCATTTCCTGCTACAATACCATCAATGTGTGGATGTTTCTCAAGCAATTCTGAGGCAACATATTCACTTTTCGTCGGATGAAATTCACTTTCTGCAATAACGTAAGAAACATTTTGCTTCGTGACAGCATCAATAAATCCTTGAAAACGTTCGTTTGCTGTACTAAGATCTCGCGGTCCACGAATATGCGCAATCGCTTGACATCCTTTTGCTAATAAAAGCTCTGTCGCTTGTTTACTTCCTGCATAGTTATCGGCATATACTGTTGGAATACGTTCATGAAACATGCGGTCAATTGCTATAACCGGCACTTGTAAATTCATGTAATTACTACTATTTTGCGGACTTGTTGCGACAATAAAGCCATCGACATTATTTTGTATAAGCACATCAATGTATTGTTTTTCTTTTTCTAAACTTTCATCAGAATTACATAGCACAACCGTATATCCTTGTTTATGAGCTATATCTTCTACTGCCCGGGCTACCTCTGGAAAGAATGGATTTACGATGTTTGGGACAACTAATCCGATTAGACGAGAACTCTTATTAGATAGAGAACGTGCCACCGTACTTGGCTTATAATCTAATAACTCAATTGCCCGCTTTACTTTTTTAAGCGTATCTTCATGCACATAGCCATTCTTATTTAATACTCTAGAAACAGTAGCAACGGATACCTCTGCTAATTTGGCGACGTCTTTTATCGTACTCATTCTTTTCCCTCTCTATCATATGTAACCGTTTACACAAATAATATAACTTATTCAGTAAAATCCGTCAATTGTTTATAAGTAAAAAGACGCGATTAAATCTATGTAAAAATACAAAGAGCATCGCCATTATAGGCGATGCTCTTCCTTATTATGAATAAGATACACTTGCATCTTTCTCTTCTGTTTCATTCTTTTGTTCTTCTGTTCCCTTTTTACGACCAGAAAGCTTAATTTTCTTCAAGAAAAGTGTAAATACGGCACCGACTACAATAAATACTAATCCAGTCATAAATACATGATGAAGAGAATCTAATAATGATGTCTTCAAGACAGGTACAATGCTATTTGCGATTGCTTCTGGCATTTGCTTCAATGATTCTGGACTAAATAACATTGAATATAGCCCTTGTGGATTTGTGTGAATCATGTCTTTAAACTTCGCCGCTATTTCCCCTGCTTGTGGTGGGAACGTATTTAGCACAGGTACTAACTTATCTGTTAATACTGTACCGGATGTGTTATTCATAATAGAACCTAAAATAGTAATCCCAAATGTACCACCGATTTGACGGAAGAATTGACTTGATGAAGTCACAACCCCAAGATCTTTTTTCGGGAAGCTTTCTTGTAACGCTAATGTTAAGGTTGGCATTACAAGACCCATTCCTAAACCAATAACCATCATATATGACGATGCTACGAGCTTACTTGTATGCATATCCATTGTAGTTAAAAGCCCGAATCCACCGGCCATAATGAGCATTCCAGTGATAATTTGTGGCTTTACTCCCACCTTTAATACAAGCTGACCACCAATAATACTTGTAATGATCATCGTGATCATCATTGGTGTCATAATTGTTCCCGATTCAGCAGCACTTACACCTACAATTCCTTGCATAAAGAATGGTACAAACGTAATAGCTCCAAACATTCCAACACTCATAAAGAAACCAATTGTATTTAATAGTGTAAATGTACGATTTTTAAAGAAATGGATAGGTAAAATCGGTTCTTTCGCTTTTGACTCAACAATAACAAAGCTTACAAGACCAATAACTGCAAGCGCAAATAATCCAATAATTTGCCAAGAACCCCAAGGGTAGTCTTTTCCGCCAAATGTTAATGCTAATAATAAGCTCACAACACCAAGAATCATAGTGAAAATACCAGCAATATCAATTTGAATTGGACCAGTTTGTTTCTTTCCTTTTAAGCCCATTGCAATAAAGATTGTCGCTAAAATCCCAACTGGTAAGTTAATGTAGAACACCCATCTCCAGCTCATTGAATCAACAATCCAACCACCAATTTGTGGACCAATGACAGAAGCAAGACCATAAAGTGCTCCAAAAATCCCTTGCCATTTCGCACGTTCTTTCCCCGTAAACATATCCCCAATGATAATCATAGCCATCGGCATCATAATACCGCCGCCTAGCCCTTGAATACCACGGAAAATAATTAATTCTGTCATGCCATTTGCCATACCGCAAAGCGCAGAACCAGCCATGAAGATAATTAATCCTGTCAAATATACATTGCGGCGACCTAACAAATCTGCCAGCTTACCAGCAATCGGTACAACCGTTGTTGATGTTAACATATATGCTGTTGTTAACCACGTCATTAAACTTAATCCGCCAAGTTCACCAACAATACGCGGCATTGCTGTACCGACGATTGTTCCGTCTAATGCAGCAAATAACATTGCGATAACTAAACCAATTAACAACAATGTTCTATTTTGATTTTCTTGTTGTTCCATATAATCTCCTCGACTCTCTTTATTTTTTCTCTTTCTTCTCTGATGTTTGGCAAATAATTGCTTCTAGTTTTTCAAACAAACGAAGTAAGTCTTCTCTCTCTTGTACTTCTAATTGTGAAAAGTATTTTGCAATATGTTGATTCCGAGCAGTCATTGCCTCTTCTAATACATCTTTCCCCTTCGCCGTTAACTCAATTACGACAACGCGGCGATCATTTTTATCATGATAGCGTAAAACTAATTCGTGATCGATTAAACGATCGATCATCACTGTGATTGCACTTGGCTTCACATACATTTTCTTCGCTAATTCTGTCGCTCTTGCTGTACCGTAATGATTTAAGATTTTTAAAATATAAAATTGCGGTGGTGTTAGTCCAGATGATTGCAATTGCTCTAATAACTCCGTTTGCATTTTCTTTCCAATAGAAAATGTAAGAGCCTGAATTTTATCAATATGAGTTATATCATTTTGCATATGTTCCACCTCTTATTTAACCCCTAAAATATTTAACATCTTTAAATATTAAACTGTGCAATTAATAATGTCAAACATTTTTATCTTCCACCTATGTTCTTTGTTTTCTTAGAATCTTCAGGCGAGAGGAGCTTACTTGCCGCAAATAGCGGAATGAAAACGCCCACAATTTTATAACCAAACTCATAACAAAAATCAAGAAAAATTAGAGTATAAAACTATGAGGGATAATTTTACAAAAACAAAAACTACCATTACTATGTATACAAAACATAGCAATGGTAGTTTTCACTTTTTTATAAAATCAATTCAATTGTTTCAATAACTTGGATACTATCCTTCACGGATTGAACAATCGTACAATTCTTCACAGCAAGCTCTAACGCCTTTTCTAACTGCTCTTGCGTGATTTCCTCCGCCTTTATTTTATAGTGCAAATGAATACTCTCCACTGGTTTTGACAAAACTTCACTTCTTACAATTTCAGTTTCAATTGTAAACTCATTATACGTAATACGTTTTTTTTCTAAAATCGTTCGAAATACAATTGAACTGCATCCTGCAATCGAAGCAATAAGAAGTTCTAATGGTGTATACCCATTTTCTTTTCCAATTTGCAATTCACCATATGGAAGATCAGTTGTTATTTCATTGCGCTTGACTGTTAGTTTCATATGCGTTCCCCATTTCTACTTGCACCGTTTGCTGTCGTTTCTTATTTATATAATAATACACGTAGCAAAAAATGATAAATGGAATGCCGCAATATAATGCCATGCGCTGTTCTGGGATAAAAGCTAAACTAATCACAACAATGCTATTTAAAATAAGCGCTGCAATTGGAACAATCGGATATAATGGTGTCTTATATTTTAATTCTTCCAGCTTGCCACCATTCTTCAAATATTGTTGTCTAAATCGAATTTGTGAAAATGCGATAATAATCCAACTCGCTACCGCTGATAAACCTGCAACAGATAGTAAATACATGTATACTGTACTTTCTGCGAATACACTTGTTAATAAAGATAGTGCTGCAACAGCTATCGTCACAACTAATGCAGTAATAGGAACACCTCTTTTATTTAACTTCTTAAAGGAAGTTGGTGCCATACCTTCATTTGATAGCGACCATAAAATACGTGTTGCTGCATATAACCCAGAGTTTGCTACAGATAATAGAGCAGTAATAATAACAAAGTTCATAATATCCGCTGCATATGGAATACCGATTTTATCAAATACAACAACAAACGGGCTTTCAATAACTCCCGCTTCTTTCCAAGGAATCAGTCCTACTAAAATCGTCATTGTTAAAATGAAGAATAACATAATGCGCCATACTGTATTACGAATTGCACGCGGAATCGTTTTTTCCGGTTCCTTACTTTCACCTGCTGCAATTCCAATTAACTCTGTTCCTTGGAAAGAGAAGTTTACAGTAATCATTGTTAGTAACACAGCTCCAAGTCCATTTGGAAATAATCCACCATCTTGTACAAAGTTAGAAAAAAGCGGCGCCGCTTCTTTTCCGTCGTATGGTAAAAACCCAAGTATTGCACTTCCACCAAGAAGAATAAATCCAATAATGGTAACTACTTTAATACTTGAAAACCAAAATTCTAATTCTGCATAGCTTTTTGCTGATACTGCATTTGTAATGAATAAAAGACCGCCAAACACGAGGCACCATACCCAAGTATTTACATCAGGAAACCACCTTTTCATCATTAAACCAATTGACGTTAACTCTAAACCAACAGTTACAGCCCAGCCAAGCCAATACAACCAGCCAATCATAAATCCTGTTCCAGGTCCGATAAATTTCGTTGCATACTTTTGAAACGATCCAGAAACAGGCATTGCAACTGTTAGTTCACCAAGGCAAAGCATCGTTAAATACATAATAAGCCCACCGACTAGGTATGAAAGAATTGCTCCTCCTGGTCCTGCTTGATTAATTGTATATCCTGATCCGAGAAAGAAACCTGTCCCGATTACTCCTCCGAGTGCAATCATAAATAAATGTCTACTTTTCATTGTACGCTGTAATTGCTCATTCGTTGTTTGCTTCATCTTCTTCCTCCCCTAAACGCACTCTGTATTTTAAAATTTCTGATAATATAAAATATACAATAAAGCGTTTACAATTTCTATATAAAATTAAAACTTTTCTAAAAAAATAACTCTTGCATAAAATAATATGCAAGAGTTATCCCGCATTAACGGGTAGTAAGATCCCCACCTCAAGATTGAGAGAAAAGCGAAGAAGATAGGTGGGGATAACTGCCCGTTAATGCCTGATTGGTTCAACTAACCATCAGTGGGAGATGAAGCCCCCTACTAATGGAAGTTTCACTTTATCTGCTCTCTAAACGTCTTGAAAAAAGAGACAAGCTATAATTTACAATGAAATACATACATGCGGCGAGAATAAAAGTTGGAATCATATAGTTTACATTTTGACCATTAATAATTTGAGCATTATGCATTAATTCTGGCAATGAAATTACGACCGCCAACGATGTATCTTTTAAAAGGGATATAAATTGACTGACAATCGGCGGCACCATACGTCGCAGTGCTTGCGGTAAAATAATATGCTGAAGCGTTTGTACATACGATAGTCCAGAAGCGCGCGCTGCTTCAATTTGTCCCTTCTCAATTGATAATAAACCACTGCGAACAATTTCTGATATCATCGCTGCTTCAAATATCGTCAAAGCCACAATGGCTGCTGTTGTAATCTCTAATTTCAAGCCAGCTTCTGGGAGCGCAAAATATGTAAAGAAAATAATTAATAACAGCGGTAAATTACGAATGATTTCAACAATACAGGCAAGTATTGCTGATACAACCGGTATTTTCGCATATCGTAACGTACCGATTACACTACCAATTATAAAACTAAGGAAGATTGCTATAAGAGCGATTTCTAACGTAATAAGTAGTCCTTTTAGTAAAAAAATAACATGATCTCCTGTATAGGCACCCCGAAAATCCATTTACACAGCTCCTTTCGCCAAGTGTTTCTCCAAGTATCGAACACCCATGCTAAGCGGAACAGTTAACAGTAAATAAAACATACCAACAAATATATATACATCAAATGTGACAAATGTTCTTGTAGAGATTAAATCACCTTGGTACATTAAATCCGCCCCAGCGATAATACCTAGTATAGAAGAGTTTTTCACTAAATTTAGGAATTGATTACCTAGCGGCGGAATCACAATTTTTACTGCTTGCGGTAAAATGATATAATACATCGCTTGCACGTACGTTAAACCAGAAGAACGCGCTGCTTCCATCTGCCCTTTCGGAACTGATAAAATTCCTGCACGAATTGCCTCTGTAATAAAAGCCGCTGTATATATAGTAAGTGCAGTTGTACCAGCAACAAAGCCACTTAATGTAACGCCAATTACCGGAAAAGCAAAATAAAAAGCAAATGCAATTAGAACTAAAGGGATATTCCGAATAAACTCTACATATGTTGTACCCATCCAATTTAGAACCCGAATTGGTGCAATTCGCATCACTGCGATTATGATGCCAAGAATAAAACTACCAATTAATGCAACAATACTAGACATCAATGTATATCGGAATCCCTCTAAATACAAATCTAGATTATTTGAGAGAATAGAAAAATCGGGCACAAACTCTCCCCCTCTTTCTTTATAACAAGAGGATGATTATTTCTCATCCTCTTGTTATCATATATTTTGTAGTTTTACTCAGGCTTTTTCCCAATCCACTTTTCATACAACTTATCGTACTCTCCATTTGCTTTCATCTCTTTTAATAGCTCATTAATTACTTTCGTAAGCTCTGTTTCTCCTTTTCTCACTGCAATACCATATGGTTCGTCGGTGAAGATTTTTCCAACAACTTCATAGTTTGCATCTTGCTTTTCCATACCATATAAAATGGCATTATCTGTTGTTAAAACATCGCCTTGCCCTGCCTTCAATGCCGTAAATGCTTCACTATAGTTTTCAAATTCAAGCACAGTCGCTTCAGGTGCTTTTGCACGAATATTGTTCGTAGAAGTAGAGCCTTTTACAGCTAACACTTTTACACCTTTTTTCACGTCAGCTATATCCTTAATTTTACTTCCCTTTTTCACAAGTAAAGATTGTCCAGCTTTAAAATACACATCTGAGAAATCAACTTCTTTTTTGCGTTCCTCGGTAATTGTCATTGTCGCAATAATTGCGTCAATATCGCCGTTTTTCAACATCGGGATGCGCGTTTTAGAAGTAACTTCTTTTAATTCTAACTTATTCTCATCGCCTAGAATTTTTTTAGCAAGTGCTTTCGCAACATCAATATCAAATCCTTCTACCTTGCCCGTTGACGGATTCTTTAATCCAAATAGATTCGTATCATACTTCACACCAACAACTAATTTTCCGCGTTCTTTAATTTGATCAATAACAGTTTCTTTCTCATTTTTTACAGTTTCTTTCGTTTCCTCTTTCTTATTTCCGCACCCAGCTACAATCAATGTAAATAAACACGCAAAAGCGATAAGTGTAAACCACTTTTTCATTTTAATCATCGAATTCCTCCCTTAATGATTAAGCACACGACTTAAAAATAATCGTGCTCGTTCTTGCTTTGGATTTGCAAAGAAATCAACAGGTGTTGCTTCTTCCACAATTTGACCCTTGTCCATAAATAAAATACGATCAGCTACCTCACGAGCAAACCCCATCTCATGTGTAACAACAACCATCGTCATTCCTTCTTTTGCTAATGTTTTCATAACGTCGAGTACCTCGCCAATCATTTCGGGATCAAGTGCAGAAGTTGGTTCATCAAACAGCATGATCTCCGGCCTCATTGCTAGCCCCCTTGCAATGGCAACGCGCTGTTGCTGTCCGCCTGATAGTTGGTGCGGATAGGCATTTACTTTATCAGTAATCCCTACTTTTTCTAAGTAAAACATAGCAATTTTTTCTGCTTCTTCTTTCGGCTTTTTGAGCACTTTTATCGGGGCAAGTGTAATATTTTGAAGCACCGTTTTATGAGGATATAAATAAAAATGTTGAAATACCATGCCGATGCTTCGTCTTAGTTGATTTATATCTTTCTTTATCTCATGCACGTTTACACCATTCACAAACAATTCACCATTCGTAATTATCTCTAGTTGATTCATGCAGCGCAGCAACGTGCTTTTTCCTGATCCCGATGGACCAACGACCACGACGACTTCCCCTTTTTCAATTTGCAAATTAATATTTTTTAAAACCTGAAAGCTGCCGTAATATTTATTGACATCGCGAAAGACAATCAATCTACTCCCCTCCTTTACAACTCAAAAAAGCCTATACAGTTTTTTATATTCGAAAACACCTAAAAAAATAACTAGTAATCTTTTAGACACAAAAAAGAAGCAAAGAGATTGCTCTCTTTGCTTCTTTCACTTTTATCTTTTTACGAAACCTCTTCTTGTTTATCTTTTCCATATTCATGCTCCCAAAAATCAGCATTTTTAATACCAAGTTCTTGAGGATCAAATACAGGATCTTTCCCTTCCTTCTTCTGCCTCTCATAGTCTTTCAATGCTAAAAGCGCCGGTTTTTGCAAGAATAGAATTGCGATAATATTTACCCAGGCCATAATACCAACACCAATATCCCCAAGCGCCCACGCTGTTGCCGCTGTTTTCACACAGCCATAGAATACAGTTGCTAAGAATATAAACTTTAGTACAAATATCATCCAAGGACGATCTTTTTCGCGATTTAAATAAGCAATATTCGTTTCTGCAATGTAGTAGTATGCCATAATGGTTGTGAAAGCAAAGAAAAAGAGAGAAATAGCAACAAAAGCATTTCCAAAACCAGGGAATACAGATTCAACAGCAGCTTGTGTATAACCAGGTCCCGGTTCCGCACCGTTCAAGTTATTAACAAGAAACCCTTTTCCACTTGCATCAAACACATTATACATCCCTGTAATAATCATCATGAATGCTGTTGCCGAGCACACAAATAATGTGTCAATGTAAACCGAAAATGCTTGTACAAGTCCTTGTTTTGCCGGATGAGATACTTCCGCTGCAGCAGCTGCATGCGCTCCTGTTCCTTGTCCAGCCTCATTTGAATAAATCCCGCGTTTTACGCCCCATGAAATTGCTAAACCGATAATCCCTCCAAATGCAGATTCTAACGCAAATGCACTTTTCAAAATAAGCATGAAAGCATCTGGCAACTTATCAATATTCATAAAAACAATTAAACAAGCAACAAGAATATAACCAGCTGCCATAAACGGCACAACAACTTGTGCTACATTAACAATACGTTTTACACCACCAAAAATGATAAGACCAAGTACAACAACTAATATTGCCCCTGATACGGATGTATTAATACCAAACGCTGTTTCCAAACTTACCGCAATACTGTTCGCTTGTACACCAGGAAGCAACATCCCTGTTGCAAGAATTGTCGCCATAACGAAAACAATCGCATACCATTTAATCCCTAGTCCTTTTTCTATGTAATATGCTGGACCACCTCGGAATTGCCCTTTGTGCTTCGTCTTATAAATTTGTGCAAGTGTTGATTCTACATAAGCAGAGCCAGCTCCCAAAAAGGCCACAAGCCACATCCAAAAGACTGCTCCTGGTCCTCCAAAAGCGATTGCTGTAGCCACTCCAGCAATATTCCCTGTCCCAACACGGCCTGATAAAGAAAGTGCTAGTGCCTGAAACGAAGAAACACCAGCTTCTGATTTCTCTCCCTGAAATGTAAGTCTTACCATCTCACCGACATGTCTAACTTGTAGAAATCTCGTTCGAACTGAAAAATATAAACCTACTCCTAAACATAAATAAACAAGTGCAGGACTCCATACAATACCATTGAACCAATTAACAAAGGTTTCCACAAATCCTCCTCCTTCATAAATTAGAATTTTCAGAATATATAAAAAGTATAAAATATACACCTCATGCAATACAATATTATTTTGAGAAAATAAACACATTTTTGTATAAAAACACAAAATGTGTTTATTAATAAAAACAGAGCATCAATCAGCTAATTCAAACTAGCCTAAAAAAGAAAAAACTGACCATAACTCCACTGAGAGTGTTTTAGGTCAGTTTCTTATTTTTATTAACATTCAATAATTGCTTTTCTTGCAAGAATTCTCTGATGAATAGCACTTGTTAATGTTTGAAAATGCTCTGGCATTTTCTTACCGTTAAACTTTTTCATGATTGTTCCATATAAAGCAACATCTCGAAGACGCATGAAAAGCGGCAAAGCATCATATGAGGAATCATCAAGCTGGTGCTCTGTCTCATATCCTTCTCGTAATACTTGCAACTGATGACGTGCAAAAATCGTCTTCTGCTCTTCCGGCCAATCTTTTTGTAAGACAGAATAATACAGAACCATTGCAAGGTCATGTATAAAATAATTATACGTTGCATCATCAAAATCAAAGATTGTTAACTCTTCATTTTCATAGTGGAAATTTCCATGATGAATATCTCCATGAATTAATCCAAATGTATAATTTGTAGAAGGTAAGTTCTTAATTTTCCCTATAATTTCATAGGCGATTTGTTGCAGTTCATGATTTTCCTTTAACATATCAACAATTGTAATTTCATCATCCATCCACGTAACACGATTCTCTGTTTTTGGATAATGCATTGTAAGTCTATGTAACTGACCAATCGCTTTCCCCCATGCATAAAAGAGCGTATCATTCCAAATATCAGGATCGTTATCTTTCACCCTTTCTCCTTTTGCATAATCAAAAAGAGAAACATAAAAAGAAGTTCCATCAGTTGCTTGTAGATTTTCGACAAATAGAGCATTTTTTGAGCGATGCGGCGTAGCTACCTTTGCACCGTTTTTCCCGAGATATGCTAGAAAATCTAATTCGGCCTCAATTTGCTTATATGTACGATGAGATGAATGTGTCAAACGCAAAACATATGGTGTACAATCTTCTCCCTCGGCACGAAAAATATAATTTTCAAAGTCTCCTAATGGTTCTTCCGTAACAGTTACACCGAAGCGTTTTGCCCCTTCTTGTAAAATTTCTTTTGTAAACACTTGTTCAACTGCTAACTCCATATAATCCCTCCTTTTTCTATCTTCTCTACTAGTTCGTCATGAATCTTAAAATCACTGCTATGAAATGTAACAAAGTATTCGTAATCCGCGCTCGAATGTATGTTATACACCAATATATACATAAATGTAAAAATATAAGGAGTAGAATATTCTACTCCTTTTCAACCTCAATAATAGAGAAGATATGACTGTATACATAAACATTTCTTCACAATTCATCTAAAATTAAATACAATCATATATTTTACCTTTATATTCCTTACCATGTTCCCTCTAATATTAGCGCATAAATACCCATGCTCATAACAAATAGTGAAACCCCTAACGTAATAATCCATAATGGAATTTTCAATTTTTTTACTTTAAAATACGCTCCATACCCTTTATATTTAAGAGAGCGATATAAACTGATTCCTCCTACAAAAATCATAAAAACACTTAAAATATGTACGACATACGGCAAGCTCCCACTCCTTAAAAAAACCTCTTTATAAGATTATCACATCGCCCTTTTATTTACAGTAATTTCTAAATAATATTTATCATGAAAATATTAAATGAATAAAGTAATTTCGGTTTTCTTATTGAGCTAAAGTGGTAGGTTAATGCAAGTTGTCGGGTAATCGGAGAGAGTTACTTCATTGGTAAAGATGCTCTACAACTGCGGGAAGCTGCTGTCCACAACGGAAGTGCCTAATGATGTCCAACTTCGTGTTTACACAGACAGGGATTGGGTCAAAAAAATTGAAATCCAAGACACAGGGCATGCACCTATAATCTTTTTAAGAATATGCTAAATCACATATAACCGAAGGGGGCTGGCTTATTATGTTTGAGCATTTTGGGTTTGTAGAAAAGTGCGATACAATTCCAATCGAATTTCCCCCGCAGTACCAACCTCAGCAGCCGGGTATTGAATCTTTGATGATTCCAAGACCTATCTCCGAAAATCCTAATTATTCTGGAAGCAACAAACTATTGAACAAAGTCGCCATCATTACTGGGGGAGACAGCGGGATTGGCCGGGCTGTCTCCATTGCTTTCGCAAAAGAAGGGGCGGATATTGTAATTGTTTATTTAAATGAGCATGGGGATGCATCCGAAACAAAAGACAGAGTGAACCAATTGGGCAGACAATGCCTGACAATCGCAGGTGATATTGGAGATTCCGGGTTTTGTCATTATGTCGTTAAAAAAACAATGGAAGCATTTGGCCACCTTGAAATCTTGGTCAATAATGCAGGAGAAGCACATACACAAGCAAGTATCAGCGACATTTCAGCAGAGCAGCTCGAACGTACTTTTAAAACAAACATTTTTTCATATTTTTATTTAACACAAGCAGCCATGTCCTATTTAAAAAATGGAAGCTCTATTATCAATACGGCTTCACTCGCCGCATACAACGGACTTG
The DNA here is from genome assembly GCF_024159135.1 of Bacillus sp. 3103sda1. NCBI lineage: Bacteria > Bacillati > Bacillota > Bacilli > Caryophanales > Bacillaceae > Bacillus > Bacillus sp. 3103sda1. The sequence goes on along the minus strand of NZ_JAMYWS010000001.1, from coordinate 627,624 downwards.
ATCCCGCGATTGATTATGCCGCTTCCAAGGGAGCTGTCGTTGCATTTACCCGCTCGTTAGCATTATCAGTCATTAATCAAGGAATCCGGGTCAATGGCGTTGCTCCAGGGCCTGTATGGACCCCTCTTATCCCTTCAAGCGCTCCGCCGGAACTTTATGCAACATTTGGAAGCATTACACCAATGAAACGTACTGCACAACCTTTTGAACTGGCACCTGCCTATGTTTATTTGGCGTCGGATGACTCCTCATATGTGACAGGACAAATTCTTCATGTAAACGGTGGAGTGATTATAAATGGATAAGAGTAAATCCCTTCGATTCAAACGATATTAAACCTGCCAGCAGATTGTGAATCAATGTACTTAAAGTAACGGGTGCATTAGTTAAATAAAGACTTAAAAATGTTCAAACTTTATTATAAAAAATTGTATTTTAGTGGAAAGAAAGACGCCGTTCTGATCAATCTTTTTTCAAAATGACGTTTTTTTATTTCCTGTTACATATGGAATGAATACTCCCCCACATAATATCGTATGTTCTTCTTAGCTCAATGAGTTTTTTGTAATGATAGAAAATAGATTGTTTATCTTTGCTTGTTCGCTACAGCATACTTCTAAATCATTCTAATGTGAGTAAATAGTTGATTAACGCATCTTGCTCTTGTTTTGAGAAACCTGTAGAAGAATCTACCCAATATTCGTGTCCTTCTCCCGTAATATGTGCGTCTTGTAAATCTTTTGAATTCTTGTTTGCTTCGATTACTTTTCTTCTCAAGTTTTGGTCAATTAATGCTCGTAAGCTGTTAAACGGATTAGGCTCAATTCCTTTTGATACCGTTCCTGTCATACCTAGCTCACTCTCCACATTTTGGCCAACCGCAACGCCTCCATCATGTAAATACGGCGCTCCCCAATAAAGCCCTAACAAGCTTGGAACTTTGTAACCACCAGGTGAACCATTTAACATATATGCTAAGTTAATCTTTTCTTTATCTAATGTATAGGCTGGAACTTTTAACAATTTTGCTCCTTTTGGTATAGGTACAGATGTATCCGGTGAATACATAATAGGCTCTGCTAAGTTTTTACCTATTGCTTCAAATGATTTTGCTCTTGATGGCTCGGTCTTAATTTCATTAACTGGAATAATTCGATTATTTGTGTAGGTTTGTCCCGCATGACAAGTAATACAGCCTGCACGTGCAAATACGTTCTTCCCTTTTTTCATCGTCTTATTATCAACAGATAATGGTGGTTTAGGGGAAACAAATGTATTTTGTAACGCAGACATTCCATTATTTTGCTCCATAACCCGATAGCCAGGAGAACTTGATAATAAACCATTAGGAGAGATTAAAGACGGCCTTGGAAACGTCGGAAGCGCAATTAACTCATTTACTCCTGGAACTCCTGGAGTAGGATCTACTGAAGCAAAAAACTCAGATGGTTTCTTTCCACTTTTAGGATCATATCGATATTTTGGATTTGCTGCATTTTGTAACATTGTTCCTAAATAAACTTCCTTGTCGATTTTGAAAAGGAATGGACTAGCATGCGCTAATGTCGTTAAATCTGAACCTTGAATATTTACAGCACTATTAATTACACTTAGTCCTTTAAACGGACCAGCTTGCGCAAACCCATTCCACCCATAAGGATGATCTCCAAATGTAAAAGAATCTGGAATTTGTGTTGGATTATTCACCAAATCACTACTCGCATCAAAATTTCCTCTTGGCCATTTTAATAAAGTACGATCTACAGTCTCCTCTATCATCTCTGGATCAGGAAGTGGAGCTTTTTTTCCATCAGAAGTTACTACTGTTCGCCCTAAATCTTTTATATAGTCTTGTAATGACTGAATTTCTGCACGAGAAAAATAAGCTGCTGAATTTGTCCCTAGTGCTAAAATGAGACCGCCATTAAAATCATTATTTACAGCACCTTCAATAACTTTTTTTGTATCCCTAGTTACCGTTGCATGGCATGCAGCACAGCTTACTCCTATCTTCTCTCTTCCTTCAGACTTAATAATAGGCATCCCTAACACTTCATTAGAACCACTTGCAACATCTAAACCAGTATCAATCTTTGTTCCTTTTTCAAACGTTTTATCTCCTAGTTTCACAGTTTTCGCCAGTTCAACACGTAAATTTGTTGTCCCTTTTCCATGCAAGTCGTAAATTGCTTTTTTAATATTTTCTAAAATTAACGCTCCATTTAAAATACCCATTATGTCTGTAAGAAACACTTCATTTCCAAATGTTTCTTCATAAAAAGACTCTCTCCCCACTTTTAATAAATTCTTGTCAATTTTCACTGCTCCGTTTTGTGGTGATAATAACGTTTTGCCTTCATTCGTCTTCAACAACTCATTCGCCTTTTTTTGCGAAATCGTTTGTCCCCAAATATCGTATGCCGGTTGATTTTCCTCAGTTCCATAATGATTTGGTTTGCTCTTTACAATTTGATCTTCAGAAGGAATATAAGCGTATGTTGGTTTTGAAAAGTTAAAAAGGACAACACCTACAAATATTATCCCCAAAACAAGAGATCTAGCCGACTTCCTATTTTTCATTTACTTTCCTCCATGTTCATCAAAAAATATTACGAACGCTCAGTAACAGCCTTAATATTCCCTGTAAAAAGAGATATAAATACAAAAACATACTTTCATCGCTATAAATATTTAATCACCAGGATGAATTTTTATAAAAAAGTTTGTATTTTTCTCTTCCCTTTCTAAAAAACATGTAGTATACTTACTTCAAAATCAGAGGAGAAAGGGAGCAAAGAACTATGCTTACAAATACAACTGTAGTTACATTTGCACAAAAACATCATCATCATACGTAAACCCTTGAAACCTAGCGGAAAAATTCACGCGTAGGTACAAGGGTTATTCCCGTTGTACCTACGTTAGGCAAAGAGCCATGTAGGTATTTTTTATCTACATGGCTCTTTTTTATTTCCAAAAAACACTAGGTACAATAAATCATAAAACAAAAAAAACTATCATCAAAAGGAGTTAGACGATCATGGACACAAAAAAATGGGGTTTATGGATTTTAACAGCATTCGTTGTTGGAAATATGGTTGGTGGCGGCGTGTTTATGCTTCCGGCAAATTTAGCACAAGTATCAGGACCAATGGGGTCCACCCTTGCATGGGCAATTACCGGGCTTGGTGTATTTATGATTGCACTCGTGTTTGGAAACTTAGCAATGCGAAAACCAAATTTAAAAGCAGGTCCGCAAAGCTATGCGCAAGCAATGTTCACTTCACCAAAAGCTGGTAAAGTTGCTGGTTATAGCATGGCGTGGGGTTACTGGGCGGCAAACTGGGCGGCAACAGCTTCTGTTATTATTTCATTTGCAGGATATTTATCTACGTTTTTCCCAGTTATGCAAAGTAAACAAATTTTGTTCACGACAAATGGTTTCTCATTAGAACTAGGAAAAGCCTTAACATTTGCTGTATGTAGTATCATGCTATGGGGCATTCAATATATTCTTTCTCAAAATATTGATCGTGCTGGTAATATGAACTTACTTGCAACTGTTGCAAAAATCATTGGATTTACAATGTTTATTATCATTACATTATTCATCTTTAATGCAGCGAATTTCGGTGATGGGCAAACGTTTATGAATGAAGCTGGAAAGTCTATTCCATTAGGCGGACAAGTCAATGCTGCTGCCATCTCAACACTTTGGGCGTTTATTGGCATTGAGTCAGCCGTTATGCTTTCAAACCGCGCCAAGTCACAACGCGATGTAAAAAAAGCAACGATTTTCGGATTAGTAATTGCGCTTCTTATTTATGTATCAATTACATTGTTAACAATGGGTGCTCTTCCACAAGAGGCGCTAAAAGGATCACAAAAACCATTGGTTGACGCATTAAGTATGGCTATCGGTAATAAAGGTGCATATATTATGGCATTCCTAGCACTTGTCTCTCTATTCGGCTCTACAGTCGGCTGGATTGTTGTAAGTGCAGAGGTTCCTTATCAAGCAGCAAAAAGCGGATTATTCCCAGCTTTCTTTGGAAAAACAAATAAAAAGGGAAGTCCAAAGAACTCATTATTATTAACAAATATCATGACACAAATATTCTTATTCTCTACTATTTCTGGTTCAGTATCAGAGGCGTATAACTTTGCAATTGTTGTCGCTACACTTGCCTATTTAATTCCGTACCTTGTCTCAACATTGTATCAATTAAAACTCGTTATTACTGGCGAAACATATGACATCATGCAAGGCTCTCGCAAAGTTGACGGAGTAATTACAGTACTTGCTCTTATATATTCAATTTGGGTTATCAAAACAGGGACAGCTGATATAAAAACGTTCTTACTAGGAATAGGATTATTCGTAATCGGATTAGTTCTTTATCCATTTATCATGAAAAATACTATTGAAAAGAATACAGAAACACTTGATACAAAAATTAGTTAATTTCAAAAACACTAGCTCTTCAGGGAGCTAGTGTTTTTCGGTTAAAATTCATTTTTTAATACTGATACTGTTAACGGTTTCGCATAATAAAATCCTTGTACATAGTCACATCCCATTGATTGTAGTAACGTTTCTTGTTCAACAGTTTCTACCCCTTCTGCAACAACCTTAAACTAAATAAAACTTCCATCAGTGGGGGGGTCTTCATCCCCCACTGAATAATGAAATGTAAATGTTTTATTAAGTTATAAAAAAAACTATAGACGGAATATTGTATTTTCTCTTAAAATTCACAGTGAAATGGTAGATAATATCTAACTTCAGGGGGAAAAATGATGTTGAAAAAAGTCTGTATGATGATTACTGCATTTTTGTTAGTTTTTTCATGCTTCCAGTCGCTCTCATTCGCAGACAGCGATGAACAAAAGGAAAAAGGCGTACACTTACGTGTCATGAGTTACAACATCCATTATGGTAACAACTTCTACAATCAATATGACATTGAATCTATTACCAATGTTATAAAGGATTCAGGAGCAGATATTATTGGTCTACAGGAAGTGGATGTACATTGGGGAGATCGCAGCAATTTTGACAATGAAATAGCAAAGATTGCGCAATCACTTAATATGTACTATTTCTTTGCCCCTATTTATAACCTTTCACCATTACAAGCAGGACAGCCTAACCGTCAGTTTGGTGTGGCGATTTTAAGTAAATATCCCATTCTTAAAGCTGAAAATCGTGAAATAACTAGACTTTCTACACAAGTGCCAAACCCAAAACCCGAATTGTCTCCTGGATTTGCCGAAACGCTGATTAATGTAAAAGGAATAAAATTGAATGTATACGCTACTCACTTGGATTACCGGACAGATCCAACTGTACGGAGCATGCAAGTTCACGATATGTTAAATATTATGTCCGAAAGCCATAGGGAAAAAATCTTATTTGGTGATATGAATGCAGTACCGACAGCCCCAGAGTTACAACCTTTGCTTAAATCATATCAAGATTCTTGGAACGAAGAGCGTGATGGCACTAGCTATACCTTCCCTGCAAAACAGCCTGACAGAAAAATCGATTATATATTAACAACTTCTGGCGTTAATGTTCAATCTTCCCGTACACTCGACACTTTGGCGTCAGATCATAGACCGATTATATCGGATATTTTCATAAAGAAAGACTAATTTTTATCAATTTAAGCTGCAGATCCTGATATGAAAAAAACGGTCTCATGCGTTTTTATGAGATCGTTTTTTTATTGGACGCCTTACATCATTCATCAACTTCCCTCCTTTTCAAAGCGAAAAGTTTCGATAATTAAAATATACACAGGACAAACTTAAGAGGCGTGAGCTATAATATTTCATGTTGGTTTAGTAAATATAAAATATCTTATAATAAGGATATAATTAATCGGAAAAAGGTGACATTCATACCAATGAAAAATCGTGTTCTGCAATTATTATTCGTTAGTGCAATTACAGTCTTTGTACTAAAAGTACTAAACAATTCTCCCATAACATTGAATACCTTTGTTGGATCGCTATTTCTTATTACAGCTATTGGCATTGCTTTCATCATCTTTATTGAAAATCGCTCCCCCCAAAGTACGTTAGCTTGGTTTTGGGTATTAGCAGTACTTCCTGTTATTGGCGTATTCTTTTATGTACTATTTGGCCGCAGCAGATGGCGCCGAAATAAACATTTACATCGTGCTGAAGAGCAAAGAAAGTTGTTCCGTGAAATTTTAGAAGGAAGACAATTGAAACAAGAAATACCACCATCTCTAGATGAACGCTCTGCCCATTTGGCTACTGTCGTTCACAAGTTTGGCGGAGGGCCCATTGCTAATGAAACTGCAACAAAATTATTAACAAACGGAGAGGAAACATTTACAGAAATTTTTTCCTCTATTCAAGAGGCAAAACATCACATTCATATTCAATATTACATTTATCGACCTGATGAAATTGGGACAAAGCTCCGTGATGCTTTAATTGAAAAAGCAAAGGCTGGTGTAACTGTCCGTTTTTTATTTGATGGACTTGGAAGTTATACGTTGCGAAGCACCTTTTTACAACCGATGAAGGACGCAGGAATTGAAGTAGTAGAATTTGATCCTGCTCTTTCCCCATGGCTAATAGAAACCGTTAACTATCGTAATCATCGTAAAATCATTATTATTGACGGAAAAATTGGATTTACAGGCGGATTAAATGTTGGAGATGAATATCTTGGCCGTTCTAAGAAATTTCCAATTTGGCGAGATAGCCATTTAAAAATTGAAGGGAAAGCAATATATAAACTACAAGCTATCTTTCTAGAAGATTGGTTATACGCATGTAGTGGATTAAATAACTACTCTTGGGAACCTTTCATGAATAAAGAGTATTTTCCGATGTGGACTGTTGATACAGACGGTGCTGTCCAAATTGTCGCAAGTGGCCCGAGTGCAAGTGACAAAACGATTCGAAATGCCTTATTAGCGGCCATGACATCAGCAAAACGCTCCATTTGGATTGCGACGCCATACTTCATTCCAGATCCAGAAACATTAACATTACTACGTTTAAGTGCACTTGCTGGAATTGATGTACGTATTTTATATCCTGGCATAAGCGATAGCATCATAAGCGATCAAGCTTCTCAGTCTTACTTTGCGCCATTATTAGAAGCAGGTGTTTCTATTTATCGTTATAAAGATGGATTTATGCATGCGAAAATTGTATTAATTGATGATGAGATTGCAACAATTGGAACAGCGAATATGGACATTCGTAGCTTTGAACTGAATTATGAATTAATCGCTATCTTATATGACTCTCCGACTGTCCTTGACATTAAACATGATTTCGAACAAGATTTTAAAGATTCTACAGAACTTCGCTGGGAAGTCTTTAAAAAGAGAAGCATTCGAAAAAGAACGCTTGAATCACTGATGCGTCTTATTTCACCACTTTTATAAAGTGAAACTTCCATCAGTGGGGTGTTCTTCCCCCACTGATGGTTAGTTGAACCAATCGGGCTTTTACGGGCAGTTATCCCCCACCTATCTTCTTTGTTTTTCTCTGAATCTTAAGGTAGGGGGCTTACTGCCCGTTAATGCGGGATAAGGGAACATCTTCCAAATTGGAAGATGTTTTTTCTTTGCTTCACCTATAAAAACGCGTTATCATAAGAAGGATTGTTTACTTTATGAAAATAATGTTAGGTGGGAAATAAATGTTAGAGCAATTTCATATACATGAAGGATTAAAACAACAACTTGAAAATATTCACGAAACAAATAAACATGCAGCTGGCAATGCCGCTACTTTAATTGGAACAAAAATGTATAAAGCATCAGATAACAGTATTATTGAAGATGCAATTACTGCATTACTTCTTGGAAAAAACGTTCTATTAAAAGGGCCTACTGGAAGCGGGAAAACCGTTCTTGCTGAAACGCTGTCTTATTTATTCCAAAAGCCAATGCATAGCATTAACTGTTCTGTTGATTTAGATGTAGAAGGTATTTTAGGATACAACACATTAACAACAACAGACGGTGCATCTGAAGTTACTTTCGTTGATGGCCCATTAATGAAAGCAATGAAAAGTGGTCACTTCCTTTATATCGACGAAATTAACATGGCAAAACCAGAAACACTTCCTCTTCTTCACGGTGCACTAGACTATCGTAAAATGATTACAAATCCATTCACACAAGAAGTTGTGTACGGTAGCGATGAATATCGTGTAATTGCGGCGATTAACGAAGGCTATGTTGGAACGAGCGAACTAAATGAAGCATTAAAAAATCGCTTTGTTATTATCGAAGTTCCTTATATTCAAGGTGAAACATTAAAAGAACTCTTATTAGCGGAGTCGAAATTAAAGGAAACAGCAACAATCGAAAAGTTTGTGGCATTCGCAAGTGACCTGATGCCACTTGCTCGTGATGGCCGTGTAAGTGAAGAAGCTGCAAGTATTCGCGGTATTATTGATGCATGTGATTTAAGTGTGTATATTCCAGTGATGCGTGCGATTGAACGAAGCATTATCGCAAAATTAAGCGATGAAACAGAACAAATGACGGTGCGTGAATTAGCAGAAAGTTATTTCTTTGAGGGATAATTCATGAGACAAATTTTTAGTGACAAAAAAATCGATGCGTCTCTGTTTCTGCAAATGGAAAATTTAATGTATGCCCTTCTAAAAGAAGAAAATGCATATTTAGAATATGGATATAAAGCATATTATGACGAAATCGAAAATAAAATTGTCATCAGTCATTTTTGGGATGATCGAAGCGAAACTGATAAAGTCGTTGGTTTAAAAAGTGAAGTATATTTAAAAGCTCTCGGCTACAAACATCATTCCGATATGCAGCTTATTCGTAACTATGCAAAAGAATTGCAGCAATCACCACTTAAAAATTTTTTAACGCAATTATTTGTTCTATTAGAAGATTTACGAGTTGAAGAAATTGTTAAACGGGAGCGTCCTGGTACAAAACCAATATTTGCACGCCGAAAAGAAATGTATCGGAGCTATTTCAGCTCACAATACGAAATTAACCGTATTCGTAACTATCATGCTGATATGCTCATTTGTTTATGTTACTTAACATTAACAAGCGATAAATACGAAATGTTTAACAACGACTACTTTGAGCACATTGAAGCAATCTTACACGAAACATTTCAAACACGTACTACAGAAGATACGATGTATGTTGTAGAAAAAATTCGCTATCGTTTAGAAGAACTATTAGAAAATGATATGATTAATAACTACTTTGGACTTGCACCGCTCAATACTTCTGTCGTTTTTGACAAGATAGAGGAACGAGTAGATGAACTAGCAAATGATGATGTTCAAATTGTTGACGATGACGATAATAAAAGTAAAATAAACGAAAGTTTTTCAACGTGGCATCGTGAAAATAAAAACAATGAAAACGAAAACTTCTTACGCTTTGAATTAGAAAGCGGCACAAAAACGAACATGATGGGTGATACCGCCCGAGAATCTGATAATAGCGATCAAGCGCTCGCTTCTGTGCAAGGTACTTCACAAAAAAGTACACAGTCGAATTTCGACGGAGCGGATGCCGAGGATACGAGAGCGTCTCATGCTTCTAGCCAGAATGAAGGTGTGTACGGTAAGTATAACGCCGGTGCATCACATACTTTTAAAGAAGCTCGCAAACCAAACCATGATGAAAAGAAAGACTATCAAGCTATAAAATCTGTCGTAAATAAAGATGTAAAAGAACTAAAGAAAATCATTGAAAAAACAATTGAAAATAAAACAAACGCAAATGCTGATAAATACTACGGAAGACTTCGTAAAAAGTTCTTACGTATTTATACAGAAAAACAACCACGTATGTTTTATAAAAAAGGACAAGAATCACAAGAACTTGACGTTGTGTTTCACCTGTTAGTCGACTGCTCTGGGTCGATGTATAACAAAATGGAAGAAACGAAAAAAAGCGTTGTTCTTTTCCATGAGGCTTTAAAATCGTTAAAAATTCCACACGCCATTAGCGGATTTTGGGAAGATGCTTCTAGCGCCACACCCGAAAACAAACCAAACGTCATTCATGAAGTCGTAACATATCAAAACTCAACGCTTCCAAGCATTGGTCCGGAAGTCATGCAACTTCGTGAAGAAGAAGATAACCGTGATGGATACATTATTCGTATCGTGTCGGAAAAACTTGCAAAACGTCCGGAAAAACATAAATTCCTACTCGTCTTTACAGATGGCGAACCGTCTGCATTAGACTATCAACAAGATGGTATTTTAGATACACACGAAGCTGTAAAACTTGCTCGTAAAAGCGGCATAGAAGTCATCGGAATCTTTATTGAAGAAGGCGAAGCAAAAGAAGCGACCTATCAGTTAATGAAAAATATTTATAACCACCACTTCTTAGTGGCGAACCATGCTGAAGATTTACGCTTGAAGATTAAGCCGTTATTAAAGAAATTATTATTGAAGACGATTGAATGAATACTCCCCCCACTTACCAAAGCTGGAAGTGGGGGTTTCTAACGTTTCGGCCTAACGGACGATTAACGTCAGTGGAGTTAACACACTAGCGAGCTGTTTCACGCCTAACCCCTCTATCCCGTTTCTCCATGCATTCGGGACTACTTTTCGTAAAATATTAGCCGCAGCGTTTACATCTGCGTTGATTCCGATTCCTTTTGCAGAACGATACATACCACGCTTCATCCGTTTTCCTGAAAAAGTTACATTTTGGTCATTTGTTCCATACGTTGGAATGAAGTCATTATCTAGAAAACTTGCTTTTGATGTGTAAGATTCCTCGGTTACAACAACTTGAATACCTACCGCACTCGCTTTGTATGTAATCATTTGAATCAATAAACTATGCGAGATATGGCAAATTGTTTGATTATTTTTCTTTCCCATATTCGTTTCTTGTTTCCAACTTTTATTTTGACCAATAACGATTTTGCAAACTTCCTCTTCTTGAGCTAGTTTTACAATATGATGACTAGCTTTATGGAAGATGTCCTTTATTTTCAGATAACGATTTTGGTGAAGTTTTTCTATTCTTTTAGAAGTAAAAGGTCCTTCCTTTGTTTGTTTACCTTTCCTGAGAACACTTGTAAAATGGCTCTTCATTTTATTGTAATATTGATTTATGCTTTTGACATGTTTGCCCTTAACAAGTACAGGTTTCATACCTGTGTTTGTTACAATGGTTGCAAGATTATCAATACCTAAATCAATACTCATATAACGCCCATTCTCTTCAACGGATTGTTGTTCTGAAGGAACATCTACCACCAATTCCACTACATACTCATTGTATTTTGGAATGACACGAACTTGCTTCAGTTTACCTTCAGTAAACCCCAATTTCCCAATGTTTAATTGCAATTTTGTCTTTGGAAACTTTAAAAACTTATCATTTTTAATGACACAGTCTTGATTTGTATACAAGATTTCCTTTTCAGAAGAACGAATATACTTTGGAATTCTAGGTTTTCCAGTATATTTGTTGGGATTCTTTTTATAATTTTTTAAACTAGCAAAAAAAGACTTCCAATTTTGGAATACATTTTTCATGATTGATTGACTAGATTGCGTAGGTAAAGCACGATAATCCTTCTGAATCATCGCTTTAAATAATGCATCCAGAAAATTATAATCTACATAAGGTTTTTCTGTAGTTGGTTCTGAAAACAAATTACATTTCACTTCTTTTTGTTTTTCTTTTGGTTTTGTTTTCTCTTTTTCCAATTTCTTTTGATAGGCAAGAAGTTGTGTATCATTCATCTTCCCAATGTTTTTATCAATTGTATCCAAAACTTCTTTTTGTAAAGGTTGTAATTCCTTATCTTGTGTCAAACCTGTATACACTTGTCGTATATAAAAATTTGTCGTGTTGTACATATTTTTAGCGCTTTGGCAAGATTCTTGAAAATAAGAATACATACGATGTCCTTTTTTAATCCAAATCTGAAGAGTTTTATAATTTATTTGATTTTCCGTTGTCATTTTTTCACCTCCTTGTTAAGGATATTATACCAAAACAAGAACGTATGTTTCTATCGTTTTACTTGAACATAAAATATTTTTTCGATTCACCTCACCCTCTTCACATATGTTTAGAGGTGGGAGTCCTCTCGAAAGATATGATAGAAGCATTTTGGGTATATTAAGGCAGAAGTCTACTATCTAAATATATTTGAAAGGGTGTTTCATTTGTCCCCCAAAAAAGATGAGCAATATACAGATGTTACAGCTGCTGAAGCTCGACATCAATATGTCATTCCTGAGGAACTTCCTGAAGGTCCTTACGGTTCTCCTACTAACAGAAAGTTAGGAAAATCGACACCTTGGGATGAGGATCAAAAAACACATAAAGCATTTAGCTACGAATATGAAAAACAATACGAAGAAACGGAATACCAATACCCAGAAGCAGAAAATATAGACACGCATGAAAAGTGAAGTCTATATAACATCTTTAACCGCTACTAGGCGACTTATTTCTTACCTAAATTGAACTTTCACCAGCAAGTAGCCCTCAACCTACCTGGACACGCAGACAAAAAAGCCGATTCAATATATTGAATCGGCTTTCTTTCAATTAGCCAAGTACTAACTCAGCTTCTAATTTTTTTTTTAATTTCGCAAGCATATCAGCTGTCATTTTGTCTAAATCATAGTCTGCTTTAAAGCCCCACTCTTCTTTCGCTGCTGTTGCATCAATTGAGTTTGGCCAGCTATCTGCAATCTTTTGACGAGCTGGATCAACTGCGTAATCCATCGTGAATGTTGGGATGTGTTTACGAATAGATGCTGCAATTTGTTCTGGCTCGAAGCTCATTGCTGTAATGTTAAATGCATTGCGATGTTTTAGCTTACTTGGATCTGCTTCCATTAAAGAAATAATCGCTTGCAGTGCATCTGGCATATACATCATATCCATGTATGTTCCTTCTGCAATGTAAGAAGTGTACGTACCTTTTTTAATTGCTTCATAATAAATCTCAACTGCATAGTCAGTTGTTCCTCCTCCAGGAGGAGCAACGTAAGAAATTAAACCAGGGAAGCGTACGCCGCGCGTATCTACACCAAACTTTTGATAATAATAATCACATAAAAGCTCTCCAGCCACTTTGTTTACTCCATACATCGTAGTTGGACGCTGGATAGTGTCTTGTGGTGTATTATCTTTCGGTGTTGTCGGACCAAATGCGCCGATTGAACTTGGTGTGAAGAACTTACAGTTTAATTCACGTGCCGCTTCTAACGCATTTACAAGACCGCCCATATTTAAATTCCAAGCAAATAATGGATTTTTTTCTGCTGTTGCTGAAAGCAGTGCTGCTAAATGAATGATTGTATCAACTTCATTACGCTTTGCAATCTCATGTAATTTTTGGCCATCTGTTACATCTAGTATTTCAAATGGACCAGACTTTACAACTTCACTATCTGTTTCACGAATATCTGTTGCGATAACGTTTGATGCACCATATACATCACGAAGTTTCGTTACAAGTTCAGAACCAATTTGACCTAAAGAACCGGTTACTAGAATTTTTTCCATTTTCCCCACTCCTCATTTGCAAGCTTTCATAGATGCGAATGTGTTAAATAATTCCCATTTCTTTCCCAACTTTTTCATACGTACGAATTGCTTCATCAAGCATTTCTTTCGTATGTGCTGCTGTTGGCATATTACGAACACGGCCTGTTCCTTTTGCTACAGTTGGGAACACAATTGATTTTGCATATACGCCCTCTTCATTTAGACGTTTACTAAATTGTTGTGTTAATACTTCATCACCAATAATACAAGGTGTGATTGGTGTTTCACTTTCCCCAATGTTAAAACCAAGTTCTTTTAAGCCTTGTTTTAAATAACGACCATTTTCCCATAAACGGTCATGTAGCTCTGTGCTTTCCATTAAAATTTCAATTGATCTCATACATGCTGCTGCATCAGCTGGTGTTAACGCCGTTGAGAATAAAAACGGACGTGAACGAACTTTTAACCAATCGATTAAGTTTTTCTTACCAGCAACATATCCACCAATTACACCAATTGCTTTAGATAATGTACCGATTTGGAAATCTACTTTATCAGATAGTCCAAAATGTTTAACCGTACCGGCACCTTTTCCAAGTACGCCAGAACCGTGTGCATCGTCAACATAAGTCATTAAATCTAGTTCTTCTGCAATTTCAACGATTTCTGGTAGTTTTGCTACATCGCCATCCATTGAGAATACACCGTCTGTAATAACCATTAATTTATTGTATAAGCCAGATTCTTTTGCTTCGATTGCTTTTTTACGTAAATCTTCCATATCGGAATGCTTATATACAATAATTTTTGCTCTTGATAAACGGCTACCATCAATAATAGATGCATGATTTAATTCATCAGAAAGAATTGCGTCATTTTTATCCATAACAGCTGAAATCGCTGCCATATTACAGTTGAAACCAGATTGATATGCGATTGCTGCTTCTGTGTGTTTAAACTTTGCAATTGTTTCTTCTAATTTCACATGTAAATCAAGCGTACCGTTAATTGTGCGAACAGCACCTGCACCAACGCCATATTTATGAATTGCGCCAATTGCTGCTTCTTTTAAACGCTCATCCGTTGCTAAACCAAGGTAGTTGTTTGAAGATAAATTAATATATTCTTTTCCGCCAATTGTAATAACTGGTCCATTAGAACTTTCAAGCGGATCAATAACATTATAAAGTCCCTTTGATTTCAAATCATCTAGGTTTTCTACTAAAAATTTGTCAAGTGTTTTGCTAGACATCGTGAAACCTCCCTATCATTCATATAAAGAAAGCATTATCATAATATAGACAATACTCCCTTTAATAGCTTAACACGTTTCAAAAAATTATTATAGGAAAATAGCTAAAAGTAAACGCTTACAACTAACGATTATATCCTATATAATTAAAGAAATCTATTATTATTATTTGGATTTTTCTAGAATAGAAAAAATGTTTTCAAGGAGATGATTGAATGTCATATACAGAATCTGACGTTTACAATGAGAACTTATTTTTTGAACAATATATGAAACGTAGACATCGAACCGATAACCCAAACGACACAATTGAAAAACCTGCTCTCTTACAGTTACTTGGTCATATAAAAGATAAAAGTATACTTGACCTTGGCTGCGGTGATGCACAATTTGGACTAGAGTTACTACAAAAAGGCTGCCAATCTTATACCGGAATCGAAGGCTCTCATCGTATGTACGAAGAAGCTCAAAAACAATTAAAGAATACAAATGGAATTGTCCATCTTCTAAACCTCAAAGACTATACATATCCCAATTCTACTTTTGATATCGTTACATCTAGACTTGTCTTTCACTATATTGAACATATTGATGATACTTTCAGACAGATTTTTCAAACGTTAAAAACTGGAGGCACTTTCGCCTTTAGTGTTCAACACCCGATTATTACTTCCGCATTTGAAAGCTTACAACTAAGCGGAAAACGAACTAGCTGGCTTGTTGATGATTATTTTAAAACTGGCAAACGCGTCGAGCCATGGATTAATGAGCAAGTTGTTAAATATCATCGTACAATTGAGCAATACTTCCTCTCCTTACAAAAAGCTGGTTTTACAATTAATAGTTTACGCGAAGCAACACCAGAAGCTCAGCATTTTCAAAGTGAAGAAGAATATGAACGTAGACTGCGTATCCCTTTGTTTTTATTATTTTCATGTACAAAGTAAAAAGGCGATGATGATTCATCGCCCTTTCTTATCCCGCATTAACGGGCAGTAAGTCCCCCACCTCAAGATTGAAAGAAAATCGAAGAAGATAGGCGGGGGGATAACTGCCCATAAAAGCCCGATTGGTTCAACTAACCCTCGGTGGGTGATGAAGCCCTCCCACTGAGGGAAGTTTCACTTTATGTTTTTTCTCTTTTAATTAACCGCTTGCGGGAGTATGCGTCTTCCCTTTCCTTGCGGGATACAAAGCGGTGTACCAAATAACGGATCTCTTATAATTTCACAATTCATACGAAAAACATCACGTACAAGCTTATCATTAATAATATCTTCTGGTCTGCCTTGTGCATAAATTTGTTTATCACGAATTGCTACAATATGATCTGCATAACGACAAGCTAAATTTAAATCATGCAGCACCATTACGATTGTCCGTTGCTCATTCTCATTTAACTCAAATAATAAATCAAGCACTTCAATTTGATGTGTCATATCTAAATATGTTGTTGGCTCATCTAATAAAATGATATCTGTATCCTGTGCAAGCGTCATTGCAATCCATGCACGCTGACGTTGTCCACCAGAAAGGGCGTAAACATCTCGTTCTGCAAATTCGGTCATTCCCGTTGCAGCTAGTGCTTTCCACACCATTTCTTCATCCTGCTCCGACCATTGCTTTAGCCATGTTTGGTATGGATAACGCCCTTGTTTAACAAGCTGAAGAACAGTTACTCCTTCTGGTGCTTGTGGACCTTGTGGTAAAATCGCAAGCTGGCGGGCAATTTGCTTCGTTTGCATATTTTGAATAACTTGATCCCCTAATAAAATATCCCCGGATGTAGGTTTTAATAAACGGGCAAGGGAACGTAATAAAGTAGATTTCCCACAGCCATTTGAACCTATAAAAATCGAAATTTTTCCTTTTGGAATTTCTAAATCTAATTCATCAATAATAATTGTTTCACCATAAGACAATGTTAACGATTTAGTCTCTAATGCTTTTTGCATGTTTCTCTTCCTTTACTCCGTTTTTTAATAGATAGTAAATCATCTATGTATTTTTTCTTTACCTTTATGAATTTCGACTTTTATAAAGTAAATAAATAAAATACGGAGCACCGATTGCTGATGTAAATACACCTGCTGGAACTTCAAGCGGAGCAAAGACTGTGCGTCCAATTAAATCTGCAGCAAGTACTAAAATCGCCCCGACAACAGCTGCTACTGGAAGTAATGCACCGTATAAAGAACCAACTAATCTTCTTGAAATATGCGGCGCCATTAAACCAACAAATCCAATTCCACCCGCAAAAGCAACTGCTCCTCCAATTAACGCCGTACTAAGGAGTAGCAGGAAAAAACGTGATTTGGTTAAGGGGATTCCAAGTCCGGTAGCAATATCATCACCAAGTTCTTGTACATTTAAATGTCTGGCAGCTACAAATGCTACCGCTGTTAAAATAAGAACCCAAGGTGCTAATATCGCAACATTTTCCCATGAAGATCCGTAAACAGTACCAGTAATCCAAATATTTGCTTGACTCGTTTGATATATAGGGGCTAACAGCATAAATAAAGTTGTCGCTGCTTTCGTTAACGCCCAAAATCCAACGCCAATTAAAACAAGGCTAATCGCTGATAATCCATTATTTCTCCATGCAAATAAATATACAAAAAACGCAACAACGGTCGCTCCAATAAAGGCTGCCAGCGGCATATACTGAATACTTACTGTTAATGCATTATTTTTATCACTAAATAAAGCAAGGAATAGTACAACTGCTACACTTGCACCACCTGTAATTCCAATAATATCAGGAGAAGCAAGGGGATTTCGAACGAGGCCCTGTAAAATACAGCCCGCTACAGCAAGAGCTATCCCTACGAGAATTGCAATTAAAATACGTGGCATCCGAAATTGGTTTACAACCATATTTGACATCGCATCGCCATTTCCGGTAATTGCTTGCCATACATCATATGGAGCTACTTTCATCTCTCCCATACCAGCGCTTGCAAAGAATAGCCCAATTAAAACAACTAATAAGCCCAATAAGACGAGACAAGCTCGTTTATACATTAAAAACGAGAGGCCGTCTTTTCCTACACGAAACGGAATATACTTCTTCATTTGCTAAGCCCTCTCTTACGTGCAATATAAATAAAGAATGGTGCCCCAATAAATGCTGTCATGACTCCAACTGGAACTTCTTGCGGCATAATAATATATCTTGCAGCAATATCTGCAAGTAACAATAATATTGCGCCTAATAGCCCACTATAGGGCACGATCCAACGATGGTCTACACCAACAAGTGCTCTTGCGAAATGAGGTATAATAATCCCAACAAATCCAATTGGACCTGCAACTGCAACGGAGCCACCTGATAGTAGTACAATAATCAAGAATACTAACGATTTCATGAGTACCGTTCGTTGTCCCAATCCTTTCGCTACATCTTCTCCCATCATGAGTGTATTCACTTTCCCAGCCATTAGAAGAGCAGCAAGCCATCCAACTAATAAATATGGAAATACAGATTGCAATACTTCTAACTTCCTACCTTGTACAGAACCAGCAAGCCAAAATAAAACTTCTTCTAATGCACTTTCATTTAACACAAGTAATCCTTGTGTTAAAGAAGAAAATAAAGCACTAATTGCTACCCCTGCCAATGTTAACTTAAGCGGAGTTGCTCCTTCTTTCCCTAAAGAACTAGAAGCAAATACGAATGCAGCGGCAACTGCCGCTCCTAAAAAGGCAATCCACGTAAACGCTGATAAAGATGTCACGGAAAAAACAACGGTCGCTACCACAATAAAAAAAGAAGCACCTGAGTTTAATCCGATAAAGTCTGGAGCAGCAAGCGGATTTTTGGTTAAAGTTTGCATAAGGCAACCGGCAATGGCTAAACTCGCACCAACACTAGCCGCGATAAGCGCACGAGGAAGACGTACGTTTTGAATGATAATATGTTCATTTGAGCCATTAAAATGGAAAAAAGCATCCAGTGCTAGTTTCGAACTTGTATTTGTATATCCCAAAATAATACTCCCCCAAATACAAGTAATAACTGCAATGATTCCAACAAATAGTCCAATCCATTTTGCTTGATTTGTTTTTAATAACATGCAGCGTTTCTCCTTTAATGCATACTAATACATTTTTAGTGTATTGTAGCTGAATTCCCCTTGTCAATGATAATAATAATTATTTTCAATTACTATTGACAATTTATGTATAACCCCTTAATATCAACCTTGTAATTGAAAAAGGTTCTCAATAAATAAGGGGGATACATAATGAATTTCATCAAGCAAAAATCATTTGCATTATTTGCACTTATACTATCGTTCTCACTTCTTTTAGGGGCATGTGGTAAAACCAATGACAAAGCTGAGCCTAAAAAGGAAGAAAAGCAAGATACGATTACAATTGAGCACGCAATGGGAAAAACTGAAGTTCCTGCACATCCGAAACGTGTTGTTGTTTTAACAAACGAGGGAGCGGAAGCTTTACTTTCTCTTGGTGTAACACCAGTGGGAGCTGCACAACCACCAACTGGTGACCCATGGTACCCACATACGAAAGATAAAATGAAAAATACAAAACCTGTCGGTGACGAGCTCCAAGTCAATCTCGAAGCAATCGCTGCTTTAAAACCCGACTTAATTATCGGTAACAAAATGCGTCAGGAGAAAGTGTACGAGCAGCTAAACAGCATTGCTCCTACTGTTTTCTCAGAAACACTACGCGGTGAGTGGAAAGAAAACTTTAAATTTTATGCAAAAGCAGTGAATAAAGAAAAAGAAGGTCAAAAAGTCCTAGCTGATTATGACAAGCGCATAAAAGACTTACAAGGAAAACTTGGTGATCAAGTAAATCAAGAAATTTCTATGGTACGCTTTATGCCTGGTGATGTTCGTATTTATCATCAAGATACATTCTCTGGGGTTATCTTAAAAGAACTTGGTTTCAAACGTCCTGGTGATCAAAATAAAAATGATTTTGCAGAGCGTAACGTATCAAAAGAGCGAATCCCTGCAATGGATGGCGATATACTATTCTACTTCACATACAATAAAGGAAACGAAAACAAAGGTTCTGAATTAGAAAAAGAATATACGAGCGATCCTCTATTCCAAAACTTAAATGCAGTGAAAAACGGTAAAGCATACAAAGTTGACGATGTCATCTGGAATACAGCTGGCGGTGTAATAGCTGCTAATTTAATGCTAGATGACATTGAAAAACGCTTTGTAAAATAAAGTGAAACTTCCATCAGTGGGGGGGCTTTCCCACACTGATGGAAAGCTCTCACCAATCGGGCTTTTACGGGCAGTTATCTCCCACCTCCCTTCTTTGAGTTTCTCAAAATCTTGAGGTGGAGGATCATACTGCCCGTTAATGCGGGATAAAGTGAAACTTCCATAGGTGAAGGGGTTCTTCATCACCCACTTATAAAAAGCCTGCTCAATCAGGCACACACTGCCCAAAAGTAGCAGGATAAACTATCTCGTTAAAAGTAAAGTGAAATAATACTTTTAACTTTAAATCTATCCTCAATGAAAACAACTCCTATACACGGGAGTTGTTTTTTATTTTGTATTCTTATTCAAAATATGTTATATTCCAAAAGTATATCAAAAAAACATTCTGTATATCAGAAAAATTATTTTAATTAGAATTTTCTGAATTAGTACACTTTTTCGTTCTTTTCGGACAAAAAAGTACACATTTGAAAACGCTTATTTTAAGGTTTTCAGGGAAAAATACAAAAAAGGAAAGTCGCGTTTGTAGAATTTACGAAATTTTTTTATTATATTTCCATATAATTCTATTGACTTCTAAATATTTTGTAAATTAAAATGATTACATAAATATCCGTTATACAGGACAGGATTAGGAGGAAGAAATATGGATGCAGCTTTAAAGTTAAACAAAGCTGAAGAACAACAATCACCAAAGAAACATCCTCCGGGATTATATTTGTTGTTCTTTACAGAAATGTGGGAAAGATTTAGCTACTACGGAATGCGTAGTCTTTTAGTTCTTTATTTAACAACTGCAGTTGTTGGCGGGGGGCTAGGATTTGACAAATCAACCGCTGTACAACTTTATGGTACATTTACAATGCTTGTATATTTCACACCAATTATTGGCGGTTGGTTAACTGACCACTTTATAACAAAACGCCACGCGATTACTATTGGCGGTATTGTTATGGCACTTGGTAACTTTGTTCTTTTCTCAATGAATACAACAACTGGACTTTATTTAGGATTAGGATTATTAATTATCGGTAATGGATTTTTCAAACCAAACATTTCAACTCTTTTAGGTTCACTTTACGGCGAAAACGATACACGCCGTGACTCTGCTTTCACAATCTTCTACATGGGTATTAACTTCGGCGCTTTAATTGCACCGTTACTTTGTGGTTTCTTAGCAGAAGATTTATTTAGCACAACTGTTAACGGCGTTATGGTAAAAGGATACAAATACGGCTTCTTAGCTGCTTGTATTGGTATGATTGTTGGTCAAATTCTCTTTAATTTACTAGCTAAACGTTATCTTGGTGATCTCGGAACAACAGTCGTTGGTAAAAAATCAAAGGATAACACTGCAAAAGTAGTCGAGAAAAAACCTTTAACAAAACAAGAGAAAAACCGTACTTGGGCAATCGTCATTTTAACTTGCTTCGTTGTTTTCTTCTGGGCAGGTTTTGAACAAGCCGGTAGTTCTTTAACTCTTTACACAGATAAATTCGTTGATCGTACGCTTTTCGGGTGGGAAATTCCAACTTCTTGGTTCCAATCTGTTAACCCATTGTTTATCGTTTTATTAGCACCATTGGTGTCTGCATTATGGGTTAAGTTATCTAAAACTAAAAGCGGTGACTTAAAAATCCCAACAAAAATGGCATTTGGTATGATTCTGTTAGGAATCGGTTACCTTGTATTAACATTAGCAGTTCTAAAAACAGGTAGCGATGAAGCTAATATTGCTGTAAAAGCAAACTTAATATTTATTGTTTTGACATACCTGTTCCATACAATTGGTGAGCTATTCCTATCACCAATCGGTTTATCTATGGTAAGTGCAATCGCTCCTGTAAAGTTAGCTTCTTTATTAATGGGTGTATGGGCAGCTGGTACTGGATGCGCAAACTGGATAGCTGGTAAATTAGCAGCTTATACACAATCTTTAGGTTATTTAGAAGTATTCGCAAGCATCGGTATTATCGTTATTGTATTAGGCTTAGTACTTCTTATGTTCTCTAAAAAAATTGCACGTATGATGGAATAAATGTAAAAAGCGGAGAAATTTCTCCGCTTTTTTTAATGCTCTTCTAATGCAGTAATATCTACTTGTACTGTTTCATTTGGTGTTTTTATATCGTGTACATTAGCAAGTCCACTTGCCTCATCACAGCTTTCAATCCAGACAGGCACACCATGATATGTAACGTCAATTCTACTTGATGATGATAAAATTTGTTTTGCTCGATTTATATCCACTATTGGTCCCTCCTTATTCTTTATTACATTCTTTTTTATATTGCCATGTCTGGATGAATTTTATCCCATTTATCCTCCTTCACTACTATGACCTAAAGTCACAGTCTCACTTTAAATTTTTGTTCAATTCACAAAAAAAAGGTATGTACAAATACATACCTTTTTTTCCATAATATCCAAATTTTAAGAAAATAATGTTTTTACAACTTCACTTACTTTATCGCTGTACACTTGATAATATACTTCCAAACCACGTCTTTCAAAACGTACGACTTTATTTTGCTTTAACTTCGTTAAATGTTGTGATACTGTAGATTGCGGAATTTCTAATACTTTCTGTAGCTGTGTTACGTTACAAGTTCCACGCTGCATAAGCTCCATTACAAGACGCAGACGAAGCGGATGAGCTAGCGCTCGCAACATTTGTACATCCTCTTCTGAAATACGACACTCAAATTGATTTTGGTACATACTTTCCCCTCATTTTTTCTTTTTATTTTTCTATTTGTACATGTTTATTTTTATATTTCTTCCTATTATTACATTTTATACTGAATAATTTACAACAATAAAAATTACCTTCCCCCTTTATATTAAAGAGAAAACTCTCTTTTGATGTTTGAATATTATACTATATGGCTCAGAAAAAAAGCAAAGTATCTCTAATGACGTTCATTGCCTTCCAAAGTAATTTTCTCAATATTTTTGTTATATTTTTTACAGGTCATATCCTCTATCCATTTTCTTTGTTCCTAAGGCAGAGGTCTTACTGTCCGTTTGTTCAGAATAAAACATATAAAGTGAAACTTTAATCAGTGGGGGTTTTCTTCATCCCCCACTGATTATTAGTTGAACCAATCGGGCTTTTACGGATAATTTATCTCCCGCCTAACTTCTTTGCTTTCACCGAATTTCGAGGTGGGAATATTACTGCCCGCAAATAGCGGGATAAAATCAATAATAATAATAAAAATTATGAAAGAATAGATAAACAACATATAACGTATTCTATCTATGTACACTCTTTCCTGTATACCAATTCTTTTAGTTCTTTCCAATTTATTCATAAAATGTAGCAGAATTTTTACAGTTAAGTGTTCTATGGAATAATTATACTTTTCCACGTTGACAATAGTGCTGAGGGAGACTATACTAACAATGTAAGTTGATTGTGAATGGTTTCACAAATAATGTGAATAGCTTCACAAATTATATATAGGAGATGTCGCAATTATGAGTACATGGACACAGGTTTACGACCCATTACACAACATTTGGCTATCAGCACTTGTAGCCGCTCTACCAATTTTATTTTTTATACTATGTTTAACAGTGTTTAAAATTAAAGGATACTTATCTGGACTCTATAGCGTTATTTTAGCTATTATTCTTTCTATATTTGTCTATAAGATGCCAGCAACTATGGCTGTATCATCCGCTGCCTTTGGTGTAGCAGCCGGGTTTTATCCAATTTGTACAATTGTTATCGCAGCAATTTTCCTTTACAAACTAACTGTAAAAACTGAGCAATTTAACGTCATTCGTGATAGCATTTCTAGCATTACAAGCGATCCTCGTCTTCAAGTGTTATTAATCGCTTATTCTTTCGGTGCTTTCTTAGAAGGTGCAGCAGGTTTCGGTGTACCAGTCGCTATTACAGCAGCATTACTTGTAGGTATGGGCTTTAACCCATTAAAAGCAGCTGGTATTTGTTTAGTTGCCAATATTGCTGGTGGTGCGATGGGAGCAATGGGTATTCCAGTTACAGTACCTGCTCAATTAACACAACTAGATCCATTAATTGTTGGTCGTCAAGCTGTAACATTATTACCTTTCATTAGCTTTGTATTACCATTCTTACTTGTTGCAATCGTTGATGGTTTTAAAGGAATTAAAGAAACTTGGCAAGGTATTCTTGTAAGCGGCGGTTCTTTCGCTCTTACTCAATTCGTTGTAACATATTTCCTTGGTGCAGAACTTACTGATATTTTCGCAGCTGTTGTCAGCATGATTGCATTAGCATTATTCTTACGTGTATGGCAGCCGAAATCTTCAGAAAAAAGTAAAACAAAACAAAAACAGACAGAAAAACATAATTATACTATGAAACAAATTTTATATGCTTGGTCACCATTTGTATTCTTAACTGTATTTGTAACAATTTTCAACTTAAAACCAGTAAAAGCCTTATTCGCTCCAGATGGTGCATTAAGTAACTTAATATGGAATATTCAAGTACCTGGCCTGCACAATCACGTGATTAAAACAGCGCCAATCGTTAAAGCAAATACACCGTTTCCAGCAATCTTTAAGTTAGATGTATTCTCATCAACAACTACTGCAATTGTACTTGCAATTATCGTATCTTTACTTGTATTCCGTGTAAGCGGTAAGTTAATAAAAGAATTAACTGTTGAAACATTAAAAGAGTTAAAAGCACCAATTTATACAATCTGTAGTGTAATTGCATTAGCATATGTAACAAACTATTCTGGTATGTCTTCAACTCTTGGATTAGCCTTTTCATCTACTGGAAAAATCTTTCCAATATTCTCTCCAATCTTAGGTTGGATTGGCGTATTCATAACAGGTTCTGTAGTATCTAGCGGCTCTCTATTTGCACCTCTTCAAGCTGTTACAGCCGCTCAATTAGATATCAACCCTTCTACTCTTGTTGCCTTAAACGTAGTAGGCGGTACAATGGCAAAAATGGTATCACCACAATCAGTTGCTGTAGCTTGCGCGGCAGTTGGAATAGTTGGTAAAGAATCAGAGCTATTTAAAATGACAATGAAATACAGCTTAATCTTCTTATTAATTATTAGCTTACTTCAACTGAACGCTGTGTTCCATATTTTCTAATATAAAAGGCTGATGACTCGTTCATCAGCCTTTTGCTTTATTTATTCACTTAAATACAATACTTCATGCTCCCTAATGGATCCTCAACTCTAAGCTATTACAAGCATCTAGCATCTAGCATCTAAACATGGACAATTGGTTCTAACGTTACTCCAAATGCAAAATGATTTTTCTTAACCTCTTCTCCTGCTAAAATTCCCCATGATCCTAATATTTTCTTATTTTTTCCAATACAAAAAACGCACATCGTCTTTCTTCATTTACTATAATGCCCTATTAATAAGAAAAAACAGCTATTTATCCCGCATTAACGGGCAGTAAGATCCCCACCTCAAGATGTAGAGAGAACCGAAGACGATAGGTGGGGATAACTGCCCGTAAAAGCCCGATTGGGCGAGCTTTCCATCAGTGAGGGATGACCCCCTTCCCACTGATGGAAGTCTCACTTTATAAAGCTACTGTTTTTTCTTCTGTTTCCAATTTTTTTATCTCTATTCGCTTAATTTGATGAGTATCTTTTTCAAGAATAGTAAATGTCCACTCACCAACAATAATAGCATCTCCTTCTGCAATCGGTTGTCCTTGCATCATTAACCAACCACCAATTGTGTCGACATCATGTTCGTCCAAATGTAAGCCAAATAAATCATTAATTTCACTTACTAACACTTTCCCATCCACTACTTTGCAATTTTCACTAACATCTTGAATAGGTGGGTGTTCATCCTCATCATATTCATCTCGAATTTCTCCCACAATCTCTTCTAGAATATCCTCAAGTGTAACCAGCCCTGCAGTTCCACCGTATTCGTCATATAAAATTGCGAGTGGAATACGTTTTTTTTGCATATTCAACAATAAGTCATGTATTGGAATGTTTTCCATTACTTCAATAACTGGTCTTGTATATGTCATGATTGATTTTGCTTCTCGTTTTTCCCCATCTATATAACGGATGAAGAAATCTTTCACATTCACCATTCCCATAACTTCATCTTTGTCTTCACCGAATACTGGGTATCTTGTATATTTTTCTTGTCGAATAATTTCAATATGTGTTTCAAATAAATCTTCAGCATATAATCCAACAATTTCCGTTCGCGGTACCATAATTTCTTTCGCAAGACGATTATCAAATTCAAAAATATTGTTTACATATTTAAATTCCGCTTGATTAATTTCCCCGCTTTCATAACTCTCTGATAAGATGAGACGGAGCTCTTCTTCTGAGTGTGCAACTTCATGTTCAGAAGCAGGTTTTAGTCCAAATAAACTTGTCACAAAACGAGCGGCATGATTTAATGTCCAAATAAATGGATACATAATGCGATAAAAATAAATTAATGGCTTTGAAAACATCAGACTAATGTGTTCTGCCTTTTGAATTGCAAATGTTTTTGGTGCTAATTCACCAATTACAACATGTAAAAAAGTAATAACAGCAAATGCAATAACAAAAGATACAGTACTAGCAATCGAAGGAGAGATTTGAAATTTAATCAATATAGGCTCTAATACATGTTTTACAGTTGGTTCACCTAACCATCCAAGCCCAAGTGCCGTAATTGTAATTCCAAACTGACAGGCTGACAAATATTCATCTAAATTAGAAATAACTTTTTTTGCTGCTATTGCTCCTCGCCTTTTTTCTCCTACGAGTTGATCAATGCGACTACTGCGTACTTTGACAATCGCAAATTCAATTGCAACAAAAAAACCCGTTAACGCAATTAAAACTGCAACCAGTATTAAATTCCCTATTTCCAAGTATCTCCCTTAGCTGCAGACAACTAAGGTTACACCTCCTGCAAAGATAAGTTTAACTTTCTTTATTTTCTCTCTTTCCCTCATAAGAAAAACTGTATAAATTTCACCAATTTTTATTTCTCATATAATTCAAGTGGTAAACCATCTGGATCTTGGAAAAATACAAAACGTTTTCCAGTAATTTCATCGATTCGAATTGCTTCAGTTTGTATACCATGCTGCTGTAAATATGAAACAGCTTCTTCTATACATTCAACAGCAAACGCTAAATGTCTCAATCCCGCTGCCTCCGGAAAACTTTTTCGCCTTGGAGGATTAGGAAATGAAAATAATTCAATTTGATATGTATCTCCTACACATAAATCAAGCTTATATGACTCTCTTTCTTCTCGATATACTTCACGTAGAACTTGAAAACCGAGTACTTCTGTATAGAATTTTTTTGATACTCCATAATTTGAACAAATAATTGCGATGTGGTGAACATGAGTAATATTCATCGTATCTTTTCCTTTCTTGTATATTCTTCTATGAAATGAAAAACCTATATGTAAAGTGAAACTTCCATCAGTATGTTTTTTCATCTCACTGATGGAAAGCTCTCACCAATCAGGTTTTTACGGACAGTAAGGCAAGAGAAAACTATTCATACAGGAGGGTTACTATGAAATTTTTTACATTTGTGCTCGGACTCATTGTTGTTTTTTTTCTTGCTTTTATAGCAAGTAACAATAGAAAACATATTAAGTTCAAGCCGATTCTTATCATGCTTATTATACAATTAATCTTAACGTTCCTATTATTAAATACACAAATGGGACTTATCTTTGTAACAGCAATTTCAAATTTATTTAATGAGTTATTAAAATATGCTGCGGCAGGTGTAAACTTTGTATTTGGCGGCTTATTAAACAAAGGCGAAATGTCTTTCTTTTTAAACGTTTTACTTCCGATTGTATTTATCTCTGTCTTAATTGGAATCTTACAACACTTCAAAATTTTACCATTTGTTATTCGATGGATTGGTTTTTTCCTTAGTAAAATAAATGGCCTCGGTAAATTAGAGTCCTATAACGCAGTTGCCTCTGCTATTGTCGGACAATCAGAAGTGTTTATTACTGTAAAAAAACAGCTCGGACAAATTCCAAAACATCGTCTATATACACTATGTGCTTCAGCAATGTCTACAGTATCCATGTCCATTGTCGGTGCCTATATGACGATGATTGAACCAAAGTATGTTGTAACTGCTCTCGTCTTAAACTTATTTAGTGGATTTATTATCATATTAATCATTAATCCATACGATGTGAAAGACGAAGAAGATATTTTAGAAGTCAAGGAAGAAAAACAAACTTTCTTCGAAATGCTAGGAGAGTACATTTTAGATGGATTTCGTGTCGCAGTTGTTGTTGGAGCAATGTTAATCGGTTTCGTTGCTCTTATAAGCGCTATTAATGGTTTATTTGCAATCATTTTTGGTATTACATTTCAACAATTACTCGGGTATGCATTTTCTCCAATTGCTTTCATTATTGGTGTACCCGCTACAGAAATTGTACAAGCAGGTAGTATTATGGCAACAAAGCTTATTACAAATGAATTTGTAGCCATGATGGATTTAAATAAACTTGCAAATACACTCTCTCCTCGTACGATAGGTATTATTTCTGTCTTTCTAGTATCTTTTGCAAATTTCTCTTCTATTGGAATTCTTTCAGGAGCAGTAAGAAGCTTACATGAAGAACAAGGAAATGTTGTTGCCAGATTTGGCTTAAAGCTCCTATACGGAGCAACCTTAGTAAGTATTCTATCTGCAATTATTGTGAGTATTATGATCTAAATAGGTAAAATTTTAATCTTTTTTTTTCTTTATTTTTTATATACAATAATATTTAAGCAGATGCCTTCATTACTGTAAGGCATCTGCTTTTTGTATAACAACTTTTCATACACTGAGAATTATAAGATATCTATATAGAACGATATATTTCATATATTTCATTTTCGTGTCAATTAAAAATTTATAGTGAAAACCCCTTATATTTATGTACAATAGAAAGTGTGCCTTTTTTAAAAATTATAAGAAAATATTTTAATTGATTGTTTAAAAGGAGAAAGATTAATGAAGCCTGATTTAGAAACGACAGATAGAGCGGCAAAAAAGCGTTCTAAGAAAAAGCGTATACTATGGTTTGTTCTCATTCCTTTATTCCTTGTGATTATTGGAGGAGGCAGCTATTTCTTCCACATATATAACAAAGCACAAGCTGTTGCAAACGGTGCATTCTCAGAATTAGGACGAGGAGATAAATCGGCAAAGCGCGAAAAAGCAGTGAAGCCGATGACAGATAATGTTTCCATCTTAATCATGGGTGTAGATGAAAGTAAGACCCGAGAAAAAGAGTACGGAACTGCAACTCGTACAGATGCATTATTACTTGCAACAATTAATAAAAACGATAAATCTGTAAAACTATTAAGCATTCCTCGTGATTCTCGAGTATATATTCCATCACGAAAAAAAGAAGATAAAATTAACCATGCACATGCATTCGGTGGTGTTGATAGTACAATTGATACAGTAGAACGTTTTTTAGATGTTCCTGTTGATTATTACGTGAAGTTTAACTTTGAATCATTTATAGAAATTGTTGATTCTCTTGGCGGCATTGATGTAGATGTACCAGTTACATTTACTGAACAAGATAGTAAAGACAATCCTGATGCTATTCACCTTGAAAAAGGTCGTCAGCACTTAAATGGCGAAGAAGCACTTGCGCTAGCGAGAACACGCCATATTGATACTGACTATATGCGCGGCCAACGTCAACAACTTGTTTTAGAAGCAATCGCTGAAAAAGCATTATCTGTAAATTCGATTGACAAACTTGGTGGTTTACTAGATGCGGTAGATAACGATATCAAAACAAACTTGACTTTCGATGATATGATGGCAATTACTAAAAACATGATGAGTTCTGACCTGAAAATGGATAAATTGCAAATAAAAGGAAAAGACGAATATATTGATGGTATATATTATTACGTTCCTGAAGAAGAAAGTGTTCAAGCTATTTCTGAAGAATTACAAAATCACCTTGGTGTTACAAGTAAATCAGATCATAAGAAACTATAAGAAAAAAACAGCTGTTGTGTATACAACAGCTGTTTTTTTCTTATATACACCTACATACATTTCATACTGCAATACAAACATGAATTTCTTTGCCTCCCCCTCATAAAATTCTAATTTAAGGTAATTATATTACAAAAATGTAACGTTTTTTTACAAAAATATTACACAGACAATAAAATTAATAGTATACTAGTGTGTAATTAATACTTTTTTATCATTTTATACGTTAAAAATAATACATATCATACATAACCTAAAAATTTTATTTTGGGGGGGAAATAAATGAAGTTACGTAATTGGATTATTGGTTCTGTGATTGCCGGTGGAATCATTCTTTGTGCTGGCGGTGTTAGCGCTTATCAATATGTATCCAAATTGAATAATCAGTTAGATACATACGTTTTACCCCACACAACATTTGAAGGTATTTCCTTAGATGGCAAAACGAAAGCAGACGTTCAACAAATTGTTCAACAAAAAGTTGATGAATTAAATAAAAAATCCGTGAACTACACCTTCCAAGACAACACACAGACATATACTTGGCAAGAACTAGGCGTTGAATATAAGGATACAAATGTTGCGGATGAAATTTTCAAAGAACAACAGAGCAATATTTCTAATCGTTATAAAATGCGTAAACAAGCTGAAAAAGGTGAACTAAAGCGTGACTATAAGCTAGATCCTTCTATAAACACAGCAAAATACGATGCATTTATAAAAGAGAAATACAATGACCTCCTAGTAGAGCCTGTCAATGCAGAGTTATCTGTTTCTGGAACTACGGTTAATATTAACGAAAGTAAAGATGGCGAGAAAGTTGATAAAGAAAAATTAAAATCCTTAACAACAGAAGCAATTGCTACAAATAAACAGGATATCCAAGTTCCAATTACAGCAGTGAAACCAGAACACTCAACAGAAGATGTGAAGAACATGGGGATTCAAGGAGTAATTGCTGAATATTCTACTCCGTTGGCTGGCCGAAATGCGAATCAAACATTTAACGTACAACGTGCTACCAACACATTAACAGGAGTACTTGTTGCACCCGGTGAAACATTTAGCTTTAACAACCGCGTTGGCATTACAGATGCAGCACATGGCTATAAATCAGCGGCTGTATATGTAAATGGAAAAGTAGAACAAAGTGCCGGCGGTGGTGTTTGCCAAGTAAGCAGCACATTATATGGTGCTGTATTGCGTGCTGACTTAGGAGTTGTAGCCCGGAGTAATCATTCTTTACCAGTCCATTACTTACCACTTGGTCAAGATGCAGCTGTTGCTGACTATGGTCCTGATTTGAAATTTACAAATAATACTGGTAAGTATATTTATATTCAATCATTCACGGATGGCAGCAGTGTAACTGCTCGTATTTTCGGTACAGATACAGGAAAAAATGTAGAAGTTTCTTCGAAAGTTATAAGTGAAACAGATAAAAACATTGTGGCTGTAACATATAAAAAAGTAACACAAAACGGGCAAGTACTCTCCAACGGTCAAATTTCAAAAAGCACATACAAAAAGGCGTGATGATTCACGCCTTTTTGTTTTGTAATATAGAAACAAAATTACTAATATGTGCTTTTGTTTCTTCTATTGTCCATATACGATTCCCATACCGCTCAGCTTCTTGACACACTTTCTTCCAATCTTCTATTTTTTGCATTTGAACAAATTCATGTAATAATTTCTTCTTCGTTTCTTGTTCTTCCTGTTCTTTAAATTGTTGCATAAGATCAGTCATTTCTTCTTCATATATACTTAGTGTACAATATGCCTTAAGGAAATATTGAAATGTCGAATACATAAATCTCTCTCCTTTCTTATTTATTCAGAAGGATAAGAAGTAATAATTTTAAAGCCTAGCTCACTCCCTTTATCTTTCTGCAACACAGTCACTGTATTACGAAGTCCATCTTTTACACGCATATCTTTTTTTAATACTGTTTTTCCAACTGGAAATGCATGCTTTGTATTCAATACAAGACGGTTTTCCTTTGATTCTTTCAGCCATGTATTAATTTCTTTTTCATGTTGCTTTAAACTATCTTTTACCGCCTTTGTTGCTGTTTCTTTATCGTAATATGTACTTGCAGCGGATACTTTATCTGTACGCAATCGTTCTTTTAATTGCTCTTCTGTTTTGCCAACGTGACGCTCTAACGTATGACCATTTTTCGGCGGTCCTTCCATTTCATCTAAAATGTTGTCACTAACATTTACAACTGCTGCACTATTTTCTTTCGATGTAGTTTGTTTTTGTTGCTGTCCTGAACATCCACTTAATACAATTATCATCATAAGCATTACGCTTATAACAACATTCCGTAATCGTTTCATCGTATCACCTCTTCCATGATTATTGTATTATCTTTAGAAAAAGTCAATTTTAGCTCTTAGAGAAACTATCACGTACAACAGATACCCCTTTCTCCCCTAACAATACCAATATAGAGCATATAAATAAGATTTTTTATTCAACTATTCTATTGTCTCCATATGAAAAATATGGTGTAATGCTTAAAAAGGTAAAGGAAATTTAATTCATATGGAAGAAACGATTCATTCTTTTCTCACAGCACATCAAACAGTTGCAATCCCACTTAGCATTTTACTCAATATTCTTATTAGCTTAGCAGCCTTTATTCCTAGTATTTTTTTAACTGCTATTAACATCACACTATTTGGAGTAACAGAAGGAACACTCATATCCATTACGGGGGAAGCATTAGGAGCTATCATCTCTTTTTATTTATATCGTCTTGGTTTTCAAAAAACTGCTCAAAAAAATATAGATAAATACCCAAAAGTACAAAGACTTCTTTATGTACAAGGAAAAGAAGCTTTCTTTCTCATTTTATCATTTCGCCTCTTCCCCTTTATTCCTTCTGGCATTGTTACATTATTTGCGGCTCTTGGAACGATGTCCATTTTAACTTTTAGCGTCGCTAGTACACTTGGTAAAATACCGGCATTACTTATTGAAGTGTATTCCACCTATCACGTTATGAACGGAACAAATGAAGCAAAGTGGATTATTGCCATTGCTGGTTGCATCGGACTGTTTTATGTATGGAAAACATGGAAGAAACAATGAAAAAAAGGAGCATATGCTCCTTTTTTTCATTTTATAAAGGGGAGTGGAACCTAGTTCACACCAACTGCATCATAAGACTGCTTCACAGCTGCCACTTCTGCAGAGCTTGCGCCGTATAAGTCAGCTGCTGCTTGTACTAAGGCAGCACGAGCTTGACTGAAAGTTGCAGATTGAGTTAAGTATACTGTATTTGCACGATAGTAGATTGCACCTACTTTATCTTTACCAATGCCATTTACCGTTACACCATAATGCGTACCGCCATTTGCTAATAAGTAAGCAGCTTTATTGATAATACTGCTATTTGTATGAACGCCGCCATTATCACTCGTTCCTGTATAACGTTTAGAATAATGATCTGGGTCACCATACTTTGTTGGATCACTCATAGAACGAAGAGCATCCCCAGCCGTACCAGGTGTATAAATATCTTCCCCAATTTCCCAATCTGGATTACGATTATCATAGTATTCTACTAACGTTCCAAAAATATCAGAAATTGCCTCATTTAATGCACCAGATTCATTTTGATAAATAAGATTAGAACTTCTTTCTGTCACAGCATGTGTTAATTCATGTCCAATTACATCTAAACCACCAGATAATGGAGCGAATGTGTATCCATCTCCATCCCCATATACCATTTGTGATCCATTCCAGAAGGCATTGTTATAGCTTCTGCTATAGTGAACCGTAGATTTTAACGCTGCACCGGCATTGTCATAAGAATTGCGGTTGAACGTATTTTTATAGTAATCATACGTTACACCTGCATAATAATGAGCATCCACTGCTGCTGCATCATTACTAGCATTAAAGATATTATCTGCATCCGCCCATAACGTTCCTGGAAGAGTAGTACGATTATTCCCATTGTATGTGTAAATTGTTGCACCGCGTGTATTATCTTGTAAATAATAGCTAGATCCAGATAATGTTGTATTAATAGACTTTGTGTCACCTAGTACACCTTTACCTGTCCCTACTTTATTTGTTCCTGTTACAGGCTTAGTAGTAGATCCAACTGCAGGTTTAATTGGTGACTTATTTTCATTTGTTACATTATCAATTGTATTATATTTGTTTAAAACTTTACCGCTATCAGCTTCAATGAAATAATAATAGTTTCCTGGCTCTGGATCTAAGAAGTTTAACTTCACAACATATGCATATGTTGTTTCTTGACCATTTTGATATACATATAAATCCGCAGATGGCTCTACTTCATACTTTGGAGTGAACCCTAAGTCTTGTTGTGCAATTGTAATTGCTTTTTTTCCTTCAATTTTATTTTTGTTTTTCAATTTCTCTTTCTTGTCTAACTCAGGCGCAACTGTTCCTGATACAACTTTTAATGCACCATCTTTTCCAACATGAGCCACTTGGGTAAATCCCCATACCGGTACACCTTCATATACTTGTTGTAAACGGACAACTGTTGCATCGCCAACAGAGTCTTTTGTAACTTGTTGTACTTTAAAAGATTCTTCTGCACTTTTTGCGCCTAGTTTATAATCCTTTTTAGAAGCATTTAAATAATCAAATACAACAGATTCTGCCTTCTTTCCTGATGCACCAGTTAGATTGCCCGATACAAACTCAGGAGACTGTACTGTCTCATTGTATTTCTTTGTGGAAAGTACATTCTTTGATTCTGCAAACGCAGAGCTTGTCCCCCCAAATGTTGTTACTGCCATTCCAGCTGCTAACACAAACGCTAAACTCTTTTTCTTCATATTCTCTTCCCCCTAGCAAAAGTTTTTTTTAAAGAGTAGCTTTATAGTAGCATTAAGTTTCCACTATTAAAATACTGAAAATTTAAATAATTTCTTTCTCAAGTTTTGTAGAATTTTGACGAGCAATTTTTGAAAAACTCCTTTCCATCAGGAAAGGGATTTTCTCTTCTACGCTATACTATTTAAGTACTCGTGTTGAGTGGATTCAAATACAATAAACAACTTATTATTTAGATATCTCCATGTTTTATTTCTCAAGTTTTGTGAAATTTTGGCGAACACTTTTTGAAAAAGTCTCTCTAAGACAGATAAATAATTATATACAAGATTACACTCACCAGTGCTCAAGTGAACATAAAAAAAGATGGCCTCGGTACAATACCGAAACCACCTTTTAAGTTCTAGATTTTCTAAAGATCTTTTTATCCCGCACTGATGGAAATTTTACTCTATTAAACTGTCCTTTTATAGAGGACAGTTCAAATGGATAGAAACTTTTTAATTGAATTATATATTTACAACTTCGGTTTCATTAGCTTCTTGTCCAAAAATATCTGGTTTTTGAGTATATTGCGTATCAGTTAATACAACTACTGACACTACTGTTAAAATGATACCTATTACTACTTTTTTCATCCTTATCCCTCCCGTATCATTTCGAGCGCTTCAATTGCTAATTTATAATAATCATTACTTTCTTTAAACTGAAAAGAATTAGAGAAGTATTCAGCGAGCTCAATATATACTTTCTTTAATTCTTTTATACTTCCTGCACTTTTAAAAAAAGGTATCGCTTCTGTTTCTAAGAATACTTTATATACACTTGGTTCTGTAAAATACTTATAACGAAGCATAAGGAGTAAGTACAACTTCGTATTACACCTTTCATCTTTCTTAGCAGAAATTATTGCCTTATCAATCCACTCTTTTGTTTCTTCTAATTGTTCAAGATGAATACATTGAATAGCCATCTCATATAACGTATCGACGTAGTTCACATCTTCTTCTTTTTGATATTGTAAACTTTCTACATAATATTTTTTAGCTTCTTCATACTTTTGCTTTCTATAATATATATTGCCAATGTTACCTAATACGATTGACATCAATACATCTTTTCCTGAAAAAGAATCCGCTTCACGCAGTATACTTTCATAAATTTTTAATGCTTCATCATACTGCCCTTTTTCAACGTAGCTTAACGCAACGACAATTTGACAATTAATCACATTTCGGAACTTATATTCATTTCGAAATCCTTCCATAGCAATATTAGCAAAATGAAGTGCCATATGTGGAATTTCTAAATGACTATATGCAAGTGCTAAATTATAATAAATTCCGGTTTCATAATAATTTTGCTCTTTTGCCATTAGTTCTGTCTCAACTAAAAACTGTAATCCCTCTTGCCACTTATGTTGTAGGCAATAGCATAAAGCTTGACTATACTTATATAACAGTTGCTGAAATGGGGAGTATTTTTTATAAACTTTCTTAAGTCTCTCCAACTCTTCTTTAAGGGCTGGTATATTTCTCTTCATAATTAAATACCGTGTATATAACAATTTATAGTAATTTACAATTTCAAAATCTACAATTTGCTTCATTTCGCTTTCTAGTTCTCTATATAAATTTTCAACTTTATGCTTATCTAAGTGAACTAGAGCCCTTAACCACTCCTCCAACTTCTCTTTCACTTCCGCTTCAATATCTCTTAAATCCGAAACCGCAATCTCTAATCTTGCGCATAACAACTGCAATATTTCCTCAGAAGCTTCAATTCGCCCATTTTCAATTTTACTTAAATATGAGACGGAACAAATGCCTTGACAAAGCTCTTCTTGTGTCATTTTTTGTTGGAGTCGCTTGTAAAAAATTTGCTTACCCATTTTTTCTAAATTTTGCCGCATACGTCCCTCCTCCATTCTACTTTATACCCTATTACCTTAATAATACATAAAATTAAACGAAAGATAAATTGATAAATAAAAATATTCTGAATGATTTTTTTATTTATTTTCACTTTATAACATTTATGGTATTTAGCAAAAAAATAAAAAAAGAGGTATACTATAACCAATATATGGAGGTGTTTACGTTATGACGCATTATAAAGACGATAGTTACGCCTTACACACAGACTTATATCAAATTAATATGGCTTATACATATTGGAAAGATAATATTCATAACCGCCGTGCAGTATTTGATTTATACTTTCGCAAGCTACCTTTTGAAAACGGTTATGCTATTTTTGCAGGGCTTGAAAAGATTATAGAGTATGTGGAGAGCTTTGGGTTTACAGATAGTGATATTGCCTATCTAAAGGAACTTCAATTTGAGGAAGATTTTTTACACTACTTACAAAATATGAAGTTTAGCGGATCCATTCGCAGCATGCAGGAAGGCGAAGTTGTCTTTCATAATGAACCGCTTTTACGTATAGAAGCACCACTTGGAGAAGCACAAATTATTGAAACGGCCCTCTTAAATATTGTGAACTACCAAACATTAATCGCAACAAAAGCTGCACGGATGAAGCATGCAGCTGGTGATGATGAGCTCCTTGAATTCGGAACCCGCCGCGCTCATGAGTTTGATGCAGCACTTTGGGGAACACGCGCAGCATTCATCGGTGGGTTTTCCTCAACAAGTAATGTTCGGGCAGGAAAACGTTTTGGTATCCCTGTTGCCGGCACACATGCTCATTCTTTTGTACAAGCGTATCGTGATGAATATGTAGCATTCAAGAAATATGCAGAAACACATAAAAAATGCGTTTTTCTTGTTGATACGTATGACACATTAAAATCTGGTGTACCAAATGCCATCCGCGTAGCAAAGGAATTCGGGGACCGCATTGATTTTTATGGCATCCGTCTTGATAGCGGAGATATGGCATACTTATCAAAAGAAGCACGCAAAATGCTAGATAATGCCGGTTT
The DNA here is from genome assembly GCF_024159135.1 of Bacillus sp. 3103sda1. Lineage (NCBI taxonomy): Bacteria > Bacillati > Bacillota > Bacilli > Caryophanales > Bacillaceae > Bacillus > Bacillus sp. 3103sda1. The sequence goes on along the minus strand of NZ_JAMYWS010000001.1, from coordinate 589,810 downwards.
TACGAATACAAAAATTATCGCTTCAAGCGACTTAGATGAATACACCATCTTACATTTAAAATCGCAAGGGGCAAAAATTGACGTATGGGGTGTTGGAACAAAATTAATTACATCATTTGAACAACCAGCATTAGGCGCCGTTTATAAACTAGTTTGTATTGAAGACGAAAATGGCGTACTAAACGACACAATTAAAATTTCTTCCAACCCTGAAAAAATTACAACACCAGGATTAAAGCGTCTCTATCGTATTATCAATCGTACCAATCATCATGCAGAAGGTGATTATATTGCATTAGAGACAGAAGAACCACAGCAAGAAGAGCGCTTAAAAATGTTCCACCCTGTTCATACGTATATTAGTAAGTTTGTCACGAACTTTGAAGCAAAAGAACTGCATCATGATATTTTCGTAAACGGACAGCGCACATACGAATTGCCAGACATACTTGATATTCAACGCCACACACAACACAGTTTAGCATCCTTGTGGGAAGAATATAAACGGACACTGAATCCAGAAGAATATCCAGTCGATTTAAGTCAAGCGTGCTGGGACCATAAAATGAACTATATCCAAACAGTGCGAGAACAAATTGCAAATTCTACAAAAAAATAAGGAGAGAAGCATCTCGCTTCTCTCCTTTTGCTTTTATAAATTGAAACTTCTATTAGGCTTTTACTCGTAACACACGCATCGCATTTAACACAGCTAGCAAAGTGACACCAACATCTGAGAAGACTGCTTCCCACATTGTCGCAATGCCAAATGCCCCTAATAAAAGAACAACACCTTTTATCCCTAAAGCAAAAATGATATTTTGCCATACGATACTGCGAGTACGTTTTGAAATTTGAATAGCCGTTGCAATCTTCGAAGGTTCATCTGTCATAATTACAATGTCAGCTGCTTCAATTGCTGCATCTGATCCTAAACCACCCATTGCAATACCGACATCTGCTCTAGCTAATACTGGTGTATCGTTAATGCCATCCCCAACGAATGCTATTTTTTCTTTCGGATGTTTTGTCGCATCAATTTTTTCAATCTCTTCTACTTTTTGCTGTGGCAACAGTTCTGCATGTACTTCGTCAACACCAAGTTGTTTTCCAACTGCTTCTCCGACTAATTTTGCATCGCCAGTTAACATAGCGGTTCTTTTCACACCAAGTTGTTTTAATAATTGAATGGCTTGCTTAGCATCCTCTTTGATTTCATCAGAAATGACAATGTATCCGGCATACACACCATCTACGGCTACGTGTACGAGTGTTCCAACAGTTTGCGGTTGCTGGAATGTAATATTTTCTTTACTCATTAACTTTGCATTTCCAGCAAAAATTTCTTTTCCACTAACTTTCACAACTGTACCATGACCAGAAATTTCATTATACTCTTCGATCATATGCTCGTTCACTGCTTTTCCATATGCAGTTCGAATTGACTGTGCGATTGGATGATTCGAATATACTTCTGCAAATGCTGCATACTCTAACAATTCTTCTTTCGTCACAAATTCGCTTGGCTGCATATTTGTTACTTTAAATACACCTTTTGTTAACGTACCTGTTTTATCAAATACGATATGCTTTACATCATTTAATGCTTCTAAATAATTACTGCCCTTTATTAAAATTCCGTTCTTAGATGCTGCGCCAATACCACCGAAGAAACCAAGTGGAATAGAAACAACCAATGCACAAGGACAAGAAATAACAAGAAAGACTAATGCTCTATAAATCCAATCTGAGAACGTTGCCCCCTCTATAATAAGTGGTGGAACGAAGGCTAATACTGCAGCTGTAATTACGACAGCCGGTGTATAGTAACGAGCAAACTTCGTAATAAAGTTTTCTGTTGGCGCCTTACGACTACTTGCATTTTGCACCAAATCAAGAATTTTTGAAACAGTAGATTCACCGTATTCTTTCGTCACTTCAATTATTAATACACCATTTTGGTTAACAAAACCACTTAATACGTCGCTGCCAACTTCTACTTCACGCGGTACAGATTCTCCTGTTAACGCTGATGTATCTACCATCGATGCCCCTTCTATTACTTTACCGTCTAATGGCACTTTTTCACCTGGTTTGACGATAATGAAGTCACCGATTTGTACATCCTCTGGTGATACTTGTTTCGTTTCATTCCCTAGCTTTAAGTTTGCATAGTCGGGTCTAATATCCATTAATGAACTAATAGATTTACGTGAACGATTCACTGCCATACTTTGGAACAGTTCGCCTACTTGATAAAAGAGCATAACCGCGACCGCTTCTGAATAGTTTTGAGTCCCAAAAGCACCAAGTGTTGCAATTGCCATTAAGAAATTTTCATCAAACACTTGCCCGCGTACAATATTCTTTGCAGCACGTAAAACTATATCGCCGCCTATAATAATATAAGCAATCACGAAAAGTGGAATTGCGATGATTTGCGGTAATGAAACTAGTGCAGCAATAGCAGTTAAAATCGCCCCAATCGATAACCGCCAAATCATTTTTTTCGTATTCGCTTCTCCGTGATCATGACTATGATTATGTTCTGTTTTCTCTTTCTCACGCACTACGTTTACTTCTGGTTCTAATTTCTGTACGACTTCTTTTATGTTCGCAATAGTTGTCTCTAATTCTTGTTTGTTTGCTACTTCTACTCTTAATTTTTTAGAAACAAAATCAACAGATGCGGATGTAACTGCAGGCATTTCGCCTACTTTTGCTTCTATTTTCATCGCGCAGTTTGCACAATCCAAACCTTCTAGTATAAATGTTTCTTTTGCAGTTCTCGTTTTTTGTTCTTCTTTCACATGAATATGCGGTTCTAATTTATTTACAAGTTGCTTTGCTTCCATTACAACATGTTCTTCTTTTTGTTTCGCTGTTTCTACCGTCATTGTTTTCGTTACAAAGTTAACAGAACAAGAAGATACCCCTTCTAAATCTCCAACACCTTTTTCAATTTTCATCGCGCAGTTCGCACAATCCAAGCCTTCTAACACAAGTTTTCGTTTTACCAATGCTTCCCCCATATGTCTCCCTCCTTGTGTCTCTATTGCTTTTCTTCGTTTACATGCTCAAATGCCTGTTCGAAAATGCGAATGACATGATCGTCAGCAAGTGAATAGTACACTACTTTTCCTTCTTTACGATTTTTCACAAGCTTTGCTTGCTTTAATACACGTAACTGATGAGAAATAGACGATTGCGTCATTCCGAGTAAATATGCTAAATCACATACGCACAGTTCTGCTTCAAATAAAGCATGTAAAATACGTGTGCGTGTACGATCTCCTAATACTTTAAATAACTCTGCTACTTGACTTAAGCTATCATCTTTTGGAATTGTTTGTTGTACTTGTTCTACAATTTCTTGATGAATGACATTTTGTAAACACGTTTCTTCGGTTGTTTCTACTTTTTGTTCAGTCACAATAGCTCACCTCTTTATTTGAACATATGAACAATCATTCATATATGTTATGCTTTTATTATATGAATGATTGCTCATATGTGTCAATAATTTCCGTTTTTATTTTTTGAACATTGTGTGTAAAAGTAAAAAATTGGAGGGAATGTCATGAAAAATAAGCAAAATCAAAAAATTTATAAAATATTATCTAGCTTTTATGATTTGTTCATGCAAAACCGTTTCTTTATCGAAGCAAGAAAACGAGCACTTTCGCTTATACCTTTTACAGAAAATCAGAAAATATTATTAGTTGGAGTTGGTACAGGACAAGATATTCCTCTTCTTCCGAAAGATACCCTCATCACTGGAATTGACCTCTCAGAACATATGCTAAAGCAAGCCAAAAGAAAGTATCCTTATTCTCATGTTACATATCAACAAATGAATGCCGAAGAGCTTACATTTCCAAATAATTCATTTGATGTCGTTATTTTAAATCTCATTTTAAGCGTTGTAGAACATCCTAATGCCGCGCTTTCAGAAGCGCTGCGCGTAATGAAAGAAGAAGGGACTATTGTAATCTTGGATAAATTTCTTTCTGAAGAAAAACAACTACATACACCACGGAAATTAATGAACTTTATTACCGAGCGACTCGGAACAAACATTAATCGTAAGTTGAGTAATATTATAGGAACGTTGCCACTCACCATCCAATACGAAGAGTCATCTATTTTTCATGGTAATTACCGCATTGTGCTTTTAAAATATGAAAAAAAGAACTGAATGAGCTTTGCTCACCAGTTCTTTTTTCTTTTATTCAGGCTTAACTGCATCCACAATCAATGAGACAAACCCAAGTTTCCCATCTTGATTGCGATGATCGAAGCGTTTCGACCGATAAATAAAACCTTCTTTTTCATTCCAGCCGTTATAATGAAATTCCCCTTTTTCATCACAATACTCTAGTAAGTTCACCTCAAAACCAGCTTCTTCAAACATCGAAGCCATCGTTTTATAGTTATGAACAATTTTATGACTTGCAGCTGGATGATCTAGTGGTCCAGGTCCCCCAACTTGTACCCCAGCTTGATAATCTTCACCTGGAAAAAACGCATCTGGTACTGCACAGCGAATATAGCCGCCTGGTTGTAAAAATTCATAACAAACTTTTGCAGCTTCTATTCCCTCTTCATATGTTAAATGCTCCCACACATGCTCTGCCAAGATTGCTGCTATAGAGTTTGGAGCAAACTTTTTCGTCCAATCTGCCCTTTTTAATAAATTCAGTTCATCTTCTTGTGTATGCAGCCATCCTGGGTTATTGTTATATCCTTCTGCTCCAACTACAACTTTTAATTCTTCTTTTACAGCCATTATTTCTCCCCCTTTTACATCTTTCAATATACAAATTTCTACAATATTTTCCAATTTCCTTTTTACACATAAAAAAGCCTTGTACGCTCCCCAACGCACAAGGCTTTCCCCCTTTAATTTGCTTGTTTTAAATGCTCTTGCGAACTTTCATCTTCTTTTAAATGGCTATGTTTCTTAGAATACACGAAGTATACAATAACCCCTAACGCAAGCCACGCACCGAAGTATAACCATGTTGTCAGCGGTAAGTTAACCATTAAGAATAAACAACATGCAATCGAAATGATTGGTAGTGCTGGTACAAGCGGCACCATAAAGCCACGTTGTAACTTTGGATGTGTTTTACGAAGAATTAGTACAGAAACAGCTACCATTGCAAATGTTAGTAATGCTCCAATATTCGCTAAGTTTGACAATTCTTTTAAATCGACAAATCCGGCAATTAAAGCACTTACGATACCTGTTAACCATGTTGAAAATACCGGCGCTTCTGTTTTCTTGTTAATTTTTGCAAATGATTTCGGAAGTAAACCGTCACGGCTCATCGCAAAGAATACACGTGTTGTTGCAAAAATGTAAGCAAAAATTACGGCCATGATACCAATTACTGCACCAATTGAAATAACACCTGCTACTTTATCCTGTCCAACAACTTCTAATACATAAGACATCGCTTCTGGTACATTTAATTCTTTGTATGACACCATTCCTGTCATAACAAGACAAACTGCAACATAAATAACTGTACAAACAGCAAGTGATGCAATAATACCAATCGGTAAATCACGCTGTGGATTTTTTACTTCTTCAGCTGAAGTTGCTAACGCATCAAATCCTAAGAAAGCAAAGAATACTGCAGCTGCTCCGGCAAAAACCCCACTTACGCCATACGGTGCAAATGGTATCCAGTTTGTTGGTTTTACATAGAACACACCAACTACAATAAACAATACAACAATACTAATTTTAATTAATACCATTGCATTATTTACACGTTTACTTTCTTTCGTACCACGAGATAGTAACCATGTTAATACTAACGTAATTATAACCGCTGGAAGGTTTACAATTCCACCTTGAGCTGGAATCGTTAATAATTGTTTCGGAATTTCTAATCCCAATCCACTCACTAAATTATTAAAGTAACCAGTCCAACCACCAGCTACCGCTGCTGTTGTTAGAACATATACTGACAATAATGTCCATCCCATTAAATGAGCAACAAATTCTCCAATTGTTGCATATGAATACGTATATACACTTCCTGATACAGGTAATGCTGTAGCAACCTCTGCATAACATAATGCCGCAAAGCCGCAAACAATTGCTGCAATCATAAATGAGAAAATAACAGCTGGACCAGCATCTCTTGCTGCTACTATTCCAGTTAATACAAGAACGCCTGTACCGATAATCGCTCCAATTCCTAACATTGTTAAATCAAATGCCCCTAATGATTTTGTCAAAGTCTTACTTTGACTTTGATCTAACAATTTTGTCACAGATTTCTTTTTGAATAAGTTGGCCACGATTCTTGCCCCCTTCTAGATAAGAAGAGCTAAGAGGCACTTCTCTTAGCTCTTATCCTGATGTATGAAAATATTGTTCGATATTTAAATTAGCAAGATACTGCTTCTGTTTCTAACAATTCTTTTGCTGCTTTATATTCTACACCGTGAGCTTCTGCAACCGCTTCGAATGTTACATAGCCATCTAACGCGTTAAGACCTTTTAATAATGCAGTGTTTTCTAGACAAGCCTTTTTGTAGCCTTTGTTTGCGATTTGTACTGCATATGGTACTGTAACGTTTGTTAATGCAAGTGTAGATGTACGTGGAACCGCACCAGGCATGTTTGCAACTGCATAGTGAACTACGCCGTGTTTTTCATAAGTTGGGTTGTCATGTGTTGTAATGCGGTCAGTTGTTTCAAAAATACCGCCTTGATCGATTGCGATATCAACAACAACAGAACCTGGCTCCATAGACTTGATCATTTCTTCTGTTACAAGTTTTGGTGCTTTTGCTCCTGGAATTAATACTGCACCGATTACAAGATCAGACTCTTTTACAGCTTGTGCAATATTGTAAGGATTAGACATTAAAGTTGCCACTTGGTTGCCGAAAATATCATCTAATTGACGAAGACGCTCTGCGCTTAAGTCGATAATTGTTACTTCAGCACCTAGACCAACAGCGATTTTCGCTGCATTTGTACCAGCTTGTCCACCACCGATAATTGTTACTTTACCGCGTTTTACCCCTGGAACACCTGCAAGTAAAATACCTTTTCCGCCTTTATTTTTCTCAAGGAATTGTGCACCAAGTTGTGCAGCCATACGACCTGCTACTTCACTCATAGGTGCTAGTAATGGTAAAGAACGGTTTTCTAATTGAACTGTTTCGTAAGCGATTGCTACTACTTTATTTTCAATTAATGCTTTTGTTAATTCTGGTTCTGGAGCTAAGTGTAAGTAAGTGAATAACACTAAACCTTCACGGAAATATTTGTATTCGCTCGCAATTGGTTCTTTAACTTTCATTACCATTTCCATAGCCCAAGCTTCTTCAGCTGTTTCTACGATTTTTGCTCCTGCTTCTACATATTGCTCATCAGTAAAACCTGATCCTAATCCTGCACCCTTTTCAATGAATACTTCGTGATTGTTACGAATTAAATGTACAACACCAGCTGGTGTCATAGCTACACGGTTTTCGTTGTTTTTAATTTCTGTTGGTACCCCAATACGCATAATAAAATGCCCCCTTATAATTAACAGAAAAAAGGAATTCTTTTTTCTTTTTATAATAATTAATAACTTATGAATTTATTCTAGCATAACTTTTCAAGTATGAAAACGCTAACATATTCAAATTATAAAAGTTTTTATATTTTGAATAGTGAGAATATAAAAAACTATATTTATTTCAAAAGAATGTATACTCTCACTCTCTTTTCTACAATTCTATTTTTATTATTTTTAGAAAATGTTTTAAAACAGATGAATATTGTACAAACATTGAAAGATAAAGTTGGATTATATAGGTAAAATTCCACAAATGATTTCTGTAAATTCTTGTTTAACATCTTTACAAAACCTTTGATAATATACATATTGATTTATTAATATAATTTTTGAAGTTAAATCAAATACTATGTTCATTAAATTTAATTGAACGAAACCACTTATAAAACAGAGCATTATCCTTGTATCTTTTTACATCAATCCGTGTTTTTAAACGAACACCAAATATAGCTAAGTTAAATCATACATAAATTTCTACACAATTTCGAATAATTTTTTCTTACACCAATTCATCTGCACCTTCAGAAATAATGTAAGCTGCAACCAAATTCGGGTAACTGACTTGAGGATGAATACTCCCCCACTGATGGAGGTTTCACTTTATTAAAAATGAAAAAAATTACTCAACAACAAAGGCCTATCCCTGTTTGGGATAAGCCTGATAGAATTTATAAATATGATACTGTCGAATTGTTGATGACTTGTTCGTTGGACAATTTATAAAACAATTCGTTTTTCAGTTTCAGAATCAAAATAATGAACTTTGTCCATATTCAAAGCTAGATCCATCTCAGATTGACTATGCACATCAACTGAGGAGTTAACACGCGCGACAAAGGATTGACCATTGATATTAGAATAAAGATATGTTTCTGATCCCATTAATTCTGATACATCAATCGTTACCGTTATCTTTGTATTATGAGGTAAATCTACAAGTGTTTTTCCGTAATAAAAATCTTCTGGACGTATACCGATGATAATTTCTTTATTCACATACCCTTTGTTTCGTAAACTTTTCATCTTCTCTTCTGGGACTTCAATTTTCCATTTATCAATCATAACAGCATTTTCTGTTAATGTTCCTTTGAAAAAGTTCATTCCAGGAGAGCCGATAAAGCCTCCGACAAATACATTCTCTGGCTTTTCATAAACTTCTTTAGGGGTACCCACTTGTTGGATGATACCGTCCTTTAGCACAACTAAGCGTGTCGCCATTGTCATCGCTTCTATTTGATCATGTGTAACATACACAGTTGTTGTTTGCAGCTGTTGGTGTAACTTTGTAATCTCAGCACGCATTTGAACGCGCAGCTTCGCATCTAAGTTCGATAATGGCTCGTCCATTAAGAAAACTTTTGCATTTCGAACAATCGCTCGACCTAATGCAACACGCTGACGTTGTCCACCTGAAAGTGCTTTTGGCTTTCGTTCTAAATATTGCTCCAGTCCGAGGATTTGTGCTGCATGTTTCACACGTTGGTCAATTTCCTCTTTACTATATTTTCGCAGCTTTAAGCCGAACGCCATGTTATCATAAACTGTCATATGTGGATAAAGAGCGTAGTTTTGAAAAACCATTGCGATATCTCGATCTTTCGGTGTAACATCATTTACACGCTCTCCATCAATATAAAAATCTCCCTCTGAAATCTCCTCAAGTCCTGCAATCATACGTAATGTCGTCGATTTCCCACATCCTGAAGGTCCAACCAAAACGATAAATTCTCCATCATTCACTTCTAGATTAAAATCTTTTACGATTGTCATATCATTATCATATTTCTTATAAATATTTTTGAATGATAGCTGAGCCATAATTGCCTCCTATAATTTTAGCTATTTTTAAAGATACTGTTATTGACAATATTGACCACACATTGTTTTATCCCGCATTAACGGGCAGTAAGACCCCCACCTCAAGATTGAGAGAAGCGAAGAAGATAGGTGGGGGATAACTGCCCATAAAAGCCCGATTGGTTCAACTAACCATCAGTGGGGGATGAAGAAAACCCCCACTGATGGAAGTTTCACTTTATAAAATTTTAGAAATGTCCTTCATACTGTCTAAAATATAATCCGCTTCGCCTTCCAAATCTTCCTTACTGCTCGCACCCGATAAGACGCCCACTACTTTAATATTGCTATTTCTTGCAAATTTAATGTCTGTTAGTGTATCGCCTACCATTAAAATATTTTCTTCATTCAATGAAAATTTCTCTTTGAACATATAATAGAAATCACTGTCAGGCTTTGGTTTATTAACACCATCATCTGCACCTAAAAAGTCTACATAATCATATAATCCCGTCATTTTAAGTGAATGAATAGCTGCATCAACGTCGTCTGCTGTAACAACGCCTATTACATATTCATGATCTTTTAAATATTTTAATGTTTCTTTTGCACCTTTCACTTCTGTAAATACGAGATCATCTGCTGTAGAGTGTTTTTTGAATAATACACATGCCTCATGAATAAAGCTCTCTTTATCCACATTTTGATTTTCTAATAATGAAAACCATGCAGCCGCAATAAAGTAATTTGTTTGACAAGCTAGTAAACTCGTACTCTCAAAATCGTCATCACTCATACCAATAATCTTTAGGAATTCATTTCGTTTACTTTTTTCATTTGGATACATTTGAAATATATCATCTAGCACACGATGAACAACTTTGTACCATACAGAATCTAGCTGTATAAGTGTTCCATCTTTATCAAAAATAATTCCTTTATTCACCCTCTGATCCTCCTAAAACTTCATACCATGTTTTAATACCCTGACGCTTAACGTTATTATGAATAGGATTTATAAACGCTACTAATTCATCATCTTCCCAACCTTCAACTCTAGCATATGCTCCTTCATTTAAAGAAAAGTCAAAGGTTACTTGGCTACCAAATTCTTTTTCAATTATTTGGCCATTCACAATCAATCTCCACTCGCACGGTTTATCTGTCTGAATGTTGTAGTGAATATTTCCTTGAGCCTCATCGCCGACATCAATGGTTTTACCTTCATTTTGAATCTCTATTTCTAATTTTCTAAATCGAGAAAAATAAATTCTGCCTTTTTGAATAGCATTCTTTAAGTTTTTAATCGATAAGCCATTACATAATACATACGTTCCTGGATCACCATAAATTGATGGGTCTTTAGATCCTGGGAATGTTTTAGATGGATGTAAATGCGAATCACTTCCGCCAATCCCCCAGATTTTAAGACCACTTAACCACATTTGATCGAAGAATTTTAAAGCTTCTAAAGTAGATGGTTTGCTTTTGCTATAAGTTGGATCACACATGATTTCCATTGTATGAATATTTTCTAGATCAATATTAATTTGGTTTGTCCAAGGTTTCATAAATGCGTGATTCACACTAATTAAATAGTCTTTTTCTTTCATGAAAGAAAATAGTTCATCCATGCTTTTAGCGTTAAGCGATTCATCTAAATACTCTGTGAAGTTAACGTATTCCTTCATCCCGAACACATTGTAATGACCGTAAGGAGTTGTCAGTTCCATCGATGGTATTATCAATGTGCTTCCTTTTTGATAAGATGGCATAACAATATTGTGTTCCGTCGCATATAAAAAATCTAACTCTTGTTTTTCACATACGCTCATTGCCAGCTCGTCATCCATCTCGCCATCTGTTAAATCTGTGTGGACATGAAAATCTCCTTTGTACCAACGATGCTCTTCATTCATTACCTTTTCAAAATTGTATTCATCAATAAAGACATTTTCCTTGCAAAAATGCTCTCGATTATATTCCCGTTCTAACTCGTCATTCACTAATATATTTACCTTATAGTCCATGTTTCTTCCGGTAAACTTTAGTGCTTTATCTGCACAATGAGGGGTATATACTACTTCTAATTCCCAATTACCAGACGGTATTTCCCCTCCAACGCAACCAGCTGAACAAAACTTTGGATCTTTTGCAACAACCAGTTTTTCGTCAACAATTGGCGTTTGATACTGTATACGTACATACCCATTAGGGTCTCTCAAGATTAGTAAAAGCGGAATTTTTCGGCCGATCCCTTGATCGATAGTTAATGCAAAGTTGACAATATCGGTTGAATCCATTAGAAAACAATGTTTATTTTTTACGAATGGAGAAAGAGTCATGGCACCTTTCATTTCAATCATGATTTCCACACCTTTTTTCTATTTTTACTTAACAAAATATAGAGGAGAGGTACCTCTTTGGTTCAAAAGCACCTCTCGTTCTTTTACAAAGTAATACATGAAAACTTTATTTCTGTTTTTTCAGAGCTTTATCTAATTCTTCCTGCGCAACTTTAGCCGCTTCATCTAATGCTTGTTTTGCAGGGATTCCTTCAATTTCTACTTTATCCTTAGCTACATTTAATGCGTCATTGATTTTACCACCTGTTGGATCCACAAATGGTGCAACTCCATATTTATTAGCTTGCTCTAATGGAACTAATGCTTGTGGTTGTTTTTTAACAAATTCAGCATAAGGAGCATAATCTGTTACATGGTTACGAACAGGGATATAGCCTGTTGCCATTGACCATTCAGCCGTTTTCTCAGTGCTTGTAGCAAATTTCATAAAGTCATATGCACCTTTTGCTACTTCTGGATCAACATTTCTCGTTAATGTGAATAAATAACTTTCTAATTTTGGCGCTGGTTTATGATCACCCCAACCTGGTTGTGGTACTGCTCCAAATGTGTCAAGGCGTTCTTGCTCAGTCATTCCTTTACCTAACGATTTAAAAACAAATCCTTGGTCACCAGATGAGCCTGTATATCCTAACGTTTTACCTTCAACTAAATCAATGATTGTTTTATCCCAATACTCCCATCCAGTTCCACCTGAATGAATATTCATAATTTTATCGTCATGAAGCCATGTACGGAATTTTTCCCATACTGTAACCCAAGTGTCATCGTTGATTAACACTTTTGTACCATCTTCACTTAATACATTTCCGCCAGCACTGCGAACTGCGTCAATTAAGTTTGACGTACCCCACATTGGCATCCAACCTGCGTATGTGACATTTCCACTTGCGTCACGTTTTGCTACTTTTTTCGCTACTTTTTCTACACCTTCCCACGTCTTTAAATCGTCAGGTGTAAAGCCATTTTCCGCTAACACTTTTTTATTGTAATAAAAGATTTGAGTTGTACCGTAAAAAGGAATTCCATACAATTTCCCATCAATTGTTGCTTGATTCATAAAACCTTTTCCATAATCGTCTTTATTAAATTGCTTATCATCTTTAGCATATTGATCTAGAGGTACAATTAACTTTTTCTTCGCATATTCTTGAATGACGTCTGAACCTAACAATGCAATTGCCTCTTGGTTATTCGCTGCAAATCCACTTTGAAGCTTTTGATAAGACTCATCGTAGTTACCTGCTTTTGTTGTTTTCACTACATACTTGTCTTGACTTTTATTGTATTCCTCGACAATCTTATCTACTTGATCTGCAAGTGAACCACCTACGCCATTAATAAACGGAACAACAATCTTATCCCCTTCTTTAGTTACTTTGACAGTATTTCCTTTTCCACCTGAACAGCCTGCAAGTGCACCAACAAATAATGACAAAATCGTTAAAAGCATTAATAATTTTCTCATCCCGAATGTCTCCTTTAATGTTTAGTTAGCCTTTTATTCCTGAATCAGTAACGCCTGAGAGGAACCATTTTTGTAAAACTAAAAATACGATTAAGAGCGGCACTGTAGCGATTGTACTTGCAACCATAATGTGCGACCAATCTCGGCCTAAGGAACTATTAATGAAATAATCAGCAATTCCGTTAGTAATTAATTTTTTGTTGCCATCATTCAATATAAGAGCTGGCCAAATATAATTATTGTAATTCCCAATAAATGTAACTAAACCTAGTGTTACAAATGATGATTTCGTCATTGGAAAAACAATCTTCCAAAGTATACGCCAATCACTTGCTCCATCAATTTTGGCTGCTTCTACTGTTTCATAACCAATCTTGTGGAACGATTGTTTTAAATAGAAAATACCGAATATACTAACAGCCATAGTAATCATGTATCCAACATGTGAATTAAGTAAGCCCATTTTTCCTAACATCACATATACCGGAACATACGATACAGCTCCAGGAATCATGTACGTTGCCATGACAACACTAAATGTCAAGTTCTTCCCTTTGAACTTATAAAATGCCAACATATAGGCAAAGAGTGCAGACGAAACAAGTACATATATAGTAATGAGGAAAGAGGTATAAAAACTATTAAATATATACGTGTTAAATGGAAGAATGTCTAATACTTGACGATAATTTTCCCAGTGGAATTCCTTAGGCCAAAAACCTCCTTGTAATACTTCACTGGATGTTTTAAACGAACCAAGTACCATCCATATGAATGGAAAGACAAACAAGATACTTGATACAGCCAAAAAGATATGCTTTAAAATTAATGGCGTCTTTTTCTTATCATTCATCTTAATAGTTCACCCACTTGTCACCTATTATCTTGTTTATAACAGATAGTAGGATTGTAATGATTAATATAATAAATGCGATTGCTGTTGCGGACCCCATATCGAATTGTTCAAACGCTTGTTGGAAGAATAAATAAAGTAACGTTCGTGTCGAACCACTCGGTCCACCTTGTGTTAAAATTTTAATTTGATCATAAGCCTGCACCGAAGTAATTATATTGACAACAACTAAGAAGAAAGTTGTTGGTGAAACCATCGGTAGTGTTACATTTCGAAATTTCTGCCATGAATTTGCTCCATCAATACTAGCAGCTTCATACAAGCTATCTGGTACTTTCTCTAGTGCACCGATATAGAAAAGCATCGTCCATCCAACTAGTTTCCATACCGTTACAATAATGACCGCTAGCATCGCTGTATCACTACTCTTCAGCCAGTCCAAACCCGGTATCCCGAAAAATTCTAGCACCTTATTGATAGCTCCATATTGAGGTTCATATAGAAGTGACCATACAATGGATACAGCTACCGTTGGTGTTACCCAAGGCGAAAAAATCATTAATTGATAAATTGCAGATCCTCTGAACTTCTTTCGGAAGAACAATGCGAAACCTAAACCTAATACAATCGTTGGAACGACTGTCCCAATTCCAAAATAAAGAGTATTTAACAATGCCTGTATAAAAGAATCCTGTGTAAACAAATTAATATAGTTATCTAAACCAACAAAATTAAAGTCACTAGTCATGAAATCCCAGTCTGTAAAACTAATACCTAAACTAAATAAATTCGGAATGATCCAAAATAATATTAGAGGTATTCCAACCGGTAATAGAAAGAACACAGCTTTTGATAATTTTATTTGCATTCTCGCACCTCCTAATTCATATTGTACGGGCACATTATTAATACAATGTTGTTATTATGTTAACGAATTGTAAAATCAACATAATAACAAAACAAAACAATGCATTTACAAAAAAACATAACAAAAAAGACTATTTCTCATTAAGAAATAGTCTACTTTAAGATGTTATTTCTATACCGTTATTACTTCAATCCCTTTACTTAATAGGGCATTTTGCCATCTTTCATCGAGTTTAGCATTTGTATACAGCGCATCGATATCCTCAAAATTCCCGCTTTTATAAAACTTTGTTAAATTAAACTTTGACTCATCTATCATCATCACAACTTGTTTTGCATTTTTCTTTAATTGCTGAAAAATCTGCGCATCCTCAATATACGAACACGTCAGTTCCTGCTCTAAAGAAATTCCATCACATGAAGCAAATAATTTATTAACAGTAAATTGGTTAAGATAGTTTAACGTCATTTCTCCAGACAATGCTAATGAATTTGAGTTTAATATTCCACCAAAGACTATTAATTTACAATCAAATGAATCATACTGTTCTTTAAGCTCAATAGTTTTATTGACAGCTGGTATCGAGTTTGTTAGGATTGTCAAATTCTTTTTATCATGTATAAAATCCAAAATTTGCATCGTAGTCGTTCCAATTTCAATTGCAATAATATCGTTGTCTTCTACCACTTTACTTGCTTCCATAGCAATTTTTCGTTTTTCTTCAATATTCTCAGATCGACGTTTGTCAAAATAAAATTCAATGGTATGATCTTTTTTCTTAACTGCACCACCATGTATTTTCGTCAGCTTACCTTCCTTATGCATCATATCTAAATCTCTTCGAATTGTTTCTGTGGTAACATTTAACACTTTGGCTAAATCATTTACCATCACTCGATTGTATTTTTCTAACTCATCAAGTATGTATTTTCTTCGCTCAAATTGTGTATAAGATTTCATCCAATTAACACCTCTTTGTATTACAAAAATATACATATTTCTAAAAATGCTTATAAAGACTAGAATGATACTTTGAGAATGACACTATCTATAATAGTATTTAAAAAACCATCTTTCTTCAGTGCATCTTACTCATTTACTTAAAGTATAGTGTAACTAGTAGTAACTAGCCAATACTTTCGTTTAAAACATTCCAAAAGACAAATCACATAGTTTGAAAGGAATGTCTCATTATACATGGTACAGATAGTCACGATGTAGCATATCTTCCTCCAAATTCACAAACTATAAACATCTTCTCCTTCTAAATAGGCAACTGCAGGTAAAATCCGTTTTTTATCTTTCACAATCAAATATTGAGAATTTATGATAGATTTATCCCGCATTAACGGGCAGTAAGCCCCTCCACCTCAAGATTGTGAGGAATCTGAAGAAGATAGGTGGAGGATAACTGCCCGTAAAAGCCCGATTGGTTCAACTAACCATCAGTGGGGGATGAAAAACCCCCCACTGATGGAAGTTTCACTTTATTCCTTAATTGAAAATGTTTTCGGATGTGGCGAGCCATTCTAGGAATCGTCGTCATGCCTCTTATACTAGATTGGATTGGCCTTCTCATCTATTTGGCATCAGTACTAAATTAACAAGAGGAAGCCAGCTAGTGCGGGTGTTGTGACCATTGCCACTTTCAAGAATAATTTTGGTGCGAAGTTTGTCAATTTTGCTCCTCCGTAGGCTCCAAGCATAGTTCCTACTAAAACTTGAAACAATAAGATAAAATCCAAATACCCTTCCGTGCTGTACCCGATTCCCCCGCCTATTGCGATTGGAACAATCACTAGCATTGTAGTTCCTATTGATTGACGAATCGATAGACCCAGCAGCGTGTATAAACCAATTTGAATAAAAGGAGCAGAACCAATTCCAACCGTCCCGGATACTGTTCCAAAAATCCCCCCTAATACGGCCGCTCTTCCCAACAAAAAAGAAGGGCTTTTCTCTGGATTCTCCTTCTTGTTCTTCATCATGAATAAACGAACCAAAAGCAAGAAGGACGATAGGAATAACATCCCTGCCGTCAACCACGGTAAAATGTAAATTGGAAAGATAAAAGCGATTTTGGAGCCCATAAAAGAGCCTAAAGCCCCAAATCCTCCTGTGATGAAACCGATCTTGCATACAACATTTCCTTCCCTAAAATGGCTATAAGCACCTGACAAACTAGTAAAAATCATGGCCACAAGAGAGGTCCCCAATGCTTTATAGATGGGTATCTTAAAAACTAACGTTAAAATGGCTATAATGAAGCCAGCCCCGCCCGCACCGACAAATCCAAGCAGTGCCCCTAGTACAAACATCGTTAAGATAATAGCCAACTAACATCCCCCCCCCCGTTCCACCTCAAATGTTTTTCATTATGCGCCCCTTCATGCTCAGAAGCTTCTATATGAAGATTTCCTTATCCTGTTTTTTCTTTATATCAAACAACTCATTGACAGCTCGTCCGTTTCCTTGCTTTGCTAAATATTTCGTGGAACAGAAGTCACTCCACTCAATTCATGACTTTATAATTATAAAATTATAACCGTAAACCTCTATATATCCTAAATGAATTTTCAACATGAAGTTGAATTTCATCCATCGCCAGCTTTCTCGAAAGCCGGCGATGGACGAAATTCATATCAAACTCATAAATTGTTTTTATATAATATAACAAATGGTTGGTGCTTAGCGGAAAATACTAAGCACCAACCATTTTTATACAAAATTAAACTTTGTCGTCCTATTTGCAAGTAAATGAAACGCTCCCTAGTTCTGCAAATTGGGCAAAAATTGAATCACCCGGTTGGAAGGAGATAGCTTCCGATATAGCGCCACTTAGCACAATATCACCTTTCTTTAAGCCCTTTCCGATTTCTCCAAGCTTATTAACTGCCCAGGCAACAGAGGTAGCAGGATGACCTAAAACAGCAGCACTCGCTCCTACCGTAGCCACTTCTCCATTTTTAGACATAACCATTCCCAAATTAGCCAAGTCCAGCCCAGCAGGTGACAGCCACTTGTTTCCTACTATAAAGCGGGACGAAGAACAATTATCGGCAATAACATCTGCAAGAGTAAATTTAAAATTTAAATACCTGCTATCAATGATTTCAATCGCCGGCGCCACATATTGGGTTACGCGCAAAACATCTGCTGCTGTAATGTTAGTTCCCTGAAGATCTTCATTGATGAAGAAGGCAATTTCGGGTTCTGCCTTTGGATGGATGAGTTGATTGAAATCAATAGGTTCCCATTCCAAAGCTAGCATATCATCCGTCAAATATCCGTAAATGGCCTCGTGAACGCCCATCATCTGCTGCTTAGCTTTACTTGTAAGCCCAAGTTTCAATCCAATTCGCCTTGCACCCTCTTGTTCTTTTCTTTGAATCAGTTTTTCCTGTAACACATACGCTTCCTCAAAAGTCAAATTCGGGTATTTATCCGTGATTTTTACGACTTCCCGGCGTTCCTTTTCCGCTGACAAAAGATAATCAACAATTTCCATATCTGCTCCTTGCACAATTGTCATTTTTACACCTCCACTTTTTGGGCTCTCGCCAATTCGGCTGCCACATCAAGGATCATGTCTTCTTGACCCCCAACCACGTTTCTCTTTCCAAGTTCAATTAGGATATCCCTTGGATCAAGGCCAAACCGCTTGCTCGCCCGTTCCGCGTGAAGGAGGAAGCTGGAGTAAACACCGGCATACCCCAGAACCAAGCTTCCTTTATTAATCTCCTGTGGCCGAGGAAGCAAAGGTCCCACAATATTCTCAGCAGCATCCATCATTTTGTAAAGATCCATTCCTACATCGATTCCCATTCGATCCAATACAGCTAATAAGACTTCCGTCTGTGTATTTCCCGCACCCGCTCCTAAACAGCGAATACTGCCATCAATTCGCGTTGCACCCTCTTCAATGGCCACAAGGGTATTGGCAACGGCAACAGATAAATTATTGTGTCCGTGAAAACCAATCTCAATGTCTAGGGAATTACGAAGGGCGCTGATTCGTTCACGAACTTGATCAGGCAAAAGAGCACCGGCCGAATCGGTCACATACACTGCTTGAGCACCATAACTTTCCATCAGTTTGGCTTGTTCCACTAACTTCTCTACAGGAGCCATATGAGCCATCATAAGAAATCCTAATGTTTCCATTCCCAACTCACGTGCCTTACCAATATGCTGAGCTGATACATCTGCTTCTGTTACATGCGTCGCAACTCTAACCAACCCTGCTCCGAGTTCCCTTGCCTGCTTCAGATCATGAACAGTACCGATTCCCGGTAGCAACAGGACCGCAACCTTCGCCTGCTTACACTCTTCTACAGCAGCTTCAATCAATTTCATTTCATCAACAAGAGAACGGCCGTATTGAAGTGTCGAACCTCCTAATCCATCACCATGACTAACCTCAATATAGTGCATGCCTGCATCATCCAGTGCACGAGTAATTTTTCGAACCTGTTCCTCCGTATATTGATGTGCCATGACATGGCTTCCGTCGCGTAAACATACTTCCGTAATTTTTATAGGTTTATCGCTTTTACGATTCATCGGTGATCACCTCTTCCTTTCTGACTATTCTTCACTTGCAGCAATTCCAACGGTTTTCTTATTCAAAATATTGCGTGCAAAATCCTCGGCTACGCGTGTCGCTGCAGCAGTCATAATATCCAAATTCCCCGCATATTTCGGGAAGTAGTCCCCTGCTCCTTCTACCTCAAGGAAAACCGTCACTCGACCTTCATCAAATAAAGGTTCCTGTTTGAGTCGATACCCCGGCACATACTGCTGCACAGTCTCCACCATGTCATAAATAGACTTGCGAATCGCTTCTTTATCCATATTCTTTACTTCACAGTAGACTGTGTCGCGCATGAGAATTGGAGGCTCTGCCGGGTTTAGGATGATGATTGCCTTTCCTCGATCGGCACCTCCCACTTCTTCAATTCCTCGGCGTGTCGTAATCGTAAACTCATCAATATTAGCACGCGTTCCCGGTCCCGCGCTTTTGCTTGAAATGGTAGCGACAATTTCAGCATATGATACATCAGCTACACGATTAACAGCGTGTACAATTGGAATTGTCGCCTGTCCACCGCATGTAATCATATTGACATTCTCGGCATGCAGGCTGGTACCCAAATTGACAGCTGGACTCACAAATGGTCCTCTGGCAGCAGGAGTAAGGTCAATTGCAAGTTTCCTCAATTCTTTAAGGATTTTCGCATGTCTGACATGGGTCTTGGCTGATGTCGCATCAAACACAATATGTGCCAAATCAGGATTATCCACTAAGCCTTGAATTCCGTTCACTAACACGTGGTAACCTCGATCTTTTGCTCGTTTCAATCCATCGGATTCAGGATCGATACCAATCATGGTGGTCAATTCGATTACTTCACTTCTTTCGAGCTTATACATAAGGTCCGTACCGATATTGCCCGAACCGATAATAGCCGCTTTAATTTTACTCACAATAACAACCTCCCTTTACTCAAATGTTACAGAAACAGAACCAAGAGGACCGAAGTGGGCTGAAATGGTATCCCCTTGCTTAACGGTCAGTGCGCCGGAAAGAGCTCCAGGAAGTATCAATTCTCCCGCTTTAAGTCCAATACCAAACTCGTACAATTTATTCGCTAACCATGCGACCGCCTGTGCCGGATGTCCAAGGGCTGCAGCTCCTGCACCCGTTGCTACCAGTTCCTCATTGTTATAAAGGACCATCCCTACACTTCGCAAATCCAAACCATCGACCGTACTCAGCTTGTTTCCTACAACTACTTTGGCTGAAGAACCATTGTCGGCGACGGTATCTACTAATTGAATCTTCCAATCCTCAATGCGGCTATCAATAATCTCAATTGTTGGTACTACATACTTAGTAGCCATCAATACATCAAGATAGTTGACATTCGGGCCTGTCAAGTCTTGACTGAGAATGAAACCAATTTCCGCCTCTACTTTCGGACTAACCAAATCGCTTATTTTTACGACCTCACCATCAGATACCTGCATATCATCAAATAAATGACCATAATCAGGTTCATCGACCCCAAGCATTTCCTGCATAGCTATACTGGTCAGCCCTACTTTTTTACCAATAATTTGACGCCCTTCTTTTTTCTTTTTCTCCATGACTGCCAGCTGAATTTGGTAAGCGTCCGTAGTATTTAATTCGGAATATCGCTGCGTAAGAGGGGCAATCGGATGTTTGCTTTGCTCCGCTTCTATCAATTCATTCGCAAGTTCTTCAATTAATAGTTTCATATATTTGCTCCTTCCTTGTTTGCTTAGATACATAAAAAGTGGCTTATAGGCCACCTTTTATGTTTTGAAATTTATAACTTCATTGTTATAGTTTTCGCTTCAGTGTAGAATTCAAAGCTATGGCGTCCGCCTTCCCTGCCAATTCCGCTCGCCTTCGATCCTCCGAAAGGTGTTCTTAAATCCCTATGGTACCAACAATTGATCCATAGCAATCCTGAATTCACTCGAGATGCTACACGATTAGCACGTCGTAAATCATTTGTCCAAACGACACCCGCAAGACCATAAATAGAGTCATTTGCAATTTGGATCGCTTGTTCTTCTGTTTTGAACGGAATCACAACTAATACAGGACCAAAAATTTCTTCTTGCGCTATCCTCATCTTATTATCTACATCGTAGAAAACAGTCGGCTCGTAGAAATTCCCTTCAGTCAATCCCTCAACCCGCTTACCGCCAATAGCAAGCTTCGCACCTTCAGAAATCCCGATTTGTACATAATTATCCACTGTTTCCAAATGACCACTGGAAACAAGAGCACCCATATCTGTATCTTCATCCAATGGATTTCCAACTTTAATCTTCCTCACAGCCTCAACAAACTTTTCTAGGAATTTATCATACACACTTTCTTGTACCAATAAGCGGGATCCAGCTAAGCATATTTCTCCTTGATTCCTAAAAATGGCCTCAATTGAACCTTTTACTGCCTCATCCAGGTCTGCATCTTCAAAAACAATGTTAGCTGACTTTCCACCTAATTCAAGTGATACAGGAATTAACTGGGAAGCTGCATTCTTCATAACCGTTTTTCCAGTAGTAGTTTCCCCAACAAAAGAAATACGTCGAACATGAGGGTGAGTCGTCATTGCTGTACCAACCGTTCCACCTGGACCTGTAATAATATTCAATACACCCGGAGGAAGACCTGCTTCATTAGCAATCTCCCCTAACATCACAGCACTGAGAGGAGTATAAGAAGCTGGCTTCACAATCACGGTATTCCCGGCAGCTAATGCTGCGGATGCCTTCCAAGTCATTTGCATAAAAGGAAGATTCCATGGAATGATCAAGCTCGTTACACCTGCTGGTGCATATTTCGAATAGCTCATGTGCTTAGATTGATCATAATGTTCGTGATTGATATATTTGGCCATTTCGGCAAAGAAACGTAGATTGGATGCCGCTCTAGGAATATCAAAACCCCGGCTCTCTTTAATTGGCTTCCCTACATCAAGCGTTTCGATTATAGCTAACTCATCGACTCTTTCCATCACAAGATCAGACATTCTGCAAAGAATTTTCGATCTCTCTTCAACTGGCATTTCACTCCAAATACCACTTTCAAACGTGTGCTGAGCCACTTTAATTGCCTTTTCAACATCTTGCTCATTTGCATTCGCCACAGATGCTAACTTTCGATTGGTCGAAGGATCGATCGTATCGAATGTCTCTCCGGAAATCGAGTCTATATATTCGCCATTAATAAATAGCTTTGCGTCCTTGATTTTTATTTGATTTTCTAAAATATTGCTCATACGATCCCTCCTCCTATTCCTCAATCTCTAAAATCATTTCAATTTCAACGGCTGTATTGTTCGGCAATTGGGCCATTCCCACTGCAGAGCGGCCATGCTTCCCTTTTTCGCCGAATACTTTCACAAGCAAGTCAGAAGCCCCATCCATCACTTTAGGCTGAGACGTAAAATCTTCCGTACTATTCACAAATCCAAGAATTTTGACAACACGCTTCACTTTGCTTAACCCGCCCAGCTCATGGCTGACAGCACTCAATAAATTTAGCATCGATTGACGGGCGGCCAGATAACCCTCTTCAACTGTCAAATCTCTTCCCAATTTCCCATGATATTGGTCAACACCCTGTCCAGCTGTAAACAATAAGTTTCCTGTCCGTACGCAGCTCACGTAATTTCCTACCGCAGAACGAACGGGTGACAGCGTTAATCCCATTTCCTTTAATCTACTCTCCGGCGTTTGCACTGTTGGCATAGACAGCTCCTCTTTTCTTCTTTTCAATATTTAAAAACTTGGCAGCATTGCCGCCCAGCATATCTACTTTTTGCTGCTCTGTTAATTCAATCGTTTCGTTGATGACTTTTCCAGGGTCGATTTCACGAAGCAAAAACGGATAATCCGAACCCATGAAAATCTTCTCATGTCCGAAACGCTCAATCATGTATTTAATATTTAGTGGGTCATAATTTAACGAATCAAAATAAAACTGCTTTGCATAGTGACTTGGAGGATGTGTCGTCAACCGTAAATGCGGCCATACTTCCCACCCTTTATCTAATCGAGGAAGTATGTATGGGAAGGATCCGCCTCCATGCGCAAAACAAACTTTCAATCTTGAAAACTTCTCCATGATACCGCTCCATACTAACGTCGCCGCAGCAAGAGCCGTTTCACTCGGCATCCCTACTGTGTACATGAAATTATGATTCGGCATTCGATCACGGCCTAACGTTTCCCATGGATGAATAAAAAGAGGCACTCCCCACTTCTCAGCCATTTGGAAAAATTCGATGAAGGAAGGATCATCTAAATTTTGGCCGTTTACGTTCGTACCGATTTCAATCCCATGCAGCTGTAATTCGTTCATGCAGCGTTCCATCTCTTTTACAGCGGTTGGTCCATCCTGCATCGGAACCGTCCCTAATCCAACGAAGCGATCGGGATACTTGGCAACCGTTTCGGCAATGAAGTCATTTTGAATTCGTGCCATTTCCGCCGCATGCTTCGGCTCCGCCCAATAAGAAAAAGTAACAGGAATCGGTGACAATACTTGAATGTCTACTCCTTCACGATCCATATCCGCTATACGTTTTTCAGGACACCACACCTGATCGGTTACATCGCGGAAGTTCTTTCCTCCCACCATAATAGATGCACCGCACGTACACGTCCGTTGCAGCACCGGCCAGCGTTCCCCTCCATACTTCTCGGCAAAGTCCGGAAAGCTTTCCGGAATAATATGTGTATGAAAATCTATTCGCATTTCCATTCACTCGCTTCCGGCGACATAACATGTCCGCAATGTTTGCATGTTCGCAATTCCAGGCTACCATTGAACTGGTTGATGGCTTCTTTTACTTGAACTTCAATATTGGTTAATTGAACACTAATCCGATGCATTTCAGAATCACACTCATCGCAGAACCATACAAAATCCTCTAATTCACCTTCATTCCTGTTACGTTCTATAACAATACCGATTGTATCAGCAACCCTGTGTGGAGAATGTGGAACATTCGGAGGGAGTAAAAATACTTCTCCTTCTTTTACAGTGATTACTTCTCGCTTTCCTTCTTCATTAATAATTTCAACGTAACAATCTCCTTGTAGTTGATAGAAAATTTCCGCTGAGGGATCTACGTGAAAATCACGTCGTTTATTCGGGCCTCCAAGTACCATAAACATTAACTCTGAATCTTTCCAAATCACTTTATTATTTACTGGTGGTTTTAGCTGATCTTTATTTTCCTCGATAAACTTCCACAAATTAATCGGTTTGAATGCGCTCGTCATTTTCATCGTTTTATACACTCCTCATATCATTTAATATTGGCTGTATTTCTTGACACTTTATTTTGAAGCGAAAACAAAGATGAATGTTTTCTATTTTCAGCCTCTTCTTTTTTCCACCGTTGTTCCACCAATTGCCCAGTGTGTCGATGGAATATCGTAAATTAATACCCTAACCCTTTCAGGAGAAACCGCTAACGTTTCGGATACCGTTTGTGTTACATTCTCAATCAAACGTTCTTTTACTTCTTGATCTCGACCCTCGATAATTTTCAGTTCAACAATAGGCATTGGAATCCCCCGTTTACAAAATTAAAAACCAAATTACCATTCAGACGCATTACAACGGAGCTAATGCATTATTCTTTAATCCTTTTTGCATCAATACTACTTCTTTAGCCAAATCCGCAATTCTGCTTAATACTTCCTCATCCACTATTTCATTCTGCTTATTAAAATGATCGGTATGAGCGTAAACAGAGCCCGGTGCCACATAGGCACGGAAGTAACCAGCGATTGGTTTTAATTGATTTTCAATCACCAGGTAATGTTGATAAGTCCCCCCTGTAGCAATAAATCCCATCACTTTATGGCGAAGAGCTTGTGGATGGATCAAGTCAAATAGGTTTTTTAGAGCTCCTGTGAGAGATCCCTGAAAAATCGGAGTACCAATAATATAAAAATCAGCCGAAGAAACCATATCTATAACCTTTTTCGTATCCTCATTGTAAGTGGATGGATCTCGGCCATCACAAAACTGGACATTATAATCCTTCAAATCTAACAATTCCACTTCAATTTCAGGATGCAGACGCTTCGCTTCCTCTAATACTTTTTCCACGACAATACGCGGTTTCGCACCAATAATCGTTCCGGATATACCCAATAATTTCATCCTAATCTATCCTCCTAAAAACTCTTCATTACCCTACTCTATCGAATAAAACTCTTAATATATCGATTTATCCAGGTTAACCTCCAAATTTCCCCTTCATCATAACGACGATGGACAATATTAATTCTTTCAAACCCTAGCTTCCAAGCGGCCATCCTAATAAAGAATAAGATTGTTTGATGTCTCCTTTGGAAATCAATTGACGTATTCTAGTAGACGAAATCAGGATTCCATCTGAACAACAAACAGGTTGAGCAATTTGAACACAAAAATGCTGTGCCAGAAGATTTATATCCCCTCCCCTGTTTTTTCCAAAGCGGAAATCTTCTCCCACCATGATTTCTAAAGGATTCAGATTCATTAAATTTTTAATAAAATCAAGAGGGTGGCGACTAGCATATAATTCATCGAACCTTGCAATGATTACATGATCTATTCCCAACTGTTCCAATCGAACCAATTTTTTTGGAACTGGTGTCAAAATACGTGCACCTTGGAAACAATGTCGAGGAGGCGGATCAAAAGTATATACCACACTTGGTACCCCTAGAATCCTAGCTTTTTTCACCGCTTCTCTAATCACAGCTTGGTGTCCTTGATGAACTCCATCAAAAGCGCCAATTGCTATCACCGATCCCGGTAACCTTAAAATTTCATTTACATGCGTTTCCATATCCCCCGCCTCCTCTTGGGATTAAAAGCTGTTTCAAGTTGAATCGTGAACACAAATTTCATGTATTTACAGATAAACTCTATATCTATTTATTTGTTACTATTTCTTTCAACTTACTTACTTGTAATGCGTCATCAACCATATCAAATGTACGCTGACGTTTAATTGAATTGTAAAATATAGCTTTTTTCCGGATTGGGTCACCTGTATAATAACGTTCATATTGAAGTAATCGTTGACCGAAAGCTTCGCCGCACAAATCCCAAGCTAATTTGAATACGCTTACACGTTCTGTTGCAGATACGCCCGCTCTTCCAACATAATAACGATCCATATCTTCTCTCAATTCCGGACTTTCAAAATCAGCACCAGTTGGAGACAACAATAATCCGCCAGCTCCTATAGTTTGCATCAGTTCAATGGCACGCGGATACATCTTTGGCAATAAACCACGAATCGTTTCAAGAGGCTCCCAATTTGGCATAGCCTCACCCTTAGGATTAGTCTCATACTCATACTCTGCAACACGCAATAATGCCCTTATGGATTCCACAGCTTGGAGTAACTCCCCAAGGCTTTCTTGAACATGTAAAAATCCATCTACTCCAATTGAATCAGCTAACCTGCATGTTACTTCTGTAGCAAATTGAAGTTTTAAGAGCCCTCTCACTGCAGACTGATGCGCTGGCTGCTGTGCGATTCCTGTTTTTGGATAAAGAAGGTTTGCGGCTTCCACATTGTTATAAATAAATACTCGATCCCAAGGAACTAAAACATCCTTAAAGACTAACAGCGCATCCATTTCTTCAAAGCGTGATGCTAATGGATGATCGAACAACGGACGGGTTCCATCCTGCATCGGTTCACGGCAAATGATTCGAAGACCTGGCGTATCAATTGGCAGCGCAAATGATAGCGCATAACGTTCATCACCAGGTTTGTATCCTGGGAAGGTATAGATAATAACTTCGTCTGTGACAGGAGCAAGTGTAGCTAAAAATTTAGCACCTCTCACGACAAGTCCTTCAGACGTCTCTTCAACGACTCCTAAATGAGTGAACATATCCTGTTGCTCATGAGAAGATTTGCTTCGGTCATTTTGAGGATTGATAATGGCATGTGTTAAAAACAAATCATTATCGCGAACATGGCGATAATATTTGCGTATATTTTCAGCCCATTGCTTATTGTATCCTTCAAAAAAGTCAGAATTACTATACATTGAGGTAATTACTATGTTTAAAAAGTCCGGAGATCTTCCCATTAAACCAAAAGTAGCCTTTGCATAAGCTTCAAATGCCGCCCTGCGTTTCGTTAAATCTTCATAGTTTTTTGGAACCAAAAACGCATTGTTCACTCTTTCTCCAGTTTCTTCACAGATGTGGGTAATCTTATCTTGATATTCCGGATTATGTTGCATATCATATAGCTTTGCGATTTCTAGCACCGTCTGTTTTAATACTGGCTCATCAAACACGTTTTCAACTTTTTTTCCTGCGAGCCATACCTCTGGTTTTCGAGACTTTACAGCATTAATATATTGATCACCTGTACGGATTCCCATAACAATCCTCCTAGTTTTATAATTTTATAGTTTTTTATCTTTTCATCTCTTTGATTTCAAATAATATTCTCTTTAAACAAGATTAACTTAAATCATCGCTCGATAATTCCACTGAAGACTCAGTAAATTATCGATAAGCTGCTTTTAATGTCCTTTCATTTGCCACTTCCTTCAAAATTTTTTACAGATCTCAATTGATATTGCTTACCTAAGGCATATTATAGTGATGAATCATTTGGACAACTGTAATCTAGTTAACATTTTATTGATTTTTCAGATAATAATCTGTGTTATATTGATTTTAAATACATTTAAATTTAAACTAGTGTAAAGTATTTAACATTTTTAATTTTTTTCGGCGCAGGTATGATAGAAATGATTTAAAGAGTCTTATCCTATAAAAGGTAATCAAATCCCTTAAAAAGAAAGCGCTACCAATTATATGTGCAGTAGATTCCCCATCAAAGAATATTCATTGAAAACCAATTTAATATAGCTAAATATTATGGTACCAATTACTTTTATTTCCTTATAAAGCGGGGGCAGTTCTGATAGATCCAGAATAAATATTCTTAATTTTCAAAAATAAATATTCTAGGAGTGAATACTATGATTATGTTCTTTAATAATCACATTATTTGGAATGAGTATTTAAAATTTGGAACTAGGCAATTTTTCAAGGAAAAAACAGTGGTATATGAACAGGGTACAATCGGAGATGGCTTTTACTATGTTCATAAGGGCTTAGTTAAAGTGATTACCTCTACAACAAAGGAAAGTGACCGTATGTTAAATATCGTAGTCCCTGGCCAATTATTAGGTGTCCAAACAATGGATCGACAGGTTCACTTTACAACGGCTATAACAGCAAAAGACTCCATACTCTATTATTTTTCTTATGAAAGGTTCCAGGAACTCATAAACTTACATCCAACGTTATTAAACCTTTTTGCAAAAACGGTAATCCAAAAAATGCGCATTCTTACTGAGCAAATTCATTTAAACACGCATTCTGCAGAGAAACAAATTGCCTCAATCCTTCTAAATATTTGTTATGAATTTAAAAATTACGAAGTTCTTCTAACACAACAAGATCTCGTGAAGTGTACAGGCTTAACACGAATAACTGTATACAAAATATTAAAACAATGGCAGAAAGAAAATATAATAGACATTCAAAAGCGAAAATTTATAATTACAAATCCAGATTTGTTAAGAAACTATGTTATCAATTCATAGACACTTGTGCTTAACGCATATAGTACAAACTTTTTCCTCTAACATTCATTTAGTGTATATTCCTTAATTATCCACTTCGGTAGAGATAACAAGAGGGGAATTATTTGAAATATAAAATTTCTGTTGTATTACCTAAAGTAAGCATAGCCTTAAGAAAAAACACATTATTTATCAGAAAAGGGGTTCGAATGTTAAATCTTCGCTACGCATGGAGTCCATTTTTAAAATATGGAAAATTTATGGAGATGAAAGAAAATACAGTTATTTACCACCAAGGAAGCGGCGGAAAAGGATTTTATTACTTAAGCAGAGGAGAAATAAAAATTACAATTCTATCCGATAAAGGAGAAGAGCGTACCGTTAACTATGTTCCAGAAGGTATGCTGTTTGGGGAGAATGGAATTAATAAAGAATCCTATTTAACTACTGCAATCACAACATCCCCTTCAGTTTTGTATCATTTCTCTGATGAAGCATTAACAAAAATATGTAAAAAACACCCCAATGCAACAACCATATTTACAAATTCCTTAATTTATAAATTCAGATTATTGGCAGAAATTATTGCTTTTCTTGATAGCCCTGTTGAGCAACAAATGGCACACTATTTACTAAAGCTTGTTAACGAAAATGGTAAGTTTACCATTAATCAAACATCATTTGCCCGTTACATTGGCACATCTCGTATTACCGTAAATAAAATTATCCAAAAATGGAATAAGGATGGAATAATTAAACTTTCTGATCGAACAATCCATATTATTGATACAAATAAAATGAAAGAAATTCAAGGCTCTGGTATGAGAAATTTGCCAAACTTGGATATGCTAATATTATCATCCTCTCAAGAATGAATGTAGTGGGGAACATCTAAGAAATATATGTGGAAGAAAAATAAGTGCCAAGAAGAATGACTTCCAATAATTAGATTTTATGCCAACTAGTGCATGAATAAAAAACTAGCCATTACTAGGCTAGTTTTTTTGTTATATAACGTTGTTCGATTCGTTGCTCAATTTTTTTCTAAGGCTTTTTTATCATTGAGTATTTTTTGCTTATTTTCTTGTACCAAATACATTCATCACTTTATTATTTTCGTATAATCACTCCAACTATTCACATCATAAAAAAAGGCCGCTTCTTCATATGATATCGTTATGCCCTTTACAAATGACTCTTGAAAAATAGTACGAGCTCCTTGGTCACCTTTTAACGTTTGCAAGAAAGGCAATGTTTTCTTTGCAAACAAAACAGGCGGTCTTGCAATTCCACGATACTTTGCTGCTACATAATAGGCCGTTTCATTTTGTTTATAACAATCTATTAATTCATTAATTAGCTCTGTTTTAATAAAGGGTTGATCAGCAAGTAAGACAACAATTCCATCCGCTTTCATATGCATTGCTTTCTTAACACCGCAGCGAAGTGAATATGATTGTCCTTGACTAGAGTGGGAACAAGAAAGAATGTGCACGTTCTCATATCGTAATGATTGTGAAACCCAATTCGCATCATTTGTGACAATAATAATATCGGAGAGATTTGAGGATAAAGCAGTTTTGAGGGCTGCATTACCTAGTGGTTCATTATGTAAAGGAAGAGAAAGTTTATGTATTCCCGGTCCCATTCGTCTACTATTTCCAGCCGCCAAGTATACACCAATGATCTTCATCTCACTTCCCCCGCAACTGCCCGATGATTTCAGCCATGATACTAATGGAAATTTCACTTGGACCTTGTGCACCAATTGAAATTCCAACAGGAAAATGGAGTTGATGAGGGATTGGTTTACCTTCTAATAAGCGCTCTGTACGATGACGTGGTCCTAAAACACCTATATAACGAACATTTTTTTCTAATAAGAGAGATAGTAATTGTCGATCTTTTTCAAAGTGATGCGTCATAATTACAAGAAAATCACTTGGATGTAATGAAAGTTTTTGTATCATTTCTACTGGAAAGCCAACCACACATGCATCAGCATTTGGAAAGTGATTGGTATTACATAAGGCCTCCCGCCAATCGCAAACTGTTACAAAGAAGCTCGTTTCCTTCGCAAAACGAACGAGTGGCTTTGCATCTTCTCCTGCGCCAAAAATAAAAAGGCGGGGCTTTGGTATAAAATGTTGACTATAATGTGTATCTTGTAAACCATTTTTCAAGTAAGTCGTCGATGGAATAGGTCCTTCCCAATTACCACGCGTATTACCATTATTATATATAAGTAAAGTTTGCTCTAAGGAAAGGTTTTTCACCATCCAAGCGGAGGAACCATTTGCAAGGCGAATATATAAATCTTGTAAAATCGCTTTATAGTTATCATCTATATGTTCTACTAATACATGAATGATACCATTACATCCTACTCCCCAAGACAAATCATCTTCTGCTTTCGTATTAAATGTATGAATAGTCCAAGTGTTATGCTCCATAACATCTGCAGCATAGTAGGAAAGTTCTTCTTCTATGCAACCTGCACTTAGCATTCCTACTTTTGTACCATCTTCTCGGAAAAGCATCATCGTTCCTTCTTTTCTATATGCCGATCCTTCAACATGAATAATCGTCGCTAATGCACAGCGTTTCTCACAACATAATAACGCTTCTAATACATCATATGTGGAAGCCATTATGAATCCCCTCGCTGCTTTTGTAAGACAGACTTTACAGCTTCTTCAATTTCTTGATAACTCGTGCATCGGCAAATATTAGAACTTAACCATTCTTCAATGGTTCGATCATCTGCATCAGGCCTTTGTGTAACAAGTCCATGGCAATTCATAATAAATCCTGGTGTACAGTACCCGCATTGGAAAGCCCATTTCTCTTCAAAGGCTTGTTGGATAGGTGCTCCTTGTAATCCTTCAATCGTTGTAATTTGCTTTCCAACAGCTTCAACGGCTAACATAATACAAGACTTAATGGGTGTCCCATCAACAAGAACTGTGCAAGCTCCACAATCACCATTTTCACAGCCAGGCTTCGCTCCTGTTAAATCAAGTTCATGACGTAATACATATAGTAACGTATCAGCCATTCTGGCAACTGCTTCTCGCCTTTCTCCATTTACATGCAAAATAAGCTGGACATTCCTCATGATTCTTCCACTCCTTCAAGCTTAATCAGCATATCATGAAGTACATACTGAAATACAAATGTACGATAAGCACGTGAGCCTCTTATATCATCTAACACAGGAGCAGGAATATAAGTTAAAGCGCGTTCAATCCTTTTCTCTAATGAAATATGCTTATTATTTAAAGCAGCTTCCATAATAAGTGAACGAAACGGAAAAGCACATAAGCCGCTGCATGCCATCCGAATTTCGTCTCCATATTTTATCGCTGCAACCGTCACAAGTGGATAATCAATTTTTTCTAGTTGACGTTTTTTCACACTATAATACGGCGCTGTCACATACCGCCGATCTGTAATGATTTGTACAAGAAACTCGCCCTTTTGTAATTGTAATTTTTCCACAAAGGCTTGGTGAGCAGGTACATATTTCATACCCTCTGTTCCTGCAATGACAAATGTACTATCAGCTAGTAAAAAAGGCAGAACCGCCTCCTTATATCTAATCCTTCCCGCGACATTTCCACCAATCGTAATTTTATTTCTTGCTGTGCGATCTGCAGCTCGGCCAGCAGTTTCACCAAGGAGCGGAAAAACCTGCGCTTCTTGAACATTCGTTATCGTCAATGTTGCACCAAGGAAAAGTTTGTCATCCTTCCATTCACAAACATTACATTCCGGAATATCTTTTATATCAATAACAGCTTTTGTTCGAATCCGCTGCGAACGCCCCAGCGTAATAATTTCTGTGCCGCCTCCATAGTAGAGCGGCTTCTTTCCCTCTTTATCTAGCTGCTGAAATAACCGAATAGCTTCTTGAATAGAATCCGGACGATAATACTCAAAATCAAATGGTATCATACAATCCCTTCTCCTTTTTTTGCTTTTCTTTCCAAATTAATTCCGGAATAAGCGGTAAATTTCGCAGTGAAATATCGGCCGCAATTGATAGACTATTCGCTAAAGCTGCCGGCATGCCAATAATTCCATGTTCCCCAAGTCCTCTAGAACCAAATGCAGCTTGCTCATGCGGTACCTCTACAAAATCCACTATATACTTCGGCTGTTGTCCGTAATGGATTACTTTATAAGAACGAAACTGATGATTCAAGTTCCTTTCTTTTGCATCATAGTGAAAGGTTTCTCGCGTTGCAAAACTTAGCCCCATACTCATGGCTCCCATAATTTGCGTCTCTGCTCCCTTTCTATTTAAAACTGTTCCCGCATCTGCAACTGTTACAGCATTCAATAGTCGATATGTATAGTCTTTAGGATTAAACTCCACTTCTACTGCTTGCGCTCCTACTCCCCATTCAGGTCCTTGTCTGCCTTTCCCTGTCTCATAATCAATGTCTGTAAGTCCCTCAAGTACGTAACTCCCTTTCCCTACTACTTCTGTTCCTTTTACATTTCCATTCGAATCTACATACCCAAACACAATTTTAGAAAAAGGTACATATATATTTGGATTCGTTTTAACATATACTTGTTTTCCTGCAATCTCTAATTCTTCCACTGGGTATCCAAGTAAATTTGAAGCCGTTTGTCGCAACTGTCTCATTGCATCTTCTGCAGCCATTACAACCGCATTTCCGACAAGGAGTGTCGTTCGACTTGCTGCTGTTTTCCAATGTTTTGGAGAAACTTGTGTATTGACTTCCATCATAATATGCACATCATCAACATTCATGTTCATTTTCTCTGCAACCATTTGTGTGAGCACCGTTTTTGTTTCTTGCCCAATTTCAACAGCACCGCAATTGATATTTACACTACCATCACCGTTAAAGGTTAACACAGCACCTGCTCCGGCATCACTTGGTGTAGTCGAATTTTTCCAGAAGCAGCTAATCCCTTTTGTACGTACCATGCCATTAGATAGAACAACTTTATTTCCCTCTTCCCAATTTATAAGCGATTTTAATTTTTGTAAACACGCTGTTACATCTCCCGTATTACTTGATGTGACAGGTATTTGTGTCGGTGTTGTATCTCCTGGTCTAATCGCATTTTTCAGGCGAAACTTAAGCGGACACATCCCTAACTTCTGAGCAAGTATATCAATCGTTCGTTCCATTACAAACGTATACTCCGAATGTCCAAAACCTCTAAACGACGTTGCATATGTATGATTTGTATACATAGCAAGAGAATCACACCAAACATTCTCGATAGCATATGGGCCTGTGCAGTCCAGTCCAGCTGCCTGGCTCATTTTTACTGCCCGATCAGCATAAGCACCGCCGTCAAATAAATACAAAATTTCGGCTCCTTGCAGCTTTCCATCTTTTGTGCATCCAAGCTTTACTTTTGCTTGTAAACCGATATGAACAGGAGACGTTATAAAATCTTCTTCCCTACTATTTCGAAGAGTAACTCGTCTTCCCCCTACTGCTTTTGAAGCAAGATATGCTAAATATTCAAGTTGTACCGCTGTTTTTCCGCCATATGCGCCTCCGACTAACGGTACATATACAATGACTTTCCCTTCATCAATTTGAAACGCTTTACTTAACAGCCTCTTGATTTCAAAAGGAGCCTGTGAGGTAGAATGAACAATAACGTCTCCATTAGGCTTAATTTCTACCCTAGCACACCGTGTTTCCATCGCTGCATGATCAGATTGCCGAAAAGAAAATGTTTCCTCGACAATCGCATCACTGTTAGCAAATCCTTTTTGAATATCCCCTTTACGAATTTTCGTCCGATTTGCAATATTTGTATTTGGTTTTGGGTATACTCTATCTTCTAATTTGTATTGTTCCACATGTTCATGGACTAATATGTTTGATTCGTTATAGGCTTGCAAGGGCGAACGAATAGCTGGAAGCTCTTCATATATCACACGGATTCGTGTCGTTGCCTCTCTTGCAATCGCTTCATTATCCGCTACAACAAGCGCAACAGGTTCACCAAAATACCGCACTTTCTCAAAGGCCAACGGAGGACAATCAACGATACTTGAACCAACAAGAATAGGATAATCTGCTCCTGTCATCACAGCATGTACGCCCTGTACTTTCTTCGCTTCACGAATATCTATACTCTTAATGTAAGCATGTGCATATGTACTAGTAAGAAGTTTCGCATATAGCGTACCAACCTCTATTTCATCATTAATATACTTCGCTCTTCCCGTTACCTTATCAGCACTCTCTTTTCGCTTAACACTTTTCCCAATGATACGATACCGTTCCATTCCGAGCCTCCTTTGTTGTACTCTTCTACCATCCTATTTATACTGACAACAATTTAGTACAGATCTCTTTATACAAAAAATAAGCTACTAGTATTTAGCTAGCAGCCTATTTTTCACATCATTTCTTCTTTTCTAGTCCTTGACCAAATGCTTTCAAAAAGTTAAATCCAAATGTAATTGCTCGATTTATATCTGGATCTCGTAATACTTTAAAGAAATCCATCACACTTGTTTTCTGGCCTTTTTTTAATTCATCTGTTGCATATTGTAAACCTGTAACTAAACTAGATGTTACTTGCTTGGTCACTTCTGGGTCTACTGAAGATAACGCTTCTCCTGCACCCATTATATTATTTAATGCATTTTTCACTGGTTCACGGTTTAGTTGTTCAATTGCAATTTTCGAAACATCTTCTTTCGCTTCCAGCAAGCTCACTGCAGCATCTAACAATCCCGCTTTTTGAAGCTGCGCTAACAATTGAATTGTTTCTTCAATTGCCTCTTGATTCTCTTCTACTTGTTGTAATAACTCTTTAGATAGTTGTTGCTTTGTTTGTTCCTCTGTTAAAACCGTTTTTTGAATCATCGTAATTTCTTTTGCCACAGTGCTCCCCCCTAGTTTTCATCCACAAGTGATACATATTGTTTTCGTTGCCATTTCTTCTCTATTTCTACACCATTTTGTGGATGACGTTTTTTATTTCGCGGGTTGGAAGCTGGAAGCGGACGATTTCCTGTTTCACGCAGCACACGCATTTTCACACGCGTTTGTTTATACGCCGGTGTACATGTATAAAGATCTGTCGCCGTTCCTGTTAAAATATTAATTGCTTCTTCATTTACTGTTGCATGCATCGGTAAATATAATTCGTTTCCAGTTACACGATCTGTGATAAGTGCTGGAACTTTTATTTTTCCAAACGGTGATGCAAGTTCTACGAGACTACCATCTTTCACATTTCGCTCCATCGCTAGCTCTGGAGAAATCTCAACAAATACCTCTGACATTTTCGATAAAATACCTGCCGATTTTTTTGTCATATTCCCCTCATGGAAATGTTCGAGCATTCGGCCATTATTTAATAATAAATCATATTCTTCCGGCGCCTCGACTGGCGGTATCCATTCATTAAGTGATAGACGTGCCTTTTTATCAGGAAAATTAAATCCATCTACATATAATAATGGTGTATCACTTCCATCATGGCTACCCCAGCACAAGCTATTCCATCCTTCTAAACGGTCATATGTTGCCTGTGAATATAACGGAGCAAGCGATGCAATTTCATCCATAATTTCGCTTGGATGTTCATAATTCCAATTTGCCCCTAGCGTACGAGCTACCTTTTGAAGAATCCACCAATCTGGTTTCGAATCACCAAGCGGCGGCATTACTTCGTATAAACGTTGAATGCGGCGTTCTGTATTCGTAAATGTTCCTTCTTTTTCTAAACTTGGTGCTGCCGGTAAAATAACATCTGCAAAACGAGCTGTTTTTGTTAAGAACATATCTTGTACAATAAGAAAATCAAGATTCTCTAAAATGTGCTGCACATGATTCGCGTTAGAATCAACTAATGCCATTTCTTCTCCCATGACATACATACCACGTAATTCCCCTG
This sequence comes from Bacillus sp. 3103sda1, assembly GCF_024159135.1. Lineage (NCBI taxonomy): Bacteria > Bacillati > Bacillota > Bacilli > Caryophanales > Bacillaceae > Bacillus > Bacillus sp. 3103sda1. The sequence goes on along the minus strand of NZ_JAMYWS010000001.1, from coordinate 552,768 downwards.
CTTCTGCAGCAATCAGCATCGCAATATTATTTAACCCTGGCTCTTTCGGAATAGAAACGCCGTATGCTCTTTCAAATTTCGCGCGCAGTGCATCATCGGATATCGCTTGATAACCAGGCAACCAGTTTGGTAATGTTGCCATATCACAAGCACCTTGTACGTTATTATGTCCACGCAGTGGGTATGCTCCTGCACCAGGACGACGGTAGTTACCTGTTACAAGCAGCAAGTTTGAGATAGCAGCAGATGTTGTACTTCCACCTGTATTTTGGGTAACACCCATGCCCCAAAGTACACACGTTCCATCTGCATCACGAATCATTTTTGCCATTTCTTTTAATGTATCTTTAGAAATCCCCGTTATACTTTCTGTATAATCAAGCGTATACTTCTCTAACATCGTTTTATACTCATCAAAGTTCTTTACGTTTTCGGTCAAAAATGCTTTATCATGCCAATCTTGATCGATCATATATTTCGTTACACCTGCAAGCCAAACATAATCTGTACCTTGACGCGGGTGAACAAATAAATCGGCACGCTCTGCCATTTCATGTTTACGTAAATCAGCCACGATCAATTTTTGATCATGTAGTTTATGTGCACGTTTCACACGCGTTGCAAGAACTGGATGACCTTCTGTTGGGTTTGCCCCAACAATAATAACAAGTCCAGCCTCTGCGATATCTTTAATTGTCCCTGCGTCACCGCCCATGCCTACAGTTTTAAATAGACCATCTGTTGCTGGTGATTGACAGTAACGGGAACAGTTATCCACGTTATTTGTTCCATATACTTGGCGCGCAAGCTTTTGCATTAAATAGTTCTCTTCATTTGTTACTTTAGAAGAAGAAATAAAACCAAAAGCATCGCTGCCGTATTGATTTTTAATATGACTCATATTTGCTGCAACAACTTCCATCGCTTCTTCCCAGGTTGCTTCAACAAACATGTCTCCTTGACGGATAAGCGGCTTTGTAATACGCTCTTCACTATTTACAAAATCCCAGCCAAACTTTCCTTTTACACACGTTGAAATCCCGTTTACTGGTGCATCTGATACAGGCTGTACTTTTAAAATTTGACGATCTTTCGTCCATACTTCAAATGAACATCCTACACCGCAAAACGTACAAACGGTTTTCGTTTTATTTATTTTCGTTTTACGCATTGCCGCCTCAACTTCCGAAACAGCTAAAATACTGCTATAACCCGGTTCTACATCCTTAACAAAATCAATCATTGGATTTAATACATCTTGTTTTAGCCCTGTCATAAAGCCAGCTTCTCCAAGCATAGACTTTTCCATTAAGGCATTACATGGACAAACAGTTACACATTGACCACAACTTACACAAGACGAATCATTAATCGATACACCATTATCCCAAATTACACGCGGACGATCTAAATTCCAATCAATTGATAATGTTTCGTTTACTTGTAAGTTTTGACATACTTCTACACATTGCCCGCATGCAATACATTGATTTGGATCGTAACGATAAAACGGATGAGACATATCCACTTCTGAAGCGCTAACTTTTGGTTCATATGGATATTTCTGTTCTTCAATTCCCATCATATGCACTGTATTATGCACCTTACAATTTCCGTTATTATTATCACAAACAGTACAGTACAATAAATGATTTTCCAGTAACCGATCCATCGCTTCTGTTTGGGCCTCAACCGCCCGCTTTGATTTTCTTTCAATATGCATACCGTCTTCAAGGTTTGTTGAGCAAGCACGCATTAATTTCCCATTTACTTCAACAATACACGTATCACATGTCTGAATCGGATCTACTTCTGGCACGTGACAAATTTGCGGGTGTTCAAGTTCTCTTTCGTTTAATAACTGAAGTATCGTTTTCTTACCAGATGAAATATACTCTGTACCATCAACAGTTACACGAATTGTGTGTTCTGACATCTTTCCCCTCTCCTTACAACCAACCGTACAACACGTTTTAACCACATTTTGAATGCGTTTTCAAAATAATGTTGCTATACGCTCTTTTTCAAAACAGAAAACAGTTCTTAGAGTTAGATTCTTGATGTATAAAATAAGCTTACAATTGATGTATATTACTACTATTCTATTATATCGTAGAACACAAATAATCACCAAGGAATGTAATAAAAATGCAAAACGAATGCTTTTCTTTTTCTATTGTTTTATGATAAAAATGGGAGAATAATCGATAAAGGGGAATTTTATATGGAGTCTGTTCAAGATACATATCCAATGATTCAGTACCGAAATGGTACATTTCATCAAAAAGATGACGAAATTGTAACAGAATATCCACTTACAATTAAACTAAATGGTGAAGAATATGTAACGATTGTCTGTACACCTGATCATATTGAAGATATGGTTGTTGGCTTCTTAATATCAGAAGGTATTATTCCTTCCTATAAACATATTGAACAATTATGGATCCAAAAAGAAAAAGGATTTGCTCATGTAACAACATCGCAGACAAATCCACTATATCAAACTTGCTATAACAAACGGTATGTTACATCTTGCTGCGGAAAAAGCAGACAAGGCTTTGTATTTGTCAATGATGCTGCAAAAGCAAAAACGATGCACGATATTCATATTACCCTCAAGCCCGAAGATTGCTTTCGTTTAATGAAAGATCTACAGCAATCCTCTACTACTTTTAAAGAAACAGGCGGTGTACATAACACTGCATTATGTGATGCAACACAGATTATTATTTCACGAATGGATATTGGACGCCATAACGCTTTAGATAAAATTTACGGTTATTGCTTACGTAATAACATTTCAATACATGGAAAAGTAATTGCCTTTAGCGGCCGCATATCATCTGAAATTTTACTCAAGGTGGCAAAAATCGGCTGTGAAATTGTCCTATCAAAATCAGCCCCAACAAAATTAGCTCTAGAACTTGCCCATGATTTAGGTATTACTGTCGTTGGCTTTATTCGTGGTGATTCTTGCAATATTTACACACATCCAGAACGAATTGAAGGATTTATAAAGTGAAACTTCCTTTTGGAGCGCTCTTCTCCAAAAGGTTAGTTGAACCAATCGGGTTCTTACAGACGGTTTGTCATTACTTCGTAGCTAAGCATCTTACCGACTGTTAGAGCGGGGTAAAGTGAAACTTCCAATAAAAAGCTAAAAAGGCCTCTCACATGAGAAACCTTTTTAGTTATAAAAATGTAACATATATAACTGTTGAATAGTTAATAAAGTTAATATATAATTTCATTACATAAAACCATTACATTAGGAGGTTGCTTGTATGAACATTCGTGTCTTAACAAAAGAAGATGCAAGTATATATTTACAGCTTGGCGTAGAAGGGTTAACTCAGAATCCAGAAGCATTTAGTTCCTCTTATGAAGATGTTATGAAACAAGAAAATCCTGTTGCTGCGATGGCAAAACGATTAGATAATCCTGAAAAATTTACAATAGGCGCTTTTAAAGACGATGAATTAATTGGCATTGCCACACTTGAAATTAAACCTTTTATTAAACAAGAGCATAAAGCAAAAATTGGCTCTGTGTATGTTTCTCCGAAGGCACGTGGTCTTGGTGCTGGAAGAGCATTAATTGAAACAATCATTGAAAATGCACCAAGATTAGATATAGAACAAATCATGCTTGATGTTGTTGTCGGAAACGAACCGGCAAAGAAACTATACGAATCACTTGGTTTCCAAACATACGGCGTACAAGAACGTGGTTTAAAATATAACGGACAATATTGGGATGAAGAGCATATGGTTTTATTTTTAAATGCTTAGTCTTCTTTTACACATAAAAGACCGCTAAAAAAAGCCCCGCACACATTGTGCGAGGCTTCTTATTTTTATCCCGCTCTAACAGGCGGGTGTTTAATACGAAATCATCTATAAGAGCCCAATTGGCTCAGTTCATTATCAGTAAGGAAACCCTTCATTGATAAAAATTTTACTTTATAATAATCAAAAAAACTTCCTAGCATAAACAACGATAGTCATCATCATTAATGCAATGCACACTATAGTTGCATTGTGTTCCTACTTTTCAAGGAATTGTTCTTTTTATTCACTATTTAAATCCTTTTTATTAACAAAAAAAAGGTGAGATAGAAATTTTCCTTATCCGATGCGAGGTGAATACGAAAAATGTTCTCTATCTCACTTACACAATAGAATGGAATTTGTCATTTTGAAAAACAAAATGACATGACGTTATGTCGCAACATAGGGTATTTTTGTGCTGCTACATTCTCATTATAAAAGAAAGATTTGCAAAAGTAGTGCATTTTTTATGGCAATTGTCCTTTTCTTCATAATATGAACAATGTTTTTTGTAAAAGTTCATGTAAAATATATAAGGGAAACTTCTAGCAGTGAGGATTTGGCTTCGCCTATCTTCTTCACTTTTCTCTAAATCTTAAGGTAGGGTCTTACTGCCCGCGAATAGCGGGATAAACATAAATACTGGAAACTTGAGGTGTACATCATTATGGCAAAACTATTATTAGTAGATGATGAAGAACGCATGCTGCGCTTATTAGATTTATTTTTAAGTCCGCGCGGGCATTTCTGCATAAAGGCAACTTCAGGACAAGAAGCACTTGAACTCGTTCAACAAAAAGAGTTTGATCTTATCTTATTAGACGTGATGATGCCAAAAATGGACGGCTGGGAGACTTGCTTTCAAATTCGGCAAATAAGTAGCGTACCCATAATTATGCTAACAGCACGTAATCAAAATTATGACATGGTAAAAGGTCTCACCTTAGGCGCTGACGACTATATTACAAAACCGTTTGATGAGCAAGTATTAATTGCTCGTATTGAAGCTGTATTGCGTCGTACGAAGAAAGAAGGATTCATAAGCTTTAACGGAATTGACTGGGATAAAACGCGACATACGGTGACTGTCTACGATGAAAAACTCTCTCTTACGCCAATTGAATTTTCATTACTTGGACTCTTTTTACAAAATATAAACCGTGCTTATAGCCGTGATGAACTTATCGAAAAAATATGGGGATTTCAAACAGATATTGAATATCGTACCGTTGATTCTCACATTCGTAATATACGCGAAAAGCTTCGAAAAGCAGGATTCCCTATCGAAGATTACCTGGAAACCGTTTATAAAATCGGCTACAAATGGAAAGGTAACTAATCGTAAAGATAAAGTGAAACTTCCTTTTGGAGCGCTCTTCTCCAAAAGGTTAGTTGAACCAATCGGGTTCTTACAGACGGTTTGTTATTACTTCGTAGCTAAGCATCTTACCAACTGTTAGAGCGGGATAAAGTGAAACTTCCATCAGTGGGGGTTTTCTTCATCCCCCACCTAGCTTCTTCGATTTTCTCTCAATCTTGAGGTGGGGGTCTTACTGCCCGCGAATAGCGGGATAAAATGAAACTTCCACTAGTGAAGAACCTTTATTGGAACCACTCAGGCATATGCCGGCAGTTTTTCTTCTACTGAATTTCATTATTTCTTCAGAAATTTATGGCGGGAGTCTTACTGCCTGTTAGTACAGGAAAAAGGTTGTGAATCACAATGAATAAACTTTCTATAAAACTTGGTACATACTTTTTATTATTATCTCTTTGCATTGAATCGGTATTATTTGTATCCTTTCATACAACACTGGCGCAAATGCGTGTAAATGAAGAAACTACGTCCTTATTGGCAAAAGGAAATTGGTATCGTGACATTATTGAAAAACGCTATAGCGAACGAGCCGTTGAACATGTCGCGGCGATGGAATCTAACGCCCCTTCTCATACGAAACTCGTCATAACAAATGCAGAAGGTAATATTTTATCTTCTTCCGATCCCATTACAGAAGGCATGCACAAACAACTTGAACAAAAGATTGAGTATATTCCTAGAGACGGAATGATAACAGAAGATCGCTGGAAAGAATCAAAATATATTTCAACAGTCAGTCCTATTACAAAATATGGGGTAGTGGTTGGCTATGTTCATATGTTTTTAGAAACTACTTCTATAAAAGAAATGATTTTCCGCCTAACAAAACAGTTCGTTTCCGTTGGTGCTTTGACAGTAGCTCTCACAACAATTTTAGTATTTTTATTTTCAAGAGTTATTACAAATCCACTTATCAAAATGAAGCGAGCAACCGAAAAAATGATGAAGCAAAATGAACCGATTACATTAGGTATTAAGAGTAAGGATGAATTAGGAAGTTTAGCAAAAACAATTGAACAGCTTTCTAGTGAGCTAACCTATATGAAAAAGGAACGAAATGAGTTTCTCGCAAGTGTTGCACATGAATTATTAACCCCGCTCACATATGTAAAAGGATATACAAAAGTTGCAAAAAGAACGTCTTTATCTAAAGAAGAACGGGAAGAATATTTACAAATTATTGAAGAAGAAACAGAAAATATTACCGAACTCGTACAAGATTTATTTGAACTTGCACAACTTGAACAACACCAATTTGCTATAAAAAAGCAACCTGTTTCACTGCTACCATTTGTAGAGCGTATGGTTGAAAAAATAAAGCCATCTCTTCAAAAAAAGAAAATAGGCATCTCTTTATATTGCCCAGAAGATTTATATGTCTGCATAGACGAACGCCGCATGGAGCAAGTCATGCTGAATTTGTTACATAATGCACACCAACATTCTCACGAAGATTCTCAAATTACAGTACGAGTATTAAAAAAGGCGCATACTTTTCTTGTACAAGTGCAAGATGAAGGAGAGGGAATTCCAAGTGAAGACTTACCACATATTTTTGAACGCTTCTACCGGGTCGATAAATCCCGAACGCGAGCAACTGGTGGAAAAGGTATTGGCTTAGCTGTTGCAAAAGAGATCATAGAATTACATGGTGGTTCTATACATGTAACAAGTGAAGTTGGAATTGGAACTATATTTACGATAGAATTACCAATTCAATAGACATTTTTATTATTTTAGTAAATAATTTTCAACTAATAACATTAACCATAAATACTATATTTTTGAAATTATTATTACTTTAATATAAGATGTATATGTACAACTACCAAAGATTTAGAAGGTGATATGATTGGAAATTCGTGTATTGACAAAAAAGGATGCAGAAATTTATTTAGCACTTCGCGTTGAAGGATTAAAGCAAAATCCAGAAGCGTTCAGTTCCTCTTATGAAGATATCATTAACAAGGAAGACCCTGTTGAATATAAAGCAGAAATATTATCTCAAAATGAAAATTACACACTTGGTGCTTTTAAAGATGGTGAATTAATCGGTGTTGCAACTCTGGAAACGAAATCATTTTTAAAGCAAGAGCACAAAGCAAAAATCGGTGCTGTTTATGTCTCTCCAAAAGCGCGTGGCCTTGGTGCTGGTAAAGCACTTATGCAGGCAGCAATTGAAAAAGCAAAAGAATTAGAAGTAGAACAACTTATGCTTGATGTTGTCGTTGGCAATGAAGGCGCGAAAAAACTCTATGAATCATTAGGCTTTAAAACATTTGGCGTACAAGAACGTTCGTTAAAATATAACGATCAATATTGGGACGAAGAACACATGGTATTGTTTTTACATGAAGAAAACGAATAAAGAAAAGGGACTTGTTTAAAGGTCCCTTTTCTTTATAACCTATGTTAATGAAGTAAAATTGCTTGCTCCTTGTAATATCCCTTCAATCAAACCATGCTTTTGCCAGCAATTGAACCGCTTTATCAATTTCTTCCTCAGATAAAATTGCAAAACCAAGCAAAACGGTTTTATTATCAACCTTCACATCATCATAGTACATGGAAACAGGATGTACCTTTATACTATATGCTGCCGCTCGTTCAATAAGCTCTCGTTCTGCCATACCATTATTTGTGCGCAATGATATATGCAGCCCTGAATCTTGTCCAATTATTTCAACATATTTCGGAAAATATGTTGAAATTGCTGAAACCAGTGTATCTCTCTTCTTTCGATACACAACTCTCATTTTATGAATATGCTTTTCCCAATGTCCACCCTCGAGAAAACGTTTCACAATTTCTTGATCAATTCGCGATACAGTCTGCGTATAAAAGAAATAGTCTTGTTGATATACTTCAATTAGCGCTTTTGGGAGCACCATATAACTGATACGTAACGATGGAAGTAGTGCTTTCGAAAAAGTACTCATATAAATAACCTTCCCATTTGTATCTAATCCTTGGAGAGCTGGAATGGGTTTACCAGAATAACGAAATTCACTATCGTAATCATCTTCTACAATATAACGTCCTTCCTCTTTTTCTGCCCAATGTAAAAGCTGCATCCGCTTTGAAATTGGCATAATCATCCCGCATGGAAATTGATGGGATGGTGTAACAAACACAACATCTGCATCGCTTTCTTCTAAACATGAAAGCATGATTCCATCTTCATCAAGAGGAAGCTGTTCTACATGCTCTATCCCTTTTTCATACGTAACCATTCTTCGATGGTATCCTGGATTTTCTACCGCAAATGTACTTTCCTTTAACAATTGAAATAGCATTCTTATTAAATATTGGGTTCCTGCTCCAATAATAATTTGACTTGGTGAACAATGGACACCGCGCGATTCGTACATATATTTTGCAATTTCTTTTCGCAATCCAAATTCACCTTGCGGATGCCCAAGTAGTAGTACTTCTTCATTCTCAATCTGCAGCACTTCATTTGCCAATTTGCGATATAGAGCAAATGGAAATGACTGAGCATCAACACCTGTATGCGTAAAGTCAAATACGTAGTCTCGTTCATAATAAGGTATTTCTTTTACATGTTGCATCTTTTGTTTTACATGCAATACAGTTTGTTCCATTTCACATACGAAATATCCTTTACGTGGAATCGCCTCTATGTAACCTTCTGCAACAAGCTGACCATAAGCGGCCTCAATTGTATTTTGGCTAATTTGCAAATATTGAGCTAATTTTCGCTTCGATGGTAATTTTGTATAAGGCGGGACATTTCCAGATTTCATTTCCTCTTTCATGTAATTATATAGTTGTACATATAGTGGTTCTTTACTATGAATATCAAGTTTCGGTGTTAATTCTAACATACAAACTGACCCCTTTATTTTATAGAAAACTGACACTTTTTATGGTATCAGAAGTTATATATAATCATACCTATCATTTCTGTTTTAAGAAATCAAGTCATACAAAGGAGGATACATCATGAAATCACCTCGCCATATCGGTCTAATGATGATTATTAGCGGAGCAACATTATGGGGGTTATCTGGTCCTATGATTCAGTGGCTATTTAACCATACTGAACTATCATCTAGTGACTTTTTAGTCATTCGTCTACTATTAGCAGGCATGTTTATTTTATGCTCCCTACTATTTACAAAACAAAATATATTTGGAATTTGGAAGTATCCACATCATTGGATTCAACTACTAATTTTTGCGGTTGTTGGCATGCTTGGTGCTCAGTACGCATTTATTGAAACAGTGCATATAAGTAATGCTGTAACTGCAACACTATTTCAATTTCTTGGTCCAGTTCTTATTACTATTTATGTTACAATGCAACATAAAAAACTTCCTTCCTTTATGCAGGTCATAGCAATTTCTGCTGCACTGACAGGCACGTATTTCCTTATTACCAATGGTTCAATTGAAAATATTGTTCTTTCTAAACAAGCAATACTATTTGGTATTTTAACAGCAGTCGGCTTTGCTTTTTACACACTCCATCCCGCTTCTCTCATTAAACAATGGGGGACATCAGTAATTGTTGGTTGGGGGATGTTACTTGGAGGAATTTCTTTATTTCTATATAATCAAGAATTTCATTTCCGTTATGTAGCAAATACATTAACTATAAACACATTTTCTATGCTTATTCTCGTGATTATAAGCGGGACACTTTCTTTCCTGCTCTATATTGGTAGTCTAAAATATTTATCTGCAACAGAAACAAGTATTTTATCAAGTATTGAACCACTCGTAGCAGCTATTGTTTCAATTATCTGGTTAAATGAATCATTTGGAGCCTATCAACTATTAGGTGGTATTTTCATTGTTGTCGCAGTTGTCTTTTTAACAATGCCAGAAAAATCTAGCAACAGAACACATGTAAGAAAAGAGGAAACGCTATCCGCGTAGCCTCTCTTTTTCTTTTACAGGAATTGTTCTTTCTTTTGTCCAATACAATTAAAATACAAATATGAATAGGAGCGTGGCCAAATGAAAAAACTTGGAACCGTGCTACTTCTCTCCTGTCTCATCACTGGCTGTACGACTACGGTAAAGAAATCTACTTCCCCAAAAATAATTGAAACAATACAACCACAAAATAACATTCCCTCTTTCTTTCACCTTAGCATTCTTAAAGATGTCAATTGGGAAGAAAGTCCATCATTTCAGCACGATAAAATATCTGTAAAAGGTATACAAGACAAGGTTGCAATTGTAGATGCTACTTGGATTGCTAATCAACCAAATAAATATATGTGGTTCTTTTTCAACTCAAATATACCCCCTGGAAAACTAACCGTCATTGCAATAAAACAAGGCTCAACGAAACCAGTTCCTGTCTTTTTTCAAGATGAGATAACAGGCAATGTTTGGACAGCACCGCAAGAGATTACAAAAGATATCACAAGTATTCCCTCTAGTATGTTACTCCCTTCTTCTGGCTTATGGCTATTAAATGTATACATTGGAGAAAAGTTGTATGGACAGATTGTTGTACATGTAGAAGAAGGTGATAAACCATAGTATTTTCCTTACAACACTGTAATCCTTATGTCATCTAATTCAATAGTTCCGAAATGAGCTTTTCACTATACTAAAAGTAAGAAATGGAACCAAAAACAAGGAGAGATAAGAGATGAAAAAAATAATGGAAGTTGTAGTAGCGGTAGGCCTAGTTTTAGTGAATGGTAAAAATATTGCATTGGAGGTCAACAAATAATGAATATCCCACATACATTCACATAAAAAGAGATAAGGTTTCATTGTTTTGATCCCTTATCTCCCCCTTATTATGAAAGAACAGCATACTATATTAAACTCCTTTTTCTGTCCATTTCTTTTCCCTTTTCAAAACATCAACCACTTGTTAAATAATAATAAAATGCCTCTGCATCTGTTTGTATCCAAGGTGAAAAATGAAGTTCCTGTACTCGATCTGGTTGTTGTTTTTCAATTTCCTCTGTAAGCTGCTGTGTATCCTTATCCGTCACATCTATCCCAAGTTCTTTTGCCACTTGCAAAGCCTTTTGTTCATTAATTTCTTGTAGCACTTGATAAATATCTTTTCCATACAGATCAATATGAAGGTTTTTCGCTTCTGTTTGAATTTTCGTTTCATATATTTCTTTCGCTAACGCTTCCATACTTTTTCCCTTTTCTGAAATACTAAGTTGCTTTGCTTCGTTTTTTATTTTTGTGCCATAAAGCTCTTCAGCTATCGCACCAATCTCTTTATCTTTTGTGGAAACCCCTAATTTTTCTGCTTCACTTTTTATTTTGATTTTATTAATTTCCGCTATTAAATCTACAATTGCTTTTCCCTCTACTGGTATTCCAAGTTTTTCTGCTTCTATTTTGACCTTCGCTTCATATATTTCTTCAGAAAGTGTTCCAACATCTTTTCCTTCTGTAGAAATTCCCAGCTGATTTGCTTCTTTCTCTACTTCCGTTTCATGAATTTCCTTCTCAAGTGTAAGTAGCTCTTTTCCTTGTGTTGCAATTCCTAAATTCTGCGCTTTATCTTCTGTATATGCAGCATGTATAGTCTCACCATTGACTTGTGCACTACTAGGTTGAGACGATTGTATTCCTTTATCTATCTCCTTATTTGTACAAGCTGAAGCTCCACCCATTACACTGAGACTTAATACTCCAACAACTAGTAGACCAAACGTCTTTTTTCTAATCACCTTTCACTTCCTCCCTTCATCATAACTGTTCCTTAAGCCGTTATGTCTTTTTGACGCTTTACTCTCCATTTCGCTCGCAACATGACAAAAGATATACATAATCCAGTCCCTGTTAAAATAAGCATAGCAATCGCACCGATTAATCCAATTACTCCTGTATGCAGTTCCTTAACTAATTTTGATAGAGAATTGAGTCCCCCATTATTTCTATCTTGAAAAAATTGTCCATTTGTCGCTGCACCTCTTTGATTAAAATCGGAATTCCCAGCTTGTATGTCTTGTCCATTTTGTACATTTCCTGTATCATCATTTCTGCCAAAGCTTCGTTCTCGAAAATTAGCAGCCCCTTCTATTCTTTCACCGGGACCTTTTCCACTAAAATACATATATATCCCTGTTGCAGATTGAATAAAAATAAATACCGAAGCAATTAATCCAATCCAAAAATGAAGTTTTCTCATTCTTTTCATTTTCCACTCTCCTTTTTCATCATTTATCATTTGTAATTCGTCATTAGGTCTATATTTATTATGAAAAAGGTTCCTTAACTTTCCCTTAAAAAAGACGACCTTGTATAAAACAAGATCGTCTTTTTAATTACCTATTTTTCTTTCTTAGAAATATTTCGTACTTTTGATTCTTTGGAAATACAATTTCAAAACAAGTACCTTCTCCAATTTTGCTATGCACTTTTATTTTTCCGGAATGCTTTTCAACAATCCAGCTTGCAATAGAAAGACCTAATCCTGCTCCATTTGATGCTGATCTTGACTTATCACCTTGATAAAAACGGTCAAAAATTTTCGGGATATCTTCTTCAATGATGCCAATCCCATCATCTTTTACTTGGATGACAATCCCATTTGTTGTTTCAAAGCAAGATACTTTAATATTTCCACCTGCATTTGTATACTTCATCGCATTATCTAATAAAATTACAATTAATTGATGAATACGCTCTTTATCTCCCATAAATAAAATAGAAGGAACGGCATCCAACGTAATTGTTTTTTCTTCATACAAAGCAATTTCCGAATAAGGATTTACAATTTCGCTTAGCAATTTATCTAATGCAAAAGCTTTCTTGTCCATTTCAATTTGATCTGAATCAGAACGTGCTAATGTTAGTAAGTTTGCAACTAGTTTGGATAAGCGTCGGCATTCCTTTGATATAGTTGAAATATCCATCGCCTTATCTTCTATTGTTGCGGTAGGCGATTGAAACAATACATCTGTTTTAGATTGAATCACTGCTAAAGGGGTTCGTAATTCATGTGAAGCATCTGAAACAAACTGCTGCTGTTTATGCCAAGCATTCTTAATTGGTACAAGCGCCCTACCAGCTAAAAAAAAGCCAATCCCTACCGCACATATACTTCCTATACTGCACCCAATTACAAGAATAAGTAGCAGTGTATGCAGCATTTCCTTTTCAGGGTTTATGTCCCGCAATACTTGAAACGTGACTTTCCCTAAATCTGTATCTCCCTGAACTGCAATCATCCGAAAGTTTACGCCTTCCACTTCTATATCCTGCCGTTCTCCAAATGTTTTAGGAAATAAATTAGATTGATTTCTCTCAAAAAAGTTTGGATCTATAAATCGTGGTTCCATATCTACCAGTTGATTCTTTGCATCCCATTTTAAAACGATAATCCGCGAATCGCCAATATGCACATCTTTGCTAAAACCAAACTGACCTGGAATAGACTTGTCTTCTTTTTGTTGTTTCTTAATGAATCTGTCAATTGAATCATCTATTCCTTCATATAGTCGTTTATGTGTGTAAGAATAAATAACATTTCCTAACATACCAATTAATATAATAAATACCAATGAATTCAAAATCGTAAGTTGAATGCGCGTCTTTTGAAACATGCTATGTTGTCTCATTGTTCTTTTAAGATATATCCAATACCACGTATAGTTTGAATATCTTTATGATAGCCAAATGGATCGAGCTTCTTTCGCAAATGATGCACATATACCTCTACAATGGCTACTGTTGTATCAGAATTAAATCCCCATACTCTATCAAAAATTTGTTCACGCATTAAAATCTTCCCACTATTTTGAATCAGATATTCTAATAGTTCATATTGCTTTAACGTTAATTTTATAGGTACCTCATCCACTTGAATGTCTTTCTCTTTTCCAAACAGCTCAATACCACGGTACCGAATTGTTTGATTAGTCGTTAAGCTTCCACTCCTTCTTAATAAAGCGCGAATTCTCGCTTGAAGTTCTGGCGCCTGAAACGGTTTCACTAAATAATCATCTCCGCCAAAGTCCAACCCTTTTACCCGATCTTCTAAAGAGTCTTTTGCAGTAAGGAATAAAACAGGCGTTTGAATGTTTTCATTTCGAATCCGCTGAATTACTTCAAATCCATCCATCTCTGGAAGCATCACATCTAGAAGAATTGCATCATAAATATTTTGCAATGCTAGAAATAATCCTTCCTCACCATTTTTTGCCGTATCTACTTCAAATTCATTTCGTAAAATTTGTGTAATTGACTCCAATAATAGAGGATGATCTTCTACAACTAATAAACGCATCTCACTTCTTCACCTCTTATTTTTTCTTCCGTTATTCACGAACAATAAGACTTTCACCTCATAATTCTAAAAAACAAAGAAGATAGGTGGACGATAACTGTCCGTAAAATTCTGATTGATGATGCTTTCCATCAGTAGGAATGAAAAAATCGCTGATGGAAATTTCATTTTATCCCACATTAATGGGTAAGACCTCCACTGATCGAAGTTTCACTTTATACTAGCAAAAGAAAGCGGCCGCAATATGCGATCGCTTCAATTTCTAGGCAAAACTACTGCCAATAACATGTTCTATTCATAGCGAAGTGCTTGAATAGGGTGCAACTTCGATGCTTTATTGGCTGGAAATACCCCAAATCCAACTCCTACTAATAAGGAGAACAAAAATGCAAGCAATGTAACAGGGAGAGAATAAGCAATTGTCATGCCTGCTGCCATGGAAATAACCTTTGCAACCAATAGCCCTATTCCCATTCCGATTAATCCTCCAAGTGAACTTAGTACTACTGCTTCAATCAGAAATTGTAGTAAAATATCTCTTCTTTTCGCCCCAATTGCTTTACGAATGCCAATTTCTTTCGTTCGTTCTGAAACAGATACAAGCATAATATTCATAATTCCGATTCCGCCGACTAATAAGGAAATACAAGCAATTCCTCCAAGCATCATCGTCATTGTACCTGTTACTGAACTCATCGTATCTACTAAATCTTTTTGATTAAATACGCTGTAGTTATCTTGCTTATTCGGGAACATTACAGCTAATTTATTTTGAATTTGTGCCATGACAGTATTTAGTTTTTCCTCACTGCTCACTTGTACATACACTGTCTGTATACTTGTGTTCTTTACAATTCGCTGTGCTGTACTCAACGGCATAATAATAACATCATCACCGCTTTGCCCCATAGAACCACCTTTTGAGGCAAGTACACCTACTATTTTAAAAGAGCTACCATTTACTTGTACATCTTTTCCAACTGGATTTTCAAATCCAAATAAATTTTGTGCTGTATTCGCACCAAGTACAATGACTTTTTGTCTATATTCTACATCCATATCTGATAAGAAACGACCTTCGTTTATTTTCATATCGCGAACTTGCTGATAAGAACTATTTGTGCCAGTAAGTGATACTTGTGTTGAAACCGTCCCATTCTTTACAGTAACTCGTCCCGAAACAACGGGAGACATTTCCTTTATCCCATCAATCTTTTGAAACTTTGCAATATCTTGTTCAGTAAATTTTATCGCGTCAGATCCCATCATATTTATCGTTAACAAATTCGTACCTAAACTATTAATTTGATTTGTTACAGCTTGACTTGAGCCTTGACCAATTGAGACGAGTACAATAACAGACGAAACACCAATAATAATGCCTAGCATCGTTAAAAATGCTCGTAGTTTATTACCTTTGATACTGCGCATTGCCATTTTGATGGATTGTATTAGCCCCAATGTACTCACCTCTACTTTCAAACAATTGTCCATCTTGTATACGAACAATTCGGTTTGCTTGTTTTGCTACTTCTAAGTCGTGCGTAATTAAAATAATTGTATGTCCCTGCACATGCAGCTCTTTCATTACCCCAATAATTTCTTCACTTGTTTTGCTATCTAATGCTCCTGTCGGCTCATCGGCTAATAAGATTGGTGGGCTTCCAACTAAAGCGCGTGCAATTGCAACGCGCTGCTGCTGTCCACCTGACAATTGGCTAGGTAAATGATGAGCTCTCTGTTGCAAACCAACTTTTTCTAAACAACTATACGCGGTATTCGTTCTTTCTTTTGTACTTATTCCCCGATATAAAAGCGGAAGTTCAACGTTCTCAATTGCTGTTAATTTCGTTAGCAAATTAAAGTTTTGAAAGATAAAACCAATTTTTTCGTTTCGAATCGTGGCTAGTTGATTATCATTCAGTTTATCTACTACTTCTCCATCCAATAGATACTGTCCATTATCTGGACGATCTAAACAACCAACCATATTCATAAACGTAGATTTTCCTGATCCAGAAGGACCAATAATAGAGAGAAAATCACCTTCATAGATTGTAAGAGAAACACCATCGAGTGCACGTACAATCTCTCCGCCCATCTCATATGATTTGGTCATATTCTGAATCTCAATAATCGGTTTCATTCTCACCCTCTCCCTTCAGCTTTATTTCTATTCATCCCTCTGCCACCAAAGCCTCCTCCCATGCCTCCGCCTGGTGTCATCATAAAGCCTCTTTGTTTATTATTGTAATTATTTGTTCCATTTCCTTGTGCAGCCATAGGCAATTGAATATTTTCTCCTTCTTGCAATCCTTCCGTAATTTCTACGGAATCTTCATTATGAATACCCGTTTTAACAACTTTTCGCTGCATATTTGCCTTTCCATTAGAAGAAGATGCTGAAGATTGAACAAAAACAAATTTTTGATCTCCTTTTGTATGAACTGCTTCTACCGGAACATATAGAACATTGTCTTTACTATCAGTCAAAATACTAGCTTCTGTTGTCATTCCAATTTTCACATCTTTTGGATCATCAATATGAATCGTTACATTAAAGGAAGATACACCATTAGAAACTGTTCCTTCCTTCGCTACATCTGTTACCTTTCCTGTATAGGTTGTATCTGGGAATGAATTCACTTTTAATGTTACACTTTGTCCAACCTGCACTTTTGGAATGTCTAATTCATCAACTTGAATAACTGTTTCTAAATCACTGTAGTTTGTAATATGAGCAACAGCCTTCCCACTCGTTACACGATCTCCAGCTTGCACTGATATAGATGTAATCGTTCCATCAGCTGGTGCTACAATTGAATCACTTCCATCTGTAAATGTAATTAACTCCTGACCTTGTTTCACTACATCGTTTGCTGAAACTAATACTGACTCAACTACTTTATTTGAGCCTGCTGTAATATCTTCATTTGTCATAGATTGGGTAGAACCAGAACCTGTTACTTTCACATCTAGTTTCCCTTTTTGAACTGCCACACTTACTGCTTGATTCGTCACTGGTTGCGATTTATCCCTAAATACATACCAAGCCCCTGCACCGAGTACAATGATAAGAACTCCTAAAATACTAATCCACTTTTTCAAAGTCCTTTCTCCTTTCCTATGCTTCATTATTCATTAAGTAAGACTTATTATCGAATCTATTCCTTAAAATTCCCTTAACAAAAATAAAAAGAGATAAGGGTTCATCATTGTTTTGATCCCTTATCTCCTCTTTTCCCCTACATTAACTCGTTTGTATAGGGAATCTTTCTTATTTTATAGAATATACTTTTTGACTTGGCAATTCTAAACAGTTCAGCTGGCCGCCGTATACAGCCCCTCCATCAATACCAATGATACGATTTTCACCAAAATACACGCCAAAATTCTCGTTATCCCCGTGAAGGACTTTTGTTTCTGTATGCCCAAATACAACCACTTTCTCGCCAGTATATCCATTATGAAACTCATCTCTAATCCACATTAATGTATACGCATCCGTTTCAGAAACAGGTGTCATTGGTTGTACACCCGCGTGAGCAAAAATATAATCATCTGTTTCAATATAGTGGTCTAGCTCTTTTATAAACTCTATATGTTGTTCTAGCACCTCAGACTGTAACTGCGGTCTTATGAATTCCTCTTCACTTACAGCAATATCACTTTCAGAAAAGCCATAGCTATGTAACGTTTGATCTCCTCCGTTTCTCTTTACCCAATGATTCCAGAATTTTTCTTCCTCTGTCGTTAAGGCTTTTATCATCATATCTTCATGATTACCTTTTAAGACGAACGCGCCAACTTCTTTTAATTGCATTACTTTTTCAATTACCTCTTTAGCATTAGGACCACGGTCTACATAATCTCCTAACAAAATTAATTGATCATTTTTTGGATTGTACTCTACTTTTTCTAATAACTTTTCAAACTTCCCTAATTCACCATGAATATCACTTATCACAAGCATCCTTCTCATATCTATTCCCTTCCTTCTAGTTGTAAAAGTTAATTCATATTATAGAGAGGCTCTGTTAATATCTCAATTTTCAAACTAAAAATATTATTAAAACAAAAGACTAGCGTCTATTTAGACACTAGTCTTTAAAACATACTTCATATACTATAATCAGGTTGATTTCACATTTATATTATTTTATTCCGTAAAAAAGCATTTTTCATCCCCCTTCCTAAAGTAACTTAACTTTAGGAAGGGTTTCTTATCTACGCTACTTCGACATCCGCTGCAAACCCTGTTTGCTCATGAAATTGTAAGTCAATACGTAAACTTTCTGGAATAAAGTTGTGATATTCCCTTAGATAAAATGCAATTGCATCAATTAACTCCTGCTCACCAAGCTCTACAGTTCGATACGGTAAACGAGCACTGGCGCCAAACCCTCTATTCGGATGAAACTGCAAATCAACATCAATTTGCTCCGGACGATACGCATGTATAGCGGCCGAGTGTACACAAACCGCATCAACTATATCTTGTTCAATAAAGTAAATCTTCATCGTCGTCCCTCCTTCTTAACGTCTTGTGAAAATACGACGTATAATCCAAATAATTCCTAAAATAATGAGGATATCTATTAATAAACCACTAGAAAAGAAGCTTCCGCCTACTCCACCAACTCCATGATTTCCAAATGGATGTAGCATACTACCTAGTAAAGCTCCTGCCCCAAATGATGCTGCATGACCCCAAAAGCTAGATTTCTTAGGAGCTGGCTGTGACTGTGGTGTACGATCTACAGAAGCTGGTTTCTTCGATTGCACATTTGATGACGAAGATTTATAGCCAGAATGATATGTCCCATCTGAAGAACGAGAGCTGTCAGAAGTCGATCCTTTCGTGCTGAATCCTCCGCTACTAGAATGAGATGAAACTGACGATTTACTACCACTATAGGTTTTTGCTTGTGCAAATGTTGGTACGGCAAACAAAGTGAAAGCTAACATTAGTGTGAAAATTTTCTTACTCATATTCATCTGAATCCCTCTTTTAATAAAAAATGAAATGTAGCACTAGTATAATTAACTTTTCTATTTCTTGCACGTATTTTGTACAAGAGATAGCTACAGTTAAAAGTCCTTGCTAACACTATGTTTTTTAAGATAAAACAACCAAAATCAGAACAGTTCTTCTGCATTTTTTGCTATGATTGTAATAAAGTGAAACTTCCATTAGTGGGGGTTTTTTCATCCCCCACCTATATCTTCCTCGATTCACTCTAAACCTTGAGGTAATGGGTCTTACTGCCCATTAATGTGGGATAAAAAAATCTTACAAGCTGCACAACTATCTTATAAATCATAAAACCAAAATAACTACACACAAAAAGAATGGATACAAAAGAATGGTAAGTGGTATTTGGATACAAACCAAAAAATAATGCTTTTAATAATGAAAAAACACCTCACACAATGAAACGTGTAAGGTGTTTCCATCAATAAGCCCCCGCTTTTTCTAGTATAGACTGGATTTTTGTAAATCCTCTTTCTTTAGCATGCTGAAGCGGAGTAACCCCTTCTTTATCGGGAATGTTTACATCAGCATTGTGTTCTATTAACATCTGTACAATTTGCTGATATTCTTTACCTCCACTTCCTAAAAGAACGGCTTCCATTAATGCAGTCCAGCCAAGATTGTTAATATGATTGACATCGATATCTGTATAAGCGAGAAGTTCCTTTACAACTTCAACATGGCCGCGCTCTGCTGCTGGAATTAATGCTGTATCGCCAAATTGATTCATTATCTTTGGATCCGCACCTGCTTCAATTGTTAACTTTAAAATTTCTAAAGTCCCCTCTGCCGCAGCATATAAAAACGGATTATCTTTGTGATTATCTTGAATATTTACATCTGCTCCGGCTGCTAATAATGTTTTCACAGTATCAATATGGTTATAATACGTTGCTGCCATAACCGGTGTTTCCCCTTGTGTACCTCTTACATTCAAATTTGCTCCGCTTTTTATCAATTTTACAACTGTTTCTGTATCTCCGAGCTGTGCTGAAAGTAATAACTGCTTATCCATCCAGTTCTCTTTCTTTGTATCTACATCTTCCTTTTTCACTATCATAAACTCTGTTTGATTCTGTTTTCCACAAGCTGTCATTACCACCAATAGTCCAAGTAACACGAGAAATGAAACGTTTTTTCTTCGCACAGTCCCATCTCCTATGGAAGATTGTATTTTGCTAACCAATCCTTCATAACATACAATAACTCTTCTTGAATATTCTTATCCACAAGCCCCTTATATTCCTTCATTAGGCCTAGCATTGTATGATTTTTCTCGACTTCTCGTAAAATATGATTCATGTTCGGGATGACATGCCACTCTGCCTCACCAGCTACATATTCAGCAATATCCTTTGCCTGTTCTGGCGGCACTTGTATATCTCGATCTCCAGTAATCGCCAAAACGGGACATGTTACTTTCTCTAAATACTCTACGACATTATATTGAAATTGTTCACGTATCCACTTTGCATTTACCTTTGCCCCTTTTATTCGCATAACAGGCTTTGATGATTGTTGTATTTTTCCCATCACCGCTTCATTCTGTTTCTTAATACGTTGTGGAAGTTTTAAAAAGCGATATAACCATCCTCGAAATCCAGGTGTTACTTCCAATTCTTTCACTACCGTTTCCACTTGTCTTGGAAGTAATGTTTTCGAAGGCTCAGCTCCGCCGCTAAGTAAAATTAAGTTAGCAACTGATTCTCTTACATAAATAGCTGGCGCGAGTAAAGCTCCTTCACTATGACCTACAATTACGATTCGCTTTGGATCAATTTGCGGATGCTCCTTTAAA
Source organism: Bacillus sp. 3103sda1 (assembly GCF_024159135.1). NCBI lineage: Bacteria > Bacillati > Bacillota > Bacilli > Caryophanales > Bacillaceae > Bacillus > Bacillus sp. 3103sda1. The sequence goes on along the minus strand of NZ_JAMYWS010000001.1, from coordinate 531,477 downwards.
AAACGTACGCAAGCAACCCCATCATCAATTAAGTCTGCAACACCTGTTTTGTAATAATCGCCTTCACTTTTGTGCGTACCGCGCTTATCGTAACGTAGCGTTGCAAATCCTAATGAAGTGAAATAATCTGCTAAACCTTTATATAAATGTAGTTTTAAACCGCGAACATTTCCATCCCGATCTCCTTTTCCAGTTCCGCCAATAAGTAAAATAGCTGGGTATGTTTGTGCTTCGTATACTGGAATTGTTAACGTCCCTTGAAGTGAAACTGCACTTTCAATTGTAACGAACAATTCTTTTCCCATCTTTTTTATTCTCCCTTCCCATTTTTTTCAGGAATTACAATTGTTGAAATTGTTCTTCGCTTTCGCTCTGGAGATGGCTTGCGCTCCATTGCTTTTAAAAACAATCCACTCATTTCCTGTGCAAATTCTTGAAACTCCTCATCACTCATATAAAAACTTGCTTGACGATACCCCACTCCATCTTTCTCAAAATCAATCTGATCTTGCTGCAAGTAATCCTTAAAATTTGCTGTAAGCTGTGTAACAAACATCATGAAATATTGCATATGTTCTTCTTTCGTTACATCTTGCAAATCCTTTTGTGAAATGCTGGCCATACTGATATTTAACACATATAATTTTTCAACCGTTCCTCGTATTTGTGTTTCCTGAGCAACTTGTAAAATATGTGCTGTTGTTAATTTTTCTAAATGGCGATATAACGTCGCTTGTGGAATATGAGGTAATTTTTTAGCAAGCTGCTTTGCTGTTAACCGTTCTCCTCCAATAAACTCTTGAATAAGTTGAAAGCGAATTGGATGAAATAATATATCCATCTTTTTTTCTTCCATATATAAAAACCTACTTCCTTTTCTATATCTTATGATTATATTATCAATTATGATAACAAAAATAAATAAAAAATAAAGTGAAGCTTCCATCAGTGGGGGTCTTCTTCATCCCCACTGATGGAAAGCTCTCACCAATCGGGAGCATGCCAACAGTTATTCCCCACCTATCTTCTTCGTTTCTCAATCTTCAGGTGGGAATAGCAGGATAATCTTTCATTCATATTAAAAATATTAATAGATAGCAATGAATAGAACCCTTCGGTATATCATTTTTCATTACAAAAAACGAGTACATGTATTACTTACACACATACTCGTTTTTGTTTTTTTATATTTTAATAAAATGAAATTTATTCGCATCCCGTTATTAAAAAATCATCTTCTACTTTACACAATACCGTATTCGTATCTACTTCCTGTCCAACTACTACATCTACAGATACTATATTTCCACTAATCCCAACCGCTGCTTCTTCTAATACACCTTTATTATTTCTAATAATAAGTAACTTTTCCCATTCATATATATGAGACGTTTCATTGATTAACACTTCTTCTACTACTCCATTACATGGACTATAGACACTTTCAATAACTGCTTTCATACAAGCTCTACTCCTTACTTTCCTATTCAAAATCTCATTTTCCTCACCCATTCTATCACTGTTATTCTAGATCTTTTATATTTTAAAAGATTTGAATTGTATTACATTTTTTAGTTAGCTATACCAATATAGTAAAGTAAAACTTCCATCAGCGGGGTTGCTTCATCCCCATCTTAAACTGGGCTATGTCCTGCGCGTTTTGAAGATGGGAGTTTCTTGCCCATTTTCTGATAAACCTGTGAACAAAATGAACTATATAAAAATTATGCTTTTAATAGATTTATTTCTCTAATTATTTACCAGGTATCCTTTATCACGTATCATGACCGTAATAACGCCATTATCTGAAAATTAAATCATTTATTGAAAGCGTAATCAATTTATTAAGGAGGGGTTTTTCATGTTAGCGATATTAGGATTTGCAATGGTATTTGTGTTCATGTTTTTAATTATGACAAGGCGAATGTCCGCACTAGTGGCCTTAATGCTTATTCCTACTCTATTTGCTATAATAAGCGGTTTTTATGCTAATGTAGGGCCGATGATGTTAGCGGGGATTAAAAATTTAGCACCCACTGGTATTATGTTAATGTTTGCTATTTTATACTTTGGTATTATGATTGATAGCGGTTTATTCGATCCCGCTATTTCGAGAATATTAAAAATTGTAAAAGGAGATCCATTAAAAATTGTTGTTGGAACAGCCATTTTGACACTACTTGTTTCTTTAGATGGTGATGGTACAACAACATATATGATTACTGTATCTGCTATGTATCCGCTATATAAACGCCTTAATATGAATCCGCTCATTTTGGCCGGAATTGTCATGCTAGGCGCTGGTGTAACAAATATTATTCCATGGGGTGGTCCTACTGCTAGAGCAATGAGCGCACTTGGCCTTGACGCTTCTCAATTATTTACACCGCTTATTCCAGCGTTAATCGGCGGGGCACTATGGGTGATTTTTGTCGCTTACATGCTTGGAAAAAAGGAACAGAAACGATTAGGAATCGTCGATATTCAATTTTCCAAAGCAGAGAAATCAGCTTTTACAGAGCAAGCAGCAACTGTAGAAGTATATGATTATAAACGTCCAAAATTATTATGGATTAATTTCTTATTAACTGTGGTTCTTATGACATGTTTAATTATGGAAATTTTACCTCTTCCTGTTTTATTCATGCTTGCCTTTGCAATTGCTGTCATGATTAACTATCCGAACCTTGAACAACAAAAAGAACGGATTGCTTCTCATGCTGGAAATGTATTAGCAGTTGTTTCCTTAGTATTCGCAGCTGGTATTTTCACGGGTATTTTATCAGGAACAAAAATGGTCGATGCGATGGCACATAGTTTAGTTGCTCTTATTCCAGATTCCCTTGGCCCGCATCTGCCAATCATTACAGCAATTACAAGTATGCCATTCACGTTTTTTATGTCTAATGATGCTTACTATTTCGGTGTGCTACCTATTCTTACGAAAGCTGCAGCAAGCTACGGAGTTAGTGCTGCTGAAATGGGAAGAGCTTCCTTATTAGGACAACCTGTTCATATGCTTAGTCCACTCGTTGCATCTACATATTTATTAGTAGGAATGGCGAAAGTTGATTTTGGAGATCATCAACGATTCACATTAAAATGGGCCGTTGGAACGACACTCTTTATGTTGTTCATTGCTATTCTTACAGGGGTAATTTCTTTATAAAAAGGCCTACATCACAATAATTTGTAACATGTGTAATCACATTTTAGGCTAATAAGATAGAAATAAGATTCGCTTATTCTATACAAGAAACTCCTTTCCCATAAGGAGTTTTTTTCCACCTACTCTGGGTTACTCCTCACACAAAAAAAGAGCAGCTCCTTTGTATACGAACTGCTCTTCTCCTTTATTCTAAATTATAAAGAAATAGGAAAATATCTTCTTTCTGGTCGTCCCACATTTCCATAAATCAGTTCAGCATAAATTTTCTTCTGCGAAATTAAATACTCTAAATATCGCCTTGCTGTCGAACGGCTGACTCCTGATTCTTTACTAAGCATTTCCGCAGTTATTCCGTTATACTCCATTGTTAGTACACACTGTAAAATTTTTTTTAGAGTCAGAGGATCAATCCCCTTAGGCGAATGTTCTATATGAGTACTCTCCCCCTGAATTCTCCTGTTCCATAAACTTTCAATCTGTTCTGGTGATAATTTTTGAGATTGCTTTAATTTCTCCACTTTATTTCGATAGTTTTCTAGACTTTCCTTGAACCTTTCAAACATAAGCGGTTTTACAATATAATCAAATACACCACCACGGAGTGCACGCTGAACAACCTCAACTTCAGATGCTGCAGTAATCATAATAACATCTGTATCTGGCACATTATGACGAATGAACGTTACTAAATCTGTTCCCTTCATATCAGGTAAATAAACATCAAGTAATACAAGCTGCGGCTTTACAAGTTCGATCCATTCCTTTGCTTGCTCTCCTGTTATTGCTGTACCCACTACAGTAAACCCTTCTACTTTATCAGTAAAACGGCGGTGAATTTCAGCAATGCGAACATCGTCCTCCACAATTAACACCTCAATAGTTTGAGACATGCTATTCCCCTCTTTCCTTTGGTAACGCCACAATAAATAAAGCTCCCCCTAAGTCCCCTTTTTCAATCGTAATGTTACCATGCAATTCATCTACTAATTCTTTCACTTTAGCCAATCCATACCCACGCTTTTCTCCTTCTTTCGTAGAAAAACCTTTATGAAAGATATGTGCAACAATCTTATCATCAATTCCAGGTCCAGAATCTTCTACTTCAATAATAATTTCATCTCCAATATCTGTTACAAATAAGTTTACTATTTTCTTATTCTCTTCTTTTCTCTCTACTGATTCGAAAGCATTCGTAATTAAATTGCCGAGAATTGATACAACATGGTTACTATCTATATGAGCTGGCAATTGTTTCAAACAACTCTCTCGATCTATTATTAAATCAATTTTTAATTCTCTAGCACGATTATAAAAACCAACTACAATTCCTCCTAACCACGGATTTTGTAATTTTGTCATAATAAATTGCACAAAATCCTGCTGAAGAGCTGTTTCTTTATGAATAAGCTCTATCGCTTCCTCATAAGATTCTAGTTGAATTAATCCTGATAATGTATATAAAAAATTCTTATATTCATGTGTCTGAGCACGAAGTGCTTCTGTATATGTTTTTACTTGTGAGAGTTCTTCGGTTAACTGATCAATCTCTGATTTTAGCCGGAAACTAGAAACGACTCCGATTACTTCATTTTCTACTTTGACAGGCAATCGATTTACAATCACTACTTTCCCGTTTAAATCCATTTGTCGATCCAATTGTTCCTCTCCAGTCCGAAGTACTTCTAATATGGAAGAATTGGGCACAATCTGCAAAATAGGCTTCCCAATAACAGACTCCTCTTTCCTTAGAGAAAGGATATCGCAGGCTGCCTGATTTACTAAACTAATACACCCTCGTTTATCAATAACTATAATCCCTTCACGTACAGATTGAATTACAGCGCTATGCTCCTCATACAAAGAAGAAATCTCTTCCGGCTCTAATCCAAACATTAATTTTTTAATACCCCGTGCCAAATAGACAGAACCAACAATACCTACTACAAGTCCACATACAGCTACCCACAAGATTGGAACACTATGTTTTTCTATTACTTCATGTATATCCTCCGCAAGAAATCCCACGGACACAACTCCTATAACCTTATTCGTTTCATCACGAATTGGAACTTTTCCACGTACAGAAAGCCCTAAAGTTCCAGTCGCCTTTGATACGTAAGACCTTCCCTCTTTTAGCACACCTTCGTTATCTCCACCAACCATTTTTTCACCAATTCTATCCGGCACAGGATGCGCGTACCGAATCCCTTCCTTATTACCGACTACAATAAATTCTGCACCCGTTTCAGCTCGAATTTGTTCTGCAATCGGCTGAATCACTTCAGATGGATGATTTGTGTGAAATGCCTTATGAATTTCTGGTATAGAAGCCACTGTCTTAGCTACCTGTAAAGCTTTCTTCCCAATTTGATCTTCCATGCTATCAGATAATATGTAATAAAATAAAATACTCATTTGAACGATAACGAACAAAACAAGAATACCTATAAATAATGCAACTCTTGGCTGCAATTTTAGTTTTTTCAGTTTCAAAGCAAGATCCCCTAACTGATATCACACTTGAGTTTTAAGAATATACAGAAATTTAATTTCACATTATATGAAACACATTCCTCTTATATATTGTACTAGGAGATCTATTTCCTATACAAGCTATGAATCTATAACCAACCTTATGGCAAAGTAATCCCTATGTCACTTGATTCAATCATATCTAGTCTTTTTTATAGATATACTGAAAATAAGAAAACTCTAGAATTTTTTCTAGAGTTTTCTTATTTTTAACTAATTATTATCTTTGTTTTCTTCAACTACTTGCACAACCATTTTTTCCTTCGTTGTCTGCTGCACTGCACCTTTCCCAGCAAAACTTTCCAGCAATTCTTTCAAATCAATCCCTGAAGAAGCTTTTAATGTTTCTTGCATCGTTGCCATTAAATCTGTTGCATAGCCTGCCACTTTACCAGCACCACTGTTTTTTCCACCGCCGCCTGTATCCACAACTGTAATTTTGTCGATATTACTAAGCGGGCTTGCAATTTCTTTCGCATAACTTGGTAACATTTTCAGTACCATATCCATAATCGCTGCTTGACCGTATAGTTCAAATGCTTCAGCAATTTTTTGTTTTGCTTCTGCTTCAGCAAGACCTTTCAGTTTAATGACATCTGCTTCCGCTGTACCTTGTGCTTTTTGTACTTCTGCTTTTGCTAAACCTTCAACACGCACTTCTTCTGCGCGTGCTCTTGCTTCAGCCTCAATCTTATACTGCTCAGCATCTGCTCTTTTTATTTGTTTCACTTTTTCTGCTTCAGCTGCCTGCTCAACTGCATAACGATCAGCGTCTGCTTTTTTCTTCACTTCTGCGTCGTATTGCTTTTCACGACGAGCAATTTCTTTTTCTTCTAATTCGATTTGTTTTTCACGCTCAATAATTTTTACACGCATTTGCTCTTCTGTTACACCTTGTTGTGCTTTCGCCTGCTGTAATTCATATGAAAGGTCTGCATCGGCACGTGCTTGTTCTTGCTCTCTTTTATATGCTTGCACCTTTAATTCTTTATGTTTCTCTGCTTCAGCAATTTGTGCATCTCGTTGATACTCTGCTTCTTTTGCTTCTTTTTCAGCACGCGCTTTTTCAATCCGTGCCTCTTTTTCTCGTTCTGCGTTTGCAATTGTTGCATCACGTTTTACTGTCGCAATTTGCGGCTGTCCAAGTGCATCTAAATATCCATTTTTATCACTAATTTCCTTAATAGTAAATGATACAATGCGAAGTCCCATCTTCTTCAAATCAGTGGAAGCCACTTCATGTACTTTTTGTGCAAATTGTTCTCTATTACTATAAGCATCTTCAACTGTCATAGAAGATAAAATGGCGCGTAAATGCCCTTCTAACACTTCCTTTGCTTCTATTTTTAATTCTTCTGTTTCTTTTCCTAAATATTGCTCTGCTGCTGTTGATACCTCCTCAATTGTAGAACCCACCTTAATAATAGAAACACCATTTACTGTTACAGGGACGCCTTGCTTCGTATATGTATCGCGTGTTCCCACTTCTAACTTATAGTTTAATAAACTGAGAGGTTCTGCTTGCTGCATAATTGGTACAACAAATGTACCACCACCGCGAATAATCTTGATTTTCTTACCATCATCTGTTGTAACAACATTTTTCCCACTGCCTAGTCCGCTTCCCGTTACAATCAATGCTTCATCTGGACCGACAGTACGATATTTTGTAATAAAGACTAAAATAAGGATAGCTAATATTGCTAATAAAACACCGCCAATAATTAATGGAACCATAATAAATCCTCCTTATCATTTTGGTTTTTTTAAAGAAACCGCTAAATTTTGTACAAGTAGAATACCGTCTTGCACTGCTTCAACAATGACATAAGATCCTTGTAAAATATCTTTCTTCCCTATCGTTTTAGCTGGCATTGCATTACTGCCAAATTGAGAAACTAGCAAAACTTCACCTAGTCCTTCTTTCGGAATTGTTATAATCACTTCTCCCTTACACCCAATAAACTCTTCCATACGGTGCATTGTATTTTGCTCTGCCTTAGAAATTGGTGCTAAAATAAGCATTTTCATTGTAATAACACCAACAAGTGCAAGAAAAAAAGAAATAACAAAAATAGAAATACTTCCCCAAGAAAGCATATATTCAAAGATATATCCAAAACCACAAAACATAGCAAGAAAGCTAAATAATATTGTTACAGGTGAAGTCGGTCCGCCTACTATGTGAAATAATGATTCAAACACATCACTAAAAAATAAATATATAACAGTAATGAATGTCGTTATAATAAACCCGTATAAGTAAATTATTTCAAGTTCATGGCTAAACAACAGCGCTTCCCCCTCCTTTCATCAATGCGTCCATCTTCTTATATGTATGCATCTCCCCTTTCAAATTTTATCTTTTTGAAATTTTCAGTTATTTATTCCGTAGCAAAAGGGGTCTGCATCACAGACCCCTTAAAAAGACACAAGAGGAGCCTGTAGTGACAGGCTCCTCCTCAAAAATAACCGGTATGTTGTATATCCATATAATATATTATTTTACATAAAAAGTAAAGATGTACATGCGTTAGAATTTTTTTGAAATTAACTTTACTTGATACTGACGATGAACGAAAAACTATAAAAAACCAAATAATGTTAATAATTGCTGTTGTAATATAAAAACTTATGATTCCTACAAAATCAAAGATAGTAGCTTTTGATCCATTTTTATTCATCTAAAAATTATGGTATGATAAAAGGTAAATGATGTAAAATCACATAAATTATGGTTTATTGATATTAATCGTAGAATGCTTTATTTACATAAAATGATTGATAATACTTGTTGGAAATATAACACACTTAAGTGGCAAAAAATGATGAACAAACAATATATAAAACTCTATTTGTAAACGTTTCAGTTTATATTACATTTTCTACTATCTATCATCGACTTCTAAGGTCGTGTTTTGACACGTCTCTTAAAAATTGTTATGTTTAATATAATTATTAACTTTATTAAATAAAGGTGGGATTGGATGCTCAAAAAAGAAAACAGTGTATTTTATATCTCTATTTTGCTGACAACCTTGTTTATTATATGGGGTGTACTTCCAGCAAAATGGATACAAGGCTATGATTTACAAAGTGTTACCTCGTCGTTAAACTCTTTTATCCTCAGTAATTTTGGATGGTTTTATTCTCTATTAATGACCGCAATGGTTCTTTTAGCCGCTTACTTAGCATTTTCGAAATACGGTTCCATTCGTCTTGGTAAAGATGATGAAAAACCAAAATATAGTTACCTTTCATGGATCGCAATGTTATTTGGAGCTGGTATGGGAATCGGCCTCGTCTTTTATGGCATTTCCGAACCAATATCACATTTAAATGCTCCTCTTACAAGTGAACCTGGCAGCCAACAAAGTGCTGAACTCGCAATGCAATATTCATTCTTCCATTGGGGATTATTCCCTTGGTCATTATATGCAATCGTCGCTTTAGTTCTTGCATACTTTACCTTTCGCAAACAAAAAGGTAGTACAATTAGCGCTGCAGTTACTCCTTTATTTAATCGATCGAAAACATCACCTATCGGAAAAACGGTTGATATTTTAGCTGTTTTAGCCACAGTATTCGGAATCGTTCCATCCGTAGGAATTGGTGCACAGCAAATTGCTAGTGGATTACATTACTTATTCCCTTCTATTAGCAATACAGTTGGCACACAGCTCGTACTAATTTTAATCTTTACAGTCCTCTATTTAACGAGTGCACAAACAGGATTAGATCGTGGGATTAAATATTTGAGTAACTTGAACATTTCCCTTGCAGGAATTTTACTCGTTTCCTTTTTAATTTTCGGGCCAACTGTTTTTATTATAAAATATTTCATATCAACATTAGGATCTTATATAGGGTCATTGCCAAGTATGAGCTTGAACTTAGGTGCTTTTAGCGATCACGATTCTGCATGGATTGAAAAATGGACACTCTTCTATTGGGGATGGTGGATTTCTTGGTCGCCATTCGTCGGTACATTTATTGCACGAATTTCACGTGGACGCACAATTCGTGAATTTATTTTCGGCGTTGTATTAGTCCCAACATTAATCTGCACATTTTGGTTTACAGTATTCGGTGGAACAGCCATTCACATGGATATGTTCCAATCATTGGGAATCGCGGACGAAATTACAAAAAACGGTATAGAAACCGGTCTTTTTGCTGTCATTTCTCATTTACCGTTTTCATCATTTCTAACAATTGTTGCGTTAATTTTAATCGCTACATTCTTTGTTACATCTGCAGACTCCGCAACGTTTGTTGTAGCCATGCAAACAAGTAATGGAAATTTATCTCCTAGCAATCGCTTAAAATTCATTTGGGGACTTACCATTTCAGCAATTGCAGCAATCTTATTACAAGCAGGTGGTTTAGATGCTCTGCAAATTGCGGCAATCCTCGCAGCATTTCCATTTTCAATTGTTATTATATTAATGGTGACATCGCTATTTAAAGAATTACGAAAAGAAGCTTTTACAATACAACGAACACCAAAATCGCAAAGTGTGCAAAAAACTGGATAATCATACTTTTCACTATTCCATCCGCAGTCTTCCAAATAGACTGCGGTTTTTTCCATATTCATAGATTAGGTGAAACTTCTATCAGTGGACCTATCTTCTTCGCTTCTCTCTCAATCTTGAAATGGTGGGCTTACTGCCATACGGGATAAACAATGAATTTTTATGCATGTATGGACAAACAAATAATCCTTTCTCATATGAAGAGCATATCTTAATCACATAGGAGGGAAAACATGAAAAAAGAACAACTCATTCTTACTATACTTGGAAGCAGCGGCGGCGCTGCTCGTGCATTTTTATCTTTATTAAATCATGCCGTGAAAGATAGTCATAATCCTTTATACTCTCAATTGCAAAACTGTTCGATTCATTTAATTGACATAAAGCAAAAACCGCAATCCTATTTTAAAGAAATGTATCCTGCATTATACGAGAGTTTTACATTTCATATGTTCGATCTAAGCGATAACGCATTATTTCGAAACCATCTACAAAAAACTGGGACAACCCTGGTTGTTGATGCTTCCTTAGCAGATGCAGTAGAAATGTTGACATGCTGTAATGAATTTGGAGTACATTATATTAATACAGCATTGCAATCACCAGCAATTGATGCGAATGAACATATAAAGCGATTCAGTTTACTAGAAAGACAAAATTTCTTTGAAGAACATAAACCTACCTTCACAAAAATGACAGGCATTATTTGTTCCGGTATGAATCCCGGTGTCGTCCAATGGATGGCAATTAAATTAATGAAGCAAAATCCTACGGAAATCCCCCTCGCTTGTTTCATCGTCGAACACGATACAACTTTCTATCATGATCCAACTCTTATTAAAGAAAAAACAGTATACTCGACATGGTCTCCAGCAGGTTTTTTAGAAGAAGGCATTTTAAACTATCCTCTTTTTATGAAACATCAAACTCCCATTCTCTTATGTAACACCGCTTATGAACAAGAATTTAAAGTAACGTTAGGAGATAAACAGTTTTTCGGTTGTTTAATGGGACATGAAGAAGTAATTAATCTCGGAAAATTATATGACATGGAGGTAGGTTTTTTATATCGTATCAATGATTATATGACACAATTAATTCATGACAATCAACATAATATTGATGAACTATGGAGCTGGGATCATCACGTATTAAATCCAGAAAACGGACAACTCATCGGTGAAGATTTAATCGGTGTCTTACTTGTGTATAAAGACAAAGAGGTATATATGTACAACACTACTGCTACCCAGCATGTGTACACACAATACGGAACAAATGCAACTTATTTTCAAGTGGCTTGCGGCGTTTACGGGGCACTTGCTAGCCTCTTACTCGACAATTTACCGCTTGGTTGTTATTTTGTAGATGAACTTCTTTTAAATACAAATTCGAAGTATGGTGATTATCTTTCATATTATATGAAAGATTTTGTAATAGGAGAAAATGGTACGACAGATGGTTTATTATTTGATCGCATAAAAAAGATTGAGTAGTTTTTCCTACTCAATCTTTTTGGTTTCACTAGAAAACAAAAACCCCTTCACTTAGGGGTTCAAGCCATCTTTTCCTTCGATTCTTCTCGGAAAAAGCTCCTCATCGCATGAAACACGTCAGCTTTTTGTTTTAAAATATAATAGCGAAACTTCTCATCTTTCACATTTTTATATGCTGACATGAGTGTACTATGACGATTATACTGATTCACTTCTCCATACCCAAACATATTAGATACTTTCATCAATTCTTGCACAAGTTTTACACAGCGGGCATTATCAGATGTTAAATTATCTCCATCCGAGAAGTGGAACGGGTATATGTTATAGCGTTCCGGAGAATATTTTGTTTCAATCAGTTCTAATGCTTTTCTGTATGCCGATGAACAAATTGTTCCACCGCTTTCACCTTTTGAGAAAAATTCTTCTTCTGTAACAACTTTTGCTTCTGTATGGTGTGCGATAAATTCAATATCTACTGTTTCATATTTCGTACGTAAAAAACGGGCCATCCAGAAGAAAAAGCTACGAGCCATATATTTTTCCCAAAGCCCCATCGAACCGCTCGTATCCATCATTGCTAACACAACAGCTTTTGATTCTGGCTTCAAGACTTCGTTCCACGTACGGAATTTTAAATCTTCCCGCTTAATTGGATGAAAAGCTGGATTGCCATTCATTGCATTTCGTTTATAAGCAGATATCATTGTCCGTTTTTTATCGATGTTTCCCCAAAGTCCTGTTTTACGAATGTCGTTAAATTCAATGTGTTCAATACGATTTTCATCCAGTTCTTTACGCTGTAAATTAGGAAGCTCTAATTCTTTAAAAAATGCTTGCTCAAGCTCTAAAATCGATACTTCCGCCTCGTAATAATCTTCTCCTGCAGAGTCTCCTGCTCCTTGCCCTTTTCCTGGTCCTTTTTGCTTTTGACCGCTCGATCCATCTCTCGCTACAACATCCCCGACTTTACTATCACCAGTTCCTTGACCAACGTGCTTATTTTTATCATAGTTATAACGAATTTTATATTCATCTAGTGAACGAATTGGTATTTTTACAACATCCCTACCATTGGACATGATAATACTTTCTTCTGTAACAAGGTCTGGTAAATTATTTTTTATTGCCTCTTGTACTTTTTCTTGATGACGTTGTTGATCATCATGTCCTTTACGATGGAGGGACCAATTTTCCTGTGAAACCGTATAATTATATTGATTTTCTTCTGCCATTCCTTTCCCTCCTTACATAATTTTTTATACTTTCACTTAAACACAGATTAAAACACGAAAATCCGACTAAGAGAAATTTACTTTTACATGAATAAAAAACTGATACACTTTCGCAATTAAGAAAGAAACACAATGCATTGTTGCACACTTTACAGCTGCACAACATATTGTATTGTGTTGACTTTTTTCTGTATGAATGGTTGGTTACTCTATCATATGCTCATTGTGAAAATAATTGACAAATAAATTCATAAGATTGCATTTTAATTTACTCATAGTGGACAAGCACCTCTTATAGTCGAAAATAAAATATAAAAAAGCTGTCCCTTTCCAAGAGACAGCTTTTCTTTTTCTACAACTATGATCATTATCGATTTAACAAACTACCTACATAACGTAATAATTCATTTGCAGATGTGGAATTATAGCCATGTTCATCAATTAATCGTGCTACAACATTATTAATTTTCTTCAGCTGATTTTCATCCGGCGTTTTCGTTGAAGTCGTAATCTTCACAACATCCTTCAAATCGGCAAATAGTTTCTTCTGGATTGCTTCACGAAGACGCTCATGTGAATTATAATCAAATCGCTTCCCTTTGCGAGCATATGCAGAGATACGAATTAAAATCTCTTCACGGAACGCTTTCTTCGCATTTTCTGAAATGCCAATTTGTTCTTCAATAGAGCGCATAAGTTTTTCATCCGCACTCATTTCTTCTCCAGTTAATGGATCGCGTAGTTTTGATTTATTGCAGTATGCTTCTACGTTATCTAAATAATTATCCATAAGTGTCTTCGCGGATTCTTCATATGAATATACAAATGCTTTTTGTACTTCTTTCTTCGCAATTTCATCATACTCTTTACGTGCTAATGAAATGAAATTCATATAGCGCTCACGATCTTCATTGCTAATAGATGGATGTTGATCTAATCCATCCTTTAAAGAACGTAATACATCTAAAGCATTAATTGATGCTATTTCTTTACGAATAATTGTAGAAGAAATACGATTGATAACATAACGCGGATCAATTCCACTCATACCTTCATCTTGATATTCGCGCTGCAGTTCCTCTACATCAATAGAATTGTACCCTTCTACCATTTCACCATCATATAAACGCATTTTCTTAATTAAATCGATGTCTGGCCGCTTCGGATCTTTTAAGCGTGTTAAGATTGTAAACATTGCTGCAACGCGAAGTGTATGCGGTGCAATATGAACATCAGAAACATCACTTTCATGAATCATTTTCTCATAAATATGCTCTTCCTCACTTACCCGTAAGTTATATGGAATTGGCATTACAATAATCCGCGAATGAAGTGCTTCATTTTTCTTATTAGAAATAAAAGAGCGATATTCTGTTTCGTTCGTATGTGCAACAATTAATTCATCTGCGGAAATCAGTGCAAATCGGCCTGCTTTAAAATTCCCTTCTTGCGTTAACGATAATAAATGCCATAGAAACTTTTCGTCACATTTTAACATCTCTTGAAATTCCATCATCCCACGGTTCGCTTTATTTAATTCTCCATCAAAGCGGTAAGCGCGTGGATCTGATTCTGAACCAAATTCAGCAATAGTAGAAAAATCAATACTACCTGTTAAATCCGCAATATCTTGTGATTTTGGATCAGATGGACTAAATGTTCCAATCCCTGTTCTGCGATCTTCTGAGAAGAAAATACGCTCCACAATTACATCTTCAATTCTGCCTCCATACTCTTTTTCTAGGCGCATTAAGTTTAATGGTGACAAATTCCCTTCAATTCGCACGCCATACTCTGCATAAAAATCATCACGTAAATGATGCGGAATAAGATGAAGCGGATCTTCGTGCATTGGGCATCCTTTTATTGCAAAAACCGAACCGCGATCTGTATGTGAATATGCCTCTAATCCACGCTTTAACATCGTAACCAATGTAGATTTCCCACCACTAACTGGTCCCATTAATAATAAAATCCGTTTTCTTACATCTAAACGTTTTGCAGATGGATGAAAATATTCTTCTACAAGACGCTCTAATGCTTCTTCTAATCCAAATAATTGATTACTAAAGAAATTATATTTTCTCAGGCCGTCTACTTCTTCAATTCCAGCATCCTTAATCATATTATAAATACGAGAATGTGCTGTTTGTGCCACCCATGGTCTTTCTTTAAGAAGTTCTAAATAATCAGCAAATGTCCCTTCCCACTTTAAACGTTCTTCTGTTTCCCGGTGCTGTTCAATTTTCTTTAAAATATCCATTATAGCTCCTCCCCCATCTCCTTGTTCAAGCGGATTATTATAAAAGTATGCGAGGATGTCCTTAAACATTCGTACGAATCCAAATGAAATCGCACACAAACTTTATAAATTTTATTACCAAAATTGAAAGAAAATTCGATATAATACAAGTAATAGGGAATGAATATGAATGGGGGGTTAAATTCTCATGAAACTTTTATTAATTTTAGGTGTTATGCTCACATTTCTCACTGCTATTTTCACATCAGGATACAATGATAAACCAGGAACAAAATAAAAAAAGTGATGAGCTTGATGCTCATCACTTTTTATCTGTCATAAAATAATAACCTTGGGCTAAGATCGCATTTTTTTCTTTCAAAAATTGAATTTGTTCTTCCTCCTCTACTCCTTCGGCAATGATATTCAACCCTAATGAAATTTATCGTTTTTTCAAACAGATGCAAGCTTTATTAAAAAATATTAGTTTTCTTCAAAAAAAAACCGTCATATGACGGTTTTTAATAAACAATTTCTACATCTAATCCTGGATAATTTTGCTGGCGCAATGCCTCATAAATTAAAATTGCTGCAGTATTAGATAAGTTTAAAGAACGGACTTTATCAGTCATTGGAATGCGTAAGCAATGATCAAAATTATGTTCAATCACATTTGCTGGAAGACCATTTGTTTCTCTTCCAAATACGAAATAGTAATCTTGCTCCACATTGCTATAATCAAATGTTGTGTGTGCTTTCTCTCCATACTTTGTTAAGTAGAAAAACTCACCATTTTCATTTTTCTCATAAAATTCCTCAATAGAGTCATAATACGTAATTTTTACGTGCTCCCAATAATCTAATCCAGCACGCTTTAACGCTTTATCGTCAGTAGAAAATCCAAGCGGTCTAATTAAGTGTAATTCTGCACCTGTTGCTGCACAACTACGCGCAATATTACCTGTATTCGCTGGAATTTCTGGTTGATATAAAACAACATGTATTCCCACAATGTTCACCTCAATCTTTTTCTACTACGTATTATACCACTTGGATAAAAAATCTCTAGTCATTATCAAGAATATGAAAAAACTTATATTTCATTTGCGGTGTATACTTACTTGAATCTTCATAATCCCAATAACGTCTGCGACTATTGGCAGAATGTGCATTTACAAGAGGCATACCATTCGCATCTTTTGCCACGACAATTGTCGTATGATTCCATCTGCCATCATTTTCAAAATCATATACAATGATATCTCCAAGCATTAGATCCTGTGGCTTCTCAACTTGCTTTGCTCGAAGTCCTAGAGAATCACTTGATAAGTACCAATGAAAAGAATGAGCTACCGCCCAGCTCCAGCTCCATTGGCGATTTTGCTGCCACCATCCACTGCGAATATTCGGATATCCACTCATTGGTGTTTCACCAGCATGCAGACATTGAGAAATAAAATTTGTACAATTATCTTGGAAATTCTGATAAGCTGGATTCCGATCATCCCACCACCGCTCTGCATATTTCACTGCCTCTAAGCGATTATAACTGTATGGAATATATTGTCCTTTTCCCTTTGTTCCTTCACGTTCTAACGTTCCAACTTTCTGTTCATCTATCGGCGTTCCAATTGCTATATCTTGCTTGATACATCCATCTTCTAATCGTAAACGCCTCTCCATTTGTTCTTCCTCTACATAAAATAAATGATGATGACGAATAAAATACTGAAAATGAATTTGATAATCTACTTCATCATAGTTCACACCTTTTAACTGTCTAAGAAAAGATACGTTAGCATTGCTTTTTACAATCTCCGCATTACGCCTTGTAAAGAGCTTCTTTTTACGGTGTAACATGTCTACAATATCATCTGGAATTTCTGCTTCATTCATACGTTTATTTGTTATATAATCCAATTGCCCTTGCAGACACTGTTGAAGATGCTGTTTTATAGACATAGAGTCTCCCCTCCCCTTATTACAATATGAGGGACCGAGGGATAATCTGCTATTTTTTCTCAGCTAACAGTTCAAGACCGCGATTCATCTCATAAAGAACTTCTTCATCTTTTTCTCGCTCTTTCGCTTTTTCAATCGCCTCTTGCACACCTTCTCCGCCAATTTTACCTAGTGCCCATGCTGCTGTGCCGCGAATAACAGGACGAGGATCTTCTTTCATTACAGCAATTAAATCCGGAATGGCCGTTTCATCTTTAAAATGAGCCAATGCTAAGATTGCATTTCGCTGCAACGGCTTTTTCCCGCGCCACGATCCAGACATAATCCCATACTTTTCTTTAAACTCACGATTGCTAATGGTCAGAAGAGGCTTTAATAGCGGTTTTACAAGTTCAGGATCAGGTTCCATTTCTGGATGATTATGAAAATCGATCCCTTTATTTTTTGGACAAACAGTTTGACACGTATCGCATCCGTAAATGCGATTTCCAATCTTATCTCGATATTCTTCCGGAAGAAATCCTTTCGTTTGCGTTAAAAACGCAATACATTTTTGAGAATTTAATTGTCCTCCTTGGACAAGCGCTCCTGTCGGACAAACATCAATACACTTCGTACAGCTCCCGCATTGATCTTCAATTGGAGTATCTGGTGGAAAAGGAATATTTGTAATCATCTCGCCCAAATAAACGTACGAACCAAATTCCGGTGTAATAATAGAACAATTCTTTCCGCTCCACCCAATGCCTGCTCGCTCTGAAACAGCACGGTCGCTTAATTCCCCTGTATCTACCATCGATTTAACTTCTATATTTGGTAAGCGATCGATTAAATATGCCTCCAGTTTCTCTAAACGATCACGCAAAACAAGATGATAATCTTGTCCCCAAGAAGCACGGCAAAAAATACCTCGTCGCTCACCGCGTTTGCTTAGCGGTGCATTTTTTAGTTTTGAAGGATAAGCCAATGCAATAGCAATAATTGATTTTGCACCCGGTAATAATAATTGCGGATTCGTTCTTTTCTCTATATCCGATTCTTCAAATCCAGATTGATATCCCAATTGTTGCTGCTGCATAAGTCGTTGCTTTAACTCTTCAAATGGCGAAGCACTTGTAAAGCCTATTTTATCAATTCCAATTGTTTTACTATAAGCTATCACATCTTGCTTTAATTGTTCGAAGTTCACACTTACTCTGCTACTGAAAATGTGTACAAACATACCCATTTAGAGTTTTCCAGCTTCTACAAACCCAATCTCGTCACTTTGGTTTGTATCGTTCCCCATAGGCCTAATTTTTTGCCCAGCCATCGGTATATATATGTTGGTTGATTAAATTCATACAACATATTCTGCTTATTGAGGTTCCGCCTCTTTTCAGTAACAGTTTTACCACCTTTCTTTTTATAAAGTGAAACTTCCATCAGTGGGGTTTTTTGATCCCCCACTGATGGAAAGCCCACCCAATGGGGCTTTTACGGGCAGTTATCCCCCACCTATCTTCCTCGCTGCTCTCTCAATCTTGAGGTGGGGTCTTACTGCCCACGAATAGCGGGATACAATCCATATAGAGGTTGTTGTTCACACTTTAATGTCCTCATTAATTATGTTTCATTTATATTTACAAACGATTCACTATTTCTTAATATATTCACTGATAAACATTTCACTTTATTATAACAACATATATCATAGGAAATTCCACATTACTATTTTCACGCATATTCATGCATTCCAAACATAAAAAAACGCAATACCTCGTTTATCTGAGAAACGAAACACTGCGTTGATCACAATTATTATAGAAATTTGGAATGATATCTGGAGCGGGTGAAGAGAATCGAACTCTCGACCAGAGCTTGGAAGGCTCTTGTTTTACCACTAAACTACACCCGCAAATATAAAGAAAATATTAATTTTTTGTTAACTTATGTTAAGAAGTATAGCATGGAATATAAGGTGTTGCAAGAATTTTATCGAAAAAAGTCGAAAAAGTGATGAATCACTCATCACTTTTTCGACTCTTTATCAATTGCAGCTTTAATACTATCGTAGTCCGGATTAACAAGCTTACCATTTA
Source organism: Bacillus sp. 3103sda1 (assembly GCF_024159135.1). Taxonomy (NCBI): domain Bacteria; kingdom Bacillati; phylum Bacillota; class Bacilli; order Caryophanales; family Bacillaceae; genus Bacillus; species Bacillus sp. 3103sda1. Next base: position 512,222 of record NZ_JAMYWS010000001.1, on the reverse strand, counting down.
CGTATATGGATGGTGCACCTTGTACTTTTAATTTCTCAGCAAGGTCAAGATCCTTCTGTACTTTATCTTTTATTTCCTTACTATTTAAATCCTTTTTAAACTTCGTTATATCAATACTAGGAAGCTTTTGCTTTACTATATCTACTAATAAATCCTCTGTAATCCACTCTTCTTGTTCATTCTGTTGCTTTTGATATATTTCATCATAAAATGTCCAAAAAGCTTTTGGATCTTGCTTATAAATCGCTTCCCCAGCAGCTGCTCCTAAATCAGAATCTTTCCCAATGAATGGAAAATTAATAAAATGCAGCTGAATTTTCCCTTTGTTAATATAATCTTCTTTTAAACGTGGTAATACCGTTGCATCCCATGTACGACAAGCTGGACATTTAAAATCTCCAAACTCAACAACATGAATTGGAGCATCTTTCTCTCCTAACGATTGTTGTGTACCATATGAAAATGTATCTTTTCCTTTTTCCGTCTTATTACTCACAATGCTATATGCAATCGTCCCAATTACAATAAGTACCGCAACAGTAAAAATAACACCGAGAATTATAATATTTTTTGATTTCATACACATTCCTCTTTAATGTTTTTATTCTTTGTATGATGCTTATATACATTACTCATGATATCAATTCTCATATAAACAGTCCATTGAAGTTGCTCATAAAATAAGCAAAATTAAACAAATGTGACAATATTGTGTCTCACTTTTCTTAAATTCATTCACGTAAAGTGAAACTTCCATCAGTGGGGGTTTTCTTTATCCCTCACTGATGGTTAGTTGAACCAATCGGGTTCTTACGGGCAGTTATCTCCCACCTATCTTCTTTGTTTTCTCAGAATCTTGAGGTGGGGGTCTTACTGCCCGTTAGTGCGGGATAAAAAAGAGTACGTTCATTTTGAACTTACTCTTAACTAACCGCCTTTACATGCTGTACTGGTTGATTTTTAGGAATATCCTGACGAATGACAAGCTTTTCATTTGTAGCTTGTACATATTCTGCATGAGTAATATACCCTTCTTGCTCCATAAGCTTTAGCACAATATTACGTCTTTCTACAGCTTTATCATAATGTTGTATTGGTGAATAATAAGTTGGAGCTTTCACAACAGCTGCAAGCATAGCACTTTCACTCAATGTTAATTGCTCTACCTCTTTACCGAAATAAAGTTTGGCTGCTTCCTCAACTCCCCATGCTCCTTCTCCATAATAAATATTGCTTAAGTACAATTTTAAAATCTCATCTTTCGTAAATGTTCGTTCTATTTTTTTTGTATAGAAAACTTCATCCCATTTACGAGAAAATGTTCGTTCATTTGTTAAAAAAACATTTTTTGCAAGTTGCTGAGTTATTGTACTACCACCTTGTACAACATGACCAGCCTTTATATTTTCTACTGTCGCTCTGACAATTGCAATATAGTCTAATCCATTATGATGATAGAAGCGCTTATCTTCAGTTGCAATAAATGCATTACCTAATTGTTCTGGCACCTCAAAATGAACAGGTACTTTCAATTTACTTATATCTTTGTTTTCAATCATTTTATTTCCAGCAAATAATAATGCACAGCCTAGTAATAATAATAATATAAGAGCTCTATAAAAAATTTTTGTTATCGGAGTTAAAGTAATATGATGATCAAAAGCAGTACGATGTACTGTTCGTTCTTTCACAACAGACACCCCCCGTTCCTTCCAGTATTCATTGTTCTTAATTTAAGAATACCTTGCTTTTTAAAAATATCCAATCGATTTCTCTTACAACTTCCTTACAAAGTTGTAATTTAAATGAAAGAAAAAAACGTTTTCTACTGCGGTAGAAAACGCTTGATATAATCAAATTATCCACGCCTATTATACGTCTAGAAACACAAAAAAAACGAGTTATCCTCGTCTAAACAGTACCGATGGTCGGGGTCGAACCGACACTCCTTACGGAACACGATTTTGAGTCGTGCGCGTCTGCCAATTCCGCCACATCGGCATAATATGGAGGCGGCAACCGGATTCGAACCGGTGGTAAAGGTTTTGCAGACCTCTGCCTTACCACTTGGCTATGCCGCCATATTAAATTTGGAGCGGAAGACGGGATTCGAACCCGCGACCCCAACCTTGGCAAGGTTGTATTCTACCACTGAACTACTTCCGCAAAAATGGCTGGGCTAGCTGGATTCGAACCAGCGCATGACGGAGTCAAAGTCCGTTGCCTTACCGCTTGGCTATAGCCCATCGAATTATTAATACATTATATGATTTATTATCATTTTTATTACTTTAAATATCCAAACTCGACATTTAGTATATTATCATAACTAATTTAATTTGTAAAGTACTATTTAAAAATGGGGCGACTGATGGGAATCGAACCCACGAGTGTCGGAGCCACAATCCGATGCGTTAACCACTTCGCCACAGCCGCCATGCTGTGTTGGCAGGGGCAGTAGGAATCGAACCCACGCCGGAGGTTTTGGAGACCTCTGTTCTACCGTTAAACTATGCCCCTATATAAAATGTAAATGGTGGAGGGGGGCAGATTCGAACTGCCGAACCCGAAGGAGCGGATTTACAGTCCGCCGCGTTTAGCCACTTCGCTACCCCTCCGACTTACATGGTGCCGGCTAGAGGACTTGAACCCCCAACCTACTGATTACAAGTCAGTTGCTCTACCAATTGAGCTAAGCCGGCATTATATCTAAAATGGTGGCTCGGGACGGAATCGAACCGCCGACACGAGGATTTTCAGTCCTCTGCTCTACCGACTGAGCTACCGAGCCTTCATAAATGGCGGTCCCGACCGGGGTCGAACCGGCGATCTCCTGCGTGACAGGCAGGCATGTTAACCACTACACCACGGGACCATTGGTTGCGGGGACAGGATTTGAACCTGCGACCTTCGGGTTATGAGCCCGACGAGCTACCAGACTGCTCCACCCCGCGACGATATTTATAAATTTATATGGTGGAGGATGACGGGATCGAACCGCCGACCCCCTGCTTGTAAGGCAGGTGCTCTCCCAGCTGAGCTAATCCTCCAAAGTGGTGACCCGTACGGGATTCGAACCCGTGTTACCGCCGTGAAAGGGCGGTGTCTTAACCACTTGACCAACGGGCCAAAATATTATGGCGGAGAGCAAGGGATTCGAACCCTTGATACGCTTATGACGTATACACGATTTCCAATCGTGCTCCTTCGGCCATCTCGGACAGCTCTCCAATTGGCTCCGCAGGTAGGACTCGAACCTACGACCGATCGGTTAACAGCCGATAGCTCTACCACTGAGCTACTGCGGAATACTGTAAGCCTGGCAACGTCCTACTCTCACAGGGACAAAGTCCCAACTACCATCGGCGCTAGAGAGCTTAACTTCCGTGTTCGGTATGGGAACGGGTGTGACCTCTCTGCCATCATTACCAGACTGTATTTAATTGAGACAATCATCATTATACTTGATTCAAAAGTAAAGTCAACAAGTTTTTATATTCTCTCAAAACTAGATAACATCAATGTAGTATACATATTATATGGTTAAGTCCTCGATCTATTAGTATTCGTCAGCTCCACATGTCACCATGCTTCCACCTCGAACCTATCAACCTGATCATCTTTCAGGGATCTTACTAGCTTAACGCTATGGGAAATCTCATCTTGAGGGGGGCTTCATGCTTAGATGCTTTCAGCACTTATCCCTTCCGCACATAGCTACCCAGCTATGCCCTTGGCAGAACAACTGGTACACCAGCGGTGCGTCCATCCCGGTCCTCTCGTACTAAGGACAGCTCCTCTCAAATTTCCTACGCCCACGACGGATAGGGACCGAACTGTCTCACGACGTTCTGAACCCAGCTCGCGTACCGCTTTAATGGGCGAACAGCCCAACCCTTGGGACCGACTACAGCCCCAGGATGCGATGAGCCGACATCGAGGTGCCAAACCTCCCCGTCGATGTGGACTCTTGGGGGAGATAAGCCTGTTATCCCCGGGGTAGCTTTTATCCGTTGAGCGATGGCCCTTCCATGCGGAACCACCGGATCACTAAGCCCGACTTTCGTCCCTGCTCGACTTGTAGGTCTCGCAGTCAAGCTCCCTTATGCCTTTGCACTCTACGAATGATTTCCAACCATTCTGAGGGAACCTTTGGGCGCCTCCGTTACTTTTTAGGAGGCGACCGCCCCAGTCAAACTGCCCACCTGACACTGTCTCCCGGGTCGATAAGACCCGTAGGTTAGAATTTCAATACAGCCAGGGCGGTATCCCACCAGCGCCTCCACCGAAGCTAGCGCTCCGGCTTCAAAGGCTCCCGCCTATCCTGTACAAGCTGTACCAAAATTCAATATCAGGCTACAGTAAAGCTCCACGGGGTCTTTCCGTCCTGTCGCGGGTAACCTGCATCTTCACAGGTACTATAATTTCACCGAGTCTCTGGTTGAGACAGTGCCCAAATCGTTACACCTTTCGTGCGGGTCGGAACTTACCCGACAAGGAATTTCGCTACCTTAGGACCGTTATAGTTACGGCCGCCGTTTACTGGGGCTTCAGTTCAGAGCTTCGCTTGCGCTAACCCCTCTCCTTAACCTTCCAGCACCGGGCAGGTGTCAGCCCCTATACTTCGCCTTACGGCTTCGCAGAGACCTGTGTTTTTGCTAAACAGTCGCTTGGGCCTATTCACTGCGGCTTTCCGTTAAGAAAGCACCCCTTCTCCCGAAG
>NZ_JAMYWS010000001.1:282500-502500 GCF_024159135.1 Bacillus sp. 3103sda1 | reverse complement strand
CCTTTTTTTATACATATGCATAAAAAAAAGTGCGAGAAAAAACTCGCACATGGAAAACTATCACCTGAGGAGGTATGCCCTACACTACTAACATATGAGAAATCCCCAAAAGTGTATAGACATATGCCTTGTAATATTTCACTTATTATTTCGTGCTGCACAAGTGGGTAAAACTCCACCTCTATTGATGCAATTTTTACTTTACTTTATATAAGACAAAACTTCCTCTACGTGACCTTTTACTTTCACCTTACGCCACTCTTTAACGAGTTCCCCTTCCTTATTAATGAGGAATGTAGAACGCTCAATACCCATATATTCTTTTCCAAAGTTCTTTTTTAGCTTCCAAACATCATATAGTTCTGCTACTTCATGTTGCTCATCCACTAAAAGTAAAAATGGTAAGTCATGTTTTTCAATAAATTTTAAATGTCTATTTACTGGATCAGGACTCACCCCAAGAATAACTGTATCTTTCTTTTGAAACACCCCGTATGCATCACGAAAATCACACGCTTCTGTTGTACAACCTGGTGTCATATCTTTCGGATAAAAATAAAGTACAACATGTTTCCCGCGAAAGTCAGATAGTTTTACTTGCTCTCCGTTACTTGCTTCTAGCGTAAAATCTGGTGCCATTTGTCCTACTGCAACCACGTATAATCACTCCTTGTCTTTTTCTTCCACTATATCAAATATCATATCATTTTTCAGTTTCTATAACTGTTCGTACAACAAACGCAAATGGCATCGTATACCCTATTAGCGCTTCTACAATCGCGATCCAACGCCCAATTCCAATAGGAGTTACATCCCCATATCCAACTGATAGTAATGTAATCGCACTAAAATATAAACATACCTCTACAAGTGAAAATGAATGACTCGTTATCATCTTTCCGTCTTCCTGTAATACCGAAAATCCACTTTCTTCTAAAACAACATAACTTAACGCAAACGCAATTAGTATAGTTGTATAAATAAGAAATAATGAAATAAGATTATACAAAGAAAAGAAACGATTTGATTCCCCCGCCGAACTCCATAACAATTGGATACTTCGTAACACAGCAATCGCAGCAATAAATAAAATAATTCCCCATAACATGTCCTCCACCTCATTTTATTTGTATGAGGACAAAGATAGTTTTATCCCATCCTCAATGGACAATAAAACCTAGAGAAAGAAGACATAAAACAAATTAACTTTATTAATTTCCGGCACCGCGATATCGTTTTACTCCTATATTCCAAACGAAAAAACCAATTGAGAAACAAATAATTCCAACCGCAGGCGTTGCAAATGCGTAAGAGTTCCATTCTGTTTTTCCTAGAAAATAAGATGCTGGATATACACCAACAAAAGCAAATGGCAATACAAACGTTAAAATAAAACGAATGACGCGATTATAAATGTTAATAGGATAACGCCCATAGTTTCCGATATTATACATAAGCGGCATAATCGAACTTCTTGCATCTGACCAAAAACCAATACTTGCAAGTGTTACGAAAATTCCCCCATATACTAGCGCACCGCCTAGTACCATCAATATAAATAAAAAGAAATCATACCAATGAAATGTTAATTGAAGCTGTACTGCAGCATATCCCATTACCGCAAAACCTGTTATCGCACCAAGAAGTGACTCCAGCTCCATTCGTTCTAATATGACTTGAAACAAACTGTGAATGGGACGTGTTAAAATGCGATCCATTTCACCTTTTACGATATAACGATCATTAAAGTCCCATATATTAAAGAACGCTGAAAAAACTGCAAATGGAACTAAGAAGAACCCATAAATAAAAATAACTTCCTCCCTATTCCACCCTTTCAATTCTTGTGTATGTCCAAATACAACAAGAATAAAGATTAAGTTTACTGCTTGTAACAATAAATCTGATAGTAAACCAACAATAAAATCACCGCGATATTCTAGCTTCGTTTTTATATATTGACTTGCATATTGTAAAAACAACTTAAAATATAACATTTTCTCATCATCCCCCTTGCACAATCAGCCGTTTTCTCGCTGTTTTCCACATCATAACAATTGGAATAATGAGCAGAACCGCCCATGTTATTTGAAATAATAAAGCTTTATAAATTGCCTCACCTTGTATGCCTTCAGAAAAAATCATACTTGGAATGTAACTAATCGCTTGAAACGGCAAAAACATCATTGCTTTTTGAGTCCATAACGGAAAGAAGCTAATTGGGATTAATAGTCCTGAAAACAAATCGATAACGACACGTTTCGCATACATAATTCCATTATTATTAAATAAAAAGAACGTTAACATCCCTGTCATTAAATTAATTTGTGTATTAATGATAAAACTAAATAATAGCGATAGGAAGAAGTACAACCACGTTTGGAAATTCGTTGTAATTTGCAGTGAGAATAACAATGTAACGATTACCATACCTGGAATAGAAAAGAAAGCAAATCTAAAAATCCCTTCCCCTAACCCTTGCATCACTTTCATACCTAAATAGTTATATGGACGAATTAACTCAACTGCAACTCGCCCTTCCATAATTTCCATCGCAATCTCTCTGTCAATGTTATTAAAATAAAAAGCACGGGCCATCCATGCAATTGCGATATATGTTGTCATTTGTGTAACTGATACACCCTCGATATTTTCTTTCCCACTATAAATTGCTTGCCATAAAAAATAATATGCTCCGATATTAATTGTATAAATGATAATACCGCTATAATAATTTGTTCGATAAGCAAGCATCATTAAAAAACGGACACGAATCATTTCAATATACTTATCCATGAGTTATACCCTCTTCATAAATATTACGAATGATTTCCTCCGTAGATACTTCATTAATTTTTAAATCTTTAATTGCAAAAGTTTGTACAACTTTTGATATAAGAGTTGAAATAATAATTTCTTCATTCGGAATCTTGGCAATCCACGTATTTTGTTCCTTTCCTTGCGACCAAACTACATCATTATCAGGCATTAACATCGCAAGCTGCTGATAAGCAACGGAAGTCCCAAATTGAAAATGAATTTCTTTTTCTGCTCCCCACTGCGACCTTAGCTTGTCTAAAGATCCGTCATACATTACTTTTCCTTCATCTAACATAACAACACGATCACAAAGCGCTTCAATATCTGTAATGTCATGTGTCGTTAATAAAATTGTTGTTTTATATCGCTCATTCATTTCTTTTAGAAAGTCACGGATTTTCAATTTAACAAGAACATCAAGTCCAATTGTTGGTTCATCCAAAAATAATAACGGCGGATTATGAATTAATGCTGCCGCTAATTCGCAGCGCATCCGCTGTCCAAGGGATAACTTCCGAACTGGCTTGTCCAAGAGCGGACCAATATCTAACGTTTCAATCACATGTTCCATATGTTCTTTATATTGCGCATCAGATACACCATATACTTTTTTTAACAAACGAAATGACTCTTGCACAGCAATATCCCACCAAAGCTGCGAACGCTGCCCAAACACAACACCAATCGTTTTCACAAATTCTTCCCTTTGTTTGTGCGGATTCATGCCATTCACAGTGATCTGTCCAGCGGTCGGTGTTAAAATACCTGTTAGCATCTTAATAGTAGTGGATTTACCAGCACCATTTTCACCAATATATCCAACCATCTCCCCTTGCTTTACAGTAAACGAAATATCATTTACTGCTGGCACAATCTTATAATTACGATTTAATAAATCTCGAAACGCTCCTTTTAATCCTGAGCGGCTTGAGTACGATGTAAATTCTTTTCGTAAATCTTTTACTTCAATAACCGTCTCCATACTCATTCTCCTTTCTGTTTCTCCCTAACAAGCAACACCTTTTATTTTCATATGATATAAAGATCAGCGAGCTTTTGCGGGATTTCCCTATGAACTCGCTTCATTTAACTAACCATCAATGAAGCAGATAATGCCGACGAAAGTTTCATTTTAGCACAACGAATAGTTTACCCAACAGTAGCAACTATCACAAACAATACGTCTTTTCCAAAAACGTGTTAAAATAATACATAGATTTTTGTAAGGAGATGAATTTTCGTGAAATTCACAAAATCGGAAGAATTACATAAAGAAGCATTAGAACATATCGTTGGTGGTGTAAATAGCCCTTCTCGCTCTTATAAAGCGGTTGGCGGTGGATCACCTGTTGCAATGGAGCGCGGTAAAGGCGCTTACTTTTGGGATGTAGACGGCAACAAATACATCGATTATTTAGCAGCATATGGACCAATCATTACAGGTCATGCTCATCCGCACGTAACAGAAGCAATTAAAGTAGCTGCTGAAAATGGTGTATTATATGGAACACCAACAGCTTTAGAAGTAAAGTTTGCAAAAATGCTAAAAGAAGCAATGCCTGCAATGGATAAAGTACGTTTCGTAAACTCTGGAACAGAAGCTGTTATGACAACAATTCGCGTTGCTCGCGCTTATACAGGTCGCACAAAAATCATGAAATTTGCTGGTTGCTACCATGGACATTCTGATTTAGTACTTGTAGCGGCTGGCTCTGGTCCTTCTACACTTGGTACTCCTGATTCTGCCGGTGTACCTCAAAGCATCGCACAAGAAGTAATCACAGTTCCTTTTAATAATGTAGAGACATTAAAAGAAGCATTAGATAAATGGGGACATGAAGTAGCAGCAATTCTTGTGGAACCAATCGTTGGGAACTTTGGAATTGTCGAACCAAAACCTGGATTCCTTGAAAAAGTAAATGAACTTGTTCATGCAGCAGGTGCATTAGTCATTTATGATGAGGTTATCACAGCTTTCCGCTTTATGTATGGTGGTGCTCAAGACTTACTTGGTGTAACACCAGACTTAACTGCTCTTGGCAAAATAATCGGCGGCGGTCTTCCAATTGGTGCTTACGGTGGTAAAAAAGAAATTATGGAACAAGTTGCACCGCTTGGCCCTGCTTACCAAGCTGGCACAATGGCTGGAAACCCAGCTTCTATGGCTTCTGGTATCGCATGCTTAGAAGTACTTCAACAAGAAGGTGTATACGAAAAACTAGACGAACTTGGAGCAATGCTTGAAAAAGGTATTTTGGAACAAGCAGCTATACACAACATTGATATTACAATAAACCGCCTAAAAGGCGCTTTAACAGTATACTTTACTAAAGATAAAATCGAAGACTACGATGCTGCACAAAATACAGACGGTGAAATTTTCGGTAAATTCTTCAAACTAATGCTTCATGAAGGAATTAACTTAGCGCCATCTAAATATGAAGCATGGTTCTTAACAACAGAACATACAAAAGAAGACATTGAATACACGATTGAAGCTGTTGGCCGAGCGTTTGCTGCATTAAAATAAAGTGAAACTTCCATCAGTAGGGGTTCTTCATCCCCCGCTGATGGTTAACCGATTGGGCGCATGCCAGTAGTAATACCCTCACCACTTTTTGCATAACTTTAAGATGAGGGTATTACTCCCAAAAATAGAAGTATAACGCTCAACTACAGAACAGTGAATCTCTTTTCTGATCAATAATTAATATTAGTGAAATAAAAAACAGAGGTCCCCCTCTGTTTTTTTATTTTTACTATTTCATAAATTATGAATTGATAGTATAATTATTCATAATTATTTGTTTTTAGTCTTGAATAACAATTTATTATTTTAAAATATTAGGTGTCGCACACCTTTAATATTTTGACTATTCAAAATTAACACCAGAGGGGGCTTGACGGATGCTAAATAAAACAAATAAATGGACACCGTCTTTATTTCAAAATTATGCAAATGCAGAGCATGATGCGTGTGGAATCGTTTCCGTAATGGAAAAACGAAACATTCCAACGAAAGAAAACATTAATCTTTGTATACAGTCGCTGGTGAAAATGAATCATCGTGCCGGATTTATTAATAATGAAGGTGACGGGATTGGAATTCATATTGATCTTCCAAAAACACTTTGGAAAGAAAAATTAACTCAAAATGGTTATAATCCAACATTAGTGGACCATCCTCACTTTATTGTTGGACATTTTTTTCTACACCAAAAAAGGGATACAAACTCCTTACAAAATTATATTCGTTCCTTGCTGCATAAAGAAAATCTAACTATCGTATTTGAAACTAGCACCGTAACAAACTCTGATGCACTCGGACCTATCGGCAAACAGGAAGAACCACTATTTTGGCAAATTGCTATTGTTCCGGAAAATCAACATGAAAAGATTGATCAATTATTATTCTCTCTAACGATAGAAATTGAAAAAAATGAAGCTGTTCATGTCGCGTCATTCAGTCAAGATTATGTTGTTTATAAAGTACTAGGAGCTGGCGATACACTTGTATCATACTATGATGACCTGCGAAATCCACTTATCGCATCTACAATGACACTTGGGCATAACCGTTATTCTACTAACACATTATCTAACTTTTTCCGCGTTCAGCCATTTAGTATTCTTGGACATAATGGAGAAATTAACACAATTGCTAAGCTGCGCGATCAGGCTGAAATGATTGATGTACCACTTACAATTGGCGGCAGTGACTCTCAAGATTTAAACCGTACCCTAGAAACACTTCTCACTCATTACAACTACAGCTTATTCGAAGCAATGGATATATTATTTCCGCCAATTATTAATGAAATTAAATTATACAAGCTGCATATGCAGGACTTATATACGTATATACGTGAAGCCTGGGGACATTTTGCTCAAGGACCCGCTGGAATTATTTCACGACATAAAGATGAAGCTGTTTTTAGTGTAGACTCCCTTGGCTTACGACCAGTTTGGAAAATAGAGACAGAAAATTCTTATATTTTTTCATCTGAGCCAGGTGTTATTTCTCCATCAGAATATGTTGCAGAACCAAAATCACTTGCTCCTGGAGAAAAAATTGGGTTAAAGCGGAATGCACAAGGCGAGCTTATTTTATACGAATACGATGTATATCAAGAGGAAGTATATGCACGTATGAAACAGCGAATTGACTTTATCGACTATCGTTATCATCTACATCTTCCACCAACAGAAGAGCTAGATAACCTTGCTTCAATTACTGAAGTCAAAACAGAACAATACGCAGCCTTTGGCTGGGACCGCGAGCATATTCAGCTTCTCGAACAAATGGCTGAAAAAGGCGCTGAGCCAATCCGTTCTCTCGGACATGATGCTCCTCTTGCAGGACTCGATATAGGCAGAAGAAATATTGCTGACTTTATAAAGGAAAGCGTTGCTGTTGTAACAAATCCTGCTATTGATCGCGATCGAGAAATAGAGCACTTCTCTACACGTACAATTGTAGGAACACGCCCAAATCTGTATGCCACAGAAGAACAACCATTTGTTGTAGAACTTCCGAGCCCAATTGTCTTAGAAGGAGAACCCGGACAGCAAGCGGCAAAGTATTTAGAAACAGTAACATACGAACAACTCATCCGTATGTTTTCTCTGCATAGCACTGTCTATAAATTATCTGGAACATTTACAGCAGATGAAACTTTATATACTGCACTTAATCGACTAGGAGCAGAAGCTGTAACAGCAGTAAAAAAAGGAGCCTCTCTTCTCATACTTGACGATGCAAAGGCTCATCAAAACAACCAATTATGGATTGATCCGCACCTAGTCACAGCAAAAATCCATAACGAACTTGCAAAACATAAACTCCGCCGTGATTGTGCAATTGTCGTACGTTCTGGAGCACTTCGCTCTTTACACGATATTGTAACATTATATGGTTTAGGGGCAGACGTTATAAATCCATACCTTACCTTTGCAACAGTAAATGACGGAACAGAAAAGCCTATTCTAAATTTATATAACGCATTTAATAAAGGGCTTGAGAAAGTCATCTCAACACTTGGAATTCATGAATTACGAGGCTACGGCCGCCTCTTCTCTTCCATTGGTCTACACGAAGAGATTGCACGTATACTGGATATTACAAACTTTCTTGGATCTGATACATTAACTTTTTCACTAGAAACGTTAGCTGAAGATGCAAAAGCTCGGGCAATGGATTATACAAACGAAAAAGCAAAAATACGAAAAACGTTTCATCTATTCCCACGAATTTGGAAAGCGATTGGGGACATCGCAAAAGGGAATGCCTACGATGACTATCGTGAAAAGCTAGAAGAATTAGAAGAAAAAAATCCAACAACAATTCGTCATCTCATAAAAATAAAGGAAACAAATCATAAAGTTCCAATTGAACGCGTTTCAATTGCAATAAAAAATCATAGCCTACCATTTATTATTAGCTCGATGTCATTTGGCTCACAAAATGAAATTGCCTTCCGCGCTTATGCTGAAGCTGCCGACCGATTAAATATGATTAGTTTAAATGGTGAAGGCGGCGAAATTAAAGATATGATTGGCAAATATCCACATACACGTGGACAACAAGTTGCATCAGGACGTTTTGGCGTTAACGCTGAATTGCTCAATTCCTCTAATTTAATTGAAATAAAAATTGGGCAAGGAGCAAAACCGGGAGAAGGCGGACATTTACCAGGCTCAAAAGTAACGGCAAAAATTGCAGAAGCGCGAAATGCAACAATTGGTTCGGACTTAATCTCTCCTTCTAATAACCATGACATTTATTCGATTGAAGATTTAGCACAAATGATTACAGAAATTAAAACGGCTAATCAACATGCAAAAGTTGCTGTTAAAGTTCCTGTTGTCCCTAATATTGGAACCATTGCGGTAGGCATCGCTAAAGCTGGTGCTGATTTTATTAACATTAGCGGTTTCGACGGCGGGACAGGTGCAGCTCGTATTCATGCCTTGCAACACGTTGGTCTTCCTGTTGAAATTGGTGTAAAAGCTGCTCATAATGCTCTATCAGAAGCTGGGATGAGACATCATGTAGAAATTTGGGCTGACGGTGGTATCCGCAGTGCTGCAGATGCGTTAAAAATAATGCTTCTTGGTGCAAATCGCATTGGCTTTGGTACACTTTCTATGATTGCCATCGGTTGTACGACATGCCGCGGCTGTCATTTAGATACATGTCATGTCGGAATTGCAACGCAAATTGAGTCAGAAGCGCAAGCGAAAGAACATGGTCTGCGCCGCTTTGTGCCACGAGATTTTGAAAGTGCTGTAAAAGGATTATTGAATTTATTCACAGCATTTGGAACAGAACTAAAGCGATTAACAGGACAGCTCGGTCATGTAAACTTACAAGAAATTGTCGGACGTTCCGACTTATTAGAACAAGCACACGGCCAGCATTTGCTAAATTTACATTACCTATTACAAACATTAGAAGATGTCACATACGATGCTCCGCAAACAACATCACAACAAAAGTGTAGTGAGGCTAATTATGCCATTGAATCAAAAGAACTTGTTAGTATTGGTGTCGATCAGCGCGTAATGGGCGGCATGGAATCTTGCTACCGCGTGCGCAGTAAATTATATGAAAATCATGTATTAGAGCCAATCACATTAAAATACACAAATGGTTCCGTTCCAGGAAATGGTTTAGGTGCCTATAATAGCGAAAATCTGTTCATTCATGTCAATGGCGGCGCGCAAGACGGCATCGGAAAAACAGCTTTCGGAGGCGGTATTTACATTACAAAAACAAAAGGAAAAGACAGTAAATACTATAACGGTTCTGTTGGAAAAGGATTCGGATACGGAGCACAAAAAGGATCATTATATGTACAAGGAAATGCTGATGCTAGAGCTGGAATTCGTCTATCAGGTGCTGATATGATTATTGGCGGAAGAATGACAACATCACTTCCGAAAGAAGAACATGGAAATATCGGTGTTCACGCTAATATAAAAGGATTTGCTTTTGAATACATGACAAATGGTCGCGCGCTCGTCCTTGGTGACCCTGGTCCATGGATTTGTGCTGGAATGACAGGCGGAGTTGTATACTTACGTCATCAGCCTGATCTTGGATTAACAGAGCAAGCACTAGAGCGACGAATTGCAAAAGGTGCTAACGTTACGCTTCGTCCACTCAGTAAAACAGGAGAATCTGATGTAAACGAACTATTATCGGACTATCTCCGCGTGCTAAAGGAACATGAACAATATGAAGAAGTTGCTCTTCTTTCACCTTTGCTAATAGATCTGGATTCTCATTTCTACGAAGTAATTCCAGCAAAAGAGCAAGCAGATCCGTCTGTTTCAACAGAGTAAAATAAAAGAATAACAGCTTTCTCATTGACGACTTATGTTTCTCATAGTAAGCTATAACAAATTAAAAAAACCTGCTGAAATTCAGCAGGTTTTTTCATTAAAATATTACTTGCTAACATAAGTTAATGAATGTATAGTATCATGTTGTACATTCATTATGACAAGAAAGAAAGGATATAAAAAAGAGTATGAAACTTGGTGCTCGCGTTTTAAAAACGGGTATTGCCATTACATTAGCTTTATTTGCATGTTTATTGCTTGGATTACCAAGCCCTGTATTCGCTGGGATCTCAGCAATTTTTGCTGTACAACCCTCTGTGTACCGCTCATATTTAACAGCTCTAGAACAAATTCAAGCAAATGTAATTGGGGCAATTTTTGCCATTGTCTTTGTGTTTGCCTTTGGAAACAACCCTTTTATTATTGGATTAACATGTATATTAGTTATTGCACTTGCTTTAAAATTACATTTAGAAAATACAATTTCCATTGCCCTTGTAACTGTTATTGCCATTATGGAATATCAAGGTGCAAATTTCTTTGATTTTGCCCTATTACGCTTTGCAACAATTATGGTTGGGATTATCGCAGCATCTCTAGTAAATTTAATATTTATGCCGCCAAAATACGAAACAAAACTCTATCATAAAATCGTGGATAATACAGAAGAAGTCGTAAAATGGATTCGTATGAGCAGCAGGCAAGCATCTGATTTCACAACATTGAAAACAGATATTGACCATATGAAAGAAAAAATGATTCGTCTAAATCATTACTACTTACTGTATAAGGAAGAAAGAAGCTATACGAAAAAAGTGCAATTTGCTAAAATTCGTAAGTTAGTTTTATTTAGACAAATGTTAACGGCAACTAATCGTGCTTTGAGTACATTAAAAGCATTACATCGAACAGAAAACGAATTACGTTATATGCCAGAATCATTTCAAGAATCGATTCAAAATGAACTTGATTCGTTAACACATTATCATGAGCAAGTATTGCTGAAATTTATTGGGAAAGCAAAGAAACAACAATCTGTTGAATTTCTTGACGAAGTTTCTATTGGTAAACAACAACTAATTGACATATTTATGAACTACCAAAATAAAGAAGATGAAGAAAGTTATAAAATATGGCTTCACCTGTTCACTCTCGTTTCAGCTATTATTAATTATAGCGAAGAAGTAGAGCATCTAGATTTACTTGTAGACAGCTTCTATACGTATCATAAGCCAGAAGACGAACTGAAAATTCATGATAAACAAGAAGATGAATAAAAAACGACCCTTTCACCATTACGAAGGGGTCGTTTCTTTTATATGTTGAATTTGATATAAATTATAATAATGACCACGCTTTTGCATTAATTGCTGATGAGAACCCTTTTCTTTTATCTCACCGTCTTCTAAATAAATAATTGTATCTACATGTGTAATTGTCGATAATCTATGCGCAATAATAATAGTGGTTCGATCAGCAGCTAGCGTTTGCAGTGCTTCTTGAATATAGCGTTCATTTTCTAAATCTAACGCAGATGTAGCCTCGTCTAAAATAAGCAGTGAGGGATTTTTTAAAAATACACGTGCAATTGCAATGCGTTGTCTTTGCCCACCTGACAATTTCACACCTCTTTCCCCGACCACCGTTTCATATCTATCAGGCAAACTCATAATAAAGTCATGAATATGTGCAGCTTTAGCTGCTTCTACTACCTCTTCTTCTGTCGCCTCAGGTCTTCCATATAAAATATTCGCTCCAACCGTATCGCTAAATAAAATGTTATCTTGCAAAACAAGACCAATATGACCACGTAAATTACGCACATCGTAATTTCTAACATCAATCTCATCTACATAAATCGATCCTTTAGAAACATCATAAAAACGAGGAATTAAACTTGCAAGCGAAGACTTTCCACCCCCGCTTAAACCAACAAGCGCTACTTTTTCACCTGGTGAAATAGATAAAGAAATATTTCGGAGCACATCTTGTTCATGTTCATTGTAGCGAAATGAAACATCTTCAAATACAACCTCACCTCGAAGTGACTTCTTTGTAATAGCATCTGGACGGTCTACAATATCGTACTCTTCATCTAATAATTCAAAAACACGGTCCATGGAGGCAAAAGATTGCGTAAGTGTGGTTGAAGAGTTTACAAGACGGCGCAATGGACTATATAGACTATCCATATATCCAACAAAAGCTACCATTGTACCGAGCGTTAACGATCCATGAATGACTTCATAAGCAGCAAAAGCTATTACGATTAAAGGACCAAGATCCGTTAATGTGTTTACAGTAGAAAATGTCCTCGCTGTCCAGCTCGTATGTGTTAACGCCTTCGTTAAGAATTTGCTGTTCTTCTCTTGAAATTGCTCTTTTTCATACTCCTCTAACGCAAAGCTGCGTGTCACTTGCATGCCTTGAATACGCTCATGTAAATACCCTTGCATCGTCGCCAGCGCTTGTGAACGCTCACGTGTTAATGTTCGAAGACGACTGAAGAAGTATTTAACTGCAACTACATAAACAGGTAATACGAGTAAGGAAACAAGTGTTAGTTTCACATTCATCGAAAACATAACCGCAATTGCAATAAAAATTGTTGCTGTATCAAGCCAAACATTCATTAATCCAGTAATAACAAAATCTTTTGTCTGTTCAACATCATTAATTACACGAGAAATAATTTCACCGGTCTTCGTATTAGAGTAATAACGTAAGCTTAATTTTTGTAAGTGTGCGAAAATATATTTTCTCAAATCATACAACACTGCATTTCCAATGCGCTGTGCAAAATATTGACGATAATATTCAATCGGAGGCCGTAGCACCGCAAAAATAAACAACGCAATCCCAATGGCCGTAAATAATTGAGTTGTTTTCTGTTCGAGTGAGCTTCCTCCTTGAATAATATCATCAATAATATACTTTAATAACCAAGGCATAATAAGCGGAATACCAAATTTAATGAGACCTATTACAATTGTAACCGTAATGAGCCACCGATACGGCTTTACAAATTGTAGATACCGTTTTATTCCTTTCATGCCACTCCCCCAATCATGTTCTAACAAGACAAAACCTGCAGGATGCCCTAGCAGGTTTTTCTCTAGTCTCTATACATTAAATATCGTTCATACCACATATCAATAAAATCAGGAGCAAATGGGCCCTTTCGTTGATGAATCCATTGTGTTAAATACTCAACATTTCTTTTTAATATAGTGTCAATTACAGCTGGATAGTTCATAAGCTCACGATGTTTTTCATACTCATCTTCATCTAACAATGTATACGTCATATCAGGATACACTTTAATGTCTAAATCATAGTCAATATACTTTAATGCTTCATAATCGTAGGCAAATGGCGAACTTAAATTACAATAGTAGTACACACCTTCCTGCCTCAGCATTCCAATAATATTAAACCAATAATTCGAATGAAAATAACAAATAGCTGGCTCGCGAGTAATCCACGTTCTTCCATCCGCTTCTGTTACCATCGTTCGATCATTTGCTCCAATAACAAAACTTTGTGTCCCTTTTAAAACCGTTGTCTCTTCCCACATTCTATGAATGGAACCGTTATGTTTATAACTATGTATTTGTATTTTTTCTCCTTCTTTGGGAAATCCCATACTTTCTCCCTTCTTTCGCCGTGAACGCTCTTCTAAAGTTGTTATTTGGTATACCGTTCATTTTTACTCTTGTCCCAAAACATATTGAGCCGAATTCACTTTTCTTCTTATTATAACGGTTCTGTCGAAATTTTAAAACAAAAGAGCCGATTTACAAAATCGTCTCTTAGTTCGAAAGCATTTTCTCATTTTCAAAGGAATGAATCACTGCTGCTGTTTGCTGTTCAAATTTCTCCTGTAAATCTTTTAATGTTTTTTCTGTCTTTTGGATTTCTTGACGAATAAAATGGAGCTCTTTCGCATCTTGCTGATTCATTTCAAGGTGTTGGTATTTTTCTAAATGAACTTGTAACTTTAACAATTCGTCCATCGTCCTCAATTGTTCTTCAACCAGTTCATCAAACGATCTCATTCCATACCTCCTTAAAAATACTATTACATAGTTTCGAAGAAAAACGTTCCTTCTCCTTTGACTATATTTGTTGACTTATTAGAAGTTATGTCGGCTCTCACAAATAAAGTGAAACTTCCATCAATGGGGGTTTTCTTTATCCCCCACCTAGCTTCTTCACTTTTCTCTGAATCTTGAGGCTGGGGGGCTTACTGTCCGCGAATAGCGGGATAAAGTGGAACTTCCTTTTGGGAGCTTTTTTTCCCCAGAAGGTTAGTTGAACCAATCGGGCTTTTACGGACAGTTATTCCTCACCTACCTTCTTCGCTTTCCCCCGAATCTTGAGGCGGGGGTCTTACTGTCCGCGAATAGCGGGATAAAGTGAAACTCCCTTTTGGGAGCGTTTTTTCCCCAGAAGGTTAGTTGAACCAATCGGGCTTTTACGGACAGTTATTCCTCATCTACCTTCTTCGCTTTTCCCAGAATCTTGAGGTGGGGTCTTACTGTCCGTTAATGCGGGATAACAAAGAAAAAACACTCCTCTTACATTAAAGGAGTGTTTTTTTCTTTGTTATTAAGATTGTGATTTTTTTGCTGCTGATTTTGCGTTTTGTTGTTTTACCGCTTGTACATTCGTTTCTGTTGCAAACTCTGTACCATAGCTAGCAGCTGCACTTTGAGCAGCGCTAGCAACGCCAGAAGCTTGTGATTTCTTAGCTTCTGCTTGTGCGTTTTGTTGTCTTACTGCTTGTACATTTGTTTCTGTTGCAAATTCTGTGCCATAGCTAGCGCTTTGTTGTTTTGCGCTTTGAATGCTAGCACCAGAAGTTGTTTTTCCAAAACCTTGTTGTTTTTTGTTCATCTTTCTCACCTCCACAACAAATAATGTAACCATCCTTCACTGAACATATCCGTTAAAAATGTGAAAAGAAAAATATTTTTTTACGTATACAGACAAAAACGTTCATTCAAACTAACTATGATGGAGGTGTAAATATATGTATGTTGGACGTGATATGACAGAATTATCAATGACTCCAAGAAATCAATGGAAAAAAGATGAACTCGCTCATTTTCATCATTCTCTGCAGCAAATAATGCCTTATTTAAATGTAGAAGGCCAAACTATTTACAAAGAAATTGTAAAAGAAATTGAAGCACGCGGTGGTTTACAGCGGCAATAAGCTGATTAGACACATGGTATAAAGTGAAACTTCCATCAGTGGGGGTTTTCTTCATTCCCCACTGATGGAAAGCTCTCACCAATCGGGCGCATGCCAGCAGTTATCCCCCACCTCTCTTCTGTAGAAAAGCGGAAGCGGCTCGCCCAGAATCGCAGGATGTTGGAGCACCCGACAGAGAGGCGCTTTTTGCCTCGTCCGAGGGGGCGAAACGACCGGAGATTCTAGCCGCTAGAGCTGGACAACGCTTTTCTCTGCATCTTGAGGTGGGGGTCTTACTGCCCGCGAATAGCGGGACAAAAATATCCTATGATTAAAAACCCCAGCCGCTACGGCTGGAGTTTTTTCACACACTCTTCAAAAATTGTTCGATGCGATTTAGAAATTGGTAACTGTTCAAATTCCTGAACCGTTATCACCTTTAAAATATCTGTTTCAACAATTGAACTTGTTACTGTACCATAAAATACAAATATATCCCACGTTCTATGCGTAAATGTATGCTGAACATTCATTGCATAATCATCAATAGAAACAGAAAGAGAAAACTTCTCTTTCATATAATCTGTCAATTGCTGTTTGTGGTTACGAATTCCTTCTCCAATTTCTACGTTAGGAAATTCCCACATGTTAGCAAGTAGCCCTGTGCTTCCTCTTTTATTAATGACATATTTACCGTCTTCTGTACGCAATACACCGGCAACGATTGGAACCATTTTCGGTGCTTTCGCCTTACTTTTCACAGGCAATTCCTTTTGTACTCCTTCTGCAAACGCGTGGCAGTGTTCTCTAACAGGACATAAAAGACAAGATGGATTTTTAGGAACACAAATAAGTGCACCTAATTCCATCAATCCTTGGTTAAAATAAGATGGATTTTCTTTTGAAATGATTTCACGAACAATATCTTCAAATACTTTACGTGTCTTTGGCTTAGCGATATCATCCCAAATCGATAAAATCCGTGATAATACACGCATCACATTTCCATCAACAGCCGGCTCTGGAATTCCGTAAGCGATACTTAAAATTGCTCCTTTTGTATACGGCCCTACACCTTTTAACTTTTCAATTTGTTTTACATCGCTTGGGACTTTTCCACCATATTGTTCTTTTACTTCTTTTACTGCAGCATGTAAATTACGTGCTCTTGAGTAATAACCAAGTCCTTCCCACGCTTTTAACACCTCTTCATCCTCAGCATCAGCTAACGCTTCTAGCGTTGGAAACTTTTCCATGAAGTTTGCGTAATATGGTTTTACAGCTTCAACTCGTGTTTGCTGAAGCATAATTTCTGAAACCCAAACACGATATGGATCTTTATTGATGCGCCATGGTAAATCACGTTGCTCTGTTTCGAACCAACTGATTAAATCATGTTGGAAATTTTCTATATTAAAATCATCTAGTATCTCAAGCTTCAAACTTGATCCCCCTCATTTTTTGCATATACGTACTATTATAAAGAATTTAGGAGAAAATTTAAGTAAGATAGTGTAAGAAATAAAAGGTAAATGCCTTGTGATATGAAATAAAAAGAGTTACATTAATAAAAAACGGAGGTGGTTTTCATGGACACAGCCACTCATCTTGTCATGGGCGTTACATTAGGAAGCTTAGCCACACTAGATCCAGCAATCAGTCAAAGCGATTTTGGACCGCAAGCTGTGATGCTTGCCGCAATTGCCGGTTCAAATATACCTGATATTGATACTGTTTTAAAACTGCGCAACAATGCGAAATATATTCGAAATCACCGCGGGATTACTCACTCTATCCCAGCTGTTATGCTTTGGTCATTTCTTGTTAGCGGGATTACCTTTGCAATATTTCAAGGAACCCCTTATTTCCATCTTCTTTTATGGTCATTTATTGCTGTTTTTCTTCATGTTTTTGTTGATATTTTTAATGCCTACGGTACACAAGCGCTGCGGCCCTTTACTAAGAAATGGGTGGCACTAGGCGTCATTAATACATTTGATGCAGTTATTTTCTTCATTCATTTATTAGCGATTGCATGTATACTTGTCGATGCAAATAAAGGTTATGCAGGAGTAGCTGCTTATATATTAATGACCATTTATTATATTGGCCGAATTATAATGCGTCAAAATGTAAAAAGCGTCGTTAATAAACGGTTCCGTGATGTTGAACAAGTCATTATTTCACCGTCATACCGCTTTTATCATTACCGCTTAGCGATTGTAACAAAAGATCATTACTTTGTTGCTCATTGGCATCGCGGTCATATTATGGTTCATGATAAATTCGAGCGCATTCCATTACCTAATAATGATGTCATTCGTGCCGCTCAAAAAGACGAAAACATTTCAGCATTCTTATCGTTTTCTCCTGTCTATCGCTGGGACATTTTTGAATACAACGATCATTATGAAGTTCGATTTATTGATCTGCGCTATCGCAGCAAAGGTTATTATCCATTTGTTGCAATTGTCCGGCTTAATAAAGAGCTCGATATTATGAGTTCATACACAGGATGGATTTTCAGTGAAGAAAAACTACGAAAAAAATTAGAATTAATTCCCCATTAAAAAAACGACCTCAATTGGTCGTTTTTTAATGTTTTAAATGATTTTCTTGATTAATTAAATGACTATACTTTGGATTATTCGTTTGAATTTCATGCAAACGCGCCCCTTGGTTATTAATCCATGCTCGTACAACTTTCTCTGTCATTTCAATCCCTTGATACGTTCCTGTTTTTGCATATGTCGCTCCAAAATCCTCCCATAACAGCTCAACCCAAGTACGTGCCTGAGAATAAGAAAGGGTAGCATTTTTTTCAAGAAGTTCTTTCGTTAATTTTTCAAAAATATCGTTCATTTTATGTCTCCTTTAGTCAATTTATCCATTTTACGTTATAGAATATTTTCTCTCACATTGCACATTCTATAAGTGATACTTTTTGTATCAATTTGTAGCGAGGGGGAGTTCCTCTTGGGCAAACAATCTGAAATTTGGTCTGAAGCTAGAAATAACAATAAGTTAGACGGTCCGCCAAAAGCACAAGCACGTTTTGCTTCGAAACGACCTAACGGCACTATTAATACGCATCCGCAAGAACGAATGCATGCCGCTAATCGAGAAGAAGAAGCATAACAAATGTTTATCGATAACTATACGAGGTGATAAGATGAGTTACCGCGATCATTTAGACCATCGTTCCGAGTTATTCAACCCTACATGGGCGCGTCGAAAACATGCAAAAGCACAGGTGAATGGACAAACGCAGCAAACTCAATCTCTTATTATTTTGGCAAATGAGATGAGAAAACGCCAAACTTGATTGCCTATCTCCTGTAACAACTACGAAAAGTGAAAACCAGAGCAGCCAAGGCTCTCTGGTTTTTATTTCTTTTGCAATAGCGAAATAGGAATACCAATTTCCTCTGTTTCATTTTGTTTATGGCCCCAAGCAAATACTCCATTAAAATACGTAATCGTAAAAGATACCCCTGGCTCTTCTGTAAGTTCATATGTTTCACCAATCTTAAATGCATCGATATCTGTCATATAAGCACGAGCCATTGCAATTTTCCTCATTAATACGTCAAATTCATTTACAATACCAAGTTGCTCTGCCTTCACTGCCTGTTCTTTTAAAATGCCAATTTCTTCTCTTAACTCATGTGGTGTCATCTCGCTATAGCGCTTTGGCATATTTCTCATATTTTCCCTCATCCCTCTTCACGTTTCATTTGAATAAGCACTTCTATTTCATCAATCGAAAAACCCTTTCGATATAACGCTTGCTTCATCTTATTTTCATACGTCCAGCCATCATATTTCTTGTATTTTTCATGATATTTATTACCATGATATATAAGGGCTTCTTCTTGTTGCTTATCATCCTTTTCATCCTGTAATTCTTCTAAACAAATTTGAATGATATCACGCCCATACCCTTTGCGCACTAGCATCTCTTCTAATTTTTGTTTCATTTGCAGAAAAGAATGTTTTTGATAAGATCTTTTCTTTTTTTCTATAAGTCCAAGACCATTTTCAATTTGTTTCTCTTGTGGATACTCCTGTAAACTATGAGTAATAATTATATCCGAAACACCCTTACTTAACAGTTCACGTCTAATAACAATCGGTCCTTTTTGGCTCACATTGCTATGAGTACGTACATATGCAATTGCATACTCTTTATCATTAATATAACGGTCATGCAATAGTTTTAAAATGACTTCAGAGATGATGGCTTGTCCAATTTCTTTTTTTCGTAATTGCTCTTCTACTTCTTGTTTCGTTCTCATTTGATGCGATAAATAAGTAATGGCGTATAAATACGCTTTTTGCACTTCTTCATCGTATAAAATATTTGCTAATTCAACATCATCAAATTCTAGGCCTTTTTGAAGCCCGTGTTTAATTAAGGTCACTTGATCTACACTGAAACCATATTCTTCTCCTTGACCTTTATCAACATAAATATTAAATCTTTCTTTTATTCGTTTTTGTACTTCTATTTTTGTAATGACAGCCATAAATTTCACCCCTACATTATTTTAACATATATGAAACAAATTTGAGTTTCTTGAATATACATAATGAGGAGGGATTTCTCTTGGAAATTGCTATTTCTGGAGGAACAGGTTTTATTGGAAAAGCACTCACTTTATATTTAGCAAGCAACGGACATACCGTATACATTTTGACACGTCAACTGAGAGAAAATCTTTCACCTTCAAATATTCAATATATAAAATGGGACGCTAATGCTGTGAAATTCCCCCTTTCTTCCATTGATGTTGTTATTAATCTTGCCGGGGAATCTATTAACAATGGACGTTGGACTATGAAACAGAAGGAAAGAATCGTCAATAGTCGCTTACAAACGACAAAAGGATTAATTAAGCAACTACAAACGTTGTCCCAATATCCACATACGTTTATAAATGCAAGTGCAATCGGCTATTATGGTACATCAGAAACAGAAACATTTACAGAAGAACACCTAAAATCAGGTAATGATTTTTTAGCTACTACAGTAAAGTTATGGGAAGAAGAAGCAAGCAAAGCTACTGCATTTGGTATTCGCACTGTCTATACACGCTTTGGTGTTGTTCTTGGAAAAGATGGAGGAGCACTACCGAAAATGTTACTTCCATATCAATTGTTTATTGGAGGAACCATTGGCTCAGGCAACCAATTGCTTTCTTGGGTTCATCTTGAAGATGTTGTTCGAATGATTGATTTTGCTATTCATACAAAAGAAGTGAACGGTGCATTAAATGTTACAGCTCCTCACCCAGTAACTATGGAAGAATTCGGAAGAACAATTGCGAAAGTGATGCATAGACCACATTGGTTACCGATGCCTGCCTTCGCACTCAAAACCCTTCTCGGTGAAATGAGCATCCTTATTTTACAAGGACAAAATGTATTACCTCACAAGGCGATACAACATGGGTATACACATTCTTATGATACTTTAGAAAATGCGCTTCAAAACATTGTATCTTACTAATAATTTCTAAACTTCCTCAAGAGAAAAAACTCGTATGCAAAATAAAGAGGTTATTATGAAAATATTATTTAAGCAAGCCACTGTTTACCCTATTACATCTCCTAAATTACAAGGCGATGTACTAGTAGAAAACAACAAGATTGCTGCGTTAGAACGATTTATTGAATCTAGCGAAGATATGACCGTTATTGATGCACGTGGTCTTCATCTTCTTCCAGGCCTTATCGATGTGCATACACATCTTGGCTTATATGATGAAGGAACAGGATGGGCTGGAAATGATGCAAATGAAACAGCAGAAATGCTAACTCCTCATATTCGCTCTTTAGATGGCATTCATCCTTTTGATATTGCTTTTCAAGATGCCATACAAAGCGGTATTACAACCGTACACGTTATGCCTGGAAGTCAAAATGTAATTGGCGGAACAACATGCGTCATAAAAACAGCAGGAGATAGTATCGATCACATGGTCATTCAAGAGCCCGCAGGTCTGAAAATTGCGTTTGGAGAAAACCCAAAAGGAATGCATAGTAATGGAAACAAAGAGTCTATTACCCGCATGGGAATTATGGGAATGCTGCGTGAATCTTTTTATGAAGCAAAGCATTATGGGAATGATGCAGACTTTCGAATGATTCCTATCTTACAAGCGCTCCGCCGTGAAATTCCTATACGTGCCCACGCCCACCGTGCGGATGATATTCTATCTGCTCTTCGCTTTGCTAAGGAATTTAATCTTGATTTACGTATTGAACACTGTACGGAAGGTCATCTTGTTGCTGATAGATTAGCAAACCACGATTTAAAAGTATCTGTCGGTCCAACATTAACACGTCGTTCAAAAATTGAATTAAAAAACAAGTCTTGGCAAACATACCATACCTTATCGAATCATGGGATTGAAGTCTCAATTACGACAGATCACCCCTATACACCAATTCAGTATTTAAATATTTGCGCGGCTATCGCTGTTCGAGAAGGATTAGATGAACATAAAGCTCTAGAAGGAATTACGATTATACCTGCTCGCAACTTACGTTTAGAAAAGAAAATTGGTAGTATCGAGCCTAGGAAAGACGCTGATCTTGTCCTATGGACTCATCATCCTTTTCACTACTTAGCCAAGCCTGTATTAACGATGATAGACGGAAAAATTATCCACACAAAAAATTCATAAAAACTAGTTTATTTTTTTGACTAGATGAAGTATTATACGATTATAAACTGAATGAAACCATGATCAATTTGTGTCGTGTTGAGTAATTTCAAATTGATGAATGGGGAAGGCAAATGGTGCGCCACCAGCATTATAGACTGGTTCTAGTGGGTTCGATTCCCACCCCGAAATTTTTTTAAGTTTTATATAAAAATTTCGAGGGTGGGGTGTTTTTTGTCGTCATGCTGCCCTCTTTTTAGGAGGAGATAGTATGTTAAAAAAACGTGACCTACATGACAGCCACGTTCTATATGATTTGATGATTCACCCTGATGTCTTCCCCTTTGTGCGTCAGAAGGCATCTTCTTATGAAGAATTTTTGTTTTTAACAAAACAAACAATTGAAGCTGAAGAGCGCGGAGAACTAATTTCACGCACAATTGTTGATGAATGGGGAAACCCTATTGGAACAATAACTTTATTTGATGTGCAAGAAAAAGCAGGTTTTCTTGGCACTTGGCTTGGCAAACCGTATCACGGAAAGGGTTATAATAAACCAGCAAAAGATGCTTTCTTTAGTGAACTTTTCTATGAATTAGATATTGAGACTATTTTCATGCGAATTCGCAAATTAAATACTCGCTCTATTAAAGCTGCCGAAAAACTACCATACGTTAATCTAGCAAATGAAACAAGAAAATGTGTATACGATCAAATTAACGCAAATGGTGAAGTATATAACTTATATGAAATTCCAAAAGATCAATACACACTACACACAATGCGCGAAGCAACATTCCAAGACGCTCATCATTTAAAAGAAGCATAATATATGTATATCTCCCTCTGTCATTGGTAACGATAGGTAATGACTTTATGACACGAGGTGAACTGTAATGGATAAGAAAAAACGTGAAAAATCAAGAAATACATTATCTAGCACACAGGAAGTTCTCTATCAACGTGAATTTAAAAGAGCAGATCGTGCAGCTGGATATAAACCAAAAGGAATTTATTAATATGTAGCTACCTCTTGTTCAGAAGAGGTAGCTTTTTTTGTGGAAAACTTTATCCACAAAATCACTAGAATTGTGTATAAATTCTAATATCTTTTGTATAAAAGAGGAATTTAATCACAGTTATCCTGTTTACTTTGTGGATATATTTACTAAAAATTGTGGATATTGTGGATAGTTTTGTTAATATTTAAAGTTTACTGTATATTGTAAGCGGATTCTTTTGTGGATAAAGTGAAATTTACATTCGCCCTCCTTATTTTCTCAAAATCCTGACGAAAATATCTATCCTCGTAAGTAGTGAGATGCAACCAAATGTTGGATTAGAATAAAGTTTGATTAAAAGTTACACACACATTGATTTTAATATAAAGAAAAAGACCCCGTTTTGAACAAAGTTTGATCAAAACGAGGTCACTTTTTTAATATTGATAGGTTTATTTTTATAAAAAAATTGATCATTTTGTCTGCTAATTTCAACAAACTTATGAGTATGTAAATGATAGCAAACCACGTTAGTAAGAATTCCACTAACATCCGGCAACTTATCTCTTTCGAAGGTGAGAATATTAAATGTGGATAATACAAATATGTTCAAGCTCCGTGAATTTCTTACATTAAGCCCCTATTGATCTCTGTTCAATTGAAAAACATCTTGATTGATCATTTGATGAAAGTATCTATCCATTTCTTCTGCTGAAACACTTTTTCTATTTTGTAACCACCATGTACTTAACGTTGTAATTACACCTGAATAGAATTCGATAATTAACTCATTTGGTATTGTATGGCTTTTACAAATTCGATTTAATTCTTGATTCTCCTGTTTCTTCATTTCACGGGTTTGATAATGTATAAAGTTATTAAATTGTTCATCACCCATTTGCGACTCTAATATTTTACCAATCTCTTCATGATGTAAGAATTGCTCCATCACTTGAAATGGTTTAGTTAATCGATCTAAAAGTGTTATGGCATAATCTTCCTTTTGATATTGTTTAAATCCAAATGCCAATAACGCGTCTTTATCTTCAAAATGTTTATAAAATGTTGTTCGATGTACCATCGCACGATCACAGATTTGGTTGATGGTAATGGAACTATATTTCTGTTTTGATTGTGTCATTAATTCAAATAAAGACTCCCACAATAATTTATGTGTACGTCTAACACGTAAATCCAGCTGTTCCTCATTATTTTTCATCTACACTTCTCCTTTTCTGTAGATTAATTATACAACTGGCGAAAATTGATTCTCCCTTTTTAATCTACATGTGTATATTATATTAAATATCTTAGTATACAAGTGCATTAAAAACAATCAATGCAGGAGGTGGTCCAAGGGGAGTATGTTTCTGTGCCAGACGGATTAGGTAGTCAAATTTTGTTCTATTGTACTCTGATTAGACATGGAGGGATTTATATGGAAAATACAGTCATTTCAACTTCTGAAATTAAGGGTTTTAAAACTAAATCCGAAGAATTTGCTCCATTTTCTTGGTATAAAAAAATGCTGACGGAGCATCCGATTTACTATCATGCAGACACGAACACTTGGAATGTTTTCAAATATGAAGACGTTAAGCGAGTTCTTACAAACTATGAACTATTTTCAAGTAAACGCCACCGTTCTATTTCCCAGATTGGAGCAGACACAGAGGAAGGGAGCGTCCCAGATCGCTTAAAGATTAATGAGACGGATCCACCGGAACATCGTAAATCACGTTCTCTGCTTTCGGCTGCTTTCACCCCTAGAAGTCTCAAAACTTGGGAGCCGCGTATTGAACAGATTATTAACGATTTGATTGCCGAAATGAGGGATAAGTCGGAGATCGACATTGTCAAAGATTTTACAACCCCCCTTCCGATCATAGTAATGGCCGATTTGCTTGGGGTTCCGCATAAAGACAAGCTGCTGTTTAAGAAATGGGTCGATATATTGTTCATGCCGTTCAATAGTGAAAATGCCGAGGAAGTGGGTCAACAAAAGGCGAAGGCAGCGATGGAGTACTTTAATTATCTATATCCGATCGTTGTGGAAAAAAGAAAGCAGCTTTCGGACGATATTCTTTCTGATTTGATTCAAGTTGAAATCGAAGGAGAAAAGTTTACGGATGAAGAAGTTGTTCGTGTGACTATGTTTCTTCTTGCGGCGGGTATTGAAACAACAAGTCTTTTGTTGGCTAATTCATTCTACGCATTGCTATATGATGCTCCTAAACTTTACGAAGAATTAAGAAGCAATATAAACCTCGTACCTAATTTTGTTGAGGAGATGCTGCGTTACCGTTTCAACGTTATTGTATTGGACCGTGAAGTGAAAGTAGATAACAATGTTCTAGGCGTTGAGTTGAAGAAAGGTGATTTGGTGATCACTTGGAATAGCGCGGCAAACTTTGATGAGGATGTATTCGAAGATCCATTTACTGTGAATATTCACCGAAAAAATAACAACCGGCATCAAACGTTTGGGAATGGGCCGCATTTCTGTCTCGGTGCGCCACTGGCAAGATTGGAAGCTAACAAAGCGTTCAAAATTTTTATAGAAGCATTTTCTCGCATTGAATCGGTTCCAGGCTTCAATTTGGAGGCAAGTTTACAGACCTCAGCTGCTGGCCAGGCCTTATCCAGCTTACCGCTGAAGGTTCACCGCTAGGCCAAGTTGTCCAGTAAATTGGGGTATCCCAAAAGTCATCAAAAATGACGGAGGGACGCCCTTTCTTCGTTTTGAAAATGATCTCTAATCTTCTATTTCAAATCCAAAAACATCTTGATTGATCATTTGATGAAAGTATCTATCCATTTCTTCTGCTGAAACACTTTTTCTATTTTGTAACCACCATGCAATTAACGTTGCAGTGACACCCGAATAGAATTCGATAATTAGCTCATTTGGTATCGTATGATTTTTACAAAGTCGATTTAGCTCTTGATTCTCCAGTTTCTTTATTTCACGATTTTGATAATGTATAAAGCTAATAAATTGTTCATCATCCATTTGTGACTCTAACATTTTACCAATTTCTTTATGATGTAAAAATTGTTCCATCACTTGAAATGGTTTAGTTAATCGATTTAAAAGTGGTATGGTGAAATTTTCCTCTTGATGTTGTTTAAATCCAAATGCCAATAACGCGTCTTTATCTTCAAAATGTTTATAAAATGTTGTTCGATGCACCATCGCACGATCACAGATTTGATTGATGGTAATGGAACTATATTTCTGCTTTGATTGCGTCATTAATTCAAATAAAGACTCCCACAATAATTTATGTGTACGTCTAATACGTAAATCCAGCTGCTCCTCATTATTTTTCATCTACACTTCTCCTTTTCTGTAGATTAATTATATAACTACTGAAAATTGATTCTCCCTATTTTTAATCTACACGTGTATATTACACATGATCTTTTAGATACAAATGTATTAAAAAGAGAGAGACAAAAAAATAGGAGGAAAATCGATAAATGAATATGACAGCCACGAGTTCCACAAGTAGCAAAATTGATACTTCTAATATTAGACATACACCCATTTTAATTGCATTAATTTTAGGTGCAATGGTCGCATTATTAAACGAAACATTACTTGGTAATGCTTTAACCGTATTAATGAAAGACTTTGATGTAACAGCTTCAACAATTCAATGGCTTTCTACATCCTACATGTTAGTTGTTGGGGTTTTAGTACCGATTACAGCTTTACTTCAACAATGGCTTACAACAAGACAAATGTTCTTAACCGCCATGTTAACATTTTTAGTCGGTACATTGATTGCTGGATTCGCACCGACATTTGCCGTTTTATTAATTGGACGTATTGTCCAAGCAATCGCGACTGGGTTAATTTCACCATTACTAATGAATACGATTTTAATTATTTGTCCACCTGAAAAACGTGGTGCGACAATGGGCTTAATAGCACTTGTTATGATGTCTGCTCCAGCAATTGGTCCTACTTTATCTGGACTTATTGTTGATTCGCTTAATTGGCGCTGGTTATTCTACATTGCTATTCCTATCGTAATCATTTCAATTTTAATTGGAATGAAGTATATTCAAAATGTCACAGAATTAACACGACCAAAAATTGATTATTTATCAATTCTTTTATCAACATTAGGTTTCGGTGGTATTGTGTATAGCTTTAGTTCTTCAGGTGATTTAGGATGGTCAGATCCTAAAGTTTATTACTCTTTAATTATCGGGGCTATATCATTATTCATTTTTGTTGTTCGTCAATTAAAAATCGATAATCCAATTTTAGAACTACGCGCATTTAGATTTCCAATGTTTACTTTATCAGTTGGGTTAATATTCATCGTCATGATGTCGCTGTTCTCAACAATGACATTATTACCAATGTTCTTACAAACGGTTTTACTTGTTACAGCCTTTAAATCAGGGCTAATCATGCTACCGGGGAGTATGATTAGTGCCATAATGGGACCGATTGCAGGTAAATTATTTGATAAATTGAGTCCAAAGGTTATTATCATCCCGGGTATTGTGTTAGTAGCCGTTGCAATGTGGCTATTCAAGGGCATTACCCCAGAAACAACATTAACACAAATTATCTTGATGCACAGCGTATTAATGGTTGGGCTCATGTTTGTAATGACAGCACAAACATATGGTTTAAATCAATTGACACCAGAGCTTTATCCACATGGTACAGCGCTCTTCAATACATTACAGCAGGTAGCTGGCGCGATTGGCACAGCTATATTTATATCTAAAATGTCTTCAGGCACAACTCAATATATGGAGAACTCAGCAAATCCAATGGATCCAGCAGAAAAGTTAAATGGCTTAACATCCGGCTTCCAAGGGGCATTTACGCTTGGGTTAACCTTGGTAATTGTTGCCCTCGTTGTATCGTTTTTCTTAAAAGGACAGAAAAAGAAAGCAAAAACCACTCAGCTCTTACACAATGAAAATTAGAAGAACTTAAATTTTATATTAGCTGTAGCTTGATTTAATAAGAACATCAAAAAGACATCTTTACTAGTTAAAGATGTCTTTCGTTATAACCTACGTTGGATCGAATATAGGTATATCAGTAAATTTAAAAGTCCTTAATTTTGATTTTTAAGTCTGCTTGTCAAATAGTCTACAAACAATTCCTCTTCTCCCTTTTTTAATATTACTATCCATTTAAACGAAATAACGAAAAAACCTCCTTCTACTCAGATAGAAAAGAGGTTCTTATATTAAGTAAAAGACTGCACAAGGGCCGTTGGGTGTACCGGCGAATGTACTTGTACATGATTTTCTTTTAAAATAGAATCTACAATATGAAACGCTGGTTCCGGACGATAAATGTGTTTCATCGCTTCTTTCATTTGCAATAATTTCATATCATCTTGCAATAATTCTTTCGTTTTCTGAAAGATTTCATTATCTTCGCGAATAACAATTGCTGCACCTTGTTTTTCAAAATACTTCGCATTTTCATTTTCTTGCCCTGGTACTGGTTTATATAAAACGACAGGTACTTGCAAAGCCGCTGCTTCACTTAATGTAATTCCTCCTGGTTTTGTAATCATACAAGAGGTAATACGGAACAACTCATCAATATTCTCCACATAACCGAATACTTTTAATAAATCTGGATTGCTTTCTTGTAATTGTAGCAAATCCTCTTGCAATACTTTATTTTTCCCACAAACTACGGCTACCTGCAGATTAGGAACTGACATAAAGGATTGGCATAACTCTTTTACACTTCCTAACACTCCATGCGCTCCTGCTACAATAAGCAAAATCTTTTTGTCCCGTGACAAATCATACTTATCATACAATGTTTCTACATTGATGACCGCTTCAAAATTTTTACGAATCGGAATTCCTGTTGCTACAATTTGCTCAGCAGGTACTCCTACCTTTATCATAATGTCCTTCACATAATCTGTTGCAACAAAATAACGATCTACTTCTCGGTGAATCCATATTTTATGCAAGCAAAAATCGGTAACTACATTATAAACAGGTATAGAAATATCTGTTTGCTTTTTCAACTCTGGCACCGCAATGATTGGAAATGTATTAATAACAATATCGGGTTTTTCAGCATGCAATATCGCTTTTAAACGTTTTCGACCAAAATTGGCATACCATGATGCAATTTTTTTATCGTAAATTTTCTCAACACCATAATAAAATAAGCGGTATAGCTCTTTCCCAATTGTATAACTTTTTAAATATAAATATTTTGTAATGTCTGTTATAACAGGGTGCGATTCACTAAAAAGATCGCATACGATTACATCCTCAAGTCCTCTTTGACGAAATGTTTGTTCTAATGTTTTTGCCACTTGTATATGACCGTTACCATAATGTGCTGTTAATATTAAAACCTTGGGGTTTTTTATCAAACAAATCCACTCCTAGCTTTTTCGGTCTTTCATATTGCATCTGTCACAATATAAAAAACAATTTCCTTATGATTTTGCATGTTTGAATTCCAACAAATTTTCGTTGGATCTGTACCTGTCGTGGATATGCAAAGCATATGTTATTGACCCCTTAATCCCATCTGCTCATATCTTAAACATTATACTTTCCTATAACTGCTTTCGCAATAACTTGACTTTTATCTATACTCCAAGATACGCATTACATTATTTCTTAATTCTTTCTATTGTTTCGTTTTCCCTTTACATTTTTGTAAATTTATCCATATCGTTTCTTTACAAAAATAGACATTATGTAATCTTAGTATACTCTTTTCCTTATTTTTGCTCTACTATTTGTCAGCAGAAAGCAAAAAGCCTAATCCACAATTGGATTAGACTGCTGCTAAAATATGCTTTGCTTTTTGAATGCTTTCTTCCGTTGGAGGCTCTACTCCTTCAAGAGGATATTTATGCCCTAACGCCTCCCATTTATAAACGCCTAACTTATGATATGGTAAGACTTCTACCTTTTGTACGTTATCAAGACTTTGGATAAAGGCTGCCAAATTTTCTAAGTCCTCTGTACCATCTGTAATTCCAGGTACAAGTACATGACGCACCCAAATTGATTTCTTTTTATCTGATAAATAACGAGCAAATTGTAAAATATGTTCGTTCGGTTTTCCTGTTAATTTGCGATGTTTCTTCGAATCAATATGTTTTAAGTCAAGTAATACCAAATCTGTATATTCCATCAAAATATCTAATTTTCTTTGGAATTCTTCATCTTCAGAATAGCACCCTCCAGAAGAATCAATTGTCGTATGAATCCCGATCTCTTTACATTTCTTAAACAGCTCAGTCAAAAAATCTAACTGCAGTAAAGGCTCGCCGCCACTTACTGTAATACCACCGCCAGAAGCTTCTATAAAAGGAAGGTAACATGTAACATCCTGCATCACTTCTTCAACTGTTATTTCTTTCCCTTTACCAATCTCCCACGTATCCGCATTATGACAATATTGACAGCGTAATAAGCACCCTTGTGTAAATATGACATAACGAATTCCTGGGCCATCAACAGTACCACAAGACTCTACAGAATGTATTCTTCCTTTTACCATGTTGCTTCCCCCTCTATTGAAACAGCCTCCCTCTGTCTTCATGAGAACAGAGGGAAAGCTTTTACTTACATACTTTCGTGCATTGTACGGTTAATAACGTCAATTTGTTGTTCACGAGTTAATTTAATGAAGTTAACCGCATAACCAGATACACGAATTGTTAATTGTGGATATTTTTCAGGATGTTCCATTGCATCCATTAATGTTTCACGGTTAAATACGTTAATATTTAAGTGATGTCCTTCTTTTACTGCATATCCATCAAGCATAGATACTAAGTTGCGAACTTGTACATCATCTTCTTTTCCAAGTGCTTTTGGAATAATAGAGAATGTATTAGAAATGCCATCTCTTGCATCTTCATATGGTAATTTCGCAACAGATAATAATGATGCTAGTGCTCCTTTTGTATCACGACCGTGCATTGGGTTTGCCCCTGGTGCAAACGGTTCGCCCGCACGACGGCCATCTGGTGTGTTACCAGTTTTCTTACCGTATACAACGTTAGAAGTAATCGTTAAGATTGACATTGTGTGAATAGAATTGCGATATGTTGTATGTTTACGAAGCTTGTTCATAAATGTTTTCACAAGATTTACCGCAATTTCATCAACGCGATCATCATTGTTACCGTATTTAGGGAACTCGCCTTCGATTTCAAAGTCTACTGCAACTCCGTTTTCATCACGAATTGGTTTTACTTTTGCATATTTAATTGCACTTAAAGAGTCAGCTACTACTGATAACCCTGCGATACCTGTTGCCATTGTACGAATTACTTCAGTATCATGAAGCGCCATTTCAATACGTTCATAACTATATTTATCGTGCATATAATGGATGACATTTAATGTGTTTAAATATAAACCTGCTAGCCATTCCATTGTCATATCAAATTTACGCATAACTTCTTCGTAATCTAATACTTCAGAAGTGATAGGTGCAAATTCAGGTCCAATTTGTTCTTTTGATTTTTCATCTTTACCGCCGTTAATTGCATATAATAGTGTCTTAGCTAAGTTTGCACGAGCTCCGAAGAACTGCATTTGCTTACCGATTCTCATTGCAGACACACAACAAGCAATACCGTAATCATCGCCATACTCTGGCCGCATAATGTCATCATTTTCATATTGAATTGCAGATGTCTTAATAGACATTTTCGCACAGTAGTTTTTAAAGTTCTCTGGTAATTGTTTAGACCAAAGAACTGTTAAGTTTGGTTCTGGAGCTGGTCCTAAGTTATCTAATGTATGCAAGAAACGGAATGAGTTTTTCGTTACTAATGGACGACCATCAAGTGCAATACCACCGATAGATTCTGTTACCCAAGTTGGATCACCAGAGAATAATTCATTATAATCAGGTGTTCTTGCAAATTTCACAAGACGTAACTTCATAATGAAGTGATCAACAATTTCTTGTGCCTCTTCTTCTGTTAATGTACCGTTTACTAAATCTCTTTCAATAAAGATGTCTAAGAAAGTAGACGTACGGCCAAGACTCATCGCTGCACCGTTTTGTTCTTTAATTGCTGCAAGATAAGCAAAATATAACCATTGGAACGCTTCTTGTGCATTTGTTGCTGGCTTAGAAATATCAAAACCATGAGAAGCTGCCATTTGTTTTAATTCTTGAAGTGCACGAATTTGCTCAGATAATTCTTCGCGTAAACGCATTGTATCTTCGCTCATTACACCGCCAGTTAAATTCAAATCTTCTTTTTTCGCTTTGATTAAACGATCTATACCGTATAATGCAACGCGGCGATAGTCACCAATAATACGGCCGCGACCGTATGCATCTGGAAGACCTGTAATAACGCCTGATTTACGAGCTGCTCTCATTTCAGGAGTATAAGCATCGAATACACCTTGGTTATGCGTTTTACGCCAGTCTCTGAAAATACGGCTCAGTTCTTTGTCCATTTCATATCCGTAAGATTCACAAGCTTGCTCTGCCATACGAACGCCACCAAATGGTTGTAATGAGCGTTTAAATGGCTTGTCAGTTTGGAAACCAACTACTTTTTCAATATCTTTATTTAAATATCCTGGGTCATGTGATGTAATAGAAGAAACAATTTTAGTATCCATGTCAAGAACTCCGCCATTGTCACGTTCTTGTTTTGTTAATTCCATTACTTGATCCCAAAGTTGTTTCGTCGCTTCTGTCGCTTCAGCTAAGAAGGATTCATCCCCCTGATGAACGTTTATATTATTTAAAATGAAATCGCGAACATCAATCTCTGCTTTCCACTTTTCACCTTTAAAGCTTTCCCATGCATTTTTTACATTTTCTAATACTTGAGTCATCCTAATCTCCTCCATTTTTTGATTAGTACAGGACTAAGATTTTTTGTATAACAGCTTATGTGCTTAGCATACTACTTTTTTGAAAAAATGAACGTTAAAGTTGTGACATGTTTGTGAAACAATGAGCAAACTCCTATGGACATAGTGAAAACGTTATTGGAATCTTTATTGAATTAACCCCTTTTACTAATTTCTTTTTTGGGTATTCTAATAAAAGAATCCTTTTCTGCAAGTTAAGAGTCGTATCCACTTTAAACTGTAATACTCTCCCTCCCTATTCTGTTATAGTATTTTTGAAACAGAATAAAAAAAAGTGTGCCTGTTTCAGCACACTTTTTTATTTTGTTTCTCTCTTACGTCCTCCATCATGAAAACCACCTCGAATGCCAAGTTCTACTATCACACATGACATCCCCTCTATGTAATCCTCAATACAGCTGGGGCATGCCCCTCCACTGCAAAATGTTCACTCGGCCGACTTCGATTCATTTAGTCTAAATCCACAAGAGGTAGAGAATCCTGCTAATATCGCCTTCACCTGTGCCACACATGGAAATAAGAAAGCATCAAATCCGATATATTCTAAACAAACCTTACTAAATGCATTTGGTACGGCTACCAGCGAACCTACACCTAAATCTTTTCGGTTACAAGCCAAGTTTAAAGCATATTTTAGTGCCGTAACAAGATGTAACGGTGCTCGTAAATCTAAATAATAATTTAAATCATTCAACGCCACGTCTTGTCCGT
This sequence comes from Bacillus sp. 3103sda1, assembly GCF_024159135.1. Classification (NCBI taxonomy): domain Bacteria; kingdom Bacillati; phylum Bacillota; class Bacilli; order Caryophanales; family Bacillaceae; genus Bacillus; species Bacillus sp. 3103sda1. The sequence goes on along the minus strand of NZ_JAMYWS010000001.1, from coordinate 468,859 downwards.
CCGCAATCGCTTTTGCAAAATCCCCATCAATAAATAGCACGATATCCCCTCCCCTATAGAACGTCCCACATCATTTCCAAGCGTTTCTTCATAAATAATAGTTGTAGCCCCGCATTACTTTGCAATTGTCGCTGTCTTATCATTCAATCCATTAACAGCAACGATAATTTCAAGTGGCTCAATTTTACGTGCTTCTTGAATAACCGATGCAATCGTCATTTCTTCGTTTTGAACAGTCTCTTTATCCGCTCCATTCGCAATAACAATAATTTCATAAGGTTGTACTTTTTTACTTCTTCCAACACACCACCTATCGTTTGTGCTTCATTATGTGTTGGAATCACAACAGATACGCGCATGTTATTCCTCCTAACTATACAATCGAACATATGAAACAACTGGAATTCTTACAATAACATCTTCTAGTGGACCATAGGACGGAGCTGTTCGTATGACAATTACTCCATCTGTTACAGATAAAATACTCCCAGTTACAATTTCTCCAACAGTTACAACTTGAGCAAGTTGTCCCACATGAGACCGTAATGCATCAATAAACGACATTTTATTTCCCCCTTTCTCTATACCTCACGAATTGAAATAATACTTGAAAATGGTAATGAAATAGTTGCTCCAGTTAATTCTTGTAATGTTAAAAAGTCATCTCCTACTTGCGCAATGATACCTGTTAAACCTCCAACAGTTACAGTAATTTCGACCTCTTTCCCTAACAATTGTTCTGCAATTTCTTTAAATGGAGAAACATTACATTCTTTTAAAATAAAACAAATAATATTTTGAAATTCCTGCGATTTAATGTATTCTGCAACACCTTTTTCTGTATAAATTTCTATATACCGTGCAAACCGCGGTGAAAATAATTTTTCTTCCATAACAGGGATAAATTTCTTATATAAAAAGCAATCTAATTGTTTATCGACAGCATGTGCAAACTTACGCCAATAATCTTTAAATAGAGACATTAGACTTTCCCCCTATATACATTTTGTTGTATGGACAACTTGTTCACACTTATCAGCGTATACAGAAATAACACTTTTGGTGCTAAATAAACTACACATTTTCTATAAAACAAATCACATACCTATACATGAAGTACACATACAATTGCCAACATAATAAAGTGAAACTTCCAACAATAGGAGGATTTATTGTCCGCTAATATGTGGGTTAAAAAAGGAGGAATTTTATATGCGAAAAACAAAAATCGTTTGCACAATTGGACCTGCAAGTGAACAATACGAAACATTACTTTCTTTACTAGAATCTGGAATGAATGTGGCTCGGTTAAATTTTTCTCATGGAACACACGAAGAACATCGCGCACGTATAAATACAATACGAAAGGCCACAGCGGCAGCTAAAAAAAATATTGCACTCTTACAAGATATTAAAGGACCAAAAATTCGAACCGATGAATTTGAAGGAGGACAGGCAGAACTGCTTGAAGGTACGACTGTTACCGTTTCAATGAAAAAAGTACTCGGAACATCTAAACAGTTTTCCGTCACATACGAAGGTCTATACGATGATGTAGAAGTAGGATCTCATCTATTACTTGATGATGGATTATTAGAGCTAGAAGTAATAGAAAAGGCAAATGGTGAGTTACAAACAAAAGTTATACATGGCGGGATAATTAAAGATCATAAAGGTGTGAACGTACCGAATGTAAAAATCCGCCTACCTGGTATTACGGAAAAAGATAAAAAAGATATTCTTTTTGGAATAGAGCAACATGTTGACTACATCGCCATCTCCTTTGTACGTAAAGCTGCTGATATTTTAGAAGTACGCGACATATTAGCGAAGCATAATGCCTCACATATTCGCGTCATCGCAAAAATTGAAAATCAAGAAGGAATTGATAATATAAAAGAGATTGTAGAAGTTGTGGATGGAATTATGGTTGCCCGGGGTGATATGGGCATTGAAATTCCAGCAGAATATGTACCGATTATCCAAAAAGAATTAATCCATACCTGTAATCTGCTCGGAAAACCGGTCATTACAGCAACGCAAATGCTGGATTCTATGCAAAGAAACCCAAGACCAACAAGAGCAGAAGCTTCAGACGTAGCAAATGCAATCTTTGATGGCACAGATGCGATTATGCTTTCAGGAGAAACAGCTGCCGGTGAATATCCAATAGAATCCGTACAAATGATGAATAAAATCGCTCTGCAAGTAGAGGAGTCTTCTCTATTCCAAAGTCAAAAGCAATTGCTTCATGATAACCATAAACAAATAACAGAAACAATCGGTGCTGCTGCTGTCCAAGCAGCTTATTCCTTACAAGCAAAGGCAATTTTAACACCAACCAAAAGTGGTTATACAGCACAAATGATTTCAAAATATCGTCCGTACACTCCTATTATCGCAACAACATCTGAACAATCTGTTATGCAGCAACTCGCACTCGTATGGGGCGTACACCCATTTTTCACTGCACCAAAACAAACGACAGATGAAGTAATTGAACAAGCATTATGTAACGCTAAAGAACAACAACTGATCTCTACGCAAGATATTGTCATTGTAACAGCAGGTGTCCCTGTTAACGAACGTGGAACGACAAATCTGATGAAAATTGAAGTTGTAAAATAAAGTAAAACTTCAATCCGTGAGCCCGCCAATAAAGTAAAAGAGGCAGATGCACTACGTCATCTGCCTCTTTTTCACTCGCAACCCTCTATATTACATGTCATGCCATTTGAAAATGTTGCTTTTTCTTTTTTTAATTCCTGCTCGATTATAGCCTCTAATGCTTCTTTGTTACGTACACCTTGTACTACACTCTCGCCAATAACAAATGTCGGCACAGCTTGTACCCCTTGTTCGTAATAAGCATGATGTACAGCTTTTTGATGCGCTTCTTTATACGTACCATTCTCTAGTGCTTGACGAAATTCATTTTGATTTAATCCTAATTCTCCGGCGATTTCTACAAGTACATCCACTTCTCCTATATTCCGTTCCTCTTGGAAAAATGCAGTAAACACGCGGTGCTGATATTCATTTCCTTTTCCATTTTCTTTCGCATATTGATATCCTTCAAATGCAGTATGTGTATATGGATGTGGTGACAAACGAGGTAATTTTATATCAACACCCATTTGCTCTGCCCACGGTGCAATTGTACTTTGGAACATCCCTAACTTGTCTGGTTCATTCCATGGATCAATACGTTCCGCTGGATATGGACGTAATTCAAATGGCATCCATTCTACTTCTACATCTTTGCCTTGAATTGCTTCTTGTAATGGTTGTTCACCAATAAAACAAAATGGACAAACATAATCGGAATATACTTTTATTTGTAATGTCATTATTTTTACTCCTTTGTTTTCTGATTGTAACAATTATAGTTACAACAAGGATTTTCTGTCAACTAAAAAGTGTTTCCATTCAAAAGAAGACATCTAACGATTTTTCAAAGCTACTATTGCGGCTACCGCATAATACAAAGCTTTCTCATACTTTGAATGTTCCACAATTGATAAATTAACGAGCGAACCGCCGCTCGCAGAAAAATATTCAATTGCTTCTACTGGAATCGCATCTTCTTTTACTTCAATAAAACTGCCATCTTTCCAATGTCCCTTTTGGATATTCGCATACAAATCTCCAGTAATTTCGCCAATTTCTTCATCATGCTCAGACCGTAAAAGCCATTCCAGCTTTTTTAAACTCAACGTCTGTTTCAGTTCACAAATCTTATCTCCTGCTAGATCATGAAATGTATAAGAATAGTATGCTCTTTTTCTTACAATCAATATCTCTTCTCCCAGTTCGTTATACAAAATAAATCGCTTTTCATTCAATGATTTCAAGAAAAACGATATGAAAATTTTCCATATCTTTTGCATTTCTGTTTCATATTCTTCTCTTAAAACTCCAATTGTATTTCCATCCATTGAAAAATACGTAACTATAGTGGCTAAAGACATTTCTCTTCGTACAACAAACCGATGTTGATGCAGTAACGGCGATGTGCCTTTATTACAAATCATTGTCCCAATTCTCTTAGCTCTCTTTCTTTCTACAAAACTATAAATCATAAAAAGAAAAGCCATTATAATCATACTTATAAAAGTCATAGTACCTTTGTTCCACTGAAGATGCGGCGTCCGAATAAAATCAAGGATAAATGCTATAATAGCAACAAAAAATATAAAGAGAGAGAGAATAAATAGTCTTTTTCCATTCCGTTCATGATGATCATGGATCCCCATATACAACCCCGCTTTTTTACATTTTATTATCTCATTTAACCATTATTTTTCCAAACGAATCCCCGACTGAAAATATATAAAAAAAGCTATCTTATAAGATAGCCTTCTAACCTTCTACATGCCGAGTCATTGTATAAATATCATTACTTAATACACCAAACGATTTAATGTTATTTTGAATATTAGATAATAAAACCACATACGTACTTCCATTTTTACTAAAACTATTTAAACAATTCCATCCCGGCATAACGCCATGATTTGAATAACTACCAGGGTCCACATACCAACCAAAACCATAATCTTTTTTAAATGCTGTAAACATTTGATGATAGCTTTCATTTGAAATGAGCTTTCCCGTAAATAAAGCTTGATCAAATAAATATAAATCATATGCAGTCATGTATATATCACCGCATCCAAATAACTGTGACATACTTGGTAAAGCTGGTGTTGTCATCTTATTATCTACAATTTTATAGCCGGTAGAAGGATATTTTTCTTGTTGAAACTCGTCACCAAATCCGGAGTGCTTCATACCAGCTACTTCAAATATGTGCTTTTGAATATAATCCTCAAGAGATTCCCCACTCACTTTCTCTACAATATACGCAAGCACAGAATAGTTAGAATCGGAATATTTCCATTTCAATCCGGGAGGGAATGCCAACTTTTGATTTCCTATTCTTTTAATCAGTTCATCATGTGTGATGTTCTCTGATCCCTCTGGGTACTCTGGAATGCCTGATGTATGCGTAAGAAGATGTACTAATTTAATTTCTCCGCCTCTTGGGAAGTCAGGAATATATTTTGCCACAGTATCTTCTGTGTTTAATTTATTTTGTTCTTTCAATTGCATAATAGAAGTTGCGACAAAAGCTTTCGTAATTGATCCAATGTAATAGGATGTATCTGAATTATTAGAAATTTTTTCACCTTGATTAGCAAGTCCATATCCTTTATTCAAAAGAACTTTTCCATTCTTTACAACAACAGCTGTACCACTGAAGTTTTTACTCTTTATATACTCATCTAATTGAGCATTGTTATTGATTTCTTGCGGAGATTGCTCAGTTACCAATTCTTCTGAACGTTTCTCTACAGGTTCTGTCTTTACTTCTTTCGCTTCTTTCGCTGCTTGCAATGTTTCCTTTTCTTTATTGTTCGAAGTAATTTTCGTATACCCCCAATATACAAGGATGAATAACAGACTGAGAATAATCGTTCGCTTTATATATATAATCGGTCTGCGAGAGCTCATAACAATAAAAACCTACCTTTTCTCATAGTTGCTCATTTTACATCTTACTTTATCACGCAATGGGTGGTTTACCAACACCATGCACAAAAAATAAAAAAAGAGCATCTAAAATGCAAGATAGTCGTTACATTCGTAATGAAGTGAAACTTCCATCATTGTTTTTTTTCATCCTCCACCTATCTTCTTCGGATTCCTCACAATCTTGAGGGGGGTCTTACTGCCCACGGATAGCGGGATAAAAAAATCCCTCATTTTTATCAATGAGGGATTTCTTTTCATTATTTATACATGTTTTTTCATATCATCAGCAACAGACTCAACGTTTGTACCAACGATAACTTGTATACTTGTATCACTTAGTTTCATAACACCTTTTGCACCGGCACGTTTTAATGCTGGTTCATTTACTAAGTTTGCATCTTTTACTTGTAAACGAAGGCGAGTTGCACAGTTATCAATTACTATTAAGTTTTCTTTTCCGCCTAATGCTGCTACGTAAGTTTCACCGATAGACCCTGCAACTGGTGCTTCGCCTTCTTCTACTAACTCATCGTCATCTTCACGACCTGGAGTTTTTAAGTTAAATTTCTTAATTAGGAAATAGAACACGAAGAAGTAAATTGCTGCATAAATTAAACCAATTCCTGCTAATAATAACGGTTTTGTTGCAATACCGAAGTTTAAGAAGTAATCAATTGCACCGGCACTAAATGAGAAACCGTCATGAATGCCGAGTTGTGTTGTAACAAATAAAGAAATACCTGTTAATACAGCATGAATACCATATAATACTGGTGATAAGAACATGAATGAAAATTCAATCGGTTCTGTAATACCAGTTAAGAATGAAGTTAAAGCAAGACCACCTAACATACCCGCTACTGCTTTACGCTTTTCTGGTTTAGCTGCTGCAATCATCGCAAAACATGCTGCTGGTAAACCAAACATCATGATTGGGAAAAAGCCGGTCATGAACGTACCTGCAGTTGGATCTCCCGCAAAGAAACGAGCAATATCACCATGAACAATATCGCCTGCTGCATTTGTAAAATCGCCAAGCACAAACCAGAAATATGTGTTCATTACATGGTGTAAACCAATTGGAAGTAATAAACGATTTAATACTCCGAAAAGACCTGCACCAATCGCACCTAGATTAACGATACCGTGTGCCACTGCATCAATACCACTTTGAATCGTTGGCCAAATTTCTCCAAATACTAAACCTAATAAAAGCATAACTACAGCTGTAATAATTGGAACAAAACGTTTACCAGCAAAGAATCCTAACCATTCTGGTAATTTGATTTTATAAAATTTATTATATAGCAATCCTGCAACCACACCTGCAATAATACCACCTAAAATCGCCATATTAATTTTCGGTGCTAACGTTGCCGCCTTTGAAATCTTCCCTAAAGTATCTGCTACTTTAGACGGATCAACAGAACCAACTAAATGTTGCACACTTTGTAATTTATCGTTTAACTCTGCCGCCGAATACCCTTTACTTAAAGTATCAGTTGTATTTTTCAGAACAAGATAGCCAATTGCACCTGCAAGAGCTGCGGCACCGCTCCCATCAACAGACAAACCAACTGCAACACCAATCGCAAAAATAAGTGCTAAATTATCAAAGATTGCTGCACCGGCTTGTGCCATAACAGGAATATTAAATACGTCAGGCTGCCCTAAACGAAGCAAGAGCCCCGCTGCTGGCAATACTGCAATTGGAAGCATTAATGCTTTACCAATACGTTGTAAAAACTGCAACATCTGAATTCCTCCTATTCAAAAATATGAAAACGTTACCATTTGTAAATAAGTTTTAGAAAACGCTTTCTATTACAGAATCATAATAACATATAGTTGTATAGATGTGTAGTTATTATTTCAGGTTTTTTATGGATTTATTTCCCTTAACCCTGGTTGTTTGTAGGATTCATCCTTATTCTAATCACTAAAAAGCAAATTGATTAAAATTATCATTTTTATAAATAACGAAGCGTCCTCATGAATAGAAGTTTCATTTTATCATTCCTCATTTTCATGTTATTATTTATTTCCGCGCTTGTCGGGAAAGTTAAATTTAGTAACTAATATAATAGGAGTGGTTTATTATGCAGTGTATCGAGACTAGCAATTTACAACAGTTATTAGATCAAGTTCAGCCCTATACAAAACAAGGTAAGCTTGCAACATATATTCCCGAGCTAGGAAATGCAAATCCCGATGATTTAGGCATCGCAATTTACCATAAAGAAAGCCATTACGTTCATGCAGGAAAATCCCAGATACTCTTTACGCTTCAAAGTATTTCAAAAGTAATTACACTCGCACTTGCTCTTTTTGACCGCGGTGAAGAGTATGTATTTTCTAAAGTTGGCATGGAACCCACCGGTGATCCTTTTAATTCTATTATTAAATTAGAAACAACAAGTCCCTCTAAACCATTAAATCCAATGATTAATGCTGGGGCATTAGCTATCACAAGTATGATTGCAGGAGAGTGCAATGAAGAAAAAATGGAACGCATCCTTCACTTTGTCCGTGATATTACAGATAATCCTTCCATTAACTACTCTTCTAAAGTTGCCATCTCTGAATTAGAAACTGCCTATTTAAACCGCTCTCTTTGCTATTATATGAAGCAAAACAACATTATTGATGGTGATGTTGAAGAATTAATGGATCTATATACACGCCAATGTGCGATTGAAGTAAACTGCATCGACTTAGCCCGTATCGGACTTATCTTTGCGATGGATGGTTATGACCCATATCGCAACAAACAAATTATCCCAAAACACATTACAAAAATTTGTAAAACCTTCATGGTAACGTGTGGTATGTACAACGAATCTGGAGAATTTGCAATTCGCGTTGGAATTCCAGCAAAAAGCGGTGTAGCTGGTGGTATCTTTGGATGTGTCAAAGGTGAAATGGGTATTGGTATTTTCGGTCCTGCGCTAGATGAAAACGGTAATAGCCTTGCTGGATTTAAAATATTAGAGTTACTTTCTGAACAAGAAGGCTGGAGTATTTTCTAAAAAGCGTCTGAAATGGCGCTTTTTTCTGTATAATTTTGCATATTTCCTATACACCTGCGAATAGTATAGTACAACCTAGTGTTTTATCATATGAAACTTCCATGTAGGAAATACCTTTACACTAATCAAATCTTATGGAAAGTATCCGGCGAGCAAACAGGATAAAGTGAAACTTCCATCAGTGGGGGGCTTCATCCCCCACTGATGGTTGGTTGAACCAATCAGGCTTTTACGGGCAGTTGTCCCCCACCTATCTTCTTTAGAAAAGCGGAAGCGGCTCGCTCAGAATCGCAGGACGTTGGAGCCCCTGACAGAGAGGCGCTTTTTGCCTCGTCCGAGGGGGTGAAACGACCGGAGATTCTAGCCGCTAGAGCTGGACAATGCGTTTCTCTCTGCATCTTAAGGTGAGGGTCTTATTGCCCGTTAATGCGGGATAATAGGGAGGTGCCCATGAAACTCATCCTTCAAACAGAAGATCAGGCAGTTCTTGAGAAAACTATCCTTCTTTTTGTATTAAGCATCGTTGAAAGTTTAAAATTAAAAGTTGTTTCCCTTGATGAAGCCTATCGATACATATTTAATTTAGATGTACTGGAATTATTAATGGACCGAAGTATTGATGATAAAGTACTAGAAATTGTTCATTTCGGCATTGAATTAGAAGACATACAAAACTTAATCCCCGAAGATTTAGAACAAAATATCGAAGAGTTGAAATGGCGCTGTATTCAAGTGCTAAGTGACTATGAGATGTATGAGGAAACGGAGCAATTGATTGAAGATATTCGGTAAAGCGAAAATTCCAGTAAAATACTGCGCTCCTTCTCCACATGAAAGCAGGAAAAAAGCACCTCTTTAGGTGCTTTTTAATGTTTTTTTAAACTATTTTTATATGTTTCAATATTTACTGGTAGCTCTTCCTCTTCTAACGTATGTTCATTTACATCTTTATGAATGTAAGCACCCTTTGGAGGTTGATGATCGTGTCCTTTTTTCTTATGATCAAAAGATTTACCGCGTCCCATACTAACACCCCTTCCTTTGAATAAAGTCTATGTTAGTATAAATAAAAGATCGTCGACATATGCAATTGTTTGTTGCATTTCCAAGGAAATGATAGAAATTTGTTTGATCCCTCGCTTAACAAGCTGTGAGCCCCCACTGATTAAAGTTTCACTGTATTATAAACTTTGCGCTTCTGCCGTATTCGTCTCTTCAACCTGTTTCACTTTATTGTTCTTATTTTTAGAAAAATGGTAAAACAGTAAGCAAACAATCATAAATGGAATACCGCAATACAATGCCATACGTTGATCTGGAATAAAGGCCATACTCACAATTACAATCATATTTAATGTAAAAGCAAGAAGTGGAACAAACGGATATAACGGCGTTCTAAATTTCAAATCCTTAATATCCCCGCCTTGCTTTACATACGTTCTTCTCGCTAAAAGATTTGATAAAGCAATAGATGCCCAGACCAGTATTGCACCAAATCCTGCGATAGAAAGAAGCCATAAATAAACTGTATCTTCTGCATATATACCGCATAATAAAGAGAGACAACCAACAATGGTACTTGCAATTAATGCGTAAATTGGAACACCCTTTTTAGATAACTTACCAAAAATCGGACTAATCATTCCTTGGTTCGACATAGACCAAAGCATACGAGAAGTGGCATATAAACCAGAGTTTGCTACTGATAACACTGCTGTAATAATAACGAAATTCATAATATCTGCTGCATATGGAATACCAATTTTATCAAATACAACTACAAACGGACTTTCTACTAATCCCGCTTGTTCCCATGGGAATAAGCCAGCAAGTATAAATATAGAAAGTATAAAGAAAACTAATATACGCCAAACCGTATTATTAATTGCTTTTGGAATTGTTTTCTCTGGATTTTCACTCTCCCCAGCCGCAATACCAACTATTTCTGTTCCCTGGAAGGAAAAATTGACGGCAACCATTGTAACTAAAATAGCTGTCAGCCCATTTGGAAACAGTCCTCCGTGATCAGTAAAATTCGAAAGCATCGGGGCTGGTTCGTTTCCTTTCATATCTAAAAATCCAAACATAGCTGCCCCGCCTAAAATAATAAATGCAATAATCGTAATGACTTTAATGCTCGCAAACCAAAACTCAACCTCTGCAAAACTTCTTGAAGATAATGCATTAACAGCAAAAAGAAGTACTGCAAAAACTATGCACCAAATCCAAGATGGTACATCTGGAAACCAACGTTTCATTAAAATACTAACTGCAATCAGCTCAATCCCTATCGTAGCAGACCAGTTTAACCATGACATCCAACCTACTACATAACCTGCCGCAGGCGAAATATGCTTTGTAGCATACACTTGATAAGATCCTGCACTCGGCATGGAAACTGCTAATTCCCCGAGGCAGAGCATTGTTAAATACATAACAAAGCCTCCAACAAGATATGCGGCAATTGCCCCGCCTGGTCCAGCTTCATGAATAGTATAACCGGATCCTAAGAAAAGACCTGTACCAATAACCCCTCCAAGTGCAATCATAAATATGTGTCGACTTTTTAGCTCTCGCTTTAACTCCTGATTTTGCTTTTCCATATGAACCCCCCTTTAATTTTATCCCGCTATTCGCGGACAGTAAAACCCCCGCTGATGGAAGCCTCACTTTATAAGCACCCCAAAATGTAAACGCTTTACATTTAATATGAAAAATAAAAATGAATAAAGTGCATTTTTATTTCATCGTTACTATAGATTTGTAATAAGAGGGAGATTTTTCAAAAGAAAATCTCCCTATACAAGAAAATACCCAAAACACGATAGATTGTTCATACGAAAACTTTCTTATGCTTCACTTGGTAATGACATAAATTAAACAATTGTTTAAAAGAGCATTAGAAAACGGTACATAATCCAGAAGGCTTTGTATCAATCACTTCCTGTGATCAACAGATCATCCCTGACTGTTATTAATAATGTTTGATTTGTGATAGCTTGTCCTTCTTCTACTTCTAACAACTCCACATAGCCACTGATTCCCACTTTAATCTCTACTTTCTGTTTATCCATCGTTTCAATTAAAGCTAATTTCTCCCACTCATACACATAGGAACTTTCATTAATAAATAATTTTTCAACTTTACCATAACAAGGACTGTACACGTTTTCTATCACTGTTCTCATCTTTTAAACCCCTCTTTCTTATTAAGTGCAGATGTAACTCTTTCAACTTACCCCCCATCTCAAAATTTAAAGTATTCAACTACTATTAATGCAAGATATGTACCAACCTAATTTCTTACGTGGAATTAAGAGTTAGTACTGAAAAAATTTTAATACGCGCAAAATTTTTCTTCTCCTTTACAGATTTTTAACCCAAAAACGCAAATTTTTTTTGCATACTTACAATAATTTTATTAAAATTAAGAAAAATCAGTCTTCATAGGGTATAACAAGGAGAAGATGAAAGATGCATACAGAAGAAATTAATTTCAAAAAATTAGTCGAAATGAATATGCTATATGAAACCTTACTCAATGAAATTGATATTGGGATTCACATTATTAACGAAGAAGGCAAAACAATCATCTACAACCGCAAAATGATGGAAGTTGAATCAATGAATCATAAGGAGGTACTATATAAAAATCTTTTAGAGGTATTTGCATTTGAAGAAAATCAAAACAGTACTCTTATAGAAGCACTAAAACTAGGAAAAGCGAGAAAAAATATAAAGCAAACGTATTTTAATAATAAAGGACAAGAGATCACAACAATTAATGATACCTTTCCCATAGTAGAAAATGGAAAAATAAAGGGTGCCATTGAAATAGTAAAAGAGATTCCCCAGATAAGGCAAACAAGTAAAGCAAATGCCCTTCGAGGCCATAATACTAAATTTACCTTTAATCATATAATAGGTAATTCTAAAGCCATTCAATCGGTTATTATAGAAGCAAAAAGAGTAACACGCACCTCTTCCTCTATACTTATCGTGGGAGAAACGGGGACTGGAAAAGAATTATTTGCACAGAGTATTCATAATGAAAGTTATCGTGCAGGGAAGCCTTTTATCTCACAAAATTGTGCTGCTATACCTGAAACTCTAATGGAAAGTTTATTATTCGGCACAAACAAAGGGGCTTTTACAGGTGCAATAGATAAACCAGGTTTATTTGAAGAAGCACACGGGGGAACTTTATTATTAGATGAAATTAACTCATTAAGCCCAGCACTTCAAGCTAAATTGTTGCGTGCAATACAAGATAAAACAATACGAAGAATCGGAGGAACACAAGAAAAAGAAGTAGACGTTCGAATCATAGCAACTATTAATGAAGATCCAATTGAAGCCATTACACACAACCGCTTACGAAAAGACCTATATTACAGATTAAGCGTTGTTACTTTATTTCTTCCACCTTTAAGAAAACGAAAAGAAGACATCTTCCCCCTTCTTCATAGTTTTATTGAAAAATATAATATGCAATTTGGCTTAAAAGTAAAAGGGATTGCTGACAACGTAAGGGACTTTTTCTATAAACACGATTGGCCTGGAAATATAAGAGAATTAGAACATATAATTGAAGGATCCATGAATTTAATAGAAGATGAGGAAATGATTACAACATCCCATCTTCCAACACGTTTTTATGAGTTAACAAAAAATGAATTCAACATTCACCCTCCTCTAACTAGGTGGGAGACAGATAACTCAGATTCCACATCTAAAACTTTAAAGAACACAATAAATGAAATGGAAAAAGAATATATCATTCAAGTTCTTAACGAACATAACGGTAATATCTCACAAGCCGCAAAATACTTAGGATTAAGTAGGCAAAATCTACAGTATCGATTAAAAAAGTACGGGCTAAACACGTAAAGATTATCGCTCTATCATTAATCCATACGAGTTTCTATAAAGTTTCTATAAGTACAGCAAAAAAGGGCGTTCTTAAAGAACAGCCCTCTATTTTTTTGTATGACACCACTCATAAACAAATGACAGAATCACTTTTGTAAACTCAACAAGCTGTTCTATCTCAACCTTTTCATTTACTGAGTGCGCTTCTTCTAACGTGCCTGGCCCGTAAATCACTGCTGGAATGTTAAATTCACTAAACCATCCTCCATCAGTTACTGTTGCAGACATATCAAGAATGGCACTGCGGTGTAATGTTGATTCATGTACAGCAGCAAGTTGTCGTACCGCTGGATGATCTTGATCAACTTCTAATGAAGGAAAGATTTCACCACGATCCACAATCATAGATTCCCCGCCCCATTTAAATTGTGGTGGATTTTCACGCAACCATGGATCAGCTGCCGCAAGTCTGCCAATATAACCTTCAATCTCTTCAATCACTTGTTGATGTGTTTCATTTGGATAAAAGTGTACCGTAATCCATAATCGGCATTCATCCGCAATAAATGCTGCATGACGGCCGCCTTCAATGACAGCCGGATTAATTGTCGTTGTCCCTACTGGATAACCTTCATATGTTTTCATAATAGCCCAGTGACGTTCTAGCTCTTGCAACCCTTGCACAATTTTCATCATCTTTTCAATCGCACTCGCTCCAAACAAGCGACCGCCGGCATGAATCATTTGTCTGCGCGTTGCATCATGAAATGTTTGCGGGCTTTTCACAGTAATCCATCCTGTAATAACCCCGCCTTGGCCTTGCATATGTAAATCACTTGTATCCACAACAACTGCAAAATCAGCATTATATCCACGCTTGCAACATTGAAGCGTTCCTGCTTCTCCCACTTCTTCTCCAATTACCGATTGAAAAATCAAATCCCCAGGCAGTTCCATACCAGCTTCTTGCAAAAGCTGAATGGCAAATAGAGCTCCAGCTAGTCCACCTTTCATATCAGCAGCGCCGCGGCCAACAAGCCAACCATCTTTAATAAAAGGTTCAAACGGTCCAGTTTCCCATGGTTCATCTGCTGAAACTTCTGCTACATCCATATGACCATTAATAATTAAGCTTTTGTGCGAATCTCCTGCTGTACCCTGTTTCACTCCAACAATATTCGGATCATTCGGATACACATCCCATTTATCAATCTTAAAATCACGCTTCGTTAAAAAATCAGCGATAAATTGCTGTGCTTCATTCGTATTTCTTGCTGGTGGTGCAGGAGTTTCAAAACGGATTAATGTTTTTGCCAGTTCTACTATTTCATCTTTTCTTACATCAATTTGTTCTAGTAGCTGTGAAATCGTTTCATTCATTGCAAATTCCCCTTTGCATACCTAGTATATTCTTGCTCTTATTTTCACATAAAAAAGAGACTGTTTACAATGTTACAGTCTCTCATAAGCCACAAAATATATTTGTAAAGAACTTATTCTACAGAAACAATTCATACAAGAGAAGATTCTATCAAATATTTTTAATATATAATGAATGCAAAAGTAATTAAGGAGATAATGGCTATGCAAAAATTACTCATATATCAAGATAACTCCTCTCATAAATTTTGGAGAATCAACGTTACCGGAAACTGCTTTACCGTTACTTATGGAAAGATTGGAACCATTGGTGCTATTCAAAGTAAACAATTTGATTCACCTCAAAAATGTGAAAAAGAAGCTAATAAACTAATCAATTCAAAGTTAAAAAAGGGATATATAATTACAGACAATACTGAAGAAATAGTAAAAGAAAGTACGATAACAGAGGACACTTTCTGGAATTTACTAGATTCAGCGAAAAAGAAAGGTGATGATCCAGAAGAACAAGTCGAATGGCTAATTAATCACTTATCCAGAAAACCAATTAAAGATATTATTGAGTTTGACTTCATTCTTCAAAATTATCATCATTCTTCTTATACATCTGACTTATGGGCCGCTGCCTATATTATCATGGGTGGTTGCTCCGATGATTCGTTTGACTATTTTAGAGCATGGCTGATTTTTCAAGGAAAAGATATATTTAACGTTACCCTACGGGATCCACAGGCTATTATTCCAGCTTTACAATTGATAGAAGACGGAGAAGTCCCTGAATTGGAAGATCTGCTATTTGTAGCAAGTAGTGCATATGAAGAAAAGACGGGATTAGATGATGAACAATATAACAATCTATACTTGCAAACAAAAGACGGGCCATACAGTTTCCCAGACATCGAATTTGATTGGGATGAAAATGACGAAGAAGGATTAAAAAATAAATTCCCCAAATTGTGGGAGTTGTATGGTGATGAACCATTAGGATAGCAAAAAACAATAAAGTGAAACTTCCATCAGTGGTTTTTTTCATCCCCCACTGATGGTTAGTTAAACCAATCGGGCTTTTACGGGCAGCTATCCCCCACCTATCTTCTTCGCTTCTCTCTCAATCTTGAAGTGGGGGTCTTACTGCCCGTTAATGCGGGATAAAACTTGATTTGATTGAAGCATCCCTTGAATTGAAACGATAAAATCCCAGCAAGTAAAAAAGAAATTGACTTACCTTTTACCTGCTAGGATTTTTATTTTCTCTCTCATTATCTTAATTAAAAATCAACCTTCTCCAAATACAACCCACTTGCATCGGCAAGACAATTTATTTGGTTTCGTTGTTTTGCCTCTAAAATTTGCGGTATTGCTTCAGCATCTAGCTGGCCTAATCCAACTTCTATTAACGCTCCAACAATTTTCCTCACCATATTGTGAAGAAATCCGTTTCCGCTTACTCTAATTTGGATAAAGCCCTCGTCTTCAACGATATCAAGCATATATACTTCTCGAACCATAGACTTCTTCTTAGATTTAGCATTTGAAAAGGCAGTAAAATCATGTGAGCCGATTAAATATTGAGCTGCTTTTTTCATGCGTTCAATATTTAACTTTTTTCCAACGTGCATGCTGTATTTTCGCATGAATGGATTTGTATGTTCCTCATTCCAAATCTTATATAAATACGTTTTCGCTTTCGAGTTGTAGCGGGCATGGAAACGCTCCGGAACTAATTCCACATCAGTAATACTAATATCATTTGGTAAGTATTGATTTAAGTACTTTTTAACTTTAGGTTCCGCCAAATTCTCATCAATCGTAAAATTAGCTACTTGATTAAGAGCATGTACACCAGCATCCGTTCTGCTGCAGCCAATAATTTCGATTTCTCTTCCGAGCATTTCAGATAATACACTCTCTATTTTTCCTTGAATGGTATTATCATTATTGCCAAGACGCTGCCAGCCCTTATAGCGTGCACCATCATATTGAATCGTCAATTTATAATTGTTCATTGTATTCTCCTTACTTTAATTCGCTGAATAAAGTGAAACTTCCATCAGTGGGAAGTTTCTTCATCCCCAACCTACCTTCTTCGCTATTCTCTGAATCTTGAAGTGAGGGTCTTACTGCCCATTAATGGGGGATAAAACAAAATCTTAAGCATTCTATGATGTTTTTCGTTATCTTCTTTCCATAGTAACACAAGACAGCTACTTTAGTGTCTACTTGTGCCAATGTATTATGCGCGTAGCCTAAATCAACAGTGTATAATCTCCCTCTTCTCGTTCACGGACGCTACCCATGTTCCTGCCAGAACTTCTGCAGTTCTTCTTCAGACGGTACATTTTTCTCCCACTCTTCGCACTCCTCTAGAAGCTTCTCAGTCTCATGGACGACAGACGGTTCCTTCTTCCGAAACCTCACTGTGGCTTCCTCTACTTCACTAAACTTCGTATATACTTTTCCATACCAATCTCGTAAGATGCCCTTCACATAAGCAAGCGTCCGCTTGTTGTTTTCATGAGCAATCTGGAGTGCTTTTAATACAAGTTCATCTGACAGATCATCCATCCACGCATTCAGTTCCTCCGTCGTATACCGTGACAAGCTGCCAAAGTTTTGTTCATAAAACATGAATACATTGTCGCCCGAATCAATTTTTCCATCTACTTCACAGCTTTCGGCATCATCTTGAGGAGCAGCTTGAAACTCCTCAACCGGCATACCGAAATGCTCCAATAATAGCGGAATGCTCAACTCCTCTTCCAAGCATTTTTGAAGAAACATATGAATAAACTTTTTGCTTTTCACAGTCTTTAACTCACGCAACACGCATTTCTCAATGTTTGTGTTCGCAACTGGGTTATAACGCAACCAATTCTGGATATATAACTCCTTCGTTTCTGCATCATATAATATTTTTCCATAGTCGATGAACCGCTGCAGCAGCTTCTCGACAGTCTCTCTGTTATAGCCTGTTTCCATCTCCGCCAAACGCTTCGGTAACGAATAAATACCGCATTGCGTCGTTTTAGAGCATGTCAGCAAGTATATGTAAAAGTATCGCTCCTCCGGCGTTAAGTCCAATATAAAATCATCCTGCCAAAAATTCACCTGTACATTCCGGTATACTGCCATATGTATTCCTCCCATCTTTACCGCAAATATAAAATTGCTGTTTCCTTAATAGATATAAGGATGAGTGAGGAAATTTGGTAGTTTTATTTTATAAAAAATTACTACTACGGTTTTATTGCTTTCGGGGTGATTCTTGTAGTAGTAGTGTTTTTTATTTTGTTTTTGTAATGATTTATTACTTGCAAGGGGCTTGGGATGGGCTTACAAGGGGTTTGTAAGGGGCTATTCATTGTGAGTCGAAAGAATTTGGCTATCATTACTATAAAACATGGTAAAAAATAGTGAAAATTTAAGAATAATAAGGTAAACTAATCAATGGTCTTATTTTACTAGTTTAAAGTCAATTGACGTTGATGTATGCGGAGGAAAGATTTATGAACAACAACACGCTAAATGAATCAGTTGAAGAAATTGATAAAAAACGAAGTGATAAAAAACGGGTAAACTCAATCAAGTGGTTTAAAAATTGGAAGTTTATCACAGCGGGTGGCGCTGTTATAATTGCACTTCTAATTGGGGGAATGAGTTATTATCAGGCAACCCGTTTCAATTCACATGTTACGATTAATGACACAAACGTCGGCGGTCTGACTGCTGATCAGGCAATAAAGAAATTACAAACATCTGTATTAAAAAACGAAGTCTATGTTGATCAACAACAAATTTTAGATGAAGAAGATACACAAATAGGATTTACGGATGAAGATTTGCCTAAAGTTAAGAAATTACTAAAAAGCCAGTGGACATTTTTCCCTTCCTCAAAGGAAAAAAATTATTGGCTGATACCCGAAAAGGCGGATCAATATCGAAGCGAAACGATGAAAAAACTTGTAGAAGAAAAGCTCTTATCTATGAATAAAGATTTAAAAGCGCCTCAAGATGCTATGGCGAAGTTGGAGCAGGGCAAAGTTGTTATCTCAAAAAGCATTGACGGAAAACAGTATGATGTCGCTAATCTATTGAAGGATTACGACAAGCAGAAGTATAAAAGTGAAATCCATTTGAATCCTGTATACATACAGCCTATTAAAGAAAACAATCCGATTGTAAAAAAAGAGGAGAAATCGCTACAGGATCTTCTTCAACAAACCATTGATTATAAGGTACAAAATGAAGTTTACTCTTTAACAGCTAAAGATCTAATTAAAAATGCCTCTATGTCAAAGGATATGAAGGTTACAATCGATGCGAGTGACATTAAAAACAAAATTACTGAAATTAATAAATCTCAAGCAACATTAAATAAAAACTTCACATTTACAACCCATTCTGGTTCGGTCATATCAGTAAAAGGACAAGGCTATGGCTGGGCAATAGATGTTGAAAAAGAAGCAAAACGAATCCAAGAAGCCTTCGAAAAAGGGGAGAAATCGCTTTCTGCTTCTAATATTTACGGAAATGGCTGGGAAAATAAAGGCATCGGTTATGAAACAACAGCCAATAATGGTATTGGAGACACGTATGCTGAAGTGTCAATTGCAGAACAGCAAATTTGGATTTATAAAAATGGACAATTGGCAGTTACAACGAATGTAGTGACTGGTAAACATAGTACCAATGAAGATACATCACCAGGAGTGTGGTATATCCTCTATAAACGATCACCGTACACACTCAAAGGCAGCGCAGTAGGTAAACCTGATTATTCCGTTAAGGTAAATTACTGGGCTCCGTTCACAAACAGCGGACAAGGGTTCCACGATGCCGGCTGGCGAACAAACTGGGCAAATAATGCCTATTTAACGGGAGGTTCGGGCGGATGTGTCAATCTCCCTCCTAGTGTTGCGAAAACTGTGTATGATAATCTCAGTACTTATGAACCGGTTATTGTGTACTAGCGAATAGCAGTCTCTCATGAAGTGAGGCATGTATCCAGAACTGAAAAAGTATTTTCTTTATAAAAAAAAGAAGCAGGCAATCGCAAGTGATTGTCTGCTTCTTTTTTTTATGTATGATACGTCCTTCTCATGTGCAGGTGGAGAAACAGTTATATGCTTATATTCACTTGCAACAAAAACTCCATTTACTTATGGTACAGTTCACCGTTATGAATCTATATGAGGTAAATTTCTAGGTGATTGAACTCTACTGGGCTTACCACCACGACTCTTCATGATATTTTTTGCTTTCTTCGTATTTAAGTAATGCAAATATAGTGATTCGTTGGATATACCATAAAAAAATTTAAGCGGTTACTTGTGATACGTACCTATACGCTTTCTACTGCCGCTTCAAGCATTGTTCCATTTTTAGCATAATTCGTATGCCAAGAAAAAGCTTTTTCTAAAACATGAGGAGTTTGTCCACCCCTTGTTTGTGCTTCTTCGTAATAAGCTCGTAGCTGGTCACGATACATTGGATGTGCGCAATTCTCAATAATCAGTTCCACTCTTTCCCTTGGCGCCAGTCCCCTTAAGTCAGCATATCCCTGTTCAGTGACAATCACATCTACATCGTGTTCAGTATGGTCTACATGAGAGACGAAAGGAACGATGCTTGAAATGTTACCGCCTTTCGCAATGGATTTAGTAACAAAGATAGCTAGGCGTGCATTTCTTGCAAAATCACCAGAACCACCAATGCCGTTCATCATCTTTGTACCTAAAACGTGAGTAGAGTTGACATTTCCGTATATATCTAATTCTAAAGCAGTATTAATCGAGATTAATCCAAGGCGGCGAATGATTTCAGGATGATTAGAAATCTCTTGCGGGCGCATCATTAATTTATCGCGATATTTTTCAAAGTTGGAAAATACCTGTTGCATTTTCTCTTCGGAAAGCGTGATGGAGCAGCAGGAAGCAAAATGGACTTTCCCAGCATCCATAAGATCAAAGACCGCATCCTGTAATACCTCAGAATACACTTCTAAATCTTCAAACTCCGAATCTAACATTCCATGCAGCACTGCATTGGCCACTGAACCAATTCCCGATTGTAATGGTGCTAAACGATTTGTTAATCTGCCTACTTTTACTTCTTTTCGAAGGAACTCTATTAAATGCTGTGCCATGATAACCGTTTCTTCATCTGGAGGAACAATCGTCGATGGCGAATCAAGTTGGTTCGTAAACACAATACCCTTCACTTTTTCAACATCAATTGGAATGCCGATAGTTCCAATTCGATCATCCGATTTAACGAGCGGAATTGGAGGCCTTGCCCCTTGTTTTCCTGGTTCATATAAATCATGCAGCCCCTCTAGTTGTGTAGATTGAGCCATATTAATTTCAATAATAATGGACTTGGCATTTAGGGAAAACGCTAAGGAATTTCCAATTGAAGTGGTTGGAATAATCATTCCGTCCTCAGTTATCGCAACCGCTTCTAAAATAGCGACATCTATATCCATAACGTCGGCACGGAGTAGCTCTGCTGTATGAGACAAGTGCTGATCCACAAATAAAAAGTCTCCTTTATTAATTCCTTTTCGCATGGTCGCATCGGCTTGGAAGGGCAATCTTTTTCCTAAAATTCCTGCTTCAGCAAATAATTTATCTACATCCGAACCTAAGGAAGCTCCAGTATAAACATTTACTTTAAAAGATTCATCATGCTTAACGCGGTTCACCAGCGCAAATGGGACTGCCTTCACATCACCTGCACGTGTAAATCCACTTAAGCCTAAAGTCATTCCATTTTGAATCCAGGAAGCCGCTTCTTCAGGTGTAACTACCCGGTCCTTTAGACGTTGGTCCCTGATTCTCTCCAAATTATTCTCCATAAGTAATCCCTCTCTTAATGAATATTCATAATTATTTTACACATTAACACTATCAAAATAGGGATTTTGGTATACGATACCGAAAATTCAGATAAAATAGCAAATCTAGGCTCTAGAGCAGAGAAATCTAGAATCCTAGAAGCTTCCGAAAATAACTGGCGTATGATTGACTAACTGGTACCCTCTCACCATTATCCATCGAAAGTAAAAAGGTAGAATGGGTATCAGGATAAATCGCTTTAATATGATTAACATTTACAATAAATGAGCGGTGGCATCTAATAAACGAATCCTTCGGAAGCAAGTATTCGAATTCTTGCAGAGAGTATTTATGCGTTCCTGATAACTCTTCGGAATTCACATACGTCTTTTTATCTTTAGCCTCTAAATAAATGACCTTTGAAAAAGGAATCGGAATCCAGCCGTCCGTTGTTTTTAAGGTAACGACCGATTTTCCATCCGTTAAAGCTGGATAAATTGCCGTCACGCAACCCTCAAGTTTTCCATTATTTAAAAATGGTACGGCCATTCCATGATAAGGAATACCAAAAACATCCCGATTAATAAACTCAGAAACCTTTTGCTTCGTCACGATTGCTTTATGGGCAATCGTCCCTTCCTTTATAGGGTCCCCGACGCTAATTTTTAAATCAATTCGTTTACTTGGCCGATAGTATATATATTCTTTTGTATTAGAAACAGCAATTGAAATTTCATCTGAAAATACTTCACCAATAACATCTAGTAGTAAGCCTAAGGTTATATCTTCCATACTATTAACACCTCATTTACTATTATACTACTTAACACCAAACTGTACTGATTCTGATGGGAAAAATACATCATGGAAACAAAACAGTGATATGGGAAAAAGACAGAATCAATCCTTTTGCCATATCCCACACAATCTCCTCATTGAAATGATCATCTATAAAGCAAAACGAAAAGGCATTCCTGTACAAGTCGTGGAAGAATCGTATACAAGCAAGGCATCCTTTCTAGACAGTGATGCGATCCCCACTTACGGTGAGGAAGACATTCCTGTATTCAGTGGAAAACGGATCAAACGTGGATTATATCGTACGAAAGAGAATAAACTACTGAACGCAGATGTGAATGGTTCCTATAACATCTTAAAAAAAGCAGTTCCAAAGGCGTTTGCCGATGGAATAGAGGGGTTGTGCCATCAGGCAGCTGTGTCAACTCCACTCGTGTTAAGCATCTTTTGAAGATGATACACGAGAAACCCCCACTTCAAGATCCGAAGGAGATAAGTGGCGGGAGTTTTCATAATAACCCAGTATTACCTAATAATGCTCTACGATGATCTTAAGTATTAGGAAAAACGAAAATATGCCGCTGCTTGAATATCCGAAGATTTGTGCGGCATATAAGATCGATTTAGCTTCGTATAGTCTTAAATAAACAAACTAAATAAAAACTGCTGCTTTCTTTTTATATTCCAAATTTCGATAAACAAGTGCAAGCAGCATCGACGGTATGGTACAAACAATCATCCCGATAAAGGCGTATCTTGGCTCGATTTCGTATAAATAACCGCCAAACATCGTGAACACCGCAGTACTCCAGCTAAGTGCCAGTGCTGAATACATGCCTTGTGCTTTTGGAATCTGCGCATGTGGAATATTTTTGATTAAATATTTCATAAAGGCATAATGCCCCATTGCAAATGAGCATGCATGCAATGTTTGTGCGATACAGAAAACAATAACATTTGGAAAGGCAAATACTAATATCCAACGTACGGATGAACCAAGTGCCGCTAGCGTCAGTAAGGAGCCTACTGAAAATTTATGAAAGCTCTGATCTGCGATTGAGAAGAAAATGATTTCTGCGATCACGGCAATGTTAATAATTAACCCAATTAAATATTTGGGTGCGTGAATATCTTGTAAAAAAATATAGCCATAGCTGTAATAAGAAGC
The DNA here is from genome assembly GCF_024159135.1 of Bacillus sp. 3103sda1. NCBI lineage: Bacteria > Bacillati > Bacillota > Bacilli > Caryophanales > Bacillaceae > Bacillus > Bacillus sp. 3103sda1. The sequence continues at coordinate 445,238 of NZ_JAMYWS010000001.1, read as the reverse complement.
GTGTGCCGCTTGCAGTAAAATCACAATGACGAGCACCAAACCAAAGTGTTTGATGCGAAATAATTCCAGCATACCGCCTTTTTTTGTTTGATCCTCTTGCGGTTTTTTAGATAAAACAACGGGTGCACGCATAAAACCAAGACACACGAATACCAATGTGCCGAGTAACAGTGCCCATAAAATCACTTCATCCCCAAACGCCCCTGTAAAGATGGTTAAGATCATACCTGCCACGACAAATCCAATGGATCCCCACGAGCGGCTCTTCCCATAATGTCTTAATTGATTACTTTGCGCAAGTACGCCAGCTGCGCTATCTAAAGCAGGCATCAGCGCTGGGTAAATAAAATTCAAAAGTAACGTTACCAAAAGTAAGCTAACAAAGGAACTCGCTGGAATACAACACAGGATAGCAATTAGTGTGCCGATTGCCATCCCATTTAATAAGATTTTACTACTAAATTTCCTCGATAAATAAGGAAATGCAATTAATGTAGAAAGGCCTCTTGCAACCAAACCTAAGCTCATAATCAAACTAGTTTGTGAAAGAGTAAGCCCTTTTGTATGAATCATCCATCCTGTCCAATAGGGTAGAAAAATGCCCCATGTCATATAAAAACTAAAAAACTGTCTACTCATCCAGCGTTGTGTGTTCATTCTGTATCCCCCTCATTGTTTGCATGATAACATGGAGATACGTACAATAATATGAGATATCTCACATTTTTGAGGTGGATTATGGAAATTTATAAAAATGAGAAAAGGAAAAGATATTTGAATGAGTACTCCATTGCGCATTTATTTTCTTTTCCGATTGAAGAGTTTATAGAAGTGCATGAATATAAACGCGATGAATGGATTATTCAAGAAGGCATGCGACCGGATTTTTTATTTTATGTCATTGAAGGAAAAGCAAAAATTTATGTAACGCATCAAAATGGGAAAGTTTCCTTAATTAATTTTATCAATGCGAATGATTATATTGGGGAAATGGAATTATTAAATGAGGTGTACTATACAAAAGGGATCCAAACCTCCACTAAGACCATTTGCTTTGCGCTTCCTTTTCATCGCTGTCGCACACAAATGTTAGAAGATGCAAAATTTCTACGTGAACTAACCAAATTTTTAAGTGTAAAAGCAACACAAATGGCTGCAAAGTATTCGTATAGTCTCGCCTTCCCGCTTGAAAACCGGCTTGCGGATTTTATTTTGCAAACCTCGGATGAAGAGGTCTATAAGGAGAAACACGTAACTGTTTGTGATTTTTTAGGCGTCTCCTATCGACATTTATTACATGTGCTTGCACAATTTTGCGACAAAGGGTATTTGCAAAAGGAAGGACGTCACTATCGCATTCAGCAGCACAACCTACTATATGAACTTGCTGAGATGTTGAGGAATAAATAACTAACTGTGATTCATAAATAGTGGTATACCAAAATAGAAGAACAGACGTTTACTCCGATAAAAACCTTAATTTAATGGGCCTCACTTAGATTAATCACGCTGAACCGTATCATAAGTAAATGATGTTTTTGCGAAAAAAGTAACAGCACCCTCTAATTTGATGGAGAGGTGCTGTTTTGTTATTTTGAATGCCTAGATGAGCATTTGTTGCATGAATGGTTGTTTTTGCTCTTGCGATGAATTTAATTTTTTTGCTCAATCAGGATTTTCTTATCCAAATGAAGAAAAAGAATGACCAACTACCAAAAATGGCTGAATTCCTCCACTTGCGCTTTGGCTTACTTTAATATTCTCCTTTAATTACAAAAAACGAGCCCCGAATTGTTCCAGCTAGTTTAGACTTCTGCCTAGCAAACTTAAACTTCGTTTCTAACTCCTTTGGTACCTCCATCGCCTCAGAAAGTTTAAAACCAACGGCACGCTTCTTAGGGTCATCAACCGTATACATGACGTTGACCCCAAGACCATCCTCATAAAAGACGTAGGCAAATTTGATATTTTCCACTTGAAAACGCGACGTTTCTAAAGGTTTGGCCGCAAACTCAATATCACGTTCTTCTTTCAAAATTCGGTTCACATAATCAAGGGTCTCCTGGCTTTCGCTGGCTGGTACAACCGTAAATTCATGCTTATATTTGTTCATAAAGTAACGGGCTTCATGAGCACGTAAACCAGCAAGCGCTTCTACTGCTGGTGAAGACTCTAAACCAACTGTAGACACATTTTTAAAATCAACGATATAGGACATTTCCATCCCTCCTTTAATCCTTTTATTTCCTAACAACAGGAATCCACATTTCACCAAATACTAAGCCGTTTCGCTGCCCCATCTCAACCGTTGCATTTGGCCCGCCAACATAGGCAATATTCTTTGCTTCTGGCAAGACTTGACCAAAGGCAATGCCAGTAAGCTTATTACTCAACTCATCAGCCGTTTCTCCTTCCCCTTTAACAACTAGGTATGCCCCTTTAGGAAATTGGATAACTCTGGATTCTTCTGGTACCAATGCCTCTGTCATGACGCCAGCATAATGCATCATCTTGTTATTCACCGCTTCGTTCACGGCAAAAATGTAGTCATTTGTGGCTATGGCTTTTAAAGTGTCAAGCCTTCCATCTTGTTTGACGGCCCGCCAAAAGTCTGACTTTTCCTTGTTTATGCCAGCAAAGTCTGTGTAATCGCTCTTAAGCTCAGTTCCAAAACCTAAAACGGTAAAGCTGTCTTTTTCTTCTAGTGTATAATCTGCCATATTCAAAACCTTCCTTTTTTTAAATTAATCAAATGATTTGTCTTTTCACTTGATAAGTTTATAATAGCCTTAAATCATGTCAAAAAATGATACTGTTTAGGAGGTCCTGATGAAAAAAGTTGAGCGGATTAATATCATCATGCGGTATATCAATAACCGCGCCCACTTTACAATTTCTGAAATCATGCGAGAATTTAACATCTCTCGTTCGACAGCTATTAGAGATATCAGAGAGATTGAAGCCATGGGGATGCCACTTGTCGCTGAAGTTGGAAGGGATGGGGGTTATTTTGTTATGAACAACTCTGTCCTGCCTACTGTTCGCTTTACCGATAATGAGATCAAAGCTCTTTTTATTGCCTTTATGGCTACAAGAAATCAACAACTCCCCTATCTAAAGAGTCGTCATTCTTTAGCTGAAAAATTACTAGGCCTCATCTCAGAAAACCAGCAAGAGGACCTTGTTCTTTTAAATCAAATCTTGCTTTTTGAAGGGACCAACCCCAATAATCCCGACCTGCTTGATCTGTCAGACCTCCCCCATCCTATGTTAGAAAAGCTTATCCAAATCCTTCTTTTGGATAGCTATTTATTGATTACCATCAAAGAAGAGAAGGTAATAAAGTCTTATCCAATTTATCTCTTGCACCTTTATCGTGAAAAAAGCCTTTGGCTGATTGAAGGCTTTGACTTAAAGGAAGAAAAGAGACAGACTTTTCCTGTCGACAATCTCACCAATGTCAAACCATACCCTACGAAAAAAAGATTAAGTAAGAAAAAGATTTTAGAAAAACTAAGTAAGCAGGAAGAAGTAATCAACCTTGTCGTTGAACTTGGTCCAAAGGCGATTGCCCAGTTCAAAAAATACCATCCTTTAAAAGTTTCAATTTCCTATACGAATCCTTACCAAACCACAGCCATTCTAAAGACTTTTATCAATGTTAATAATTCAGAAGAATTGACCGAAATAACAAATTGGCTACTTTTCCTAGGTGGGGATATCAAGGTCAGGGAAGTGCCAGAAGAAGTCCTAGAAGGTTTACAAGAGAGATTATTCCTATACTGCCGATAAGCAGTGCCAGTTAAAACCAAAATAATTTTGAGCTTGGCCAGTTGCTGGTTACTACTTATTTTCGCAAACCCTGAAAAGATAAGGGTTTCTGAATGTCGGAAATATTTTGAAAGGGTAATAGCATTTTTATCAGTATTGTTCTTTATTGAATTTCTAGTAAATTCATTCTAGCAAAAAAAGGTTAAACCTCATTTAGATGCGTTACGCATGAACCATGCCACAAGTAACAGTAAATTATATTTTTTTTTGAGTAAATGAACTTTATTTAATAAATTTCTAATATAATTCTCATTCTCCTTTCATGCAGTGAAGGGTGTTTCCTTGTAACATATTTTTATGTTCTGATACAGTGGTGGCTGTACAAATGATTATTTCCGCAAATCCGTTTGTTGAACGGCTAACAGACCGGATTATACAAAAAGCCCAATTCAGAAAAAATAATAGACTTTAAAAATAATTTCTTTTGCATCCAGATTGTTTTTTTGTGAAGGAAAGAATCATTGGAGGGAAAAACGAGCATATGAATAAGTCCTTATCGGCCGTTATGCATCGCGCAAAGCCGATCTTGTCGAAAGTTCCGGAAGTTACAGTCTATTTTTGGATTACCAAGGTGCTGACTACTGGAATGGGAGAGGTGTTTTCTGATTACCTAGTCAATCATATGAATCCGATCATTGCAGTTGCTCTTGGGGGATTTGGTTTAGCGGCCTCATTGGTACTTCAATTCTTGGTACGAAGATATGTGCCATGGATCTACTGGCTCGTTATTGTGATGGTCAGTATTTTTGGTACGATGGCTGCTGATGCTGTGCATGTTGTGTTGGGAGTCCCATACCTTGTATCAACCGTGTTTTTTGCAGCGACACTGGCAGTTATCTTCGTCATCTGGAACACGTTCGAGAAGAATCTGTCTATCCACAGTATTTACACGACTCGCCGCGAGATTTTTTACTGGTGCACTGTACTGAGTACGTTCGCCCTCGGTACTTCTGCAGGTGACATGACCGCGTCAACAATGCACTTAGGTTACTTTTCCTCGGGGGTGCTGTTTGCCGTCTTACTTGCCATTCCAGCTCTAGGATATTGGTTGTTTGGTCTAAATGAGATATTTGCCTTCTGGTTCGCCTACATCATGACTCGTCCAGTAGGTGCCTCGTTTTCGGATTGGATCTCGGCGTCTCACAACCGCGGTGGTCTTGGGCTTGGTGAAGGTCCGGTCAGTCTTGTCTTAACGATTATTATTGTTGTTCTTGTCGGCTACTTGACGATTAGCAAAAAAGATCGTAAGGATGAGTCTGCCGCGGCATAGGAGCGGTAGAAAGCTCACTTTCCCATAGCTTTTTCTTATTCTAATTAGGATGAAAACTCCCGCCACTTATCTCCTTCGGATCTTGAAGTGGGGGTTTCTCGTATATCATCTTCAAGCTTAACACGAGTGGAGTTGACACAGCTGCCTGATGGCACAACCCCTCTATTCCATCGGCAAACGCCTTTGGAACTGCTTTTTTTAAGATGTTATAGGAACCATTCACATCTGCGTTCAGTAGTTTATTCTCTTTCGTACGATATAATCCACGTTTGATCCGTTTTCCACTGAATACAGGAATGTCTTCCTCACCGTAAGTGGGGATCGCATCACTGTCTAGAAAGGATGCCTTGCTTGTATACGATTCTTCTACGACTTGTACAGCAATACCTTTTCGTTTTGCCTTATAGGTGATCATTTCAATGAGTAGATTATGCGGGAGATGGCAGAACGATTGATTCTGTCGTTTCCCCATCTCACTGTTTTGTTTCCACGATGTATTTTTCCCAATCACAATCGTAGAAATTTCGTATTGAACTGCAAGCTGAACAATATGGTAACTCATTTTGTGAAAGAGGTCTTTGATTTTGAGAAAACGTTTCTCATGAAGCCTTTCTAAACGATTACCCATTTTCATATTTTTCGAATCAATTGGCGGAATCTCTCCGTCTATTTATCAGATCGGGTGCTTAATCTATTCCCCCAACCGATAAGAGATATAAACTTTTCTTCTGTATAAAGCATATCCTTATTGGTCGACTTAATCTCCATGAAAAGTCCCTCCAATAAATTTCTTAATGGAGGGATTCATCTAAGATAGTTAATTTCACCGGTGGTTAGCTCAACTTAATGACTACGGGATCTGTCCCCACTTAGTGATGAAACCCATTATCACGTTTCGTATCATGTGGCATAGGCCCGTCCAGGGAATCCAGAAAGGCAACGGCCTGTTTGAGGTTCCTCAAAAATAAATGCGCGAGATCCATGGAAAATCCATTTCGAACCACAACGCGCATAATCGTCACCGCTTCCATATCTGGGGGCAATGGATAGGCGGGTACTTGCCAGCCGAACACACGCAATTGTCGAGATAAATCATAAAGATTCCAGTTTAATGTGTAACCATCTTTCAGTCGCCAAGCGAAAACCGGAATATCCGAACCATCGGACAAAAGTTCGAACGGTTCCATCTTCTGAATCGCCTTGCTAAGAAAAAGAGCGACTTTCTGAGAAGCCCTTTGGACATCATAGTACCCACTTTTCCCCAAACGCAGGTAATTGTAATATTGCAGGAGCACTTGTGCGCCAGGACGAGAGAAATTCAGGGCAAAAGTCGGCATGTTCCCGCCCAAATAGGAGACGCGGAAGATTAGATCCTCAGGGAGATCTTCAGCTTCCCGCCAAATTATCCAACCCAACCCAGGATAGACTAATCCATATTTATGTCCGGATACATTGATGGACTTCACCCTCGGTAATTGAAAATCCCAGACTAAATCTGGTTGAAGAAACGGTGCTATAAATCCCCCCGAAGCCGCATCCACATGCATGGGAATGTCGAGGCCCGTCCTCTCCTGTAAATCGTCCAACGCTTTCGCAATGGCGGCAACCGGTTCGTAAAGCCCGGTATAAGTCTCACCGAGAATCGGTACCACACCAATCGTATTTTCATCCACGGCAGCGAGGACCCTCTTAGGATCCAATCGGGGATGCTCTGGGCTAACCTTTACATAGCGTGGTTCAACCTCCCAATAGTTCGCGAATTTTTCCCAAACGACTTGAACAGCAGAACTAAACACAATATTGGGCCGATCCACCGGCTTCCCTTCGCTTTTGCGTGCGTTTTGCCAGCGTCTCTTTAACGCAAGCCCCCCGAGCATACATGCTTCCGACGATCCAGTTGTTGAAACGCCCATAGTCGTAAGGGGGGTGGGCGAATGCCAGAGGTTGGCTAAAATGCGGACACACCGCTCCTCAATTTCGGCTGTCTGTGGATATTCATCCTTGTCAATCATGTTCTTGTCGAATGATTTGGCATATAAGTGCTCTGCGGCAGGCTCCATCCATGTGCTAACGAATGTTGCAAGATTCAAGCGGGCATTGCCATCAAGAGCAATTTCATCATGGACGATTTGATACGCTGTTTCTGGTAACATGCCTTCATCAGGCATGTGAAAGCGCGGAACGACTAATTCTCCTTCGCGGGCAAACAGAGGATTTACAGAAAATTCGTGAGGCAGCTCCATTTGCACGTGACGCGGTAGATATTGTGGATTATCTTGCATGATCTCTTTTCCTTCGTATGCATCGTTTTGAGCTTCTGCTTTTCGATCCTGTGGCATACAAGTCCCCCTTAATTAATTGTTTAACAAACTTATTATTTACAAAAAAGCATTTGTTAAATCAAGGGGACAATTCTAATAAAAGGTGCTGCCACCATTCGAATTAAAGGAGTATATTAACGTAAGCCATTCAAATAACAAAACAGTACCTCTCTAGCAAATTAGAGGGTGCTGTTGTTTCTTCGCTAAAGCCTCATTTACTTATGATACGGTTCAGCGTAATCAATCCTAAATAAAAATTAGGCCTTATCGATTTTTCGATAAGGCCTATGGCTCACTACTACACCTTTAACTTTCTTTTCTAACAAGCCTTACAACATTCTCCACATGCGCCGTATGTGGGAACATATCCACCGGCTGCACATACTCCACTTCATAGCTCTTCATTAATGTTTTCACATCACGTGCTAATGACGAAGGATTACAAGAAACATACACAACTTGCTTTGGTTTTACTTTCAAGATCGTTTCAAGTAGTTTATCATCACAGCCTGTACGCGGCGGATCGACAACGATGACATCCGGACGCCACCCTTCTTTCACCCATTTTGGTAACCATTGTTCTGCTTTTCCAGCCTCATACTTTGTATTTGTAAAACCGTGACGTTTTGCATTTTTCTTCGCATCTTCAATCGCTTCTGGAATCACATCCATACCACGTACTTCCGCTGCATCTTTTGCAAGCCAAAGTCCGATTGTACCAACACCGCAATACGCATCTACGATTTTTTCTTTTCCTGTTAAAGCAGCTGCTTTTTTCGCTTCGTTATATAAAACAACTGTTTGCTCAGGATTCAACTGGAAGAATGCGCGTGCCGATAATTCAAATGATAAATCACCAAGCGTTTCTTGAATGATTTCTTTTCCAGCTAAGCGGAATGTTTTATCACCAAAAATAACAGATGTTTTACGCCAGTTCACATTTTGCATAATCGATTTTACAGTTGGCATCTGTTTTTGTACTTCTGCGATAAATTGATCTTTATTTGGTAATTCTTCTTTTGTTGTAATTAATGTGACTTGTACTTCCCCTGTTTGAACCGCAGCACGTGTCACAATTGTACGTACAAGACCTTTTTGTTTTTTCTCATTGTAAATAGAAATGTTCAGTTTTTCTAATATACGTCTTACAACTTTTGTTGCTTCGTTTGTTGCTTTATGCTGAATCATACAATGAGAAATATCAATTAATTGATGTGAGTTTTGTTTGTATAAGCCTGTAATGACTTTTTCGTCTTTACGCCCTACTTGCAATTGACTTTTATTGCGATAATGCCACGGATCTCCCATACCAAGTGTCGGACGAATATCCGCTTCCATACTTCCGTTCATATACTTTTCAAATGCTTGTACAACAATATCACGCTTTTGATTCAACTGCTCTTGATAATCTAAATGTTGCAGCTGACAACCGCCACATTCATCGTATACAGGACATGGCGGCTTCACACGATGCGGTGAAGCCTTGCGAATTTTTTTCACTTTTGCTTCTGCAAAACCACGTTGAATTTTCGTTGCTTCTGCAACAACTTCCTCTCCCGGTAATGCTCCTGGAATGAAGACAACTTGTCTCTTAAAGTAACCTACGCCCTCTCCGTTAATTCCAAGACGTTTAATTGTCACAGGAAACGTTTGACCAACTTCCAACTTACTCTCATGTTGTTTTTGTATCATTGTTACACCTCTACTCTATACTTTTCCATAAATATAATGATGCATAACTGCAATATGGTTCACACTCTTGTTTCATTCGTTCTAAAAATGCGTCATCTGGCTTTTGTTCTAACTGAAATAACTGTTGAAGCGCGCGTTGAATTCCGATATCTGCTTTTGGAAACATATTTTGGCGTCCAAGCCCGAACAGTAAGAAATTTTGTACGGTCCATGCCCCAATACCTCGCAGCGGCAATAGTTGTTCTCTAACCTCTTCGTCAGTTTTCCCCTCTAACTCTTCTAAGTTTAACTTACCGTCCATAATATGTTTCGCAAGTCCAATGATATATTCTGCCTTCCGCTGACTAAATTTTTGATTTCTCAATTCTTCTACTGTAATATTTGCTACTTGTTCAGGTTTTGGAAAAAAGAAAACACCGTGTTTCTCTGTTCCGTATGTTTTTACAAATTGTTCTGTAAGCTTTGTAGCAAATTTCAAATGAACTTGTTGATGAATAATGCAGCGAAGAAGACAAGAAAAATAATCAAACTCTAAAATAATGGGTGTATATGCAAACGTTTCAAAAAGTGGACGTAATGACGTGTTTATAAAATGATGTTGAATCTCATGAAAAGGTTGATTCCATTGGAAAATAGAAGAAATACGCTTCATAATTTTATCTTGTTTGTCTGTTTGGCTAGAGATCCAAAATTGTGGCTGTTCCATTGTTCCCTTTCCTTGTACACGTACAACAAGTTGCTCTTCATCTATGCTAAGCGGAACATGAATTGTTTTATCTTCTAGATTAACGACATTTAATGGATCAAAAGATAATCGCTTTAACACTTCTTCAAAACGATACGGGTATTCTAACGTAACTTGTTCGCTCCACATACGTTCCCCATCCTTTTTACACATCATTATAGCATGAGAAAACCGCAAGCATACATGCTTACGGTTGATTGCCTTTTACTAAATCATCTAAGCTTTTAAAATGATACCCCTTCTCGCGTAAATCATCAATGATTTTCGCCAATGCTTCTGTATTATCTTTGGAAACAGAGTGCAATAAAATAATAGCTCCAGGATGAATCATATTCATAACATTATTATGAGCATATTGCCAGCCTCTTTGCTGATCTACTTTCCAATCGAGAAAAGCAAGTGACCAAAATACATTATAATAGCCCATTTCTTTTGCAAGTGCTAATGTACGCTCACTAAAGATCCCGCGTGGCGGCCTTACATATAGTACTTCTTTTTGTCCTGTTACCTTCTTAATTTCCTCTGTTACAATTTGCAGTTCTTCACGAAGCTTTGCATCATGTACTGTTGTAAAATCCGGATGACTCTGGGAATGATTACCAACTATATGTCCTTCATTTGCCATTCTTTTCAATAAATCTGGTTGGCTTTTTATATAATGTCCTGTTACAAAAAACGTTGCTGGCACCTTCTTTTCTTTTAACACATCAAGAATCTTTCCTGTAAAGCCATTTTCATACCCATTATCAAACGTTAAGTAAATATCTTTTTTCTTTGTATCCCCTAAATAAAATCCTCCATTTTTCTGCAGCAGCTCTGTAAATTTCTGACCAGCATCCGGAGGAGTTTCATTCTTCGCACGTGGAATCCCCCAATGGTTCGGTGTATTTACATAAGCAAACACAGAAGCTGGGACAAGTACCATCATAATTGAAAAGATAATACTGATGTATAACCAATTACGCTTCATTTATAAGCTCCTTTTCATATATAATCGTACTTGTAGTTTCTGTGTCTCTAATTTGTTTCATGCTGAACACGTTTTTCCATTTATGCCAATACAAAGAAAGAGCATCTCCACTATTGGAAATGCTCTTTCTCCTCATTCATCTTATTTAAATACTGGTTCTTTAAACGTTGCTAATTTCTCTAAAGATGTTTTATCAACATCAGCATGTAAGCTATTACCATGAGAATCCATCGTTACAACTGCTTTAAATCCTTCTATACGTAAATGCCACATTGCTTCTGGAATACCAAATTGTAAGAAATCAACATTTTCTACTTCTTTAATACACTCTGCGTAGTACTGTGCTGCACCGCCAATTGCATTTAAATATACGCCGCCATGCTCATTTAATGCCGCCAATGTTTTCGCACCCATACCACCTTTACCAATAACAGCACGAATACCAAACTTCTTCATAATATCGCCTTGGTAAGGTTCTTCACGAATACTTGTTGTTGGTCCTGCCGCTTTAATTTTCCAATTGTCGTTTTCATCTTTTACAACAACTGGTCCGCAGTGATAAATAACTTGTCCATTTAAATCAACTGGGCAATCGTTATCCATTAAATGCTTATGAATCGCATCACGACCTGTGTACATCATACCGTTAATCGTTACAACATCACCGACGCGAAGTTCACGAATTTGCTCTTCTGTAATTGGAGCTTGCAGGACGATTTCACGTTGCGTATTTGCATCTTCCTTCGCTTCCTCGTGCTTTAACGTATCTTCACCTTCTTGATATAACCAGTCAATGATTTCACCTGATTCTGGATGAATCATTACACCTAAGCGGCGATACGCCCAGCAGTTATACGCAACAGAAACATAAAAACTAGCTGGAAGACGGTTGTATACGCCAATTTTGCAACCAAGCAATGTCGTTTCGCCGCCAAAGCCCATCGTTCCAATGCCAAGCTTATTCGCATTTTCAATAATATATTCTTCAAGCTGCTTCAATTCTGGGATTGGATTTTCATCATCTAATGTACGGAATAATTGGTTTTTCGCAAGCTCATAACCAGACGTACGATCTCCTCCGATACCAACACCAATTACGCCAGCACTACATCCTTGCCCTTGTGCTTGGTATACCGCATGAAGAAGACATTTACGAATTCCTTCTAAATCGCGACCAGCTCGTCCTAGTCCTTCTAGTTCACAAGGTAAGCTATATTGAATATTTTTATTTTCACAGCCACCGCCTTTTAAAATAAGACGTGCATCAATATAATCTTTTTCCCATTGCTCAAACTTAATAACAGGTGTTCCTGGTCCTAAGTTATTTCCGCTATTATCGCCAAAAAGAGAATCAACAGAGTTTGGACGAAGCTTCCCGTCTTTTGTTGCCTGTTCAATTGCTTGGTAGATCGCTTCTTTAATGTGTAATTGATTTACACCAACTGGTGTGTAAACTTTAAAAGTTGGCATCCCTGTGTCTTGGCAAATTGGCGAAATATTGTCATCTGCCATTTTAATGTTATTTGTAATTGTTCCAAGCGCCATCGCTGAACGAGTCCCTGCATTTTCTCGTTCTTTCGCTCGTTGAATTGCACGGCGAACATCTTTCGGTAAATTCGTCGACGTTTCAACAATTAGTTGATACATGCTTTCTTGAAGCTTTTTCATTATTACTTCCCCCTCAATTGTGAACGCTACCAAAACGCTTTAAAAAATTTCACATTTTGATTATACCTCTTTTTTTGTGTTGCTTCTAACAAAAAAGAATCAGCAATTTGCTGATTCTTACTCACCTTTTTTAAATTGCTCGCATTTAAATTCAATATCATCTAACATTTCAAGAAGACGGTCCACATCTTCTAGTTCTACATCTTCTGGTTCAATTGTATCAATAACTTCTAAAAACATATTTAGACGTTCTTTCAAATATACTAATTGTGAATCTTTATCATAAGTAGCATTTCCCATAGGTGCTCTCTCCTTTTTATTCGAGTTATCCTAATTAGCTCTTACTAGACATAAATGTTCAAAATAACACACTTATACAACTCGATTGTTTCGACTCATACTCATTTTGCTTGTTGAATCTTTATTTTATTATACAGCAAAAATGATTATCACGGTCATAAAATTTTTTCGTCAATTTGATTAAAATAGTTTATCCTGCTATTCGCGAACAGTAATCCTCATCCCTCAAAATTCAGCATAAAGCACAGAAATTAGGTATGGAAAAACTGCTGGTATATGCCCGATTGGTGAGAGCTTTCCATCAATGGGGATGAAAAAACTCCCCACTGATGGAAGTTTCACTTTATTAAAAAGCAATCTTCTTCTATCATAGAGAATGGACAAATTGTTATTTCAATAGTCAAAGGAGTATTTCATAATGAATACATCACAAAAAATGAAGCCGATTACTCCTTCTTATGATCCATGGGAAGCGTATATGGACCTTGAAGAGTATGGCAAATTATTATTAACAAACGTTGAGTTTACAACTACAACGTTATGCAATATGCGCTGTGAACATTGTGCTGTTGGTTATACATTACAGCCAAAAGATCCGAATCCACTTCCGCTTGATTTGTTATTACAACGATTAGATGAAGTTCCTCATCTACGTTCTTTAAGTATTACAGGCGGCGAACCAATGCTTTCAAAAAAATCCGTTGATAACTATGTAACACCGCTCTTAAAATATGCTCACGAACGAGGCGTTCGTACACAGATTAACTCTAACCTAACTATAGATTTAGCTCGTTATGAACAAATTATTCCTTACTTAGATGTTCTTCATATTTCCCATAACTGGGGAACTATTGATGATTTCGTTGAGGGCGGATTTGCCATGATGGAACGCAAACCATCATATGAACAACGTGCCAAACTGTTTGAACGTATGATTTCAAATAGTAAAGCATTATCAGAAGCGGGTGTTCTTGTTTCTGCTGAAACAATGCTAAATAAACGTACCCTTCCACACATTGAACATATTCACCGTCAAATTGTTGAAGAGATGGGCTGCAAACGTCATGAGATACATCCGATGTATCCAAGTGATTTTGCGAGCAATCTTGAAATTTTAACGAAAGATGAAATTCGCAGTGCAATTTCACATCTTCTTGATATTCGTGATGAAAATGTATGGATGTTATTTGGAACATTGCCATTCTATGCATGTAGCAATGACGAACGTGATTTAGAAGTATTCAAAAAGCTACATACAAGTAAAAACGTCACAGTACGCAATGACCCAGACGGTCGTTCTCGCTTAAATGTAAATATTTTTGACGGTAATATTATCGTTACAGATTTCGGTGACATTCCATTGCTTGGAAACGTCCAAACGAACACATTGCAAGAAGCTTATGACAAATGGAGCTCTTCACAAACAGCAAAAGAATTAAGCTGTCATTGTCCAGCTGTAAAATGCCTTGGACCAAATATTCTTGTGAAAAATAGTTATTATTCAACAGAAGACTTCTTAACAAAACAAGCAAATCTCACTCTATAAGTGAAAAAAAAAGCCAGCGCAATATGCGCTGGCTTTTTTTCCTCTATTCGCCGGCAGTAAGAGCCCGATTGGTGAGAGCTTTCCATCAGTGAAAGATGAAGAACCCCCAATGATGGAAGTTTCACTTTATTTTGGGGTAGGAGACGAAATAAACTTAAATGAAATATGATCTTGAATTGGTATGGAAGCTCCAATTCCTTGTGATGTTATATTTTTTATCATAAGTTTTCGCTGATTTCCTTTTAAGACAAGATATACTTCTCCAAATGTTACTTTTCCTTTTTCATTAACTGCTGGCGTATATGCGTATAAGTATCCAAGTTGTTTCGGACTAATATTGTATACTCGTTCATGCTCGGTTCCATAGCCAATAATTGTTTTAAACGAAAGAGGTAAGCGTACTTTTTCCATTGCTTTTAGTAGCATCATCTTCTTTACATCTTCCGCATTTTTAATGTAAGAAGTGAGTCCACCTTCCACAATTTTTTGTGCTTCTTGCTTATAACGAAGTGAATAAAACCCCTGTCCACCACGATTATCATGGAAATTCCGATTCACTTGTCGATATTCCCAATTCATCGTTGTTTCAGTTGATTCATAATTTAAAGGCCATTGTCCTAAATAAATTTTAGCCCGGTATCCAACTGCAAGCGGCGCATTAGAAATAGACGTCTCATTAAACATTCGAATTAGGTCCGGATTTTCAATCACTATTGGCGATGTTTCAAGCAATGTTTTTGCTAGTTCGCTCGGTTGTAAGCGCGGCAAATCTTGTGTTGGATTTGGATACGTATTTTCTTTTGAAATGTTTAAAACAGACGGTGGAATTTTCACATTCAGTTCTGTCTTTGCAAAGCTACTACAAGGGAATAAAAAGATAAACGAGAACATGATGATGAGACAAATACTGGACACTCGTTTCATCCGTAAAGCTCCTTCCTAATGGGACTATACGGTTATATTCTTTTCCGCACTCCTCGTTGTTATCCAAACTTTTTATCAAAAAATAGGAGAAAACCCCACTTCAAGATCTAAAAGTGATAAGTGATAGAAGTTTTTATAATAAATAAAAACCGATACCCATAATGAGATACGCTGCAAGTAATGTTAAACCTTCAAACCAATTCGTATCGCCATCATTTGATATAGCAATTGTCAAAAATACAGCTGTAATCATTGCCACTAATTCCGGGAAAGTGAATATAAGAGGCATTTCCACTGCAAAAAACATAGAACTAATGACAAGTACAGGCGCAACAAACATTGCAATTTGTAATGTTGATCCAACTGCAATTTCAACTGCAATATTAACCTTATTTTTGTAGGCCATGAGAATAGCCGATGCATGCTCTGCTGCATTTCCAACAATGGCCACAATAATAACCCCAATAAATAATTCACTCCAGCCAAATGCTTTTGCAACTGTTTCAAACGTATGTACAAGCGCCTCTGATACATAGCCAACCGCTACTGTTGCAAGTGCTAAAATAAGCAACGCTCTTCCTTTTGACCATTCTGGCTCTTCGTCGTGTTGTTCTATTATTTCTTCTTTAGGCTGATATACTCCTCGATGCGTGACAAGTTTAAAATACAATGCAGCTAAATATAAAATAATCATAACGATTGAAACGCCAATACTAAGTTGGAATGTTTTTCCTATGTTCATTTTCATTGAAAATATTTCTGGAATAACAAATGCAACAACAACCGCAAAAATTAATAGGGCTGAATTATGTCTTGCATCATATACATTAAAGCTTTGACGTTTATACTTTAGACCACCTACAAAAAATGAAAGGCCGCCCACTAGCAATAGGTTACCGAGAACAGAACCTGTTAACGAAGCGAGCACTACTTCTATTAACCCAGCTTGCAATGCAAAAATAGAAATAATAAGCTCAACTGCATTACCAAATGTTGCATTTAACAAGCCACCGATACGTGGTCCTGACAAAATCGCCAAACTTTCTGTCGCTCTCCCCATAAAGCCAGCAAGCCCAATAATCGTAATACAATATACGGCAAACATAATTGTTTGTGGCCAGTGCATGACGTTACCAAGAATGGAAAACGGCACACCAATAACTACAACGAATAAAAAGATTTTATTAAACATCCTTTTCATCCTTCCAATTTTCATCAATTACCCTTTGTTTTATCATTATTCTTCTAACTTACCCAATTTTCATAAAAATTACGTTTAAAAAAGGTCATTGAAGAAAAAAGTAAGAGCGAGCAAAGAATTTTTCATCACGTAAAAGCCTGTTAATTCAACTAATAATAAGTGCGAGACAATAGAAAGGGGCATAAACAAATGCATATAAAAGAAAAAATAGCAAATATCATTCAAAATCAAAAAACAGGTGTACTGGCAACACTTCGTGACAACAAACCACATAGCTGCTTTATGATATTTTTTCATGAAGATTTCGTATTGTACGCTGCAACAGATCGTCATTCAAAAAAGATAACAGATATAGAACAAAATCCAAACGTTCATATTTTACTTGGTAGGGAAGGAAAGAACTGGGATGAAGAGTACATTGAAGTAGAAGGAATCGCTTCTATTGAAGAAGACAATACATTAAAAAATAAATTCTGGACAAACAGCTTGAAACGTTGGTTACTTGGTCCTGAAGATCCAAATTACGTTTTAATAAAAATTAATCCTAAAACAATTTATTACATTGATAGTGTCGGTACAACGCAACCAGAATTTTTACGCCTATAGCAAAAAGAAACGAGATCTCACGAAATATGAGGTCTCGTTTTGTCGAAAAGTTCTTTTCCAAAAAAATTTGAAAAAGCTGGAACTTTCTAAAGATTCTGTTATATAATAGCATTAACTTAAATAAACTGTATTAAAACAGAATGAAAGGGGAAATAAAAAATGATGAAAAGAGAAGAACGGAAAAACATGATTGAATTTATTGAAAAGAAAAAAGGGATTGAACGCGAAGAACTTATGTATATGACAGATGACGAGGTAGAACATATTTATAACGTGACGTACTTCTTATATGAGGAGATTGCAGAATAATAAGAAAAGACCATTCCCTAACAGGAATGGTCTTTTTTTATGTAAAATAATAGATGATCGGAGGAATTCATATGAGCTCATGGTTATTATTCGCATTACTATCAGCAATCACGGCAGCACTTGTATCTATCTTTGGAAAAATAGGACTAGAAGGAATTGATTCGAACGTTGCAACGACAATTCGTTCAATCATTATGGCCTTATTTATGATCGGCGTTATTATCATCCAAGGAAAATTCCAAAATATCGGAGAAGTATTAGTAAACAAGAAAGCATTATTATTTATCACACTTAGCGGTGTAGCAGGGGCTTCTTCTTGGCTCTTTTACTTTCTCGCCTTAAAAACAGGAAAGGTTTCACAAGTAGCACCTGTTGATAAGTTAAGCGTGGTCTTTTCGATTATCCTCGCTATGATTATTCTTGGTGAAAAATTAAATTTCATGACTGGTATCGGTGTTCTCCTTATTACAACAGGAGTTCTTTTTATTGCTTTTAGTTAATAAAAAAACCGCTATATAATATAAATTAGCGGTTTTTCTTAGCTTTTTGTATTCTTACATATGTATAAACAATCAAAGCGATGACAATTGAAATAATAAAAATCCAAAATCCATATCGATGTAAATTGTACTCTACCTCTCTCCACTTTTCTCCTAATTTCCATCCAAGCCCAATAAATACACTCACCCAAATCAAAGCACCGCCATACGCATATAAGCAAAACTTACCCCATTTTAAGTTGGACATTCCTGCAAAATATGCAGTTAGATGTCTGACACCAGGTAAAAAATAGCCAATCATTAGTAAAAAAGGACCATACTTCCCAAATAAAATATGAGTCCTCTCAATTTGTGCTTCTTTAATTCCCACTTTAGAACCATATTTTTTTAGTACAGGAAGTCCTAGCTTTAAACCGAGCATATAACTTAATGTAATCCCAAGTATAGACCCAGCCATACTGCTCATAAAAGCCTCTGTACCTGACATATATCCCCTTGAAATATTATATCCGATAAATGTAAGTAAAAATTCATCTGGTATCGGTAATCCAACGATTCCTCCAGCAAGTGCAATAATAATTCCATAATAACCATAGTGTGCGATTAATTCACCAATATGTTGTTCCATTCGCACGACACATCCAATACGTTATCGTTATTCCACATTGTACCCTCTCTATCAATGAAGCAAACATGGCATACATATTCACTATACATTGTTTTTATAACGAACTCTACATGTAATGTTACAACTTAATGTAGAATATTATATTCGCATTAAGTTATTAGGAACATCTAATGTTGTTTCACAACTGAAAGGAAATTGAAAAAGAACTGAAACTTTTCGCATAAAAATTCAATCATACTTAAAAAATGAAAGGAAAATGAAATTTTCCAAAAGAAAATCTTTGTTAAAATAAAAAGCATAAATACAAAAAAATGTTGACACATAGAGGAAAATGTATTTTTCAAGATATAGTGGGGGAAAAAAATGAGACTAGAAAAACAATTAATAAAAAAGATATATTATGAAACATTCCTAATGGAGAATGAAACACATCCACCTCTTCAAGTACTTGGAGAAGCTTATTTAAACGAACAAAAAAATGAGTTTTCCGATGGATCTTATATTCGTTTTGCACAAGGTGAATTTTATTATCACCATCAAGATTTTGAATCGGCTATTTTTAAATGGGAGAAAGTCAATAATGAATTAGCACCATGGGCACAAAAAAATATTGCGGATGCTTACTTCGAACTTAACCAATTATCAGTTGCTGAAAATGTTTATACCTCCATTACTACTGATAACAAAATACTTATGACCGAAATTGCACTGGAATTACTTTCTCTTTACATCGAGCAAAATAAACTTGATTCAGCTTTCGCTGTTATTAAAGAAGCGGTTTCTTTAAATCCCGATTATCCAAACGTTACAACAATTGCACGTTCCTTTTATGAAGAACAGCAAGATTTTGGCAGTGCAGTAGAGCTTGCTGTGAATGAGTTAATTCGAACAGAATCTTTTCCATGGTTTGAGGTTCTAAAAGAATATATTGATAAAGGATTTACTAAAACCATTTCACCAGATTATTTTTATGAAGTATTAGTTACATTAAATAATGTAGACCAAGTACAATTTACGCAAATTGTTTCATCACTTTGGCACAGCTATAAAAATGAACAAACTTACTTATTATGGCTTAAAACAATAAATGAATTTTTCTTACATATCGAAATACATTCGTCCGATATATGGGAAAAAATCTCTTCTCTTTACGAAGAAACGTACTTTGAATTAATTCAAGGTCAATATATGCTGAGACAATTACACGATATCATTCCGAATCTTTTAACAAATTGGTTAAAGGTAGCCAATCCGTCTCATTCTGTATTTCCATCTGCAGCAGTATTGGCATGGGATGAGATTTTCCCTTCCAAAATAGATTCAGCAAATATAAAACATGCGGAAAACCTCCTGTCATATTCTACTCATCATGCGGATGGCTTAGGGTATAGTTTACATCTTTTTGAATCTATTACACAGTGGGCACAAAAAAATGATTTAGAAATAGGTCATCGATTTAGATGGTTAGTTGAAGAGCTTGCAGATTTAAGAACAAATCGTCTTTTAGTAACTGGAACTTCAGGAAACGGAAAATCTTCATTTATTAACTCAATACTAGGAGAAAATATATTAGAAAACTCAGGCTCAAATGTAGTTGTCTTTAAAAATGATGATCATACAGAAATTAACGCCGTAACAGATTCAGCAATTACAACAACTGAGAATTTCTCTGATTTCCATAACATGATGTCTCTGCATCGCCAAACATATAGAGATAGAGCATGTGTTGAATTTAAATTACCATGCAGATTTTTAAGTAAAAATAAACTTACATTCGTTGTTACACCTAGCTTTAGCAGGAACAACGATGGTAGAAATGAAACATTTGAATATTTACATTCAGTAGACGAATTATTATTCGTATTGAATGCTGATTCACCTTTTACTGACAAAGAACGTGACATTCTATTAAGCATTCAAGAACATACACCAAATCTACAAATTCATTTCTTATTAAATAAAATTGATAACATTTACAGTGAAGCAGAAGCAAAAAGAGTTATACATGATACGCAAGCGAGAATAAACGCATATTTCCCGCATGCTAGAGTTTTCCCATATTCTTCGTTATATACAAATAGTCAACAACTAGCCGAGTTCACTGAGTTTATTCATTTTAACTTTAACCATAAAAATATCGATGCAGAACGTACTGAAAAGCTATTAGTTTTCATTCGAAAAACAATTACATATCTTTTGGATAAACGCGTCGAGATGGAAAACAACCTAGTGGATTCTATTAATTGGAATGAAGATATGTTAGTTAGACTAAATGGTTTTATTAATAACGTTACTGCTTTTGAGAAAGAAAAGATTCATTTAATTACAGAATCATATCGTACAATGAAAAACGCAATTACTAATGATATTAGAGAACATATTCCGAAACTATTGCAGAGTTGTTCTGATTTAATTAGTGAAGAAAGCGATTTTGGACACATTGATATTGAACTAAATACAGCGATGAACGAAAGAGTTCACACATATCTCGAACAAACTGTGTTACCTAATCTTGCTCGCTCTATGCAAAATTGGATTGCAGCTTCTAATAACGAGTTCCTTCAAAGTCAATCGTACTTAGAAGAAATCTGTGAAGGACTTAATTCTTTATGTGGAGAAAATCGAATACAGTTAGAATGTGACTTTAAAGTGCTTGATGACTGGCGCAGAGATACTGATAGAATGACAACTAGAATACAAATGGAAGAAGTAAATATCTTACGCCGCTTTACACCAGCACAATTTTTACTGAAAAGTGCCGGTAAATTATTTGGAGTTCTTCCTAAAAATAAAGCTATGCTATATAGCAAATACAAACAGTATTTAGAAAATGAAGATTATACCGATGTAACAGCTTCTATTATGAACAAATTTTTCTTGCAGTTTGAGCTATTTGAAAATGCACTAGAGCGGGATATTACTATGTTCTTTAGAAATCCATTTGGCGCGTTGAAACAAGCTGTAGAAAACACTCATTTAGAAATACAAGAAAAACAAAATACACTGCACAAAATGAAATCAAATCCTGAAGTTTATCATGACCCTATAACGCTCTTTGAATTGAGATTACGTCAGTATGAAGTAATCTTAACTACAGGTGAGGATCATTCCTATACAGATTCAACTTTAGAAACAGAAATAGATGAACTATCTACCTTCTAATTTTCTCATATTGTACTAAATAAAAAGCAGCCAATATTGGCTGCTTTTTATACTAGACTCTTATGTGAATATAAAAAAGGATTAATTTTTAACGTATTTCCGAAAGAAGTCCCCATCTTCAAGCGCGTGACGGGCAAGAGCCCAGCAAGAATGTGACCAATAATATCTTCCATATCCACTCTCCTTCTAATCTACTATGTGCATCCGTTCAAAAGGATAATATATTGCAACCAAACTTCCTAATACATCATCTTTATCAATAAGTCCTAGCCCGTTACGACTATCTCGGCTCACTAATCGATTATCCCCCATCACAAAGATTTTATTTTTTGGAATTATCATCGGACCAAAATCCTCAGTTAAATTTATCATAAGTTGTTTTGCCTGCTTCTTATTTTTTTCCAAATATGATTCCTTTTGCAATTGACTATTTATATACAACTGATCATTTTTCATTTCAATTGTATCTCCAGGTAAACCGATAATACGCTTTACATAAAAATTATCTGTTTTTATCACAATTACATCACCATGGTTATAGCTATCAACTTTCCTTGCTAACTTATTTATAATGACTTTATCTCCTTCATAAAGTGTAGGCTGCATGGAAGCTCCTTGCACCGTCGTCGGAAAAAATACAAATACTTTCATAAAAAAAGCAATCATGCATGCAATCGCAAATACTTCAATCCATTCCCGAAAGCGGCTTTTCTGTCTCATGCTTATCTCCTTTATCCCTCTATGTACATATATTATAAAATATTTTTGTAAATATATTCTATATTATCAGTAAATTATCCGCGCCATTTATAGAATGGAATCTAACATTCGATATATAGAAAATGAAGGAAGAACTGCTTAAGAGCAGTTCTTCCTTCATTTTCTATACGTATAGCAATTATTCCTACGTCAACTTCATAATAATCTCCTTATGCTGATGATATTTTCTTAAACGTTCATCGTTAGCACCTGATTAGTTCAACAACTACATTCCAACATAAATAATACACATTTGTGCTCCAACATATGTTGCCCAAACCCAAAGAGGGTCATATTTTATATTTCTTCCCCCGATATCAGTAATTCCAATAATAAAGTCAGAAATGACAAACAGCAAACCACCAAGCGCTGGAATCCACCATATTCCACCGTAAGAATATGCAAGTCCAAATGCAAAGCACGCCATTCCACCAACCCAAAGCCCGTATACAAGTGCTCCTATTGTAAATAGCTTATCTTGCTTATTATTTCTAATAAAAAAGAACCAACCGATAATTAAAAATAACCCATATCCTACTAAGCCAAACCATAATCCTGTCCATGAAATACCTGTTTCTAAAAAAGCTGTAACATACAAGCAATGTGCAATAGCAAATGTGACCATCCCACCAATTAAACGGTTACCAAATGGAATTAAGCCTGCCATAAATAAATCGCCAATTGTTGACAAAATCATACCGATTGCAACCCATTGCCGATAAGGTGTCGCAGGGTCTTGCACCCACATCCATATTGCAGCTCCAGTTAATGAAAAGCTTAGGAGTAAACGTACAAATAAAGGTAATGGTTCGTTTTTCTTTGTTTGTTTTGATTGCCTTATTGCATAAATTGTACCAAATAGAAACAAAGTTACTTGTCCAATCAGCAGTACGTACATTTCATTCATATTTTTCTCCTTGATGAATTAATATTTCTACGTTATTCGATATAAAAACATCATTTCCCTTCCTTTTATCTACAAATTTCAACAAAAATATGTGTGTTTCTATTACTCCATCACTTTCTAAAAAAAATTCCATTTAATATTTCCTAACTTTACATATGAAAAAGAGGCTCTTACTGAACCTCTTCATGCTGCTTTTGTATTTGCTCCGTTTTTTTCACCATAGGTGCACGATTCACCACAATGATTCCCGTCGCTACACATGCCAATCCAAACAATACGAAAGAATGAATCGCTTCACCCAAAATTAAGCTTGATAATATTACACCAAACACTGGAATGAAGAACATGTACATCGATACTTTTCCAACTTTGTTGTATTTCATCACTGTATTCCAAATACAAAATCCCGCTGCCGATAAGAAAGATAAGTATAGTAGCATAAGCAACGTTTGCATATGGAATGTAAATGGCATGAATCCAACTTGTAAAATCCCGATGAACAATAAACCTAAAGAACCAATAATCATTTGATATGCAGTCATATAGCCTACATCCATTGTTTTACTGCCTTCTTTCGCCAAAATGTTACCGTATGAGTACAGCATTGCTGCACCTAATAATAACAATTCGCCAATACCAAAATGAAAATCCATATTTCCTTTTGGAATATTTACAAGGACTACACCGCAAAACCCAATTGATACTCCAACGATTTTTCTCATATTTAATGAATCATCTTTATATAGAAAATGTGCTAATAAAATTTGAAAGAATGAAGATGTTCCAGAGATAACTGCTCCTTCAATCCCGGTGCTATAACTCATGCCAATATAAAAACAAATATATTGTAAAAACGTTTGAAACAAACCAATCTGAACAAGCTGCTTCGCTGTACCTTTTTGGAAAGATACATTTTTTCCTAATACTTTTAAAAAGAATAAGAGCATTAATCCCGCTATGAAAAATCGGTAACCTGCAAATAAAATTTGTTCACCTACTTCATGAGGTTGAATGTCTAACTGTACATAACTTAATTTAATAAATGGAAACGCACTGCCCCATAAAAAAGTTGCACTTAATGCCGCTACAAATACGCCGAGCGGATGTGTAAAAAATCTTTCTGTCTTCACGTGATGTCTTCCTTTCCGTACTTTTTACGAACAATATTCATATATAACAAAGCAAACTCAAAAACACAAGTATTTTCACTTCTAATCATTAAATAAAAAATCTTTCTATAAGTGGAAACATATGTTACAATTTAGAATAATAATAAAGTGAATAACTACACAGAATGTGTTTTCTAAGAAATGCTGCTATCCGTATGGATGGCAGCTTTCGTCATTTTATAAGGGTTTCGATGATGATTCTTTTTCTCAATAGAAAGGAGTAAAAAGCTATGAATTCACAAGTAAAAGTATTATCAACACAAACAACAACGCCAACTTCTCCATCCTGGTTGGAAACATTCCAAAAACATTATGAACTCATTTTTGCGATTACATCTGGAATTTTTATTTTGGCAGGTTGGTTACTAACAAAGAATGATATTACAACAGCTGCAACCATATTTTACGTATTAGCTTATGTAATTGGAGGTTATGCCAAAGCAAAAGAAGGGATTGAAGACACAATTGCAGAAAAAGAGCTGAACGTCGAAATGCTCATGATTTTTGCGGCTATCGGCTCAGCCATTATCGGCTACTGGACAGAAGGTGCCATATTAATCTTTATCTTCGCTTTAAGCGGAGCTATGGAAGCTTACACGCTGGATAAAAGTCAAAAAGAAATTTCAGCACTGCTCGACTTACAACCTGAAGAAGCACTGCGCATCTCTCGCGGAGTAGAAGAACGTATTTCAGTCCAGCAGCTGCATATTGGTGACATCATTTTAATTAAGCCAGGTGAACGTATTCCTGCTGACGGTGTAATTCACACTGGCGAAACAAATATTGATGAAGCTGCCATTTCAGGTGAACCAATTCCAAATGAAAAGAGACCAGGCGACGAAGTATTCGCGGGAACGGTTAACTTGCGCGGTGCCATTGAAGTGGAAATCACAAAACATAGCGATCAAACATTGTTCCAAAAAATTATTCGTCTCGTGCAAAATGCACAAAGTGAAAAATCTCCTTCACAACTTTTTATTGAAAAATTTGAAGGAACATATGTGAAAGGAGTACTTCTTGTTGTAGGGCTCATGATGTTTGTTCCTCACTATGCTCTTGACTGGAGCTGGAATGAAACATTTTACCGGGCAATGATTCTACTCGTTGTTGCTTCTCCTTGTGCGCTCGTTGCAGCCATTACACCAGCTACGTTATCGGCGATTTCAAACGGTGCAAGGCATGGCATCTTATTTAAAGGCGGTGTTCATTTAGAAAGACTCGCTTCATTAAAAGCCATTGCCTTTGATAAAACAGGTACATTAACACAAGGAAAACCAACAGTAACAGATGTATATACCCGTGATGGAGTATCTGAAAAAGAGTTACTGTACATTACAGCATCTATTGAAAGTCATTCTACACATCCTCTAGCAGAATCAATTGTTAAATATGCAAAACACGCATATGATATTACATTAACAAAACCAGAAAACGTAGAAGATGTAACCGGATTTGGCTTGAAAGGAATACTGCAAAACAAAGCTTATAAAATCGGGAAAGCTGATTTTATCGGTGCAGAAGCAACATTATTCCATAACGGCGTTTCAACACATTTAGAACAAGAAGGAAAAACTGTTGTATATATAGGCGATGAGAAAGGTATTCTTGGTATTATCGCCTTGAAAGATACACTACGCCAAGAAACAATTGCAGCAATTCACGAGCTTCAAGGCCTTGGTATCGAAGCGATTATGATTACAGGCGATAATGAACAAACGGCAAAAACCATCGCTGCTGAAAGTAATATTAAAGAGTATTATGCATCTTGCTTACCAGAAACAAAAGTGGAAGCAATAAAAGAATTGAAAAAGAAATATGGTACAGTGGCAATGGTCGGTGATGGCATTAATGATGCTCCTGCATTAGCCACAGCAAGTATTGGAGTTGCGATGGGAGAAGGAACTGATGTTGCTTTAGAAACTGCAGATGTTGTCTTGATGAAAAATGAACTTTCTCGCTTAGCACAAGCAATTCGCTTATCAAAACGAATGAATCGTATTGTAAAGCAAAACGTTACCTTTTCGTTGACAGTAATTATGCTGCTCATTTGTTCGAACTTCCTACAATTTTTAGCACTTCCATTAGGTGTCATCGGTCATGAAGGAAGTACCATTCTCGTTATTTTAAATGGGTTACGATTATTAAAAGCAAATAATTAAAAGGGTTCCAATATGGAACCCTTTTTTTAATGATAACCGTTATGTCCGTTTGCACTGCTGCTCGTTTTATGTTTTGGCTGTGAGCTGCTGTGTTGTTTACGTTGGTTTTTATCGTTTTTGCTATTGCCAGTTTTATTTTGGCCCATGAATAATCCCCCCTATTCCCTTTTAGTATGGAACAGAAGGTTACTTTTGATTACGGGAATTATTGTCACTCGTTCGATAATAATTCAAGAGTGCGTTAATTTCTCCACCAAGCAAAATCACCCAGCCAGTTAAATAAAACCATAATATTAAAATAATAATAGCACCGAGACTACCGTATGTATTAGAATAATTTCCAAAGTGATCGACATAGAATGCAAATGAATACGATGCCACAATCCATCCGATTGTAGCAAATAATGCTCCTGTTATCACTTCTCTTCTATTTACATGACGATTTGGAGCAAATTTATACAAAAAGCAAAATAAACCAAATAATACGAGAAAACTTAATAGTAATCGAACAATACTCCAAACAAGGGAAAATTCATGAGATAAACCTAAAATTTTAAAAATTGCTGATCCAATTACTTGGCCAAATACAGGTAAAATTAAAGCAAAAACAATCATAAAAATCGTTGCTAATGTTAATACAACTGACAATGCTCTTGTTGCAATATATGAACGTGTTTCAGTAATATCATAAGCACGATTAAATGCCTTCATCACAGCATTTACACCATTCGAAGCAAAATATAACATTGCAAGTAAACCAAACGATAATAATCCGCCATTTTGTTCACTTACTATTGTATCTACA
This sequence comes from Bacillus sp. 3103sda1, assembly GCF_024159135.1. Classification (NCBI taxonomy): domain Bacteria; kingdom Bacillati; phylum Bacillota; class Bacilli; order Caryophanales; family Bacillaceae; genus Bacillus; species Bacillus sp. 3103sda1. The sequence continues at coordinate 417,766 of NZ_JAMYWS010000001.1, read as the reverse complement.
TTTGTTTCAATTAAACTCAATACATCTTCAGGAGCATAATTCTGTAAAAAGCCTAATACATCTTCTGTCTGAATTGGAATATATCCAAGAAGAGTTATTAAAAAAACAAGTGCTGGAAACATAGAAAGCAAGAAGAAATAGGCAAGCTGTGCTGATAAGCCTGCCACATCATCTCGCATTGTTCGATCATATAAGTCTTTCCCAAATGTGAAAACATGATGAGTTCTTGCTTGTTGTAAAAATGTTCTCATCTTTTTTAAACGCTTTTCTTTTCTTCTTGATTTTGTTCTAGCTCAATAAACGCTTCTGACTTCTTCTCTTCTACAATAGATTCCTTCGTACCGCTATCTTCTGCTACAATCAGTTCTTCTTCCGTCTTTAGCTCTTCTGTTGGTACAACCGCTTGAATTTCAATTGTTTCTGGTTTCTCTTTCGCATTATTCTTCTTCTTGTTAAAAATATCTTTCGTCTCTTTTAATGTTTCAACAACAGCTGGCGTTAATTTTTTAATTTCTGCCACTTTTGCTTTTACAACATTAAAGTCAGCAATTTCGCGCCCTTTATCTGTAACTGTTTGCATCTTCTCTTTTAGCTTTGCATTTTCACCAATTTCAATCATTTTTGTTTTCGCTTTTCCTGCCGTATACTTCACTTTCTCACGATTTTCTTTCTTTAACATAGAAACCGCCACACCTGCTGCCACACCGATCGCAATGTTTCGTACAATATTTCCCTTCTTTTCCATATTCCTTCACCCTTTCATCTATTTTGTTAGAAAGTTATCTCACTCTAACGGACAATGAATCCTAAAGGTGATAGCCTTGAGGTACCTCCCCATAAGAGCTCGATTGGTTTAACTAACCATAAGTAGCGATGCTCACCAATGGAAGTTTCACATTATACTTTCTGAACTAACATCCTTATATTCCTTGCTCATTTCGAATGAACGCTAACAATTTTGCACATCCTTCTGTTACAAGGTCATATACTTCTTGAAAGTTCCCTGTAAAATATGGATCCGGAACATCTGTCCAGCCACCGTCTGGAACAAAATCGGATAGTCTGCCAATATAGTCGCCTGCTTTTCCTAAAGCCTTTAAGTCGTCTAAGTTTTTATTGTCCATTGCAATTATGTAATCAAACTTTGTTAAGTCTTCTTTTTCTACTTGACGTGCTTTAATTCCTTCAAAGGACACTTCATTTTCTGTTAAAATTTTTTGTGTGCCATGATGAGGCGGGTGACCGATATGCCAATCTCCGGTTCCAGCAGAATCAACAGTAATCGCTTGTTCTAATCCTTCCTTTTTTACAAGCTCACGAAAAATTGCTTCTGCCATCGGAGAACGACAAATGTTTCCTAAACAAACAAATAAAACTCGAACCATATTTGTTTCTTCCCTTCATGATGCATTTGTTATATTTAGTATAAACAATCAACAATTACTTATAAAGGAAATAGGTACTAATTTAATACGAGTTCAAACTTCCGTTAACGAAAATGATAAAAAATGTTAAGATAAGTCTATGTTACTTTAAAAGGGGGCACTTTCGTGGATTTATCTGTAAAAACACAAGAAAACGTTGAATATATGGTAGAAGCAATTAAAGAAAAATTACGCATGGTAAACGCCGGAGCAATGAGAGCTTCAAATTTCAATGAAGATATGTATGAAGATTTACGTGACATTTATGAACACGTTATGAAACGCGAAACATTTAGTATTAGTGAGATGCAAGCTATTACAGAAGAATTAGGCTCATTAATTAAAAAATAAAATAAAAAGGCAATGAGGAGCATCCTCATTGCCTTTTTTATCTCGCTATTCGCGGGCAGTAAGCCTCCCACTTATGGAAGTTTCACTTCATATCAGTCATTATCCTTGCATTTCCTTTTTAATTCTATCCGTTAAGTCTGCCATACGCTTACGGCTTTCTTCACGCTCACGTTTGTTTTGCTCTTCAATTTGTTTTGTTTCTTGAACACCTTTAGAGATAATGTTCCAAGTCTCTTCAAGAGTTTCCATCTTAATACTTGAAGAACCCGCCAATTTTGCTACTTCTACACTTTGCGTCGCGATATTTTGTGCATTTCTCTTCAATAGCTCGTTTGTGCGGCGATCAAGTTCTGCCATTGAATCAGCAACAAGCTTTTGACGTTTTGCATTTACGGCTTGAATAATACCATTTTTAAAAATAGGAATTGTCGTAATAAACGCTGTATTAATTTTCCCTATTAACTTGTTGTTACCACGTTGAATCATACGAATTTGCGGTGCTGTTAATAGTGCAACCATACGCGCTTTTTCTAAATCGTCAATGCGTTGCTCTAAAATCTCTACAGAGTTTTTTAATGATTCCAGCTCGATTCCTGCAAGTTGATCATTGTTACGAACGCGCTCTTCATACATTGGAACTAATTCTGTTTGCAGACGCTCAAGTAGCATTTCACCCGCAACAACGTATTTCTCTAAATCTAAATAGTATTTTAAGTTTTGATCATACAAACCATCTAACGTACCGATTGAACGCTTCATTTCATCTTGATATTTCGTGATTTCCACGTATACTTTATCCATTTCGCGTCCCATCGTTTGATACTTATTAAAGATTTGTTCAATCATTTGATTTCCTTTTTTAAATAAACGAGAGAAAAAACCGCCTTTTTCTTCAACGAAATCCTTACTGTCAAACTTGTCCATAATTTTCCCAAGCTGTTTTAATAGCTCACCGGAATCTTCTACCTTAGATAATGTCATCGTCTGTAAAATTTGATCAGCAAATCGAGAAATTTCTACAGATGGCTCTTTTCCTAGCTCAATTAATTCCAATTGATCTTTTATATCCACCGCATTATAGATGCGCTGTACTTCAGGATCTTGTCTTAACTGGAGACGAATATCTTGTGATGTTTGCTCGTTCAATTCTGTTGTTTTTGAATCTAATACAATCGGATTCATATATGGATCTTCCTTCCTTTATAAAAATGGACGAAATAGCCCTTTTAAAGTATTTGATAAATTTTTATAGGCCGATGGGCCGTGAAACTCTACATCAAAACTCACTTCTTCTAACCAATGTGAGTCAAAAGCTCCCGCTTCAATGTACTGCTCAATATCATTACGTCCTGTCGGATTAAAATGTAAAACATCTACACCAATGTGATTTAAAAAGAGCATTAATACCGCATCGGAACGCGTAAGCTCTCCACTTTTTTCGTTGTTAAATATGACTATTTTTGGTACTTCTTGCGAATAGTCGAATTTCTCAAGCTGTTCAAGTATGTTCGGCGGAATTTGTGAAAGCTGCGCAAACACATATAAAGCAGCATCTTGCTCTATCTCTGTTCCCATTCTCTTGTAAACCTTACTTTCACATGTATGAATAATCGCTTCAGCAATGCCGTATTGTAATCCTTCCGGTAAGCGTTTATGCGGCCACCAATGACTTTGAAGGATTTTCTGTGCATGAAGCTTTCCAGAACGATCTAATGCATCGCGATAATGGAATTGAAAATTGGCTTTCTGTTCTTTCGTAAACGGAAATTGATTTATTAATATACTGTTTTCATACGATGTTAACATTTTCAATCTTTGAAAATATTCTTTCTCATTTTTAGAAACACCGGACACTTTTGCGAATAACGATGGAATATAAATATGTTGATTTTCTACAAAGAATGTTGGTCTTATAAATGCCTTCTCTTTCGTAAGGATAAACAGTTCATCATATGTTGTCTTTAATGTACGCGCAACTGGCGTATATGCTCGAAATTGCCACGGTTTATATAAGAGTGAATTATCATGATGAAGCACTTGCTCAATTTCTTTCGACGCTTGATATGCAACTGTTGCAACGCGCTCCCGCTTTTTATCTGGAAATGGTTCAAGTGAAATCCGGCTCGGATGCGAAATTACAAATGTTCGATTTTCTTCATCGACCTGTGCAAATCCATCTTTTCCTTCTGGATGATAATACAATACATCACATCCGAGCATAATAAGAAAGTATAAAAAGTAAATTTGACTCTCTGACGCATCACCATACCATATAATTTGAGGCATTTGTACTTTGTAATCCTTTTGTGAAAACCATTTTGAAACGTAATTTTCACTTAGCTTAATCATATCAATTAAAAAACGGCGGAAACCCTCTGTTTTTAACGATTGATTGTGCTGTTTTTCGTACAGCTTTAAAATTGAAATAAAAGTTGTATGTATGTAGTGTTGTATATCTGGATGGTCAACTTCAGGCAACAAACGTTTTCCCGACAAATGAGCAACGAGACGATTTACAGTTAAGCCGTTTGGTGCTTGTTGATGTAATGAAAAAACTTCTTGAATATCACGAAGCTTCTCTGAAGGAATGACTTTATTTAAATTTTGTTCATGAAACACGGTGATATTCTCATTTTGACTATAATCAAATAACTGGTTATAGTATCCATCCACATCATTCGGTACACCAAGAATGCGGCATCCGACATAGCTAAAATGTATATCATTCTCTGTCAATTCATAATGCGGGCGCTTTGCTAAACCCATTTCAAATTGTTTAAATGCTTCTTCCCCGCTTAATGCATGTGGGTGAAATATAAAACGTGAAAACACACTCGTTCACCTCCAAACGAAACGTTTATAAAAAATGGGCGCCCATGTAAAGAGCAAGCCCATTTAGTCTATTAACCTATTAATCTTCTTTCTTAGAAGCCGCCACCTCTTCACGAGTTTGGCGAGATGTTTTCATATTATGCACAATAAATGTAGCCCCAAATGCAACAACTAAAATCGTAAAGAACATCCAATGCGGCATTTCAATATGGAATACAGAAAGGAACATTTTTACAGCAATAATTGCAATTAATATATATGCTGTCGTTTCAAGCTCTGGAATACGTTCTAGTAATCTTAAAAATACACCTGCAATACCACGCATCATTAAAATACCAAGCATTCCTCCAAGAAGCAAAATCCATACTTCATTTGAAACACCAAATGCCGCAAGAACGCTATCTACAGAGAACGCGATATCCATTAGTTCGACCATTACAACTGTTCCCCAGAACATGCCAAACATTCTAAATAGAATGCTATCTTGCTTCATACCATGAGCTTCTTCGTCTTCATTTTCTTTAGATTTATCAATGAAGTGTTTCAAAGAAAGCCATGCAAGGTAAAGGGCACCAAACACTTTTACCCACCATAATTTAATTAAGTACATACCAATTCCGATGGCAAGAAAACGAAATACATACGCACCAATAAGTCCGTAAAATAAAGCTTTTTTACGCTTTTCTGCTGGAAGGTGTTTTACCATAACCGCTAATACAAGTGCGTTATCAGCAGATAACAACCCTTCCAAAACAACAAGCGTACCAATTAATCCCCAAGATACTGGATCTGTTAATACTTTTACCCACATATCCCAATCAAAGAACTGGGCATACGTATCAAGGATTCCGTGTAAAATCTCCATATCGTTGTTGACTCCTATTCTCTTTGTAAATTTCTAAAAAGCGGAAAAGAAGGAAACGAAAGTCGCTTCCTTCTTACGCATCCAAGCCGTACGCTCTTACAAGCGCACCTAGTCCACCTTGGAAGCCGCTTCCGACAGCATTAAACTTCCACTGTCCATTATGACGGTATAATTCACAAAAGACAACTGCTGTTTCAATGGAGAAATCTTCCCCTAAATCATAGCGAATCACTTCTTCATGTGTTTCTTCGTTGGCTAAACGAACAAAAGCATTGGCAACTTGTCCAAAGTTTTGACGGCGCCCCTCCGCATCATAAATCGTTACTGTAATGGCAATACGATGTACATCAGCCGGTACCTTACTTAGGTCAACAACTAATTGCTCATCATCACCTTCACCTTCTCCAGTTCGATTATCACCTGTATGTGTAACAGAACCACAAGGAGATTGTAAATTATTATAAAAGATAAAGTCTGTTTCCTTCGTACATTTACCATCTTGATTTAATAAGAAAGCCGATGCATCTAAATCATAATCAGATCCGCCGTCATATTGTTTAATATCCCAGCCAAGACCAATCATTGCTTTCGTAAGGCCTGGGCTTGTCTTACCTAAATCAATTTTTTGGCCTTTTTGTAACTGAATGACCATATCTATTCACCTCTATTTACACAGATTCTTTACTCTACATCTAAACCAAAGTTTTTACATAAAGCTGCTAATCCGCCTTGGAAGCCGCTTCCAATCGCATTGAACTTCCAGTCATTGTTATGGCGATATAATTCACCTACTACAACCGCTGTTTCAATTGAGAAGTCTTCACCTAAATCATAGCGAATTAGCTCTGTATTCTTCTCTTCATCTAAAATGCGTACAAAGGAGTTAGATACTTGTCCAAAATTTTGACGACGACCTTCTCCATCATAAATTGTAATCGTAAAACAAATGCGTTCAATATGCGCAGGAACATTTTTCAAATCTACCTTAATTGTTTCATCGTCTCCTGCACCGTCTCCTGTACGGTTATCCCCTAAATGCTGTACAGAACCATTCGCTCCAGTTGGATTGTTGTAGAAAACAAAATCTTCTCCTCCACCAACTTTACCGTTTGCACCAACTAAGAAAATACTTACGTCTAAATCAAAATCAGCTTGTCCATCATATTTATTTGTATCCCAGCCAAGACCAACAATTACTTTTGAAAGACCTGGATTTGTTTTCGTTAAATCTACTTTTTGTCCTTTTTGTAATGAAATAGCTGCCATATATAGCGCCTCCTTAGAGATTATTGATAACGTGTTACAATTTCGCTTAAGTTTTTAGCTTGTGCTCCGTCTCCAATTGCAGAGAATTTCCATTCACTGTTATCACGATATATTTCACCAGCAATTAGCGTCGTCTTTCCGCCGTAGTTATCCGTTAAATTATAACGTACCAACTCTTCATGTGTTTGTGGATTTTGAATACGAATATACGCATTATGAATCATTCCAAAGTCTTGACGACGATTCACACAATCATAAATATTTACAACAAATATTAAGCGGTTCACTCTAGATGGAACTTTTGATAGTTCCACAAAGATCGTTTCATCATCGCCCGCTCCTTCACCTGTTAAATTATCACCTGAATGAACAATACTTCCGCAAGAAGATAATTTATTTCCAAAATAAATAAGGTCATGTTTATTTAAAAAGCGATCATTTTCAAGCATAATTACAGATGCATCACAGTCAATATTTGGCTTACTTCCAAACAATGAAGATAAAAATCCACCTGATTTTCCCATCGGATCCCAACCTAAACCAACTTGTAACTTTGTTAGACCAGGTTGTCCTTTCGTTAAGTCGATCTTCTGTCCTTTTTCTAAAATAATAGGCATGAAGTCTCTTCCTTTCTACAAATCACTTTCCACCTAGGAAAATATTGTATTCTTTCTTTATATTGTAGCATTTTTCATAGATTGAGAAAAAGAATAATTTATCAATTATACGAAAACACCTATTTGATTTCATCATACTGATGTAAGAAGTAGAAATTTATCGAACAATCTATGCACAATTTTTTTATTTAACCTTTCACATTGTAAGCGCTTTCTGTTATATTGATTATAGGTAGGATAGCACCGGTGGCTATCAAAGCATATGGCGAAGGCGGGGCCAATGCTGTGGGTGGGATAAAAGAGTTATCCTTCTCATTTATTATACGAACCTAATTTTCTAACAGCTCAAAATGTTGATTGACAAAGCTATGGTAGCAGCTATATACCTTATAAAAATTTTTAAAAAGTGAAATCCTTTTGTGTTTGGATTTCACTCTTTTTTCTTTTAAATTAAAATAAATCATTTGAACTACTTAATACGCCTTACCCCAATACACCATATGCTTCGCATCTTTCTCACAGCACACACATTGTTTAGCTAATTCCTCTTGTTCAAATGGCATACAACGTGATGTAACACCTACTTCTTCTTTCAACTTCTCTTCACAAGCAAGGCTTCCGCACCACATCGCTTTAATAAACCCTTGTTTTTCTTCTGCTACTTGTTTCATTTCTTCAAAAGTAGTAGCTATATATGTTTTTTCTTCACGAAATACTTTTGCTTTTTCAAAAAGAGACCGCTGAATGTCATCAAGTAATGTTGTAATACGTTCTTCTAATTCGTTTATAGATACAAATTCTTTCTCTTTTGTATCACGGCGTACAAGGACAACTTGATTTTTTTCAATATCTTTCGGCCCTACTTCTAAGCGAATTGGTACTCCCTTCATCTCATATTCATTAAACTTCCAGCCTGGTGTTTTGTTGCTTGCATCCATTTTCACACGCGCAACTTTCTGAATACGAGTTTGAAGCTCAGTTGCTTTTTCTAACACGCCTTCTTTGTGCTGGGCAATTGGTACAATCATCACTTGCGTTGGCGCAATCTTTGGTGGTAACACAAGTCCATTATTATCGCTGTGCACCATAATAAGTGCACCAATCATTCTCGTTGTTACACCCCAAGATGTTTGATGTGCATACTGCCATTTTCCATTTCGATCTAAAAATTTAATATCAAACGCCTCGGTGAAGTTAGTGCCAAAGTTATGTGACGTGCCCGTCTGTAGTGCCTTACCATCATGCATTAAACTTTCAATTGTATAAGTTGCTTTAGCACCTGCAAACTTTTCTTTTTCCGTCTTCTGCCCTTTTATAACTGGAATAGCTAAATACTCTTCACAAAACGACGCATATATATCTAAAATATTAAGCGTTTCTTGCTGTGATTCTTCCGCTGTTTCATGAATTGTATGACCTTCTTGCCATAAAAATTCAGTTGTGCGTAAGAACGGACGCGTTGTTTTTTCCCAACGTACAACTGAACACCATTGGTTATATAACTTTGGTAAATCATTATACGACTGAACAATTTTCGAGAAGTGCTCACAGAATAACGTTTCTGATGTTGGGCGAACACAAAGACGCTCTGCTAATTCTTCACTTCCTCCATGTGTAACCCACGCTACTTCTGGTGCAAAACCTTCCACATGATCTTTCTCTTTTTGAAGTAAACTTTCTGGAATAAACATTGGCATATACACATTTTCATGCCCTGTTTCTTTTAATTTTCCGTCCATCACTTTTTGAATATTTTCCCAGATCCCATAACCATATGGACGTAAAATCATACATCCTTTTACACTTGAATAATCAACAAGCTCAGCTTTCTTTACAATATCGGTATACCACTGTGCGAAATCTTCTTCCATTTTTGTAATGGCTTGTACTTGTTCTTTTACCATCTACTTTTCCTCCTTCAAAAAAATAAAAAAAGCCCGTGTCCCTATAATAGGGACCGAGCTTTTGCCGGCGTTACCACCCTGATTCATATACAACATGTATATGCTCTCTTGTTTGATAACGGGAATTTCCCGCTGCATATGCAGAACTCAAAGGTAGGTTCCATATTATCTTTTAAGAATCTCTCAGCCACTGGATTCTCTCTCTGCAAAAAGATTGAACATGTACTAATCCTTTTTCATCGTCATAACGATATAAATTTGTTGATTATCATAATACACACTTTGTTGTAAAGCAATATAAAATTTTCTGATTCTTGTATATTCTTTTCATTTTATTTTGTTTTATACTTGTATTATATATATTTATCTCGAAAAAATTTTACGACTTGGTGAAGTAACATCCCAGTAATTGTTCCGATTAGGATAAAGAAACATAGAAAACCATATGCCATGCCTTCCCATCCACCAATGAAAAACAATGTGAATAAAAAACAAACGAAACAAATTATAATCACAATAAGTCCAAAGGCAATGTCAAACGAACGATTCGGAAAGCTTTTCCGTAACATAAACGAAATAAAAAAAACAACAACCGTTGTGATAATACTGATTATCCAAAAGATCTCCACCTTTTCCACCCCCTTCTCCTCCTAAATATATTATATGTTATAAAGTCCGAAAATTTTAAAAATACTTTTTTAAAAGATAAGTTTTTATCACAAAGTACTAATAGTAATATATATAAATAGGATATAGAAACTTGTGGAGGTATTTTCTATGAACAAACCTGCAACAAAACATGTTATTGTTTTATCTTTTGATTGTTTATCGGCTTTAGATTTTCCTATATTACAAACACTTCCTCACTTTCGTTCTTTACTAAAACATGGTGCGTACGCTGAAAAAGTCGAGAGTATTTATCCATCTGTTACATATCCAAGTCATGCAACGATTGTGACAGGAAATTATCCTGCAAAACATGGTGTTGTAAACAATACACTACTGCAACCTGGAAAAGAATCACCCGACTGGCACTGGTACCGCCGTTCTATTAAAGGAACAACCCTTTATGATGAAGCGCGAAAGGCAAACTTAAAAACAGCAGCACTTCTATGGCCTGTCACAGGAAGAGCAAAAATTGATTACAACATGCCAGAAATTTTCCCAAATCGGCCATGGCAAAATCAAGTACTCGTCTCCCTATTCAGTGGAAGTCCATTGTATCAACTAGAATTAAATCAGCGCTTTGGTCATATTCGGAACGGTTTGTCACAACCAGAGCTAGATAATTTTGTTCTCGCTTCTGCGGTACACACAATTCAAACGAAAAAGCCAAACCTTATGTTTGTTCACTTTACCGATTTAGATACACAGCGCCATTACCATGGATTTTCTTCTGAAGAAACAGTAGCAGCTATTCATCGCCACGACAAACGTCTAGGTGCAATTGTTGAGGCGTTAAAAGAAAGCGGCATTTATGAAGAAACAACTATCATTGCACTTGGGGATCATAGCGCATTAGATGAGCATAAGGCTATTCAATTAAATGTCTTATTGCGTGAAAAAGGATTCCTTACTGTGAATAAAAAAGGAGAAGTAACAAATTGGAAAGCTTATTGCCAAAGCTGTGATGGTTCAGCATATGTATACGTAAAAGATAAAAATGATACAGACACAATTGGAAGTTTGCACCGTTTACTGCAAGAAATCATGCAAGATGACCAAAACGGAATTGAGTTTTTATTAACAGATGAAGAAGCAAAAGATCGCGGAGCTGATGGAAATTGCCTCTTTATGCTTGAGGCTCGAGAAGGGTATTACTTTTTAGAAAATCATACTGGAGACCTGATAAGAGAGATTACAAGAGAAGATGTGACCTCTAGTAAAAAATATACGTTTGGTACTCATGGCTATTCTCCATCAAAACCAAATTACGAAACAATTTTCATGGCAGCTGGTAAGGGTATTCGTCAAGGAGCAATTATTCCACGTATGCGACTTATTGATGAAGGTCCTACGATTGCAAGATTGCTTGGATTACATCTTGGTGAAACAGATGGCACTGTAATAGAAGAGTTATTGCAATTGTAAAGTTGTGTAAAAAATATGTAAACATTCAGTTAGTTTCTCTTTTTTATAAACGCCTTTTTGTACAATAACATTAGATTAGTTGAGGGAGGAACATATATGAAAAAAATGTCCAGGCAGGAAAAAAGCTGGATATTATATGACTGGGCAAACTCAGTGTATTCACTTGTTATTACAACTGCTGTATTTCCAATCTACTTTAAAGCAGCCGCTAAAGAAGCTGGACTTGCAGGTACAACATCAACTGCATATTGGGGATATGCAAATTCCTTTGCGACACTTATGGTGTCTATACTTGCTCCAATTCTTGGTACAATTGCTGATTATAAAGGATTTAAGAAACGTTTCTTCACATTCTTTTTCCTATTAGGCATTATTTTTACAAGTATGTTGGCAGTAGTACCAACTTCGCAGTGGATTCTCTTACTTGGCTGTTATATGCTCGCTTTAATTGGATTTGCAGGAGCAAATATTTTTTACGATGCGTTTTTAATAGATGTGACGACAGAGGACCGAATGAACCGTATTTCAACACGCGGCTTTGCTCTTGGCTATATCGGGAGCACAATTCCATTTATCGGCTGCATGGCCCTTATTATTCTTTCACAAAAAAGTATCATCCCATTATCAGTCGGCGTGGCAAGCCAAATTTCATTCGCAATTACAGCACTTTGGTGGGGACTCTTTACCATCCCTATGTTAAAAAATGTTGAACAACGTTATTTTATCGAACGCGATCCAAATCCTGTTGTGACAAGCTTTAAACGCCTTGCTTATACATTTAAAAATATCCGTCAATACCGAACTGTTTTTTTCTTCCTCCTTGCCTATTTCTTCTATATTGATGGAGTCGACACAATCATTACAATGTCAACAGCATATGGAACAGACCTTGGGATTAGTGCAACAAATTTATTAATTATTTTATTCGTTACGCAAATCGTTGCCTGCCCATTTGCATTGTTATATGGCAAGTTATCTGAAACATTTACCGGAAAGAAAATGCTATATGTCGGTATTATTATTTATATTATTATTTGTACGTACGCCTATTTCCTAAAAACAACGCTGGATTTCTGGATTTTAGCGATGCTCGTTGCTACTTCACAAGGCGGTATTCAAGCGTTAAGCCGCTCCTATTTTGCAAAGCTCATTCCGAAAGAATCCGCAAACGAATTCTTTGGATTTTATAACATATTTGGTAAATTCGCTGCCATTATGGGTCCTGTTCTCGTCGGTGTCACAACGCAATTAACAGGCAAAACAAACGCTGGTGTTTTAAGTATTATCATATTATTTATTATCGGTGGATTTCTGTTAACACGCGTACCAGAGGGCTCTTCTGCTTCTGTAACACCACCTTCTCCAAAATCAGAAACATTATAAAGTGAAACTTCCATCAGTGGGGATTTTTTCATCCCCCACTGATGGTTAGTTGAACCAATCGGGCTTTAATGGGCAGTTCCCCCCCACCTAGCTTCCTCGTTTTTCTCTTCATCTTGAGGTGAGGGGGGCTTACTGCCCATTAAAGCGGGGTAATAAAGAAACTCTCCCAACTTATGCTAGTGGGAGAGTTTTTTTATAATTGATTTACTTTCTGCATTTCTTGTTTTTGTGTCATCTTCATTTTGAGTATCGGCAAGACAGCAATTACGACAAGTACAGCTGCTACACTAAACACTGTAATAAGGGAAGTCGCTTCCTTCAATATCCCCCCTAAAGAAACACCTATTAACATCGTGCTCATAAATAACGGCAATATAGTTCCGTTTACCCGGCCAATCATATTGTCAGCTACAAGCTGAGTCATGAAAGTTCCTATTACGATATTTACACACGCTAAACAAATTCCTGTTACAAAACGCATACATACCGTAATCCAAAATGAAGTAGAAAATCCTTCTAAAACAAATGAAACGGCTAAAATGATAATTCCAAAAACAAGCAAACGTTTCTGCTTTACTTTTGCAGCAACCACAGCTGGTACTTGGCCTTATAGCATAAGATACAATTCTGTTAGGGATATATGCATTTTATTCTCTTTTTTACACCAGAACCTAAATAACTGTTCTTTTTCCATACTAATCACACACCTTTTGTAAAGTAATAATATCAGTATGTCCAAGATTTATACAAAAAGAAGTTCCTTTTTTCTGAAAAATGAATATAAACTCAAGATTAATAATAAATATCCTAAGGAGATTTTATATTTCTTTCATTTATTCCTTTACATCTGCATGAATCATTTATTATAACAGTTTTCCCGTCTAAAATAAGATGTTTCAACAAAGGAAAGTATAATTATCTTTGTAATGGTCTTCCAATATAATCGATGTGTTAATCAAAGGAAAACTGTATTATTATTTTCTTTCTACTAACTAATACAGATTCAAACGATGGGCACAACTGCTACATGCCAAGTGTAATTTATTATCTATTCAAGATTCTGTTTATTCAATCTTTCTAAAAATAAAAAAATATTAAAACTCATAAATATGCAAGCTATAATGAGGGCGTCAGGAGATAATCTATTACCTTCAGAGAAAATATCAAACCAAGTTCTGGTGCAAAAATTCTAAACTTCTAAAATTGGACATACTGATACGCTTCCTTTTGTAATCAGAAAGGGAAATTTATTTAACATAAAAGTGGAAGCGTTACCATCCGAATCTTATGTTCTGATTTTTGGAACAAATGTAATTGTAGAAAATAAAAGCCGGAACATATTTTGAATTGGACATTCTAATAACTTAGATTCAACTGCAGTTAAAAACAATACATTATGGGGGGCTTAGTTGTTAAATACAAAAGTTGTTTTGATGTGATTGGGCCAATATTCCTAAGCCTTAAAAAGAGACGTAAGAATAGGATACAAGGAGGAATTATTATATGAATGGGAATACTGCAAAAAAAATAGAATTTCAAGCTGAAAATACTGCAGTAAAAAATGAGAAATATCCAGATCCTAAAAAGTGGCATAAACAGGATACTACCTGGGCATTGAGCCTTTTTGGAACAGCAATTGGAGCAGGAGTACTCTTTTTACCTATTAATGCAGGTTCAGGTGGTTTATTATCATTACTGTTAATTACCATACTTGCATTTCCTGTTATGTACTACTCACATAGAGCGCTTGCTAAAATGATATACGCTTCTAATTCTGCTGAAGAGGGGATTACAGGTACAATAAGAGAGTATTTCGGAAATAAGGCAAGTATAATTTTTAATATAGTATATTTCGTCTCAATTTATACTATTGTGCTGATGTATTCGGTTGCACTTACAAATACTGCAAGTAGCTTTATCGTGAATCAATTGCACATGCAGGAGCCTCCAAGGGCCATTTTATCGCTTGTATTAGTACTCGGTCTTATAGCTATATTAAATTTTGGTCAAGATATCACTGTAAAGATAATGAGCATGCTAGTATATCCTTTCATAGCTTCTCTACTTTTTATCGCAATATCTTTGATTCCACAGTGGAATACGTCAATGCTTAGTTTTTCAAGTGTTTCTACTGCTTCAACAGGCACAGGATATTTTGGAACGATATTGATGATACTACCAATCATAGTATTCTCGTTCAATCATTCGCCTATGATTTCATCATTTGTTATGAAACAGAGAGCAACCTATGGAATAGAAGCTACTGATGCCAAATGTGCTCAAATACAAAAAGCTTGTTATATCATGACATTCGCTGTTGTTATGTTCTTTGTTTGGAGCAGTACATTGAGTTTGACTCCAGCTGATCTTATAAAAGCAAAAGAAGAGAACTTATCAATTCTATCATATCTTGCTAATGAGCTTAATTCGCCTGTCATCACTATTGCAGCTCCTATCATTGCTTTTATGGCTATAACAAAGTCCTTCCTTGGCCATTATATAGGAGCATATGAGGTAATGCGTGACATGATTATCAAGGTCGGTAAAAAACGCGGAAAAAATATGGGAGAAAAAACAGTTAAGACAATGATCCTTACTTTTGTTGTATTAACATGCTGGTATGTTGCTTATGCAAATCCAAGTATTCTTGGAATCATTGATGCCCTTAGTGGTCCGTTAGTTGCTGCTATCTTATGTCTATTACCAATGTATGCGATCCGCAAAGTACCAGTACTAGCTAAATACAGAGGGAAAGCGAGCAACGTATTTGTCATTATTATAGGTATACTTACTGTCCTAGCAAGTATTAGATCATTATTCTAATTCACTATTGTTGGTTCTGTTGCAAAAATAGTGGGAAATGAAAAAAGAACGAAAGATTCCTAGCGGAAATGAATTTTATGCTGTTAAACCAAAGAAATTATAGATAAGATATATCTGTTTTGGACAAACTTCTCACCTTGGGGAGTTTGTCCTTTTTTGATTATATGCATAACTTCTATTCCAGCAATCACTTTTTTAGCTGTTTGCAATGATTTTAATCCAAGCATATTGGGGTGCCGCCCCACATCCATCAACTTAAGGATTTAGACTATTTTTGAAGCTAAAAGCACGTTACTATTCTCTTATGTTAATGAGAAAGGGTGACGTGCTTTTTATGAATATGCACCAAAAACAAGAGTTATCTTTATTTGCCGAAGAGTTATATCGATATATGTCTCCCGCTACACTTAATCAATTAGCTATAGAAGCAGGCGGAATGAAACGAAAACGTAAGTGCCACGGGCACCATTTCTTATCTTTGTGTGTATGGTTAAATCAACAAATCGCTACTACCTCTCTTACTCAACTTTGTAGTCAATTAGAAACTTCAACAGGAATTTTATTAAGTCCTGAGGGACTTAATCGACGATTTAACTCGGCTTCTGTAGCCTTTTTTCGAACTGTATTTACTACACTTCTACAAGCTAAAATTGGAGGGTTATCTAAGATTTCTCATTCTCTTTCTGCTTACTTTGAGCGTATTCGTATCCTTGATTCTACAACCTTTCAAGTTCCAGATCGATTCGCATCTACTTATCCTGGTGCCGGAGGATGTAGTCATAAAGCTGGTGTAAAAATCCAACTAGAGTATGACTTGTTGAGTGGAGAATTTTCTGATGTGAAAATTGAACCAGGAAAACGAAGTGATCAGGCGTATGGTGCGACTCGAACAGGCATGATACAAAAGAATGAGCTGTATATTCGTGACTTAGGATATTTTCGTCTACAAGACTTTAAGTCTATTCAAGACAAGCAGGGGTATTATTTATCCCGTCTTAAGTTACCAACTAAAATATATAGAAAAGAGTTCGAAACAGTGGTATTTAAAACAAAATCCTCTCAATTGAAACCGGTATATATACAAATTCATTTAGAAGACATTATGAAACAACTACAACCTGGCCAAGTGTATGAATTACACGATGTATATGTAGGGAGTAAAGACAAACTGCCTACTCGTATTGTAGTTTATAGGTGTACCGAGGAGCAAAAACAGAAACGCCTACGTGACCGAGCTATTCGCGAAAAGAAAAAAGGAATTACATATACAGAGCGCACGAAGCTTTTACAAGGTATTACGGTATATATGACAAACATTCCTACGGAATGGGTTCCAAAAGAGAAAATCTATGATTTATATTCATTACGTTGGCAAATTGAGCTGTTATTTAAAATATGGAAATCTTGGTTTCAAATTCATCGTTGTAAATCTATTAAACAAGAGCGATTAGAATGTCATCTTTATGGGCAACTCATTAGTATTCTATTATGTTCTTCTACTATGTTTAAAATGCGAGAACTCCTATTACGTAAGAAACAGAAAGAGCTAAGTGAATATAAAGCGATGTACATAATTAAGGATTATTTTTTACTTTTTTACCAAGCATTACACAAAAACACCCAAGAATTATCAAAGGTTCTCCTTCGTCTGTTTAACCTCCTACAGCACAACGGACGAAAATCTCATCGATACGAGAAAAAGACAGTCTTTGATATTTTGGGTGTTGTTTATGAGTATACCACTTCTACTCATCAGGTAGCATAGTAAAAAAATTGAAACCCGTCAGGGTTTATTTGATATGCCCACTTTTATAAAATCTACAAAAGATAATAAAAAACTATATGGAAAGACCGCATTTTGTTTGAAAATATACCTTAAGTTGATGGATGTGGGGTGCCGCCCCATGTCCATCAAGCTAATATTTTGAAGTATCCCCAAAACGAAAATTTTATATCACTACAACAGTTATTTATAAGAATTTAGTGCATTTTTTGCGTTTTGGGGAACAACCAATTTCTTAAGTTGATGGGTATGTAAGGTGACCCCTATTTAAGAAAACATCTTGTCAATCCAATTATGAATCGCATACAGTTTCCCTATTTTTAACGCGACCTTAAATAAAATAATGCCTACCCCTACTAAAGCAAATGCAATCATCTTCCCTTTATTTTTTACTTTCGGCTTTTTTTCCATTCTATATTCCCTCTTTATATCTTTTTATATTTATTAATCGATATAAGTTCCCTTATTAATCAAACGTTTGTTTAATACATTTCACAAGGCTTTGCCCCAACTAATCAAACGTTTGTTTAAATTTCAAAACAGTAAGAAATGCGCCTTTTCAGACGCATTTCCATATTAACTTCAATCGCCACCACAACTTCCACCATCTCCGCCATCTCCACCATCTCCACCAAAAGAACTATCACAATCTCCTGAACTCTCACTAGGTCCTGCGAAAAAAAATGGTGTAGCAGTATACGTTGTACTACCCGTTGCATCAGACTTATATTGTTTTTGTGCCCGCTTTCTTTCACTAGATACAATTATTTTTACAATAATCCAAAATAGTATAATAAAAAGCACAGCGCCTACTAATATTTCCATTTTAAATCCCCCTTTCACTATTCAATCATTTGTAGAATACGATTTATATTCTCCAAAGAAATGAAACGAGATTCTCGTACTATTTCTTTTCCACCGTGAAATAGTAAAACAGTTGGTGCAGTAAACACTAAATATTGCCCTGAAATTTCCCTCATATCCTCTAATGAAACAACAATTCTTTCCACATTCGAATGATGTTCGAGTAATTGTGTTATTTTTTCGAGCATAACGTCGCATACACCGCAATCTTCAGTTTTAATAAATAGTAGTAATAATGGCTGTTGTTCAATATATGCTGTTAGTTCTTCTATATTTGAGAATTGTTTCATGCAAATCCCTCTTTCTTACATGAATTTTTGAAATGTCTTTTTACGATATGTGCCAAATACTGATGTTTCTTTTAATTTACACCTTTCTAGCATTTGCTGAAGACGAAGCGATTTTGCAGTTAATTCTTCTTATAATTGCCTTCTTTCTGCTTCATCGTGACAGCAAGCAATCAGATCTTCGATTTTTAACATATCTTTTTGTAGCTGCATTTCTTCCGGAATCATGCCAGCATTTTTTAAAATTTTATAACTTATGCGAAGCTTCTGGTATCATTGACAAATCCTTTCATTCAAGAGGCTTTCCTTTGTCATGTATCAGCATTTATATAGATATGTTAAAAACTTCATGTGCCGTGGCTTCATTATCATCATACGGAAATATATGTAATTCCGTCAATAAAACAAGCTATTTTTATATGATTCATACACGCAAAATAGATTTATAAAGTGAAACTTCCATCAAGTAGGATTTCTTCATCCCCACCTATTTTCTTCACTTTCTCTGCATCTTGAGGTTGGGATCTTACTGCCCAAAAGTAGCGAGATAAATATAAAACTGTCGTTTTTCTAATATTTGAAACTCTAATTATCTTAACTGGAACAAAGAAAACGGCGCTCTTGCACAAAAGAGGCACCGTTTTTACATTTTCTATTAATCTTTTTTTAATTTTCTAGCAATCCCATTTCCAAGAGACTGCAATCCTTGTACGAGGATAATTAAAATTAGAACGGTCGCATACATCACTTCTGGTTCATAACGCAAATGCCCAAAGCGATATGCTAAATCACCAAGCCCACCTGCTCCAACAAGTCCCGCCATTGCAGTTGCACCAATTAACCCGATCGTCGCAATCGTTAAACCTAGAACTAAAGATGGCCTTGCTTCCCTAACCATCACATACCAAATTATTTTTCGAGTCGAGATTCCCATCGCTTTATAGGCTTCTAATACTCCTCGATCAACTTCAAGTAATGCTGTTTCCATAAGACGTGCAATATAAGGTGCTGTAAATACGACAAGTGGTACAATTACTCCTTTTACTCCAATTGTTGTCCCAACAATGAATTTTGTAAAAGGTAAAATAAAAAATAGTAGAATAATAAACGGAATAGACCGAATGATATTAATCACTGTATTGAGAATCGGATATATGATTTTATTCTCTAGTTGCCCGCCGGGACGTGTTAACACAAGTGCTACACCAAGCGGAAGCGCAATGATAATTGAAATAAAAAGAGCAATGCTTGTCATTTGAAATGTTTGAATCGTTGCTTCCCATATTACTTCACTCCACTCACCCAAAAAGGACTTGCTGGTCATGTTCTTTTCCGCCCCCTTCTACAATAATTCCCTGTTCTTGTAAAAATGATAATGCCCTATGTACTTCTGTTGTTTCTCCTTTCATATGAACAACTAATTTTCCATACGCCTCATGCTTCAGCTGGGTGATGTTCCCCGATAGAATATTGGGATACACATTAAAGCGCTTTGTCGCAACAGCAAGTGCTGGTTCACCAGATGAATTTCCAATAAACGATAACGTAACGATTTCACCATTCTTTTGTAATTCAACCTGTAATACGTTAGGAATTTTTGAAGCAAATGAACTGTTTACAAACTTTTTAGTTGTGTCATGCTGCGGATTCGTAAATATATCTCTTACCTTACCGCTTTCTACAATACTACCGTTTTCCATTACCGCTACGCGATCACAAATGCGCTGAATAACATTCATTTCATGCGTAATCAGTAAAATCGTAATCCCAATCTTCTCATTAATTTCTAAAAGCAAATCTAAAATAGATTCTGTTGTTTCCGGATCTAATGCACTTGTTGCTTCATCACTTAGTAATACTTCTGGTTCATGAGATAAAGCGCGGGCAATCGCAACCCGTTGTTTTTGTCCCCCTGAAAGCTCATTCGGATACGCATCTTTTTTTTCAAACAATCCAACAATGCGCAAATATTTTTCTGTCCTATGTTGAATCTCAGCTTTTGTAATTCCTGTAAGTCGAAGTGAAAGTGCTATATTTTCATATACAGTTGCTGTTTTTAATAAATTAAATCCTTGAAAAATCATGCCAATTTTTTGCCTTGCCTGTGCAAGCTCATTTGAAGGTAAAGATGTTAAATCTTTTCCATTTATAAGAACATGACCAGTCGTCGGCCTTTCTAATAAATTGACGCAGCGGATTAACGTACTTTTCCCGGCACCGCTATACCCAATAACTCCAAATATTTCTCCTTTTTTCACAGTAAGCGATGTATCTTTAAGTGCTTCTACTTTCCCTTTTTCTGTTTCAAATATTTTAGATACATTCTGTAATTCGATCATACACTTCATCCCCTACCACGATGGCAATACAGCTCCATCAAATTTTTTCTCAATAAATTCTTTCACTTCTGGTGATTGGTAAGCTTTCTTAAACTGCTTTACGACTGCATCATCTTTATTATCTGAGCGAACAACGACCCAGTTTACATATGGCGAATCTTTTCCTTCACGGAAAATAGAATCTTTTGCTGGATGTAGTTTTGCACCCATTGCAAAGTTTGTATTAATGGCAGCTGCTTGTACTTCACTTAACTGTGTTGGCAGCTGGGATGCTTCTAGTTCAACAATTTTTAAGTTTTTAGGATTCTCTACTACATCTTTCGCGGTTGCCTTCTCTTTTGCTTTTGGATCAACTTTTAATACGCCCGCTTTCTCAAATAATTTCAACGCGCGTAATTCATTTGTTGGATCATTCGGTACCGCAATTGCATCCCCTTCTTTTAAGTCCTTCACATCTTTCACTTTCTTTGAATAAATCCCCATTGGAAACGTTACTGTTGAAAATACTTCTGTTAACTTCATTTTGCGTTCTTCTTTAAATACATCTAAATATGATTTCGTTTGAAAGCTATTCAGATCAATGTCTTTTTCATCTAACGATACATTGGGCATTACATAATCATTGAACACTTTAATCTCCACTTGTAAATGATCTTTTGCAGCTACTTCTTTTACTTTCTCCAAAATTTGTTCATGCGGCCCGCCGGTTACGCCAACAGTAATTTTCTTCTCATCTAATGCCTTAGCATCTTTTGTTGAATCTAGGCTGCATGCCCCTAGTAACAATACAGCTCCGCTTACAATACTTAATAATAATTTCTTCATCTCAGTTCCTCCTTAGTTTCTATCTTTTTGACAAAATAAAAACACCTCTCTAAAGTTAAGAGAGGTGTCCTATATATAAAAGTAGCTTCCTCTCTTATCTTCCAAAACGATAATCGTTTTGCTGGAATTAGCACCTGAACTTACCGTTTCGTAAGTTTGGTTGCCGGGCTTCATCGGGCCAGTCCCTCCGCCTCTCTGGATAAGAGTATCAGTATAAAATTGTCAAAAACTATGTACCTTATACTAAATCTTGTAAGACATTTTGTCAACGCAATTTTCTGAATTTTTTTCATTATCAAGCAATAGAGTAAAACTTTCATCAATGGGGGTTTTCTTCATCCCCTACTGATGGAAAGTCCGCCCAATCGGGCACATGCCAGCAGTTATCCCCCACCTATCTTCTTCACTTTTCTCTGCATCTTGAGGTGGGGGTCTTACTGCCCAAAAATAGCGGGATAAAGGAGCTATACGCTCCTTTGATATCCCTTATTTTATCTCTTTGCGCCACCCCTGCACATGCCAAACTTGCGTCACCCACTCTTCATAAAAAGCAGGTTCATGAGAAACAAGTAAAACCGTTCCTTCATATTGCATAAGGGCTTCCTTAAGTGCTTCTTTTGCTCGAACATCTAAATGGTTAGTTGGTTCATCTAAAACGAGTATATTACTTTCTGTTAACATCAATTCACATAAACGTACTTTCGTTTGTTCTCCACCACTTAATGAGCAAAGCCTCTGCCCAATATGTTCTTCTGTTAAACCGCACCTTGCTAGGGCCTGCCGAATTTCTTTTTGAGTCATATCAGGTCGCAATGACCATATTTCCTCAATTGGTGTTTGTTCTGAAGCAAATTCTTCTTGTGCAAAATAAGCTGGATTTACTCGCTCTCCTATTTTCACAATACCACTTAAAGGCTGCAAATGTCCCAATAGTGTTTTTAACATTGTTGTTTTCCCAATACCGTTATAGCCGACGATGGCAATTTTTTCACCGCGCTTTACCTGTAAATCAATTGGCGGGAATAAGGGCGCTGTGTAGCCAATTTGCATATCCTTTGCCTCTAAAATCCGGCTCACAGGATCACAGTAAACATGAAACATAAAACGTGGCTGCAGTGCAGAAGTTGGTTTTCCGATTTTGTTTATTTTTTCTAATACTTTTTCGCGGCTTTTTGCCTGTTTTGCTTTACGAATTTTATTCTTTTGAATAAAGTCCTTTAACTTTCCAATTTCTCTTTGCTGCCTATCATATACCACTTGTAATTGCTGTTTATTTTGTTCATAGTTTTTTATAAATGTTTGATAATTACCTATATAACGTTTCATTCCTTTATGTTCTAAATGATAAATTACATTGGTAATTTCATTTAAAAACCTTTCATCATGCGAAACCACAATGTAAGCATGTTCGTAATTTTTCAAATACCCCATAAGCCATTCAATATGAACGTTATCGAGATAGTTTGTTGGTTCATCAAGTAATAAAACATGCGGTTCTTCTAATAATAATTTTCCTAATAATAGTTTTGTTCGTTGGCCACCGCTTAGTTTTTCCACCTCACGCTCCATACCAAGTGCTAAAATCCCTAATCCCGCAGCAACTTCCTCTATTTTTGCATCAATATGATAAAAATCAGAATGCTCTAGTATACTTTGTAACTCTCCGTATTGTACTAACAATTGTTCAAGGTTATCTCCTGCTGTTGCCATTTTCTCCGCTACTTGCCGCATATTATCCTCGATATCATACAAGTGGCCAAAGGCAGTTTGTAAATATTTCATAATTGTTGTTCCAGCTTGCAGATCAATATGTTGCTGTAAAAAACCAATATTTACATGAGGAAACCATTCAACCTTTCCTGCATCAGGAAGTAACTCTCCTGCTAATATACGCAGTAATGTGGATTTCCCTGCTCCGTTGCTCCCTACAAGGCCAACACGCTCACCTCGAAGTAAGCGAACACAAATATTTTGAAAGATTATTTTATCCCCGTACATATGGGTAACATTTTCAACTGATAACATACTCATTTTACTCTCTCCTTTTCGCTTCAAATACAAAGCCAAACGAGAGAACAGCATGATAAAAACAATATTCAATTAGCCGAACATAAAAATGGGTAAGGCGAACACACCTTACCCATTACAATTTATTATTGTAAGAAAGGAATAAGGTTCTTTATCTACTGTCTTCCGGTCGGCTTTTAATCAAAAATTGGGCATACTTCTCCCTTATCAAGCCAAAACCATTTGAAGAACAGTTGATAAAGTCATCTTATCCTTTCACTCCTTTTGAAATCATTATTTTCTCATAATAATAGTATAAACAAAGCTCTTATATCATATTCTTCCTTTTTCTTTTTGTTCCTGCACTCAAAAGAAAAACTCTTAACAAATTAGATTTGTTAAGAGTTTTTTTCGTCTATTTCCTCATATAAGGAGCCAATATTTTTAATATCTCTGTTTTATCTTCTTTTAGTTCTTCAGAGGTTAACATGTCCATTGTTCTAGGTCGCGGCAAGTTCACCTTGACTTCTCCAACAATTGTTGATGGTTGCTGTGACATAATGAAGACACGATCTGATAACAAAATAGCTTCATCTAAATCATGTGTGACCATAATAATAGTTTGCTTTCCTTTTTGCCACGATTCTAGCAGCCAGCTATGAACTTCCATTTTTGTAAATGCATCTAATTTCCCAAAGGGCTCATCAAGCAGCATAATTGGTTTATCACATAAATACGTACGTAAAAAACTAACACGTTGCCGCATTCCACCAGATAAAGCATCTGGGTAATGATTTGCATATTCATCAAGTCCAAATTGCCTTAGCGCATCCATACCAGCTTCTAAACGTTTTCTTTTTGGCTGTCCTTCAATTTCTAAAGGTAATACAATATTATGAAGAGCAGAACGCCACGGAAGCAGAAGATCTTGCTGCGGCATATAGCTAACAATCTCCCGATTCATAACGGATTGATTTTCGTAAAGTACATCTCCCTCATTTGCTCCTTCAATTCCAGCAATAATGTTTAATAATGTACTTTTTCCGCAACCACTTGGTCCGACAAAGGAAACAAACTCTCCATCCTGAATTGAGACGTTCATATGCTCTAGCACTGTTTTCCCATCAAATGTTTTCGTAACGTCTTTTACTAGTAATCCGCTCATTTTTCGCTTGGAAGGAATTCGTTTGTAAAGGCCGCTTTCACATCAATTTTCTTTTTAATGACTTTATTGTCATATAAGAAATTCATATAATTGCTCCATACCTCTTCCTTCTGTACTCCCCACGCTTTCGCATCATCTTGATATTTCGTACTTAACCATTTTTGACTTTCTTGTACTAACTCTTTATTGATGTCAGGTACATTTTTAATTAAAATATCCGCTGCTTCTTTCGGTTCCTTAATTGCAAAGTTATAACCATCTGTTGTTGCTTTCATAAATTTCTTTACAAAGTCTTTATCTTGTTTTGCATGTTTTTCACTTGTAATAATAACAGGACTATAATAATCTAATGCCGGATCTAAATCTTTTAACATAATTGTATTCAATTCAATACCTTGTCTCTTTGCTTCAATTCCATCCCAGCCATAATAGATCCACTCAAAATCAGCATCGCGGCCAATAGATTTAAAGAAATCGGTTTGTCCAAGTACAACATTCTGTACTTTACTATAGTCTGCTTGATGCTTATCCATAATTGTTTTTAATGTCGCTTCTTCTGCCGGTGCACCCCAGCCGCCATATCTTTTTCCTTCAAAATCCTTTGGTGATGTTATGTTATCTTTTTTTAGAGACGCAAACGCAGATGTATTATGTTGAATAATTGCACCAATTGATACAACTGGAATGTCTTCTACACGTGCTGTTGTTACGTTTTCTTGATAGCTTACACCAAAATCAGCTTTTCCTGATGCAACCATTTGTTCAACAGAAGTATTATCACCCGGCTGAATAATTTCTACATCTAATCCTTGTTTTTTATAGTAATCTTTCGTCTTTGCTACATATAAACCAGTATGGTTTGTATTTGGAAACCAGTCCAATACCACTGTTACTTTCTTCTCTTTACTCTCTGCATTCTTGTCTGCTGAGCAACCTGCAAATGAAAATAGTAAAGAAGCTGCTAATAATATTTTTAACCCTTTTTTCATTTTCCCTCATCCTTCCTGTAAATCCATGGTGCTGTTAGTCTTGCCATCAATTCGACAATAAAATACAACAATAACGTTATACCAACAATAACAACGGCTATCGCAAATACACGTGCTGTTAAAAAAGATTTTGTTGCCCTTGTCAGCATAACACCTAGCCCTTCACTTGCACCAAGCCATTCTCCAATAATAGCGCCCATTACGCTATATGTAACTGCAATTTTTAATCCTGAAAAAAAGTATGGCAATACTGCTGGAAATTTCACTTTTTGATATACTTGCCACTTGCTTGCTCGCATCGTTTGAAGTAATTTCAGCATCGGTTTATCTACCGTTTGAAAACCTTCTAAAATGCTAAGCGCAATTGGAAAGAAGCATACAAGAATAACAACCATTACTTTTGGCAGCATTCCATAGCCAAACCAAATAATAAATAGAGGTGCTAGCACGACAATCGGAATCGTTTGTGAAATCACCAATAGTGGATGAATTAAGACACGGAACAACGGAATGACGTCCATAATAATTGCAATGCTCGTTCCAATTACAATCGCAAAAAATAATCCGATTAAAACTTCTTCCAGCGTCTGCACCGTATTTGGGAGTAATAAATCTTTCATTTCTATAAGTTCACTTACAATCGCGGAAGGCTTCGGTAAAATCCACGGTTCAATATGAAATACTGACACAGCCCCTTCCCATATTGCAACGAGAAAAAGAAGCCAAACCATTGTAATCGTTACGTTAGATCGTTTCTGTTTTTTCATGCTCTTCACGATACTTCCACACTTTTTCATCAATCGTTACACCTGTGCTTGGACGATAATGAATTTTAATAGAAGTAATGACTTCTTCAGCTCCATCATCTATACAAGCTTGCTGCGCACGTTTGATAATATCAAGAAGTTCGTCTAATTCCCCTTCCATCGTTGTTTCCATCGCACCAACTTCATAGCGTACACCAGATTGCTGAACAACCTCAATCGCTTTATCTACAACTGAATATACATCTTTCATCTTTGCTTGTGGTACAACTGAAAATGAAATCGTAACTTGCTGTGACATACTAAATTCCTCCTTATATTAAATAGGTTTCACGAAAAAAGAAAAGGCTTTCCTGTCATGAAGCCAGGAAAGCCTTATATTCAAGTTACCATAGAATAACATATGCTACGATTCTTGATACAACTCCCTACGCTGGCATTATCCAGATCAGGTTAAGGGTCGATGCATTGTTACATCCTCTCAGCCGCACGGGCTCCCCTGTTCCAATTCGTTTTCATTGTAGCACGGATTATTTTTGTGAACAAACAAAAATAAATTTTTCCATCTAATGATACTGTCCTCAAGTTCATCTTCATATATTCTATTGTACTCACAAATTAATATGGAAAGGTGGAAATTGTATGGGCATTCGCTTTATAAAGATTTCTTCTATTTATTTTGTCATCGGCGTCTGTATGGGGATGTATATGTCAATGTCTCTTAATTTTGCATTAAGAAGTGTACACGTTCACTTGCTGCTTCTTGGCTGGGCTTCAATGATGGCAGCTGGCATTTTATATCATATCTTTCAAGAAGCTGGTCATTCTAAACTAGGAAAAATTCACTTTTGGCTGCTTAATATTGGGCTACCAATTATGATGATTGCACTAGCTCTTGAGATTTATGGAAATCACGCAGCTATTCCGTTTGTTGCCGGCGGTAGTATTCTTGTTGTTCTCGCTATTATTATATTTTCTATTAATATTTTTACACATGTAAAAGAAAATTCATAATGAAGTTCTTTATGAATTGAACCTTCCATCATCGGAAATCTTACTGCTCTTTATACAAAATACATGAAAAAAAAGCAGAAGCGGTTAACGCTCCTGCTTTTTTCATGATATTTCAGCCTTTAAATTCTCCAATAAGCTCTCGCAGCTCATAGGCAAGCGTATTTAAACAACCTGCTAATTTCGCTACTTCTTGAACAGACATTTCCTGCTCTTTCATACTTTCTTCCACTGTCTATTCAAAACATATAATGATGAATCGAAATCTTTATTTTTTTGAGATAAGGTAGGGATAGAAGGAAGAATGTAATTACATCAATAAAGCTTAGTCTAATACATTTTTTTAATGGAACAGTGAGAGAAGTTCACAAGGGTAGTCAATAACCAAATATCCACATGCAACCCATTTCTAAAGTTGATGGGCATGTGACGAGAGCTCAAAATGTATTCATTCATATTCACAGATGATATCCTTTTAGTTGGATTTTTACGCTGAAGCAGCAAGAAATTGTTGTTCTTTGAGCATTAATTTGATTTTTTATGGAAAGATATACTAGTAAGTGTACGATTTGAACGTTCTATTTTTTAGAATATAACAGGAGGAGAATGAATATGTCAGAAATTGAAGTAGGCGAAATTTTTACCCTTAGCGATGAGAGTAATGAGGAGCAGGAAGTTGAAGTGCTCGGAACGATGAATGTCGAAGGAGCAGAATACATTGCTGTTGGCTTTGTAGAAGACATTCAAACGGAAACAGAGGAAGACATTGATATCTTCTTTTTAAAAGTAGAAGAAGATAGTGAATTCTCATACATTGAGAGTGACGAGGAATTTGAAAAAGTATCTGCTGCGTTTGAGAAAATTATGGACGAGCAAGAATAATATTGGTTGGACACAAGAGGGGGATGCATATCTGCCCTCTGTTTTTGTATATAGGGGTACCGCCCCATTGCCATCAAGTCAAGAAATTCATTGTTTCCCAAAACAATAAATAAACTGGATTCCCATAGGCAACTAGGAAGAGAGAAAATTTTCGTTTTGGGGATTCTTCAAAATCTTAGCTTGATAGGTATGCGGCAGGACCCCTTACAGAAAAATAGCAAAAAAAGAGACTAATGTATGAAAAAAGCATTGGTCTAAACCAATCCTATCAGTCCGGTAACTGGCTAGCTTAGTCCATTTCAACCTTAGCCCCTATAGTTTTGCGACCCTATGTTTCCATAAGTTTGCCTTTCTCGATGAACGAGTTGAACGATATGGGAGTTTTATGAGAATTACACAATTCTCTGTCCACAGATTACAACATCTAAATCAAATTATATTTATATTTTTACATACAAATATAAATGTCCCAATGATTCTTTTGTAAAATAATTGTAACAAAAAGGAGTGAATCATGTTTTTGATATGCTATATAATAAAAATGGCTATTTTCAGAGATTTATTTTATTATTCATTATTTAATTTTTGAATCATTAAACAAATTAAGTTATTTGATAATAACGATTGATTATTATCTCGGAGGTACTATACTATGTTCTGGCTACAGTTTATCATCTTATTACTCTGCATTTTCATCGGTGCGCGCCTTGGAGGTATTGGCCTTGGAGTAATGGGAGGTGTTGGTATGACAATCTTTGTCTTCTTCTTCCACTTACAACCAACCTCCCCGCCAATCGATGTTATGCTTATGATTTTAGCAGTTATTACAGCCGCTGGGGCACTACAGGCTGCTGGGGGGATGGACTATCTTGTTCATATTGCAGAAAAAGCGCTCCGCAAAAACCCGAAACGTATTACGTTCTTTGCCCCAATCGTCACTTATTTATTTACGTTTTGTGCAGGGACAGGCCACGTTGCCTATTCAGTTCTTCCTGTCATTGCTGAAGTATCGCGTGAATCAGGAATTCGACCAGAGCGTCCACTGTCAATTGCTGTTATTGCATCGCAGCAAGCGATTACAGCAAGTCCAATTTCAGCAGCAACCGTTGCACTTCTCGCTATGCTTGCTGACTATCAGATTACACTATTAGATATTTTAAAAATTAGTATTCCATCTACCTTTATCGCTTGTATGTTAGCTGCTTTCGTCGCAAGCAAAATGGGAAAAGAGCTAAACGAAGATGAAGAATACTTAAAACGATTACAAGAAGGCATGATTCCAAAACTAGAAGAAAAGAAAGAATTTATTGTCCCGAAAGGTGCAAAACTGTCTGTTATCCTCTTTTTATTTGCAACAGTTCTAGTTGTTCTTCTTGGATCTTTTGAAGCGTTACGCCCTAGTTGGATGATAGACGGAAAACTTGTACGTCTTTCTATGCCAAACACCATTGAAATGGTGATGCTAACAATCGCTGCACTTATTATTATTTTTTGTAAACCAAATGTAGAAAGCATCGTGTCTGGTAACGTCTTTAAAGCAGGAGCAACAGCAGTTGTTGCGATTTTCGGCATCGCATGGATGGGAGATACGTTCTTTAACGGTAACTTACAAATGATTCAAGGTTCTATTCAAGGTCTCGTAACGAGTGCACCGTGGTTATTCGCAATTGCACTATTCGTGCTATCAATCTTGCTATATAGCCAAGCTGCAACGGTACGTGCGTTAATACCGCTTGGATTAACACTTGGCATTTCACCAGCACTATTAATTGCGATGTTCCCAGCTGTAAACGGATATTTCTTTATTCCAAACTACGGAACAATCGTTGCAGCAATTAATTTTGACCGTACAGGTACAACGCGTATCGGTAAATATGTGTTAAATCATAGCTTTATGATCCCGGGTCTTGTTGCAACAATTACATCAATCGGAATTGGAATGTTTCTCGTTTCACTGATGTTTTAATTCAGAAAGAGCTAGCCTTTACAAGGGCTAGCTCTTTTTAATCAAACGTTTGTTTAAATATTTATCCCGCGTTAACGGGCAGTAAGACCCCCACTGATGGAAGTTTCACCCTATTCAATGATTTCGATACTATATCCTTTCTTCCGCATTCCCATTAGCACTTGCTCAATATGCTCATTATCTTTCGTCTCAAGAGAAAGGTGCAGCTGCGCATAACCTGGGAATACTTTCGTTCCAATTCTCTCTAAATGAATATGAAGAACATTCGCTTCAAAATCGGTTACAATCTGTAATACTTGTTGTAGTTGCCCTGGCTTATCTTTAATCGTCGTTGAAATATGGACAAATCGGCCTGCTTCAACCATCCCGTGTTCAATAATACGAGAAATAAAATTAACATCAACATTACCACCACTTAATACAGAGACAATCTTTTTCCCTTGCTCAGGCACTTTTCCATATAACATGGCAGCTAATGAAGTAGCACCCGATCCTTCTACAAGTAATTTATTACGCTCTAATAACATAAGCATTGCCCGAGCAATCTCCATTTCATCCACACAGAAAATATCATCTACATAACGCTGCACAAGCTGAAAAGTGAGATCCCCTGGTTTTTTCACCGCAATTCCATCGGCCATCGTTGGTGTTGATTGTACCGTCACCCTTTGTTTTTCCTGCAAGGATTGCTTCATACTAGGACACGCTAGCGCCTGTACACCATATATTTTCACCGATGGCTTTTGTTCTTTAATTGCCATCGCAACGCCCGCAATTAAACCACCACCGCCAATAGGACAAATGACCGCATCAACATCATCAAGCTGATGCAATATTTCTAACCCAACTGTTCCTTGTCCAGCAATAACATCCTCGTCATCAAATGGATGGACAAATGTCGCTCCAGTTCGTTCTTTTAAATCAAGTGCATAAGCTAACGCTTCATCAAACACATTTCCTTGCAATTCTATATTAGCTCCGTAACGCTTTGTTGCAAGTACCTTACTGAGCGGCGCTCCTTTTGGCATAACAATTGTACAAGGAATGCCGAGCATATTACTAGAATAAGCAACACCTTGCGCATGATTACCAGCCGATGCTGCCACAACTCCTTTTTGTAATTCTTCTTTGCTAAGCGAAGTCATTTTATTATAAGAGCCACGTACTTTAAAGGAACCTGTCTTTTGGAGATTTTCTAGTTTTAAATACACTTCATTATGAGATAACTCGCTAAATGTACTGGAATAATCTAATGGTGTTGTATGTACAATGCCTTTCATTTTTTCATGAGCAGCTATAATATTTTGTAACGTAATCATGTCGTCGCCTCCGAAGCAGTATATTCACACACTTTAGTTTCAAACGGCACAATTTGTTTTATACAAAAAAGAATATTGCCTTAAAATAGAGTTTGATCCAAAACACCTCACAAACTCGTATTTTACGGTAAATGAGAAGAATCCATTTTGAAAAAAAGATTGATTAAAATGGATTCTTCTTTAGCATATTTAAGTTTCAGTTTTATAAAAAAGTTTGATCATTTTTCACCTTAGGTCTTCCACAATAACGCCCGATTGTGGAAGATCTTAATTACTATGTCTTTTTGAACAAACCTACTTCTTTACTTTTTATAAGAACATCCGTTTGCAGAGGGAAGTTAGCAGTTATAATGATGTCTGGGTAATAATAAGTAAGTTACCGTTGCTTATAAAACAAGCAAGGCCCGATTGGCCCTGCTTGTTATTTGACTATTACTTTTCCATCCATTCCTTTCTGGAAATGGTACCGACATATCAGTTCATATGTACCGGGATCTTGAGGTTTCACGGTAATGGTTCTTTCTTTTCCCGGCTGGACTTCGGCGTCAATTCTGAGCTTTTCCACTGTGAAGGTGTGCTCTTTCTTACCTTGGTTTTTCAATATCAACGTTGTCGTCCTTCCAATCGGAATAGTGATGACATTCGGATTAAAGTAATCATCATTCAACTCGACCTCAATCACTTTCACTGACTCAATAGGCTGTGTTACGACGCCGGATTCGGCAAATACACTGAGTGAGCCCGGAGTTGTCACAACCACAATCATTGTAAGCAAAACGACCAATCCAGTTAACCACTTTTTCACAGACATTCGCAGTCCTTCCTTTCCTAAGCACTATTGTTTTCCAATTCATAAAATATTATCACTATAAATGGGCTCCAACGTGCTTCAAATAGTAGCTCTTTTATCTGAAACAGTGACAAAGAAAAAAAATCGACTCTAATAACGATCTTCTGAAATCTATTCTTCTTCAATTAACCTGCACCATTAGTTTAAGTGTAATACTTCATATTCAAACAAAATATTTCCATCAGCTTCAACAATCTGGCCCGATTGTTGAATAAAAAAAAATCCTGCATTTCATGCAGGATTTTTGATCAAACTTTTTTACAAACAGTACATCTTTTTTATAAACGGTACGACTTTCTTATAACCAGTACAACTTTATTTCAAACCGACAAAGAACCATTTCTTCATGTTAGAAATGATTCCTTTCATATATGAACTGATTATTTTTTTACTAACTCCGCTAATTTTTTCGTACTATTATAAGGAGAATCCGCTAAGCTAATTGCAGAAATAACGGACACCCCATCCGCACCCGCTTCAATGACAGAAGCAGCATTTTCAATTGTAATTCCACCAATGCCGACAATTGGAACTTCAACGCCACTTTCGCGGAAGAAACGTAATCCTTCCGTTCCTTGTACTGCTTTTGCATCTTTTTTCGTATTTGTTGGAAAAATCGGCCCTACTCCTAAATAATCGGCACTATTTTCAATCGCAAAACGTGCTTCTTCTATTGTATGAGCGGATACACCAATTATTTTATCACCCATTTTTTCACGTACTGTCTTAATGCCCTCATCATCTTGTCCAACATGAACGCCATCTGCATCTAATTCTAGTGCTAATTCCACATCATCATTTACGATAAATGGAACATTATACTCTTTGCACAAAGACTGAAGCTGCTTTGCAAATGCATATCGTTCTTCTCCCGTTAATGCTCCTTCACCTTTTTCACGATATTGAAAGATTGTAATTCCACCATCAAGTGCTTCTTTCATGACTTGTAATGGATCTTTACAGCAATTGTTACTCCCCATAATAAAATATACTTGTAATAACTCGGACATATACTGTTTATCGATGCACGCCATTTCTCTCATCCTTTCTTAACGAACTTCTTCGACATTCCCATATTGTTCAACGTCTTTTGCAGTAACATTTGCTAACTGATTAAGAAATTCAATTTGGAAACTTCCTGGCCCTTGTTCAACTGTTTTGTTTGCCGCAATTTCTGCCGCTACACCGTAAAACGTTACCGCTGCGACTGCCGCTTTTACATAGTCCCTTTCGACTGCTGCAAATGCTCCAATCACAGATGTTAATAAACAGCCTGTTCCTGTTACTTTTGTTAAAATAGGATGACCATTACGAAGAATAAATGTTCTTTCTCCATCTGTTATAACGTCTTCTTTTCCAGTGATAACAGCAACGGTATCTAACTGCTCTGCTGCTTGTTTCGCAATTGAAACAACATCACCGTTTCCTTCCCCTGCATCAACACCTTTAATCTCCCACTTCTCATCAATAACATTTGCAATTTCCGCCGCATTGCCGCGGATAATTGCTAGTTTTGCTTCACTCGGGAGATATCTTGCAACTTCTGTTCGGTACGAAGTTGCACCAGCACCAACAGGATCAAACAAAATCGGTACATTATGCGCATTTGCTGATTTCCCAGCAATGAGCATCGCTTCTACTTCTTCCGGACGAAGTGTTCCCATATTTAAAACAAGCGCTCCAGCAATACTTGCCATTTCAGCTACTTCTTCTTTCGCATATGCCATTACAGGCGATGCACCTAATGCAAGTAAGCCATTAGCTGTAAAATTTGTCACAACAACATTTGTAATATTATGAACGAGCGGATTTCTTTCTCGTACTGTTTCGATTACTTGTGCAATTTCTTCGATTTTCATATTTATCAATCCCCTTTTTTTATAATGGGAGATATAGCTAAAAAAGACACTTTGCGTATGCAAAGTGTCTTAATATGCGTTTTCACACTCTCCCTACGCTGGCATTATCCAACAGGTTCAAATGGTCAACGACAGATTAGCCGTACTCTCAGTTTGCATCCGCAAACTCCCATGTGTTTTATTATTCATCTAATTCAGAGTCTACTCTTATTCTATCAAAATCACAAGTTACATTTTGTTATGAAAACTCCCGCCACTTATCTCCTTCAGACCTTGAAGTGGGGGTTTCTCGTGTATCATCTTCAAGAGATGCTTAACACGAGTGGAGTTGACACAGCTGCCTGATGGCACAACCCCTCTATTCCATCGACGAATGCCTTTGGAACTGCTTTTTTTAAGATGTTATAGGAACCATTCACATCTGCGTTCAGTAGTTTATTCTCTTTCGTACGATACAATCCACGTGTGATACGCTTTCCACTGAATACAGGGATGTCTTCCTCACCGTAAGTGGGGATATCATCATTGTCTAGAAAAGATGCCTTACTTGTATACGATTCTTCCACGACTTGTACAGTAATACCTTTTCGTTCTGCTTTATAGGTGATCATTTCAATGAGTAGATTGTGTGAGATATGACAAAATGATTGATTTTGTTGTTTCCCCATGTCACTGTTTTGTTTCCATGATGTATTTTTCCCAATCACAATCATAGAAATTTCCTGTTGAATCACCATCTGAACAATGTGGTGACTCATTTTGTGGAAGATATCTTTTATTTTAAGAAACCTTTTCTCATGAAGCCTCTCTAAACGCTTCGATGTGTGCGGTCCTTCTTTTGGCTCTTGTCCATGACGAAGAATTCCTTGTAAGTGTGCTTTTTTCTTGTTGTAGTATTGATTAATACCTTTGATGACATTACCCTTAAATAATACAGGAGTGGCACCTGTATTCGTTGTGATGGTTGCAATGTTATTGATTCCTAAATCAATCCCCATATAGCGATTGTTATCTATATGCTCCGGTGAAAACTCAGGTTGTTCTGTCACAATTTCCACCTTAAACTTCCCATAAGCAGGAGAAACACGTACCTCTTTGAGATTGCCAATCCGCCTAAACAATTTACCGATATTTAATTTTACGCCTGTTTTTGGAAAACGAATGTATTTATCTTGGAGTTTACATACTTGATTCGTGAATACAATTTCTTTCATAGGTGATTTAATATATTTTGGAATGCGAGGTCTGCCTGTAAAAGTGGAAGGATGTTTCTTGTATGCCTTGATGGATGCAAAAAATGATTTCCAGTTTTGATATAACTTCTTCATAACCGCTTGATTTGTTTGCGCTGGCAAGTTCATATAATCTTGTTGTTTCATCGTTTTAAACAAACAATCTAGAAAGTTATAGGCTAGAAACGATTTCTCTTTTGTCGGTAATGTAAACAAGTTACATTTTATATCTTTCTGTTCTCTAACAGATTTTTCTTTTTGTTTTTGCACACGTTTTTGGTACGCACGAAGTTGATTTTTGTTCATGTTTTCAATCTGTGTTTGTAATGTATGAAGGACTTCTTGTTGAAGGGGCTGTAATGGTTGCTCCGTACATAAAGCCGTATACACTTGGCGAATATAGAAGTTTGTTGTATTGTAGAGATTCTTTGCGTTTTGGCACATTTCCATGAAGTAGGCATACAATTTGTGACCTTTCTTAATCCAAATTTGATAGGTTGCATATTCTTTTTCTTTTGGTATAATTTTCACCCTCTTCTTTCCATAATGATACTACAAAACAACAAAAAGGAACATATATTCGTATTAATACAAAAATATTTTTACGAATACAACGGCAATTCATCCCTACCTTAAACTTTGCTATGCCCGGCACGTTTTGAAGGTGGGGTTTTCTTGCCCATTTTCCCATAACTGAATCCAAAGTGAATGTATGCTATAGTTAACTTACGGAAATTCGAAAGGATGTTTGAAATATGGCAAAAAGTGTTGTAATTGCTGAAAAACCTTCTGTTGCACGTGACATTGCGCGTGTATTGAAGTGTGATAAAAAAGGAAATGGTTATATTGAAGGAAATAAGTATATCGTTACTTGGGCTTTAGGGCACCTCGTTACATTAGCAGATCCAGAAAGTTATGATGTGAAATATAAAAAATGGAATCTAGAAGATCTTCCAATGCTGCCTGAACGCTTAAAATTAACAGTGATCAAGCAGACTGGCAAACAGTTTAATGCTGTTAAAAGTCAACTGACTAGAAATGATGTAAATGAAATCATCGTGGCTACAGATGCAGGAAGAGAAGGAGAGTTAGTCGCTCGCTGGATTATTGATAAAGTTAAAATGAATAAACCTATTAAACGTCTATGGATTTCATCTGTTACCGATAAAGCAATTAAAGATGGCTTTGCAAATTTGAAGCCTGGTAAAGCATATGACAATTTATATGCTTCAGCTGTCGCACGTTCAGAAGCCGACTGGTATATTGGTCTTAACGCAACACGCGCATTAACGACACGATTCAATGCGCAACTAAATTGCGGTCGTGTACAAACTCCTACTGTGGCGATCATTGCAGGTCGTGAAGACGAAATTAAAAACTTCAAAGCGCAAACGTACTACGGTATCGAAGCCCAAACAGCAGACAAGTTAAAACTGACTTGGCAAGATGCGAAAGGCAATAGCCGTAGCTTCGATAAAGAAAAAATCGATGCGATTGTGAAAAAACTAGGCAAACAAAATGCCACTGTCGTGGAAATTGAGAAAAAGCCTAAAAAATCGTTTTCTCCTGGTCTTTATGATTTAACAGAACTACAACGTGATGCAAATAAAATCTTTGGTTATTCTGCAAAAGAAACGTTAAATATTATGCAAAAATTATATGAGCAGCACAAAGTATTAACGTACCCTCGTACAGATTCACGCTATATCTCATCCGACATCGTAGGGACACTTCCAGAACGTTTGAAAGCGTGTGGAGTAGGAGAATATCGTTCTTTAGCTAATAAGGTCTTAAATAAACCAATAAAAGCTTCTAAATCGTTTGTTGATGATAGTAAAGTAAGTGATCACCATGCGATTATTCCAACAGAAAGTTATGTAAACTTCTCCGCCTTCACAGATAAAGAACGCAAAATTTATGATTTAGTTGTAAAACGTTTCTTAGCAGTTTTATTCCCAGCTTTCGAATACGAACAACTAACGTTACGCGCAAAAATTAGTGATGAAAACTTCGTCGCACGCGGCAAAACAATTCTTAATTCTGGTTGGAAAGAAGTATACGAACATCACTTTGAAGATGACGAGACAGTAGACGATTTAAAAGAACAAATCTTACCTCGCATTGAAAAAGGCGATACATTAAACGTAAAACTAATTGCACAAACATCAGGTCAAACAAAGCCACCTGCACGTTTTAATGAAGCAACATTACTTTCAGCAATGGAAAATCCCACAAAGTACATGGGCACGCAAAATAAACAACTTGCAGACACGTTAAAATCAACTGGTGGACTAGGTACTGTTGCTACACGCGCGGATATTATTGATAAATTATTCAATTCATTCTTAATCGAAAAGCGCGGCAAAGACATTCACATTACATCAAAAGGCCGTCAGTTACTTGATTTAGTGCCAGAAGAATTAAAATCCCCTGCACTAACTGCTGAATGGGAGCAAAAACTTGAGGCAATTGCGAAGGGTAAATTGAAAAAAGATGTATTCATTTCAGAAATGAAAAACTACACAAAAGAAATTGTTTCCGAAATTAAATCGAGCAATAAAAAATATAAGCACGATAACATTTCAACAAAAACGTGCCCAGACTGCGGTAAACCGATGCTAGAAGTAAACGGCAAAAAAGGCAAAATGCTTGTGTGCCAAGATCGTGAATGCGGCCATCGAAAAAATGTATCCCGCACTACAAACGCACGCTGTCCTCAGTGTAAAAAGAAACTAGAACTTCGTGGTGAAGGAGCGGGTCAAATCTTCGCGTGTAAATGCGGCTATCGCGAGAAACTTTCTACATTCCAAGAAAGACGCAAAAAAGAATCAGGCAACAAAGCCGATAAACGCTCTGTACAAAAATACTTAAAACAACAACAAAAACAAGAAGAACCTTTAAATAATGCGTTCGCAGAAGCATTAAAAGGGTTGAAATTTGATTAAACCCATACTTAAGGGGCTATTCATAAAGATTAAATATCTTTATGAATAGCCCCTTTATCAAATTTTACATGGTACCTTGTCTATATGTAGCTTTGTAATAAACAAAAGGTTCCCACCATAACTGGCAGGAACCTTTTTCTATTAGTGAATTAACTTACTTCCTTTTGCATTTTCTACAAACTTACTGCTCGACTTATTAATTGGCTTTTTCAAGAACAGCGCCATAACAAGCATAACAACGACCCATATACACAATGCGAGAAGATCCTTCCATACAATATCCCACAGCATACCGCCAACTGTCTCGCGAATCAGGCTAATCGCATACGTAAACGGTAAAAACGGATAAAGAGCTTGGAAGAATTTCGGCGTCATCTGAATTGGGAATGTTCCACCTGAACCGGCAACTTGTAGTACAAGTAAAATGACCGCAAATGACTTCCCGACGTTTCCAAATACAGAAACGAGCGAGTAAACAATACAGACGAATACCCCACTAATCAACATACTAAATAGAACAAACCAGAATTTATCTACTACATAAGTACCGAGCAAGAACATATCGCCCATTGCTACGATAAACGCCTGTGCAAGGCCAACCGTTAAGAACGTTAAAAAACGACCAAAGTAAATGTGATAACTTCTATACTCCGCATCTTCCTCATGTACTTCTACTGTTAACAATGAAACCATAAGTAATGCTCCTACCCATAACGCTAACACTGTATAGAACGGCGACATTGCTGAACCGTAATTCGGTATTGGGTATAATTTGTTCTCTTTTAAGTTTACTGGGTTTGCGAAGAAATCACTTTGTTTTTCTACGTCATGTTTTAACAAACGAATGATGTCATTTAAATCTTCTTGTGATTTAAAATCGCGAATTTTATTAGCAATGTCTGTAATTTTCTTCTGTGCATCAGGAAGTTCAGCTTTTATCTTT
The DNA here is from genome assembly GCF_024159135.1 of Bacillus sp. 3103sda1. Classification (NCBI taxonomy): domain Bacteria; kingdom Bacillati; phylum Bacillota; class Bacilli; order Caryophanales; family Bacillaceae; genus Bacillus; species Bacillus sp. 3103sda1. The sequence goes on along the minus strand of NZ_JAMYWS010000001.1, from coordinate 378,180 downwards.
TCAACTTCATCTTTGCCAAGAGTTAAACCTTTCGATGCATCTTCCAGTACTTTCTTCACATCAGGAAGACTTTTATTTGCTTCACTTAAGATTTTTGATGTATCTTTTGACATTTGTTTCGTACGTTCAATAGCATCATTGAAACTTGGAACAATTTCGGAATCATACTTTCCTAAAATGTCACCTAATGCCGCTGAAGCACTTTTAGATGCAGCATTTATACCATCAACTACATCCTTTGCAGGTTTCTGACCTTTATTCATTGCATCTAATGCTAAATTTGCCCCGTTGATTCCTTTTTGGAAATCGCCTTTTACTTTGTTCAATTGATTAATTGTATTTGGTATATTTGTTGTTTTATTTAAATCTCCAGCAATTTTATCTACATCATTTAATACAGGAATAATCCCATCTATCAATTGGATCCCAGTTGTTAAACTTGCTTTTAAAGAATTCAATCCGTTTTTCGCTGGGTCTAAATTTACGCCTGGTTGTTTTAATTGATCCAAATCAGGCCATGCTCCTAAAATACTGTCGATAATAGCAATTCCATCTTTAGCCGCTTGATCTAGTGCATTAATCGCATCTTGTGATGGCTGTTGCCCTTGATCTATAGCCTTAATTATATTATCAATCTTCTTACTTGTATTATCTAATACCGTTTTTAAACCTTTCAGTCGGTCAATATTATCATTGAAGATTGTTGTATTAAATGTTTCATTAAGAGTTTGTAATAACGAAATGATTGAATCCACTTGTTTACTTCTAAAATCAATTTGATTTTTAATGATTTGAAGATCTTGTTTTGTCTTTTCAGGATCACTGACATTATTTTGTTTTAGGGCATCTGCTATTTGTTGTGTAGATACTAATACTTGTCGAGTAGATGCTAAAAAGCTTTTTACAGTTTTCGATGTTTCGGTTAATGTTTGTTCATTAATATTTCCTAAATCTAAATTCCCTGCTGGATTTTTCAAGAACTCTGTAATTTGTACAGCACCATCTGCAGACTGTTTTAGAAATGTTAGATTGTTTTTTATTGCTTCTGGTGCAGCTTCTAACGTTTTCGTATTCTGTGCAAAAAAGGCATCTAAATCCTTCGTCATTTCTTGTCCATCTCGAATGACATTCTCAACCGTCGGCAATGTGGCTTGTGCTGTTTTCACAAGTTTTTGTGCTGTATCAGCATCCGTTAATGCTGTATCAACCAAATTGTTAATCTCCGGAAACTGCGCTTCTAATTTAAAAACAAGTTCTGTTACTTTTTCAATACTTGGCAAATTCGTTTCTAAATCAATCCCAAGTTCATTAAAAATTTTAAAAATCTCACCGTTTGCTGTTTTTACGAAGTTTTTACCTATTTCCTGTACAACACCTGATGCACCTGATGACGTAATCTTTGGTGCAATAGCATTGACTTTTTCATTCACATAATATTGAAGCTCTGGTTTTTGCGGATTATCACTTAATACCGTTGCAATTTTTTCGGAGAAATCTTTTGGGATGGTAATACTTGCGTAATAATCACCATGCTTTACACCATCTATGGCGTGCTTCTCATCAACGAACTTCCAACCAAGGTTTTTGTCCTTTTTTAAAGAATCAACAACCTCTTTCCCTATATTAATATCTTTCCCGCGTAAATTTGTACCCTTGTCTTCATTAGATACTGCAATGGGAACATCTTTCGTATTTCCATAAGGATCCCACGAGGCTTTAATATTAAACCACGCATATAGCGATGGTAAAATGGTAAGCCCCAGTATGATAACAATTGCAGCCCAATGTTTCGCTACATTCCGTATGTCTGTCGTATAAATACGCCATATTTGTTTCATATTTTTAATCACCTAATCATATATTTTTTCTTTTTCCCAAATTCATACATACATTTTGCCATTATATCACTGTTTACAAAGAATTTTAAATGAAAATAATCTATACTGAAACTTCCATCAGTGGGGGTTTTCTTCATCCTCCACTGATGGAAAGCCCGCTCAATCGGGCCTTTACGGGCAGTTTTCTTCCCAGCTCTTCTCCATCCTTTACTGCCCATTAATACGGGATAAACTGTATACGTCATTATATAATGAATACATGTCGATATCTACACTAAATGACCAATTTAGTTTTATGTTCAATAATAGAGATTATGTATGAAATGTAATAAAAAAGCAACCAATCCGTATTTTACACGGCGGTTGCCTTTCTTATTACATATTAATTTGAACTTCAACACCAAAATGATCCGATATTACATTTCGGTTCACATCATTAAAAATCACTTGGGAAGAAACAACTTGCACAGGCTGATTACTTAAAATGAGATCGATGCGTAAATTTTTCTTGTTCTCATCCCAACCAGCAATCTTTCCTTGCACAGTTGTTCCTTCGTCTTTTCTTTCTGCTAATTCATACGTGTCGTATAGACCATCTTTCATGAGATAATCATATCCCTCATTCTGTATGCGTGCATTGTTGTTGAAGTCACCCATTAAGAACGACAACTCATTATTATCTACATAACTCAATAAATGATCTACTTGCTTCTTAAACGGCTCTTCTTCATCCATCCACCAGCCAAGATGACAAGAATAAATTGTCACCGGCTGATTGTTATAGGAAACTGTTGCACTTACAATTTTTCGCGTTTTCCAGTATGTTGTATCTGTACTGGCTGATACGAAAAACGAATCGCTCTTTGTAATGGAATGCTTTGTCAAAATTGCCAAGCCTTCTTCATACACCTCATACCCAATATGAGCAAAGTCCCATACAACATCATATTTTGCGGCTCCTAGCTCTTCTAACTCCGCTTGTAATAAGCGTACAAAATTATCTTCTTTCATGTTACCGCATACATTTCTTGCTGTAATCGACTGACTTACCTCTTGCAGCGCAATAACGTCATAGTCATTTTCTTGAATTGTTTTTGCTAAATAATGAATCTTTGCAAGTTGCTTTTCTTCTTGCCATGAATGACAATTTAAAGTTAATAATTTCATTGGTTATGCACCTAAAATGTCTTGAATGTCTGATTTTAATACGTCAGCTTTTGGACCGTAAACAGCTTGTACCCCTTTATCTTTTACAATTAACCCAAGTGCCCCGTTTTTCTTCCACTTTGCTTCTGGTGCAACAATATCTAAATCTTTTACTGTTACACGTAAACGTGTCATACAAGCATCTACATCCGCAATGTTCCCTCTTCCACCTAATAACTCAATAACCGCTGTTGCTAATGAACCTTCTTTTACATTTGCCGCTACTTCTTCAGCCCCATCTTCATTATCAATGTAGTTACCCGCACGTCCTGGTGTTGGTATGTTAAACTTTTTAATTAAGAAGTTGAAGATTGTAAAGTTTAATCCAAAGAATATAACCGATACAACAACAAAGTTGATAAGATCTCCTATTAATCCTGCCTTTATAATCATTGGTGTACGAGTTAATAACTCAATAAAACCAAACGCATGAATACGTAGGTGAATTACATCTGCTAATGCGAATGCCAAACCTGTTGTAATTGCATACACAACATATAATACTGGTGCGATGAACATGAACATAAACTCAATTGGCTCTGTTACACCTGTTAAGAATACAGCTAATGCCGCAGATAAGAACATTGGTTTATATTTATGACGTTTTTCTTTGTCTACGTTGCGGTACATCGCAAATGCGATACCGATTAACGATGCTGTGGAGCCGATAACTTGTCCTACTTTAAAACGTGCTGGAACCACATTATTTAATAAATCATGATATGCTTTCGTATCACCATTAGCTAATAAGTTATTTAAGTCTGTAATCCATGCGAGCCATAATGGGTCTTGACCAGCTACTACTTGTCCTGCCTTGGTACCTGTTAATATTGTGTACGTGCCGCCAAGCTCTGTATAGTTCATTGGAATCGTTAACATATGATGCAATCCAAATGGTAATAATAAACGTTCTAGTGTTCCATATACAAATGGTGCCACAACTGGCGCGCTATCCTTTGAAGCTGCAATCCAACGCCCAAATTCATTTAATCCGCTTTGAATGAACGGCCATACTAACGATAAAATAATAGCAGTGATTGTAGAACCAACAATTACTACGAATGGTACAAAGCGTTTTCCATTAAAGAACGCTAATGCTTGTGGTAATTTATTATAGTTATAATATTTATTGTATAGAGTAGCTCCTAAAAAACCTGAAATAATACCTACGAATACTCCCATGTTAAGTGCCGGTGCACCAAGAACAGAAGTAAAATAATCTTTAACAAGTAAATTTCCCGCTAAAAAGGAAGAAACTTTCGCTTTTGAATCCGCTAACATTACAGCGTTTACACCAAAAATTGCTCCTGTAATTCGGTTTGTTAATATGAATGCTATCAAGGCTGCGAATGCACCGCCTGCACGATCCTTTGCCCAAGATCCCCCAATTGCTACAGCGAATAAAATATTTAAGTTTCCAATAATTCCCCAACCGATATCTTCCATAACTCTAGCAATCGTTTGTACTACAGCTATATCACCCGCAGACATACCGATTAGCTTACCAATGGAAATCATTAAACCAGCAGCCGGCATAACTGCAACTACTACTATCAAAGCTTTCCCAAACTTTTGCCAAAAATCAAAAGACGCAAGCTTCTTCATTTCTTTGTTCCTCCTTTTTCTAAATTACAATCCCTCATGTATAAATAATAATTGCTTATCCCCTTACGAAAACATTTTTTACGCAATCGTTTTCATGAATTAATTTTAATAAAAACGTTTTCATATTACAATAACAATTTTATAGAAAATACAAATTTTTATGAGAAAAGATGCGTATGAGCATCTTTTCCCCATTAAGAAATATAATACACCCTTGTTTCATAAGGCTTTAAAGTTATGGTTGTAACTACATCATGTTCTTCTACTTCATAGTTATTCAAAAGCAAACGTTTGCATTCTAGGTTAAATGCAGCCTCATCATATACAGCTTTACTCTTTGATAAATTGCTAATTACAATAACTTTTTTATTATTTAACGTACGTGTATACGCATAAATTTGTGGGTCATCTTCTAAAAGTAAATCGTACGTTCCATAAGTAAACACTTCATGCTCTTTCTTCAATGCAATCATCTTTTTATAGAAATTTAAAATGGAATTTGAATCTTTTTGCTGCACCTCTACATTAATTTCTTTATAATTTGGATTCATTCCAAACCAAGGCGTACTTGTTGTAAAACCGGCATTTTCTACACTACTCCATTGCATCGGTGTCCGTGAATTATCACGACAAGATGCCCAAATAATCTCCATAATTTCTTGGTGAGATATACCCTCTTCAATCTTTTGACGATATAAGTTCTTAATTGCTACATCATCATAATCTTCAATATGTGGGAACTGGACATTTGTCATTCCAATTTCTTGGCCTTGGTAAATAAACGGCGTACCATGCATAAAGAAATACATTGCACCTAAAGCTGTTGCACTTTCGCGCCAATACTGTTTATCATCTCCCCAAGTAGAAACAATACGAGGTTTATCATGATTTTCAATATACAGTGCATTCCATCCTTTATTTTCCAAACCTTTTTGCCACTTTGTTAAAACTTTTTTAAGTCCTGTAACATCAAGCTCTTTTTTCTTTTCTGCATCCCATAAGCTTAAATGCTCAAATTGGAATACCATATTAAACTTTCCTTGTTCTTCTCCAACCCAAAGCTCAGCATCTTCAATTTTCACACCATTTGCTTCGCCAACAGTCATAATATCATAATTTGAAAACGTTTTCGTTTTTAACTCTTCTAAAAGCGGCTGAATGCCATCAACATTCATATGTTTATCAAAAGAAGGTACATACTTTAGTCCTTTTGGATTTGGCATGTCTTTAAACCCTTCTTCTTTTTTAATATGACTAATCGCATCAACACGGAAGCCGTCAATTCCTTTATCAAGCCACCAATTGACAGTATCATATAACGCCGCACGCACCTCTTCATTTTCCCAATTTAAATCTGGTTGCTTACGTGAAAACAGGTGTAAATAATATTGATCTGTTGCTTCATCATATTCCCAAGCAGATCCGTTAAAAATACTTTCCCAGTTATTTGGCTCTTTTCCATTTTTTCCCTCATGCCAAATATACCAATCACGTTTCGGATTATCTTTAGAAGAACGCGATTCAATAAACCACGGATGTTCATCACTTGTATGATTAATAACTAAATCTATAATGAGCCGCATTCCACGCTTATGAACCTCGTCTAATAACTGATCAAAATCAGCCATTGTACCGAATTCATCCATAATAGCTTGATAATCACTAATGTCGTAACCATTATCGTCATTTGGCGATTTGTACATTGGACAAATCCAAATCACATCAATACCCAGTTCTTTTAAATAATCTAATTTTGAAATAATGCCTTGCAGATCTCCAATACCATCGCCATTTGAATCCATAAAGCTGCGCGGATAAATTTGATAAGCTACCGCTTCTTTCCACCACGTTTTGTTCATAATTTCTTCTCTCCTTTTGCATAAATTAATGCAAACGTTTTCGTAACACTATCATAACAAAATATAAAGAATTTGTAACGATAATTTTTTACATTCTTATTAAAACATCCGATTTAAAAAAATATTTCATCGTTAACCTATATGTATGATTAGTCTTGAACAAAGTGAAACTTTTACTAGTGATTTACGAACTCCTCTACACGAGATTCCGTTTGTTAGTACAGTAATATACAAATTTTTTATATTTGATAACATAAAAAAGCCCTTTATAAATATATAAAGAACTTTAATAATATAAAATCTGAAAAGGAAAGTTAGCATAATAATTCATTTTTTATATATTGTAATATTAATCTTGTACTTCCCTATCATCTATTATTTTGTTTTTACACAGAGATTTCTTCAAAATAAATGGGATCATGTATTGTAATTTTTTTATCTAGGACCGTGACAATACAATCATTTTTTAGTTGCTTTAACACTCCACTAACCGTTTCACGTGATGTCCCAGATATTTTAGAAATTTCAATCGTTGTAAGAGGGCATGAAATTATAATTTCTTCTCCCTCTTGTTCTCCTAAATCATTCATCAAATAACATAATGTTTGAATGACACGATCTTGCGCATTTGGAATTGTGATATTTTGGATACGTCTTTCATTTACCTTCAATATAGAAGATAACTCCTGAACAATATACATGAGCTGTTTTCGATCTGATTTCACCATGTCCTCAAAAATAGAAGTGGGGATATAGTACACATCAACATCTGTCATTGCTATAGCTGTATAATTATATGACTTATCTGTAAACATTCCACTGCAAGGAAAGATAGAGAAACGCTTTATGTAATCTTCATATAATAAATTTCCGCTTTGATTGACTCGCTCCAATTTTACAAATCCATCTAGCATAAGATATATTCTTTCTCTTGAATCACCTTCTAAAAATAAAAATTGCCCTTTTTTGTAGGTTCGCCAATAGACAAGCTCTGCTAGGCTTTTTAATTTCTTATCTGATAGATCAGCAAATAATTCAAATTGCTTTAAGTCTTCAACTATATTTCGTCTTTGCATGAAACGTTCTCTCTCTTTCTATAAAGTGAAACTTCTATCAGTTGGGGATTCTTCATCGTCCACCTATTTTTTCGCTTCTCTTTGAATCTTGAGGTGAGGGTTCCCACGAATAGTGGGATAAATTATAAAGCAGCGTAAAGAAAGCGCCTTCAAAAATTATTCTATCATAATAAAACACTGAATTTTCCCTTTATGAATGAATACTTTATGAACTTCCTCTATATTTGTACATAAAAAGAATGAAGCATGTCACTTCATTCTTTTTATGTACAAATATTTATAGATCTTACTTAGAAATGATGGTACCAGCATTCTCTTCTAATGCTTCATATACTTTTTCTAATGAAGTAATAATCGTTTTTCGTTTTGGATTTGTATTAACAAAATGAATTGCTGCTTGAATTTTTGGAAGCATGCTGCCTGCTGCAAATTGGTTATCTTGTATATATTGTTCTAGTTCGTCAACTGTAACATTCTCTAATTTCTTTTGATTTGGTTTATTAAAGTTTATATATACATGATCAACAGCAGTTAAAATAACAAGAATATCAGCATCTACTAATTCAGCTAATTTTTGAGCTGCAAAATCTTTATCTATAACAGCCTCAGTTCCTTTTAATCCATCGTCCGAATCTATAACTGGAATTCCGCCTCCTCCAACAGCAATGACAATATCCCCGTCCTCCACTAACGCATTGATTACTTTATGTTCATGAATACTCACTGGTTTTGGTGATGGTACAACTCGCCGCCATCCACGCCCGGAATCTTCTTTAAATGTAGCTTTTGTTGTCTCCATTAATTTTCGTGCTTCTTCTTCCGTATAAAAGGGACCAATTGGTTTTGTTGGATTTTTGAACGCCTCATCCTTTTCATCCACCACTACACGAGTTATAACCGTTACTACATCTTTTTCTATATTGCGCTTTTTCAAAGCCTTTTCAATTGCATTTTCCATCCAATATCCAATCATCCCTTGGCTCATTGCACCGCAAGTATCTAATGGCATTGCAGGTGTTTTTTCCGTTTCCGCTGCTTTTTGCTGCAATAGGATGTTACCTACTTGCGGACCATTCCCATGTGCAATGACAACATCTACATTATTTTCCATAATTTTAACTAATTGTTCTGCCGTTCTTTCCAAAGCTTCCTGTTGTGCTTGTGCAGTAGCATCCCCAGATTGTATTGCGTTTCCTCCCAATGCAACAACGATTTTTTTTCTTTTCATCTTTCAACCCTCCAATTCCTTTTCAAAAGAGTTTTTAAAGAGTAATACTACCTGTAGCCAATTGATAAATTGCAAACAGTGCTAAAGCTCCAATGACTATCGAGGAGACAAGCTCGACACGAGTAAATATTTGTTTTGGACTTGTTTGCTTTTGAACTTTGTAAAAGATAAAAATTCCTGGTGCATACAGTATCATAGTCAGCAATAAATAATCTAAACCTGCTGCATAAACTAACCAAATCGCATACATACTCGCAACTAAACCAATTACGATATTTTTTGTTCGATCGTTCTCTTCAGACTGCAAACTATACTTAAATTGATAGAATGCTGAAAAAGCATAAGGAATTAAAATTGCAGAGGAAGCGAGAGAAAATGCAAAATGATAGGCTTGATCTGAAACAACAAATGTCAACAAGAAAACTTGAATCAGACCATTTGTTAACCATAATGAATTAACAGGAGCTTTATTTTTATTTTCCTTCGCAAACCATTTTGGAAATACACCGTCTTTAGCAGCCAAATAAGGAATTTCAGATGCTAGTAACGTCCAACCTAACCAAGCACCTAATACAGAAATAATTAAACCTAAATTAATAAAAATAGCTCCCCATTTCCCAACAACACTTTCAAATACATATGCCATCGCTGGATTTTTCAAATTTGCAATATCTGCCTGCTTCATAATTCCTAAGGATAATAGTGTCAAGAGAATGTAAATAATGAGAGTCCCTATTAATCCAATAACAGTTGCTTTCCCGACATCACTTCGATTTTTTGCACGGCTCGATAAGACCACAGCTCCTTCTACTCCAATAAATACCCAAAGAGTTACAAGCATTGTACTCTTAACTTGACTTCCTACAGCCGCCCAGGAAAAAGTAGCACTTTGTCCCCAAAATCCATCTAAGAAAATATCAATATGAAAAGCAAATATCCCTACAACAATAAATACAAAGACAGGTACTAACTTTGCAATCGTTGTTACTAAATTTACAAGTGCTGCTGATTGTACACCGCGTAAAATCAACATATGAACACACCAAAGTAATATACTTGCTCCAATAATTGATGCTACATTCTGCCCACCTTCAAAAACTGGAAAAAAGTAACCTAGTGAAGCAAATAATAACGTACCGTAAGCCACATTTCCGAGCCAAGCGGATAACCAATATCCCCAGGCACTATTAAAGCCCATAAAGCTACCGAATCCAGCTTTTGCATAACTAAAAATTCCCCCATCTAAATCCGGCCTTTTAACTGTTAAGTTTTGGAACGCTAATCCAAGAGAAACCATTCCGATACCTGTTATAATCCAACCAATAATAATAGCACCTGCACCTGCACCCTTTGCCATATCACTTGCTAGGTTAAATGCTCCGCCTCCGATCATGGAACCTACAACAAGAGCGGTCAAAGTAAGCAGTCCTAATTTCTTTTCTTCACCCATTACACTCACCTCTCTTTTATCAGATAGGAATAAACAACAGTAGTGAATGATTGTATATAAAGGAAGATAAATTGAAACTTCCATCAGTGGGGGATTTTTTCATCCTCCACTGATGGAAAGCCCTCATCAATAATGGGATAGAGAAGGAGGAATCTCCCCCTTCTTTATTCCATATCTCCTAAAGTAGCTGCCATAACCGCTTTAATTGTGTGCATTCTATTTTCCGCTTGATCAAATACCTTTGAATGCTTACTACGGAATACTTCATCACTTACTTCCATTTCTTTTATGCCGTATTTTTCATATATTTCCTCTCCATACATTGTTTCCGCGTCATGAAACGCAGGTAAACAATGTAAGAAAATCATATTTTCATTCCCGGTCTTTTCAATCATTTTCATATTTACTTGATATGGTTTAAGAAGTTCAATACGTTCAGCAAATTTATCTTCTTCTCCCATAGATACCCATACATCTGTATAGATAACATCTGCACCTGCAACAGCTTCTTCCACGTTGCTCGTTACCATTACCCGATCACTATATTTTTTAGCGATATCAATGACTTCCTGTGCTGGAAATAATGATTCTGGGGTACAAATATGTACTTCCATTCCTACAATAGAGCCGCCAACTAATAAGCTATTCGCTACATTGTTACGGCCGTCTCCAACATAGACCAGCTTAATATCTTTTAATTTTCCGATATGCTCTTTTATTGTTAACAAATCCGCAAGTGTTTGTGTCGGATGCCACATGTCTGTTAAGCCATTCCATACTGGTACACCTGAATTTTTTGCTAAAGATTCCACTGTTGCATGTGCAAATCCACGAAATTCAATACCATCAAACATACGTCCTAAAACTCTCGCTGTATCTTCAACAGATTCTTTTTTCCCAAGCTGAATATCATTTTTACCTAGGTACTCAGGATTTGCACCTAAATCCGTACATGCTACCGTAAATGCACAACGTGTACGAGTTGAAGTTTTTTCAAATAAAAGGGCAACATTTTTGCCTTCTAAATAATGATGTGGGATACCATGTTTCTTTTTCTCTTTTAAGTCTGCTGCTAAATCAAGAAGATATAACAACTCTTCTTCTGTAAAATCTTTTTCTGCAAGAAGGCTTCTTCCTTTTAAGTTTGGTTTTGTCATTAACATCATTCATCCCTACTTTCTCCAGTATTTATGCTAAATATCTTTTCGAACAATTGGCATACTCATACAACGTGGACCCCCACGGCCGCGAGACAATTCCGAGCTTAATACTTCAACAACCTCTATACCATGCTCACGTAATAAAGCATTTGAGACATAGTTGCGATCATATGTAACAACTACTCCCGGTGCAATTGCTAATGTATTAGATCCATCGTTCCATTGTTCACGAGCAGAAGCAATCACATCTCCTCCTCCGCAAGGAATAAGAACCAATTCACTCAAACCTAGCGCTTCTTTTAAAGCCTCAGTTAAAGATGTGCGGTATGTAATTTTGAGAGTCTCTTTATCCGATCCTTTTTCCAAAATATAAATATTCATATTCCCCTTTGGACCTTGAATGGCTGGATGGATTGTAAATTTATCATAATCAACCATTGTAAATACTGTATCTAAATGCATAAACGCACGACATTTTGGAATCTCTATTGCCAGCACTTTCTTAATTTTATTTTGACGACTAAATAAATTTTTTGCTAAGCGTTCAATGGCCTTAGCTGAAGACCTAGCAGATACTCCAATTGCAATTGTTTCCTCATTTAAAATAAGCTCATCGCCACCTTCAATCGGAAACTTATAATCACGATCTAACCAAACCGGCACATTGTGACTTGCAAAGCGCGGATGGTATTTAATAATATATTCCATAAATAAAGATTCCCGTCTCCGTGCTGGCTCTCTCATTCTATTAATTGTTAAGCCTTCACCTATTGTCGCTGCTGGATCACGTGTAAAATATAAATTTGGCATTGGATCTAAATAAAATGGATAATGCTCTTCCATTAATTCATAAAGATGCGCCTTTTTATTCGTTTCAATTTCACTTTTACGCACGCCACCCATAATTTTTTGAATCAAATCTTCATTTGAAAAGGAAAGTAAATACTCTTTTAAAGTTTGGTGTGCAATATTTACATCTGCTTGCCCTTCTTTTAAAATACGATCAACAAATTCTTCTCGAAGCTCTTTATTAACTAATGCTTCAGCTGCTAGTTTCTCTAGATAAAGAATCTCAATCCCCCGATTTCGCAGTGTTTGTGCAAAATAGTCATGCTCTTTTTGAATAATTGGTAAATATGGAATATCGTCAAATAATAATTGCTGTAAATATTCTGGTGTTAAATTTTCAATTTCTTTACCAGGGCGTTTTAGTAAAACGGTTTCTAATTCTCCAATTTCTGAAGTAACATGTATCGGATGCTTCATTTGTTGTACCTCCTTTTAAATTCATTTGATGTCTTACAATTACATAATAAACAGAATGCATATATCGCTTTGTGAAAACGTCAACAATACTAGGTGAAATATTTCACAAATTATTTTGTAAAAAGTATAGCTAATCGTATTTTTATAAGATACTTCATCTCATAATTAAATAACTAGCTTTATATTATGTATATTAAATGTATAATAGCGTCCTATTTTATGTTAAAAGTTTTTATCTCGTATTAGCGGAAAGTAATTGTTCTACCTCAAAATTCAGCAAACACAAAGAAGTTAAATTAGGAAAATCCCAATTGATGGGAACTCATAATCAATAACAATAGAACCGCTCCATTAATTAAAATTTCACTGTTTCACTTTATAAAAATAAAAAAGACTGTTCTAATTTGCATTAGAAACAGCCTTCTCATTTACATAATCAAATTCAATCTACCTTTTAGAATCTCCCTATCTGCTTTTGATCGAGAAATTACAAGACATGTATCATTCCCACATATACATCCTATTTTTTCTTTCCAGTCTAAAGAATCAAATAAAACACCGATAACATGAGCATTTCCAGGCAGAGTTTTTATAATAATCAGTTGTTCTACATAATCGATTTTTACAACAACCTCTCTTATTTTTTTCTTTAGCTGTATATCTGCTCGCTGGTTCTCTTCTGTAAAAATCTTATATATTACCAGCCCTTTTGAAGAGGCTACCTTTACTAAATTTAATTCATGAATATCTCGAGAAATAGTTGCTTGTGTAACAAATATATCACGGTGCTCTAACAACTCTACCAATTTTTCTTGTGTATCTATTTCATTCTCTCTCACCAATTGTTTAATTAGTTGTTGTCTTTTCTCTTTTTTCATGAAAGACACTCCTTCTAATATTATAGCTTTATTATATCTTGCTATAATTTTCTTCTGAAAGAGACAAAGATAAATGTTGCGGAAACGTTCATATTTTTACTTTTTATAACAATTTTTTCTATAATTTATAGAAAAGAGAGCCAATTATATTGGCTTCCATTGAAATCGCTGCTGCTAATCCAAGCCCTACTATTTTTTTCATATCAATTAATCTCCTTTTAACTTTTCTATTCAACTTTATTTCAAAAAAATACTTTTATAGTTTTCGTTTTCTTTAACTACAGCAGTAACCTGTTCTTTTTTGATGGCCTTCCTGCCTAATTTCATTCTATCCAACAAAAAGCGCAATCACTATCGAGTTACATTACAATAACATTGCACTTCTGTAAGCAAGATATGACCATCATAATGTCTTTCGTTTTCCTCAAAGCATTCCACCGCTTACAAAAAAATAAAAATGAAGAACGATACATCGCTCTTCCTTCTATATGTTGTCATCTATACTTTTTATCATAAATAGATATATCGATTTTTGAAATAAATAATTAAATTTTGAAACAAATACTTATTTCTCTCAATGAAACTGTGTAATATACGACCAGTTATAATCCCTTTAAATTTTTAACGAAAAATAAAGGAATATGACAATTTATGACTAATTACCAAGAACAAGGTATTTTTATACACCCGAATTTCATTGGAGGGGGATGCATGATACAAGTTCAAAATCTGACAAAATCTTTTGGTTCTTTAAGCGTGCTCAAAAACGTCAATTTACACGTGCAAGAAAAAGAAGTTGTCGTCTTAATTGGTGCAAGCGGTTCAGGGAAAAGTACATTACTGCGTTGCTTAAATTTCTTAGAGCTGTATGATGATGGAAAAATTTCGATACAGGGTGAACAAATCCATCCAAAACGTACAAATCTAAACAAAGTTCGAGAAGATGTCGGCATGGTTTTTCAACATTTTAATTTATTTCCTCATATGACCTCACTAGAAAACATCATTGAAGCTCCTATTCACGTCAAGAAGTTAGACAAAACAAAAGCAACAAGCATTGCCTACGAACTGCTAGGAAAAGTCGGATTGCAAGATAAGGCTAACGTAACACCCGATCTTTTATCAGGTGGCCAAAAACAACGAGTTGCTATTGCAAGAGCACTCGCAATGAATCCGAAAATTATGCTATTTGACGAACCTACCTCAGCTCTCGATCCTGAACTCGTCGGAGAAGTACTACAAGTTATGAAAGACCTCGCAAAAGAAGGTATGACGATGATTATCGTCACGCATGAAATGGGATTTGCCCGTGATGTAGCTGACCGGATCATTTTTATGGATGACGGACAAATCGTAGAGGATGCACCTCCAGAACAGTTTTTCACCGCTCCGTCAAATAAACGCGCACAGCAATTTTTACGAAACATTATATAAACATTGGAGGAGTCTTTATGAAACGACATATGCTTAAAGTAATAGCAGCGATTGCATTATGTGCTTCTTTAATATTAAGTGCCTGTAGTAAAGAAAGTAGCACTACATCCGCAGATAGAAAGCAAGAATTTCGCTATGCAATGAGTGGTTTATATAAGCCGTTTAACTATAAAGAAAACGGCAAGCTTGTCGGCTTTGACGTCGAAATTGGTGAGGCACTTGCTAAAAAAATGAATATGAAGGCTGTTCCTGTAACAAATCCTTGGGAAACACTCATACAAGGTCTGCAAGCAAAAAAATATGATGTAATTCTAGGAAGTATGGCCATTACAGAAGATCGTCTCAAAGCAGTTAATTTTACGAATCCATATTATCGCTCTGGGGCACAAATTTTCGTTACAAAAAATAACACATCAATCTCCTCTGCTGAAGATTTAAAGGGGAAAAAAGTAGGTGTCGTAAAAGCAAGTACATTCAAAACACTTGTTGCCAAGCAGACAGATCAAATTACAGAATACGATAGTGACATTACCGCTCTTATGGATTTAGAACCAGGACGAATTGATGCTGTTGTCACAGATCAAATGGTAGGTCTTCGTATGATGAAAGAAGGAAAATCAAATATAAAAGATGCTGGTAAACCATTATCTCTTGATGAAATGGCCATTGCTGTTCGCAAAGATGATAAAGAATTAATGGAAAAATTAAATAAAGCATTAGATGAAATCATTCAAGATGGTACGTATGAAAAAATCAGTAAAAAGTGGTTTGGTCGTAACATTCTAGATGAGAAAACAGAATAGATTTTTTGTGCATAAGTAGTGCCCCGCACCTTTCATTGGGGCATTGCTATCATATTCGTAAAATTAAAATCAACTCATATAGAGGTGATACTAATGATCGATATTTTCATATCTACATATCCAACGTTCCTAAAAGCAATTGTTCTGACACTACAATTAACAATAACTTCCTTATTACTTGGATGCCTAATTGGACTGTTATTTGCTTTTTTTCGTATTTCAAATAGTAAACTCTTAAATGGAATTGCGCATGTATACATTGCTATTATTCGTGGCATACCGTTAGTTGTACAAATTATGATTCTCTATTTTGGAATTACATCTGTTATTGTATTATCACCTTTTTGGGCTGGCGCTATTGCCCTTGCTATTCATAACGGTGCCTATATTACTGAAATTTTCAGAGGATCCATTCAGTCTGTGGACCGCGGCCAACTCGAAGCAGCCCGCTCTTTAGGAATGACATATCCATTAGCAATGCGACGTATTATTTTGCCTCAAGCATTTCGTTTATCTATTCCGCCACTTGGCAATCAGTTCATTATCGGCTTAAAAGATTCTTCTCTCGTTGCCTATGTAGGAATGTCTGAGCTATGGGGATCCGGGCTTTCCGAAGCTGCTGCAAACTTTCAGCAACTTGAAACATATATTGTCGTCAGCATCTATTACTTGGCGCTCGTTCTTTTATTTACGTACTTCGTTCATCTTCTTGAAAAACGATTAGCACGGAAAAATATAAATCACACACAACCCGCTAAACAAAAAGAAATCCCTATGTAAAAAGCACGAACTCTTCATGAGTTCGTGCTTTTATCATTATTATATAAACATAGTTGATTCTAATAACAACATATATTTTAGCCGTTTTTTACATTTTTTACTTCTTTTACTTCTTCTATATTTTCCTCACGAAATTCAATATTCGCAGGATCTAATCCATTCCCTAAGGAACCGTATAGATGCGCCTTATGCGGATCAATTAACTCGCTACCTTGGTGGTACACACGCGGTGTATTCCAAAGTGTAGCTAATGCTTTCCCCATCGGCATTTCATGATAGCGCTCTGGCCACATTTCTTTAATTTTCTCTTTTACTAATGGATAGTATTTTGAGCTCATACCTGGGAACAAGTGATGTTCTGTATGATATGAGAAATTAAAATGTAATACGTCTACCCAGCGCGGCACTGTTACTGATAAACAGTTAGCAAGTGGATCATTTACAGGAACAATCGGGTTCAAACGGTGATTTGTTGCGATATATCCCATTACAATAGCGTTTGCAATTAATAATGGAATAACATAAGCAAAAAACCATTTTGCAGGACCCATAATAAACAATAAACTAATCCACACTGTCCATGGTAAAAGAAGCTGGAACCATACAGATTTTTTATTCTCTGGTTTAAATTCCTTTATAAAAAGAGCAAACATACGAGACGAATGCACTGTAAATTGAAGCGTTAACGATAGAAAGCTAAAGAAAGAACGAACATGCAACGGCATGCGATATACCCAACGTAAAAATTTGCTTTTCTTAAACTTCTCCATCGTTGGCCACGCATCTGGATCATGCTCCTCATGCTGTGTATGCACATGGTGAGTCAAATTGTGCCACTTTCTCCACAACTTTGGTCCAGTTGATAGTGGCAGAAACGCAATTGCTCCAAGAAAATCTCGCAGCCAAGCTTTTCTTACTACTGTACCATGTAAAATTTCATGTCCAAGAAATCCCATAGATGCAAAACATAATCCTAGAACGATTGCAATTCCAAGATTAGCCCACACGTTCAAATCTAATAAACCAATTGTCAAAAATCCCGCTATCGTAATAAGTAAATAGGCTAGTCCACCAAACAAACGAGTTGGGACTGGTTTAAATGCCTTCTTTGGCAAATGCGGTGATACACGTGCTGCATACCATCCAAACGTATGAAGATCCTTCATTCTTTTGCCCCCTTTTCATGCCGCGCTTACGCACCCTGCATACATCGATTGTCGTTTCCAGATTGATATTACTATTATTATAAAATTTTCTTTCCCAAAGAAAATTATGCTCACTTAATCTTACAATTATTATTCATTGAAAAATATTTCTCTTTTTACTCTTTATCAACCTTTCCACTAGATGAATCATATCAGTAGACTTTCTATATTGTCAATAACTTTTATGACCTAGTAATAAAAGTTGGTTATATTTTCATAATCACTTCCTATGTTACTAAAGAAAAAATGCTTATTTACCAACATTTACACTCCATACCAATTCTTCATCACTTTGTTACCAAACACTTAATTTTGTGAAGGATACTATACTTAACCCTATTTGTCCTGTGTTATGTCAAGAAAATTAAAACAAAGAATCATATACAGAATCCCTGTTAATTTATTATTTTAAAATAATTTATTTTTGACACATGAAATTTTGGTTATTGGAAAAATTAAGTAAAACAAACTGATTAGAATAAGAGGTGCATTCATATGGAACATGAACAACTTCCAAGATTTCCAGAACCATATTGGCGGGACTCTACTAACTTCCCTACTTTCCCAAAGCTAACCGAGAACATTAAAACAGAAGTTGCCATTGTCGGAGCAGGTATCACTGGCATTACAACAGCGTACTTACTTGCAAAAGAAGGAATCAAAGTTGCATTAATTGATGCCGGAAATATTTTAAACGGAACAACTGGACATACAACTGCAAAAATTACAACCCAGCACGATCTTATTTACGATGAACTAATTAGCAATTTTGGGGAAGAGAAAGCAAGATTATATTACGAAGCAAACGATAAAGCGCGGCAATTTATAAAAGATACCGTACAACAGCACAATATCCAATGTGATTTCACAGAAGAAGATGCTTATCTATATACGAATTCAACCGACAATCTACACAAGTTAACGAAAGAATTAGAAGCATATAAAAAGCTTAATATCCCTGGCGAATACATAGAAAGTATCCCGCTTCCAATTCCTATCAAAGCGGCACTTGTTATAAAGAATCAAGCACAGTTTCATCCGCTTCGCTATTTAGCAGCGCTTGTCGAACAATTCATTGAAGCTGGCGGCGTTATATACGAAAACACAACTGCAGTTGATGTGGAAAAAGGATCTTACCTGCAAGTCATTACAAAAGACGGACATCGAATCACCTGTAGTTACATTATTTCTTGTTCACACTTTCCGTTTTATGATGCGAACAGCTTTTTCTTCGCAAGAATGTACGCAGAGCGCTCTTATGTCCTCGGTGTAAAAACAAAACAAGAATATCCAGGAGGAATGTATATAAGTGTTGATAATCCGAAGCGTTCCCTTCGCTACACCACAATGGGTGATGAAAAATTGGTGTTAATTGGTGGTGAAAGCCACAAAACAGGACAAGGCATTAACATGATGAAACATTACGAAGCACTGCAAACATTTGGCGAAGAAACCTTTGGCATAGAAGAAATTCCATACAGATGGGCAACACAAGATTTGATTACACTTGATAAAGTTCCTTATATCGGACATATCAATGAAAATAACCCTAACATTTTCGTCGCAACAGGGTACC
Source organism: Bacillus sp. 3103sda1 (assembly GCF_024159135.1). Taxonomy (NCBI): domain Bacteria; kingdom Bacillati; phylum Bacillota; class Bacilli; order Caryophanales; family Bacillaceae; genus Bacillus; species Bacillus sp. 3103sda1. The sequence goes on along the minus strand of NZ_JAMYWS010000001.1, from coordinate 358,816 downwards.
GTAAATGGGGCATGACAAATGGAACTGCGGCAGCCTTATTACTAAAAGCATCCATTATGAAAATCGATAGTCCATATAAAGAACTGTACGCACCATCACGCTTCCATACAAATCCAGATATAAAAACGTTCGTCACTCAAAACCTCGACGTAGCAAAACATTTAATTGAAGGAAAACTAGAATTTGCGCTTCGTAAACCAGAAGACCTCGTAAATGGAGAAGGTGCTGTCGTAAGAGTAAACGGAAAACGTGCTGGCGCTTATAAAGACGATGACGGCAAACTTCACATTGTCGATACAACTTGTACACATTTAGGCTGCGAAGTGGAATGGAATAGCGGTGATTGCACGTGGGATTGCCCTTGTCATGGTTCGCGGTTTTCGATTCAGGGAGACGTGATTGAGGGGCCGGCTGATAAGGCGTTAAAGAGACTTGAAGATATGTAGTACTGTTAATGTACAACCTTTACCAAGGAAGAGCACCAATATTATCGGTGCTCTTTCCAGCTTTGATGTAGCATATCCCGAAACAGGACATTCAACTGCTCAATATCTATAGCTGTCTTCTTTTCTAAACTCTTCACATACTCCTCGTAATACATAATCTGTCCTTCTAAAAATTCATTCAATGTCGCAATTCTTGGTCCTACATTCAGCTCGATACCTACTTTTTTCTTCTCAAGCAATTCCTCAATTTCTTTCAAAAGGTCTGCATCCAAGGCTAATCCATTCACTAATCTTTCAAACTCAACAGGCGGCAATGTTCCTTTCTCTTCTAACCATCTGCAAGCTAGTATCGGACGTAATACATAAAAGTATTTCTTTAGCTTTACTTCTTCACCTTGCAAAAACGTGCGATAGTTTTTAGATGCCATATGTAAATAATGATAGATCGTTGCTTTTAGATCAAAATGATTGCTCATTTCCTGCAAACGCTCCGGAAGATTTGATTTCTTAACGTATACAATTGGCGAAAGAATCCACTCTAACAAAGCTGGATTCGATTTAGAAAATAACTGTAATGCTTTACGGAGTTCCCAGCCACTTATATCAAGTGCATCGCTGATTGGATACTCAATAACATCCCGCTTTTGCTCAATTGATAAGTACCAGTCCATTCGATGTACGTATACAAAACGGACATCATAGTCACTATCTTTTGATGGAAAGCCCCAAGCCCTGCTTCCGGATTCAACAGCGAAGAGAATCTTTACGTCGTTTTCTCTTTCAATTCGTTGTAGCTCTAATTGAATTTTTCCTCTCATATTTATCACTCTCATTTTTCTATCATTTCCTCGGAAATTCGACACCGAATCCAAAACACCTGCCTTTAGTATGGCATCTGCGATAACATACATATACGAATTTTCTGTGTATGTCGTGTCTTTCTTTAAGATAAAATGTCAATGAAGAGGATTCTCTATTTCTCAACTATACCTTCAATCACCACTCCTAAAAGACACTATTACATGTCATTTCCTCGTTAAGCAGGATAAGATCTCAAAAAAATAACCCCTTGGAAACCAAGGGGTTATTTTTGCTCTTGTGCTATTTTCTCTGCAATCCGTTCAAACTCAGCTTGAATTTCATCTTTAAACGAATCCACTTTGTCAAAATCCATCGCTGTAATATAAATTTTCTCTAATTTGTCACGTACAGTTTTTGCTTTCGCTAAATAGGACATCGCTTCATTCATTTTTTCTCTATAGCGCCTTGATACATCTTGAATTTCTACTGCATATTTCTCATCTGTTCCCGGTGCAATAATGAGCTCATACATATCAATGATTTCATCACTCTCACGGGTTGGAAAATATTCATGAGGTGCTGTACTATCAAAAATTGCAAAGCCAAGCTCTCTTACAATAACCATATCAAGGCTATTTGGATCAAAGCCGCAATGATATATCTCAACATCGAAGCCCTTCTCTTCAGCTGCCGCTGCTAATTTTTTTAACATCGTCGATTTCCCAGAACCAGGACGCCCTTTTATAAAATAACGCTTCGGTACATCTTCCGTTAAATTTGGAACAAAATCAACTGCTCCTTTTGGCGTTGCGGCTCCTAAAAAACGATGCTTCACATTTGCTTGTTTCGTACACGTTTTATCACTAAAAAATTGCTGTATGAGCTGTTCTGTCAGCTCATTTGCTTTTTCAAAATCAATATGGTCAATATAAAACTTCTCCCACTCATCATGAATCTCTAGCGCCGTCTTAAAACGCGCATAAGCTGACTGAAACGCATTGCTCGCTTCTGATGTATAACGCATAATCTCATCTTTATGCGCCCCAAGTTGAGTAGAATCCCAAGCTACACCTAAGTTTACATACTCTTCTACAACGCCTGGCGCTTTCGGTTCAATAACATGCGGCGCTGTTCCATCAACAATTCCAACTTGTAATGACGGAATAATCACACCATCAATCGAATTATTGTCAGACGAACAATGTAAAAATTCAATATCATACCCTTTCTTCACCCACTCACGACCAATCAGCTTCATAAGCGAAGACTTTCCTGTTCCAGGTCCACCTTTTAAAATAAACAACCGGTCTAATCCCGTTAAGTTCTCTTCAAATAAACTGTAAAATCCCCTTGCTGTATTACCGCCAGCATAATAATTTTTTATATTTCCTGTCACTGCCTTTCACTCCCTTGTAAGCAGTTTCACTACATAAGCTACAATATGCAAACAGGGAAGGATAGGTGAATACCCATCTAAACTTCCTTCAGTGGGGTGCTTACTGTCAGTTAATGCAGGATCAAAAAAGAGAAACTCGTAATAGTTCCTCTTCATCTCTCATTATTCATTTCTATATTTATTTCTCCAAGAATATAAGAGAAGGCTAAACATAACTACAGTTTGCAGCATAATAAGCACCGCATCCCAAAAATATAAATTCGACATTGGTTTTTGCAAGTTAGGAATAGTTTGCTTCATCTTGAATCATAGTAATTACATCAATACAGATCGGAGGCATTTCATAAAATTCACCCGTCACTTCATCTTCAACAATGTAACTTTTTTAATCTTTACGGATTTCTATATCATGTAATGTTACTATCGATTCATACATTAGTTTCATAGTATTCACCTTTTTTATTTACATTTTTATTCCTACCATGGCCAGTTGCACCACCAACATCCTGTCGTTTTTACTTTTTCTAACTTGCGAATTTTCATATTTACACCTCCTTCATCATCTATTATCGTAAGTGAAATATAAGTGCCAAAACAAATGCATTTGATTAAAAATTCTTTATTTTCTTTATGAAGATAATACATCACAGGTAATAACAAGAGCATAATAATATAAAACCACAGTCCCATAAAACCCATATGTTTTGTGCCACTTTTTATAACATAGACTGGGAAAATATAATTATACAGAAAATCATATAATATAAAAATCGAATAAAATAATGATATAAACCATTTCATAGCTTGTTTCTCTTCATTTTTAAAATTGGAACATATTATTAATTTTCACATATCTTACAACACTAGCCGTACGTACTCTAAGAAGTGTATGTTATTCATTTAAATATACAGCTACACAGTTATCGTAACTAACATAATATTTCGTCATTTATCGACATTTCCCTCTATTCATAAATGAAATATTTTCTAACTAAAACAGATTGTCCTCTCTTTAACAATACTTTTACACTTCATTTACTCATAGTTATGTATAAAAAAACTCTTCTTTCACCGTTTGAAAGAAGAGTTTTTTTTATACATATATTTATCCCGCATTAACGGGCAGTAAGACCCCCGCTGATGGAAGTTTCACTTTATTTTACCTCTACTGCTGGCAGCATAACTTTTACCTTTGTTCCGATACCAAGTTTGCTTTCAAATACAATCTCACCTTGATGTTCTTCAATAATTTTGTATGTAACCATTAATCCTAAGCCTGTTCCATTTTCTTTTGTCGTATAGAAGGCCTCACCTATTTGATCTATTTTTTCTTGATCGATTCCGCATCCTTCATCAGTAACACTCACTACAATTTGATTATCATGAACTACATTTGCTTCCACAATAATATTACCGCCATTTGGCATAGACTCTATCGCATTTTTAATAAGGTTAAGAAATACTTGTTTCATTTGTTTTTCATCACATTGTATAGACGGTAATGTTTTATCAATCATTGTCGAAATGGTAATGCCATATTGCAAAGTCGGCTGTTCTACAATATAAATCACATAAGATAAAATATCTTTTATATTATGTAATTTATATTCTCTCTTTTTCGGCTTTCCAAGAACCATTAATTCACTAACAATCGTATTCATACGCTCAATTTCTTGCACCATAATGTTATAATACGCAGCATCTTCAGGATGTTTTTCTCTCTGCAATTGTGTAAATCCTTTTAATGCTGTTAATGGATTACGGATTTCATGTGCAATCGTAGCCGCCATTTTTCCAACGACTGCTAGTTTTTCAGCTTGCTGCGCTTCTTCAAATATTTGTGTAATGGTACGTACATACGATTTGAAACGTGTTAACAAAATAAAGGATATGATTCCGAGAATCGCACATAATACGATTGGAATAATAACCGTTGATATGTGTAAGAGAATCCCTAAAAGGGCATATTTCCCAATCATACCGAGCGAGACTAACCAAAAATATCGTTTATTCACAAAAAGGGGCGAAAACAGAACGAGAAACTGCTCTACCGCATTCCCACTTGCAAATTTTTGTGAGTCCCCTAGATAAATCATTATACTATTAAGTAAATCAATAAAGGTATATCCCAAAAATATGATATATTTTACAGCATATGGATTTTTCTTTTTTATTAAGTAAATTCCAATCGGCAATAACAGAAACATGAAAATATGCACTCCAAACCCTAATCCACCTTCTGGAAAACCGATTGGCCGATCATCTATTTTCATTGCCGGATAAATAAAATAATATATGATATCATAAGAGAAAAAAATAATATAAAACAAACTTAAAAAAAGCTTTAATGCTTTAATTTCCTCTTGTATGAGCATATCAGCTTTGTCCACGCTAAAACTCCTTTATACATAGCATCAATTTTATATACTACTTGTTATTTTATAAGAAAAAAACAAATTTATGAAACTATTCTTCCTAACATAGATTGTTATTCATTAAACAAATATTGTTTTCTTAAATACTTTATTGATTCCCTCAACATAAGAGTGAAAACTCATTAATAAAATATAAGCTTCCCAATTCAGCATCTCTCAAATACATTCACACGTTACAGAAAATGTATCGAAATGCATATCCTATTAAATATACATATTTCACAACATGTAGAATTTCTTTCTTTACAAAATATATGCTAAGTAATAATAAAAGCAAAATTAAACACCCACAAAAATAACTTGGCACTTTTCATTTCTTCTTCAAGCAATATAGGATTTGGATTCACCTTAAACTCCTTTGCATGTTTATATAATCGAGAATAAAAAATGTTTCCAATGTTTTATTATATCGATAAAAAAATATCCTACAATCCTATTTTAAAAATAAAAAGAAAGACTCTTATCTAATTTGTTGTATCCACAATTAGAAACAGTCCTCTTTCTCCCCCTTGTTTTCTTCCGCTATTTTCAAATAGCTTTTTCATTCTCTTCATACATAAGTTTACCTAAAGCAGGATAATCTTTCTGAATCCCATTTAATAAAACCTTTTTTCTTCTATGACTAAAATCATGTATTTTAGTTTTAATAATTGATTCATATTTTCTAAGTATCCTATTTCTAGTCCTCATCTTTCACATCGAAATCTTCAGGAATTGGTTCGTTTAATATTTCTTCTACTAACTTTTTATATTTCTCCATTTGTTCTAGGTGTGTATTAAATTGCTCTTTATTCAGCAAGTACTGTTCTCCATCATGGACAGCACGAATGCGTTTTTGTTGGATTAAGCTTTCAATATACGATTCTGGCATATTTAAAAATTCAGCTGCTTCTTTTATTGTTAAATACAATATGTTCATTCCTTTCTTATATAAGCGAAGTAAGTGAAATTACTCCATTTTATCCCGCTATTTGCAAGTAGTAAGATCCCACTGATGGAAGTTTCACTTTATTAATCACTTTATCTTCCATTCGTATAAACTTTACCACACTCACCACATCTTTGGGAGTTAACAATACAGATATATGTTCAAATTGTATTCTATAGAAATAAAAGATTAGGGAAACTCATCCCTAATCTTTTATTTTGAATGTTATTCATTTTTGACCGTACGTCTCAAACTTCTTCGCTAATACAGCTAATTCTTCCTCTGGCAATAGTTTCGGTTCTCCAATACATTTCGTTTGATAATAAATTTGCGCACAAAATTCTATCTCTTCTGCGACTGTAAACGCCATTTTAATATTATGTCCCCCTGCAATTAGTCCATGATTCGCAAGTAAAACAGCGCGGCGATCTATCATTCCTTCATAAGCTGCTTCTGCTAATTCTTTCGTACCGAATGTTGCATACGGTGCACAGCGCACATTTGGACCTGCAAAAGCTACTAAATAAGAAACAGCTGGAAGCTCCCAACCTAATGATGCAATTGTCTTTGCATAAGGAGAATGTGTGTGTACAAGAGCATTCAAGTCGTCTCTTTTTTGATAATAAATGAGATGCATATCAAGTTCACTAGATGGTCTTCTTGTTCCATCAATAACATCTCCATTTAAATTCAGTACAACCGCATCTTCAGGCGTTGTCTCAAAATACTCTAATCCGCTTGGACTCATCGCAACTAGGCCTTGTTCACGATTAAAAATACTAATATTACCGCCTGTCCCCTTTGTTAGTCCGCTTGTGATTAATTTCTTTCCATACTCTACAATTTCTTCTCTCTCTTTTTGTAGTAACATATACATCCTCCTCAACGGGACACTTGTTATGGCTAGTTTGCTATAATAACCGGTATTCCATATTTTTCATAGCTTGTAATACATTCTTGCTGCATCGGTGTAAGTGGTACGAGTTCATCTGTAATAATTTTTGTAATGCACTGTTTATCACAGACTTCAAAGAAAGCAACCTTTCCAAGCTTCGTATGATCCACTAGAACGATGATTTCACTTGCCTTATTCAGCATCGCCTGCTTCGCTTCCCCTTCATCTATTGCCGTATCTGTTAAACCTTCATGGAAGCTTAGCCCTTTACTTGAAATAAAAACTTTATCAATATAAATTGATTGAAGATATTGCTGTAAGGATGCCCCCATGATAGACAATGATTTTCCTCGTAAAAAGCCGCCAAGCAAAATCACTACAATATGAGGCGCATCTGCCAGCTCTATTGCAATGCTCAAGTTATTTGTTACAACTGTAAGGCTTTTACGGTCTTTAATGAACTTACTTACCTCAAGCGCAGTTGTACTTGCATCAAAAGCTATTACATCACCATCTTCAATGAGCTTTGCGGCTTCTTTCGCAATAGCCATCTTTTCTCGCTTATTACTGTTTAACCGCTCTTCCATGGAAGCTTCATATACACGCTTCGTTTTCAGCTTTACACCGCCGTAGACCCGGATAACCTTACCATCCTTTTCTAGCCTCTCTAAATCCCTTCGTATCGTCATTAATGACACTTGAAAGACATCACTTAAATACGAAACATCTGCGTATTCCGTCTTCTCAAGCATCTCAATAATTTTATTTCTTCTATCTGCTGGTGAATTAGACATGATAATCGATCCTCTTTTATTTATTTTCTTATATGTCTAATATGCAAAGTTTATTATTGCTGAAATAACTTTTTTAAGTTTTCCGCAAACGGTGGACGTACAATGCCCTTCTCTGTAATGATTGCTGTAATATTCTCATGCGACGTTACATCAAATGCCGGGTTATACACCTTGCTATCTTGCGGTGCTGAATATTGTCCAAAGCGGTTAATAACTTCAGAAGCATCGCGTTCCTCAATCGGAATCTCTTTCCCTGTTGGTGTTTTCAAATCAATTGTTGGTGTCGGCGCTGCTACATAAAATGGAATGTTATAATACTTTGCTAAAATAGAAACTCCTAACGTTCCAATCTTATTCGCTACATCACCGTTTGCTGCCACGCGGTCACATCCGACAATTACTGCATCAATTTTCCCTTGTGACATTACCATCGCTGCCATATTATCGGTGATGACTGTTACATCGATGCCAGCTCGCTGCAGCTCTAACGCTGTTAGTGTAGACCCTTGTAATCTCGGACGCGTCTCATCAGAATAAATTTTTAAATCCCAACCTTTTTCCTTCGCTAAATACATCGGTGCTGTTGCAGTTCCGTATTTTGTTGTCGCCAAAGCACCTGCATTACAATGCGTTAACACACCCATACCATCTTGAAATAACGTAAGCGCATGTTCACCAATTTGACGGTTAATTTCCTCGTCTTCCTTATGAATCATCTTTGCTTCTTCTAACAATCTATTTTTCAAATCTTTAATAGATAAATGAACATTTTCTTTTGCGACGTTCTCTATTCTCTCAAGCGCCCAAAATAAATTTACAGCTGTCGGTCTTGAAGTCGCTAAATAAGCACATACTTTTTCAACTTCATTTATAAACAGCTCTATTGAATTTCCCGGTACTTCTTTTACTCCTAAATACACACCGTAAGCCGCTGAAACCCCAATCGCTGGTGCACCGCGTACCTTCATCACTTGAATCGCATCCCATACGCTCTCTGCTGTTGTAAAAGATTCATAGACAACCTCATTTGGTAATAAAGTTTGGTCTAATAAAACTAAAGCTTCATCTTTCCATTGAATCGGTATTAATTGCTCAGACATAATCTTCTCTCCTTATTTTGTGTTAAGTGACAGTGCTTGTGTTTTTAACGTTTGTAAAAAATCATTGCCTGTTTTGTGCGTACTTGCCTGTAAAATAAACAACTTCGCAGCTTGCAAACAAATGCGTTCTGCTCTAGTACGAGCTTCTTCATCTGCAATAGATATGATATCCTTTACTTTTGCTAAACCAACAATGCGGCGAATTAATTCAAGACCAGTAATAGCCGCTGTATCTTCTAGCACAGACTGTAAATACCAACGACTAAATCCTTCTTCTTTTGCCATAATGTCTGTAACATGTGCATTCCAAGTTTCTAAGAATTTTACTGAAAACAGATCAATTACATCCGTAATCGTAGACTCCAACCAGTCCATATAAGCATCTTTTTCTATCCCAGAAACCATTGTCGCATCCGCATTTGCCCATGCAAATATTAAGTTTGCCACAACATTCCCGATGTCATATCCCATCGGTCCATAAAACGCGAATTCCGGATCAATCACCTTTGTAGAATCTTTTCTTACAAATACAGAACCAGTATGCAAATCTCCATGCAGCAAAGCTTGTGCATTTGTCATAAACGAAAACTTCAGCTTCGCCACTTCCATGCGAAGTGCGTCATCACTATATATATGCTCTCGAATCCAGCCTTCATTTAAAGAAAACAGCTCATTTCTTTTGTTATGATCTGTAAACGGCTCAGAGTACACAAGATCTTCTGTAATCTCACATAACTCCGGATTTATATAGTTCTTCACTAACTCCTTTTTCTCTTTATGATTCATTACTACATCTGATGTTAATAGCAATGTGTTGACCATAAAGGTCGTTAAATCATCTGCAAGCTTTGGAAAGATTTGATGATTCATAAGCGCAGTACGAAGAATCGTATGATCTGACAAATCTTCCATCACACAGCAATTCATTACATCATCATACAAATACACATTCGGCACGAGCTTTGGTGCCAGCTTCCCCTCTAGCTGGAGCACATCTGACTCAATGCGAATACGATTCGTAGATAATTTAAACTCATCAGAAATACGCGCCGTATCTCCTGCTTGCTTCACAATAACAGAAGTTCCCTTCTCTTCATCCCAAACACGGAACACATAATTTAAATTGCCATCCCCAATTTCCTTACACTGCAAACGCTGTGCGTCCTCGAACATCGATAACTTCTCTATCACATACGGTATTACATCACTAGATTCCATTAAAAAATACTTCGTGAACTTAGACATGGTTTCTCCCTCCACACTAAATGTAAGCGTTTTCTAAAAGCCGTAAAAATAATAGATTGATAGTATTTTATTCAACCTATGTTATAAATTGTTCTTTTTGGATCATATTTTGTTCGAAACGAACATCTATTTTTTATTATAGCTTGTTAAGGAGGGGAGTCAATAATTTCCTATATGAAACAAAAAGCTCTTTATGTATCCAAAAGCTTCTTGTTCATTTTTTATAGAACCCCTGACGCTAACAGCATCATTTTATAGTGCTAAATACTTCCCCTAAATTCTTCAGGAATCTTGTTTTGTATAAAGTGAAACTTTCATCAGTGGGGACTGAAGAAAGTTTCACTTTATCGATTTAACATTGGCTTTCTAATACGCTAATCGATATATCAAAAACCTCTCATTAGAATTTCGTTCATACAATCCTGGCAATATAACTTCCTCTTTCAATTCAAAAGAAGTTTGGTTATCTAAAAAATAAATATAATCCTCTGATGGATAATATAAAACTAGTTCTACTTCCCTTTCTACTTTTTCTACCGAAAGCAATATATTGTTTATCACATTCATAAACACTTGCACCGAAAACGGATTAAAAAAGTAAAACTTATTATCAAGTGGATCAATCTCATACTCTTGCGCCAAGCAACAATGAAAATGAATTTTATCTTTACTTTTTTTAACCTTCTTCAAATAACTATCTCTATTATCCATGGCTTCTTGATAGAAAGTCTCGTTCATTTCTATCCCTACTACAGAGGCATGATAGAAATGGTGGATATAAAAATTTAATCGTCCTTTTCCGCATCCAAAGTCAACAATTTGGTCACTGCTTTTCAATTCATACTTACTAAATAATTGCTCTAGTCCATAATACGGCGTTGGTTCATAACGATGATAATGCAAAGACTCGTAGAATCCCTTTTGCTCTCCTACTGTTTTTATATTTAATACTGTATCATAATATTGTTCGTTCATGGATTCACTCCTAATTAACAGATTATAAATTCCATTATAAAAAGACCCCCGATAAAGTCAGCGGTCTACTCGTCACGCTTCGTCATCTCATCCACACATTCTAGTATGCAAAGATGTTAGTAAGAATTGAAGAACCTTCATAATTTGTTAGCATTTTTTATTTGCTTCAGAAAATTTTCCAATGACATATAATCCAATTTTATCATATACAAAAGTTTCGAACCTGTACCATATGAAAAAGCTACCCTAAAAGGACAATCATTTTTGACCTTTTCAGGGTAGCTTTCGTATCTGAATTTAAGGACGAAAAATCTCAAATTTCAAATAGAAACAATATTATTTTAAAACTTCCAATACCGTTTGCTTCAATATTTGCACGCCATCTACTATACAAGCGTGATCAAACGTCATGTGAGGATGATGTAATCCTGGCTTTAAATTTGCACCTAATCCTAGCATAGCAGCTTTTAAGTGCGGCTTTTTGACCGTATAATAATGAAAATCATCACTTCCTGCTGTAGGAAGCGGTGCGGTGCAGCCACCTTCGCCATATGTTTGGAGAATTCCCTTACGAAGGAACTGCTCCGCCTCAGCTGATACTTGTGCTCCAGGTGCGAAATCAACCCATTCGTAAGAAACCTTTACACCCATCGATTCAGCTGATTGAATAACCTGTTCTATTTTTTTCTTTAACTCTTCTAACAGCGGATTGCTTTCTGCCCTTACATCTAAGGCAAAATGGCCGTTTCCTGGAATGATATTTAAACTTTCACCGCCCGCTTGGCATCTCGTCATTTTAACGGAATAAGAATGTTGTGGTGAAAGCCATATATTTTTTAATCCAATATTAATCATCGAGATCACATCAATTGCGTTCACACCTTGATGCGGCCGCGCGCCGTGAGCGTCAGTTCCATATATATGAGCTTCTAAAAAATCTGCTGCTCCATGCCGAATGGATGGTGCCGCTTGCTTCAATGGTAATTCCTCTATTGGTCGTAAGTGAATACCAAATAAGAAATCAACATCATCCACAACACCTTTCTCCACCATCTTCAAAGCCCCGCCTCCTTTTTCTTCTGCGGGCTGAAAAATAAAGCGAACCGTCCCCGTTTGCCACTCCTCATTTTTTAACTGTAAAATGAGCCCCATCACAATTGTCATATGACCATCATGACCACATGAATGATTTGCTTTGAACTCCCCATCTACTTCTTGCCACAATGCATCCATATCAGCTCGAATGGCGACAACTGGTTTCCCGCTTCCCATTTCTGCTATCACTCCGGGACAATCATCAAATGTTTTATAAGAAATTCCTTCTGCCTCTAAAAATTTTGTAATATAGGTAGTCGTATTATGTTCATGCCAACTCACTTCAGGATGCTCATGTAAATATTGAAAAATTTTATTTAAACGATTCTGCAAATCTTCTCTTTTCAACTTGATGCTCTCCCTTCTATACGCAAAAGAATTCTCTTAAGGCTGTTTTGAAATGACATTCATTCGATACAAAACAACTTTTTATTTTTCATTTATAACATTCATGTTTTTCAAAAACATATTGAATATTCATTCAAATGTCAAGTGATTGCTCTCTCGGTATGTTTTCACCATATGCTGAACTAAATTTTACTGTATCCACCCTCTCCACTCTTTATGCGATAACCAGTTTTAATATCACTAAACTTTCCAAGACAGAAAGAATGGCATTAAGAAACTACATCAGAGACGTAGTATGAATAGAATAAATAGGAAGCTTTAATTCATAAAGAGCACGAGGGCGTCCTTGTTGATAGGGCATCTCCTCACCACAAATATTTGCATATCCTTGATCGACCAATTTCTTCAAAATACGCTCTGTTGTGCGTCTTGTTACTTGTAAATACTCCGAAAGATCGGCTGCTGTAAATTGAAGTGATGAATGAGACTGACTAAATTGAATAATTTTCGATAAATTTGCTGGACTCAGTTTTGTTTCTTTCGCTATCTTTAGTAGTTCTTGACTATTATTTTTAAGGCTCTGCACTTTCTTTTCTTTTGGAAAAGGACCGAACAGTTCTTTTTCATCCGTTAATATATAACAACAGCTTTCCATTTGATTGTTTGTCGCAAAGTTTTGAGCAATTTTAGCGTTTTGTTCCGCTTCTTTTACTGTTCCCCCGTAGCCAAATCCAAGTGCTACAAGATCTTTCGAATTGCTTAAAAAGTTTTGAAGAGAACTTGTTTTTATAAATGCCTCAATATCACCACGCGTCGTATACAGAATGTATGAGGTTTCATCTACTTGACGAAATGAACCGTGAATTTCACGAGCAAACGTAGCAAGATGCTCCATTGAAATATGGTTTGATGACGGAAATGCTACCACACATGCTGCAACAGTCGCTGAATAACTTTTCGCTAATTGTGCTTTTGCTTTTGCATCTTTTAACCCTTGTATAAGAGCTTTTGTCGGATCAAGCATTCGCTGTGAAGGTACACCAAGTTCAATAAGTTGGTCATAAACAGCATGAACACTCGTTAGTGCTAAATCAACTAATCCTGATTGATACCGAGAATAATGAAAATCCACAATCTCTTTTATTTCAAACATATTCGGTAACATATCTTGATAATCCATAACTTTGGGAACCCCCGTAATCCCGATATCACTGAAAACATTTGTAACGAAAGAAGAATTCACTAAATCAATTGAAATTCGTTCCGGTTGAATGTTTTTATGATGTAAAATGAAAAGTAAAGAAGACACAAGCGCCATTTCGTTTTGCTGCAAATAAATACTTGGAATTCGTAATTGTTCTCGCATTTCTTTTGAAATATAATAAGGTATAACACCGGAGAAGAAGATCACATCACACGGCTTTAAATGCCGGATAATTTCTGAAGATTCTTTCGGATGAGAATAAACATAAGGTTCAATCTCTATATCTTCGACTTGGTGGGCAACAGCCACAAGGTTCTGAATAGACTCTTGTGTACCAATAACCGCAATCTTTATCATCATTTGTTCAAACTCCTTATCACCATTTAACGACTATTTAACGACAACTATATCAAATGAAAAAGAACATTGTAAACAGAAAGGGGTCTTTTCAATGAAAATCACAGCAATTCATCTTTATGCAATTCGTTTACCGCTTCGCAATCCATTTATCGTAAGCTATGGTACTTATCCTGATATGCCTTCCATTATTGTAAAACTCGAAACTGATGAAGGCATTATTGGTTACGGAGAAGGCGTAGCTGACGAGCATGTTACATGTGAAACATGGGAGAGCACTTTTCATATTTTAAAACATACATTAGCTCCTGCCTTGCTAGGTAAAAATCCAATGAATATCGAGAAAATACATGACATCATGAATCAAACTATTTACGGGGTACCTACTGCTAAAGCTGCGATTGATATCGCTTGCTTTGATGTAATGGGGAAAAAACTCGGACAGCCTGTGTATCAATTAATTGGCGGACGCTATCATGAAGAATTCCCAATTACCCATGTTTTAAGCATCGACTCCCCAGAAAACATGGCGGAAGAAGCTGCTTCCATGATAAATAAAGGTTACCAATCTTTTAAAATGAAAGTCGGAACAGATGTTAAAAAAGATGTTGAAAGAATTGAAGCTGTACGTGAACGAGTCGGAAACGATGTCGCAATTCGCGTTGATGTGAACCAAGGCTGGAAAAACAGTGCGACGACGTTAACCGCATTACGTTCACTTAAGCATTTGGACATTGATTGGATTGAACAGCCTGTTATAGCCGATGATATCGACGCAATGGCTTATATTCGCTCAAAAACAGACCTTTCTCTTATGATTGACGAGGGATTAAAAGGCCCGCGTGAAATGCGCCAAATTATTCAAAAGCAAGCTGCCGATAAAGTGAACATTAAATTAATGAAGTGCGGTGGAATCTATCCAGCCATCAAACTAGCCCATCAAGCAGAAATGGCTGGAATCGAATGTCAAATTGGTTCAATGGTCGAATCATCCGTTGCCTCTTCCGCAGGATTCCATGTCGCTTTTTCTAAAAAAATCATTACAAGTGTTGAACTGACCGGGCCATTAAAATTCACAAAAGATATCGGGAATCTCTCCTATGATGTCCCTTTTATTCGCCTAACAGAAAAGCCTGGATTAGGCGTTGATGTCAATGAAGATATACTTAATGAGTTAACTGTTTTTCAAGATATTATTTGCTAAAGGAGACCCAAGCATGAACATTCTGTATGAAGGAACGTTAAAACAAAACGAGCAATCATTCAAAATTGCACCATTATCTTTGCATCACATCGAGCAAATTTTATCCGTACAAGATGATGTAATTGAAGTACTAGAAAACAAACAAAACTTGCAGCCTCTTACATTAGAAGAATTTCAAAATATATTAACAGGAAATGGCTTAATGATCGGTGCATTCATAGATGAACAACTCATTGCATTCCGTGCACTCTTAGTTCCACCGATTGATGAAGAACATTTAGGCTTTGATATTGGCTTACAAGGTGAAGAATTAGAACGTGTCATCTATCAAGAAGTCTCAAACGTTCATCCAACTTATCAGGGAAACGGACTGCAAAAAATATTAGCGAAAGTCATTATGGAGCAATTAAAACAGGTAGATCACAAATATGAGTATGTTTGCTGCACCGTTGCACCGTTTAATATTCCTAGTTTAAAAGACAAGTTCGCGCAAGGGATGGAGATCGCTGCGCTGAAAGAAAAATATAGTGATCGATTACGATATGTGTTTGTAAAAGAATTACAGAATGAGAGAACAAAAGAATGGACGAATATAGAAAAACTCCTAATGAATGATATTGCTGGACAGAAGAAGTTGCTGGCGGAAGGTTATCGTGGGTATGAGATGGAGTTTCGTGGTGGGGAGTATTGGGTGCGGTTTTGGAAGTAGGTAGGCAGGTATTACTTCCTGATATTATTGGATTTATTATGGAAAGAAAGAAAAAGGTGAGGTACTACTATCTGTAGTACCTCACCTTTTTTCAATGAAACATCCTTCTTAGAAAATGGTAGAGAGAACTTGATAATTTTCTCCTTCCACTTTTAAGTGTATACTCGCCCTCTCTATAATTTCGAACAGTTCCTTAAGTAATACTGATAAAATAACTCATCAGGCCACCCCATTCGATGTCTTAGCTCAGTTAAATACGCTAATAGAATAAAGGGACCATCTGAATTGAACTCAAAAGAAACCCCTCTTTCTTGCAGATTATTTGCTAACGGAGTGATCATTTCAATATTTTCACTACGATAAATCGCCTCACTAGAAGTAGAAACTTCCTTCGCAAATTTTAATAGACCTCTTTCATGCAGTTTCGCTTTTTGTGACTCATGAATGCCATACGCACAACTGAATAATACATCGATGTCCTCCAACGTAAGTGTTTCTTTTCCAATAAATAAATTTTGTGTTTCTTTTTCGAACATCCGAATAATTGGAATGTCTCGCTTTTTTTCTTTCAAAGCATGCAAGATACTCATGTAATACCATGATTGGTCACGCTTTCCACGATTAAAACGCGACCATACTTGATCGCCTTCTCTTTCTACGTCCTCTTGAATGGACCGTAAGTTATGTAATTTATCTGCGATGATTAAAGTAATCTCTTCATTCGAACGGTGTGGAAGAGAGAGGATAGTATGATTTTTTCGTTCTTCCCATGATAACGATTTATCTGGTTCTGAAGCCGCCTTAACCAATCTCAACACTTCTTCGCCAAAATGCTCGCACAACTCAACCTCGGTTGTATTCGTATCTTCTAAAGTATCGTGCAATAACCCTGCAGCAATCACTTCATCACGCTGCTTTGCTTTCTGTAAAATGAGTGCTACTCCAAATGGATGTATAATGTACGGAATGTTCGTGCCTTTGCGCATTTGGCCCTCATGCTTAATAGCAGCGAACTGCATCGCTTTCTCAATTAGTCGGCTCATGTATCTCACTCCTTTTCCTTTATTTCTATTCATAACATAAACACCGCTCAGAATAAAATCTTCCGAGCGGTGTTTACTTCTCCAACCACTAAAGCCATTCGATTGTACGAAATCCTTCTTTTACAGTTAGCGTTTCTTTAAATTATACACGACCTTCGTACCCCGTTCTCTTCTATAATTATTATCAGATGAAGTTTTCACCAAAATCAAAAGTGCCCCCTTCGTAAAGGAGCACTTTCTCATTACTTATTAACCTCTAACAAATCCCCCTGCTCCGGCTTTTTCCTTTTTGTCCTTTTGCTCAACCTTATAACGATCTCCACCTACAAATAAGGAAACAAGCAATCCAATGATACCAGCTGCCATCGCCAATATAAAACCATGATGCAACGCTGTTTCTAACGCCCCTCTCATAAATTCTACTAGCTGAGGAGGAAGCTGTGTATTATGTTGCATCAAGATTTCTGGTTTTGCTAATTTTTCAATTTGATTAGCCGGCATTTGAGAGGATGCCGCAAAATCTATCATCTTTTCTTTTAAATCATTGTTCACAATGGTTGCTGTAATTGCAGCCCCCATCACACCACCAATACTTCTCCAAAACCCAACAACTGATGAAGCAATCCCCATATATTTCATATCGACGGATTGAGCGACAGCATTTTGTGCGACACTCATAAGCGGTCCTAGAACAATCAATCCCATTGTGATCATCACAAGGGTCACTGTCAATTTCGCAGTATCATGTGTAATGTTACTGAGCATGTAAGCCTCAAATATTCCAACTGCCATCGAAATGACCATGATAGTACGGAAAGGAACTTTCGTACAAAGGAAACCTCCTAAAATCGCACCAATCATAATTGGAAACATCATCGGTGTTAATACACCATTTGAATTTTCATTCCCAATAATAGCTACTGAAAGAATGGGAAGATACGTAATCGCAGAGAACATGATTGCTCCCTGACAAAATACAACAATACTTGTACCTAGCACCATTTTATTTTTAAATATGGAAAGAGGTAAAATCGGTTCACTAGCCTTCCTCTCCACTAATATGAACAACACAATTGATATCGCAGCTGCACTGAACATTCCAATAATTTGGGCGGAATCCCAAGCATAATCCTTCCCGCCCCATTCTAACCCGAGAAGAAGAAGAACAGTTGAAGCAATTAATAAAATCGTTCCAAGATAATCAACTTTTGGTTTATGTTCTGATTTAGATTCCTGTAAAGAAAACAATAAAGTAATAATCGATAAAATGCCAAAAGGTACATTTACATAAAAGCACCATCTCCACCCTAACCAAGAGGCTTCAGAAATCCAAGTACCGATTTGTGGTCCAAGAACTGAGGATATACCAAATATCCCAGCAAATACACCAGACATTTTTGCTGCTTGTTTAGGATCTGTAGAAATTGAATAAATGATTGTGAATGAAATCGGAAAAATAGCTCCTGAACCTATCCCTTGAATAACACGATACGCAATCAACTGATCTATATTTTGAGCAGTTCCGCATAATGCCGAGCCAATTAGAAATAAACTAATCCCGAGTAAATAAAACAATTTTCTTCCAAATAAATCGCTCATTTTCCCAAACACAAGCATCGTACTTGTTGCCGCAAGCATATAAGCCGTAAAAACCCAGCTCATTTTATCGAATCCACCAATATCCTTAATGACTTGACTAATACTTGCAGAAACAATGGTATTATCCAGAGATGACATAAAAAGTCCTAACGCCATAGCTACGATCACAAAAGGCATCCTTTTATTCTTTTCCATCGCGCTCTCTCCCCGTTTTTTCAATCGTATCCACTCAAATAGAATAACATTTTTCCATTAAATAACAATAAAATTCAGAAGTGATTTTTTGACATAAAGCGACTTCATTTGTAATAACAAGCATCTACTGACTATAATTACGCTTTGAAATTTACTTTATGTGGATTAATTATTGCTAAAGTTATTTTAAATGTATTGAGTCTATATTATGGAAAAAAATAAAAGTGAACTTTCTAATCCACTTTTTAAACAGGAACAAGAAAAAATAGTTTCAATTTGTATTAACGCTTTACAAATAATTTATAGTGAAATTATGCAAAAAAGACAAATAAATTATTTCAAAGTGACTTAGTAAAATATTTTAAGCAATTAGAAACATATATTCCTAGTGTAAAAAAACAAGAAATTCCTTTACGTGATAAAACACAAAGCCCTTCCATCCCCGAAAAAGGACGGAAGAGCTTTGTCTCCGTGGTACCACCTTCATTGATACTAGATCAATTTCCAGTCAATCACTCTCTTTCGAAAGTCATAGATTCAATTATCAAAAGTAAATTAGATTTTCAACCCTACACCGGATTCGATACTAATTGCTTCAAACTAGGTATTCCATCTTCCACAACGAAAGAGGCACGTGTGTTGATTGAGGCACCTGGTCTTGTTACATATTTAACGACCTGATAATCTGTTTGCCAAATGTCTTGTGTCACTTTACAGCGCACATAGCCACGATAGTTATTAAAGAATTTAATATGCGGATTTTCCTTCAGGTACTGAGCTGTATTGCCGTTTACATCAGAACCGTCTCCATTGGAAGTAATAGAAGTTCCAACAAACTCAACCCCCACATTTTTTGAATCAGGGTCATGGAAGTCTACCTTGATTTCATTTGCCCAGCTGGTATGAACATCCCCGGTGAGGACAACGGCATTCTTAATATCGTTTTCAGCTATAAAATCCACAATACGTTGGCGCGCGGCAGGATATCCATCCCAGGCATCCATACTTACATTCTCTTCGTCAGGATCAAAATCCCCATCGCGGTGAGCGAAAAAGACTTGTTGAGCGAGTACTTTCCATTTGGCCTGTGATACAGCCAATCCATCTAATAACCATTGTTCCTGTTCCTCACCTAAAAGGGTACGGCTTGGATCCTCAGATTCAGGGGTTGGTGGTTTCCATCCATCTCCATTTGCCTGATCATCTCGGTACTGCCTAGTATCTAAAACATTAAATTCTACTAAATTACCAAATGACAAACGGCGATACATTTGGATATCACTACCTTGCGGAAACGATGTACGGCGAAGCGGCATATGTTCGTAATAAGCTTGGTAAGCAGCAGCTCTCCGTTTCAAGAACTCTTCAGTTGGTTGTTTATTTGGATCCTGCGGAATATCCCCCGCATAGTTATTATCCACTTCATGGTCATCAAATGTCACGATCCATGGGAAATTAGCATGGGCAGCCTGTAAATCGCTATCCATTTTGTACAGAGCATAACGATTACGATAGTCATCAATCGTATAGATTTCAGGAGCAGAATAATTCAATGGACGAACCGTTGAATTAATATTTCCTTCGTAAATATAATCTCCAAGATGGACGACCAAATCCAAGTCGTCCTGGGCCAGATGCTGATAGGCTGTGAAATAGCCGGTAGGCCAGTTTTGACAGGAAACAAAGGCAAAGTTGAGCTGATCAACCTCGCTATTATTGGCCGGTGCCGTCTTTGTTCTTCCTGTTGGACTGACTTCAGCGCGTACTGTAAATCGGTAATAATACCATGTGGAAGGTTTCAAGCCCTCAACTTCTACATGGACAGAGTGGCCAAGTTGAGGCTTGGAAAGTTCGGTTCCTCTTTTGACGACTTTTTTAAAATCGGGATCAAGTGAGACTTCCCAATGGACTGGGTATGGATGGTTATCCATGCCGCCCCCATTTAATGGATCCGGCGCAAGTCTCGTCCATAAGACAACCCCATCTGGTAGCGGGTCGCCAGAAGCAATTCCTAATGTAAAGGGATATCGTAGGTTGTTAGATTTGTTGTTCTCTTCTGCGGACGCCATTCCAATAGGCAACGAACTCACAATAGTCGCACCAAGAGCAATTCCCATTCCCTTTCCAGCGCTTTTTAAGAATGTTCTACGATTATTGTCAAATTCTCTCATATTTATCCTCCTTTTGCGTTCATTGAAAAGTTTAGTCTCTAATTGTATATATAATTCGAACTTTTCGTAAAATGTATGTAAAATCGAATAAAAATAATAGATTAGGATTAATTCCCAACATGAATATAAGGATAAAAGAAGTAGGGAAATTCCATTAAATAACAGAAATTTAAGCAGAATGATTAAAAGAAAGGGGACATCTTTTTAACTAGATCTTCCAGTAGAGATGTTATTTTGGAAATACTTTTTAGTTTTACCCATTAATAAACAGGAAATATCGTTGCTGTTTATACCAATAAAAAATGGAGTTATTTAGGTTTATGTAATAGTTTCTTTTTGAATTGACATACTTTTCCAATTTGAATGTTATCCACAAGAGTATCGGTTAGAAGGTAAGATAGAGAAATCATCTTCGGTAAATACTTTCTCTACCTTTTTTAAATTCTAGTTTAACTTTTACAAAATATTTTTAAAACTCAATGAAACTTAAATATAAAAGGTAGAAAAATCTTAAAAAACCTCATTTACTTATGATACAGTTCATCGTAGTTAATCCTAAATAAAAATAAAGTCCTATCGATATCTCGATAGGACCTGTTGGCCACTACAGCATCTCTTATTAATTTTCCCTTATGAGCCAAGCCACACACTCCACATGTACGGAGTGTATGTAGCAATACATGGGTTGTTGGTGAGTTTTACTAAATCTGTAAATAGCACGTGGTCAATACCTCATCTTTTGCTTCTCATTTTACCTTTCGTTTCACATTTACCTTAAATCTTAGAAATGTCTATCTTAATGCTTTCTAGAATAGCAAAAGCACCTATCTAAGTTTGAATTAAGGATAGGTGCCTCACAATGAAACTTTACTAATATAAGAATAGTCATTTCATCCCTAGTATGGGTGGAAAATCGTTATTACGATTTTTTCAAAATTTGAGAGATTAATAGATAAATATCGACAGCCATAATCTAAAGTAGTTGAAGATGTATGTATATTGTATAATTTTTTTCTTCAAAAGTATTAGTACTACTTTATAAGTACTCACTTCTTGTGAACATAGTAGCTCTTGGGTAGCTTCATACCATTCTGTTCCATGACCACACGCAGGCGGTCCGGGTAGTCAGTGATTATTCCGTCGACGCCATCATTGATAAGCTTTTGCATAGTAGGCTGGTCGTCAACTGTCCAGGGAATGACCTTCATTCCGTACTTGTGCGCTTCCTGAACCATGCTTTTCGTCACATAGGGCACGTAATTCTCATCAGTAACTTTGCCGTTCTGCGGGAAACCGTGCACTGGAGAGATGGCGTCTATTCCTAACGAGTGGGCAGCCGCAACGGGGTCTCCGTTAAAGTCGTCGATATCAATTCCACCTAACCACGGAGAGGAACCCGGCTGACCAGGTTGCAGGAACTCTGGACCGTTGGTCAGTGCTACGAGAGGTAAACGAGGCTCAACCTCGTGCATTCGTTTGAGCGCTCCCCAGTCGAAGCTTTGAATCGATACTCGGTTTAGCATACCAGCTTCGCGAACTTCTTTGGCAACAATCTGTACGAATTCTTCACGTGGAGCAGTCTGCTCAGGTGCACCGGCCTCCACCTTCGTCTCGATATTCATCCACACATTGTTGGCGTGATAGAGCTTTATAAGGTCGAAAATCTCGTTCAACGTTGGCATTTGAGCACCAGGGCTCGGGTGCTGACCTGGGAATTCCGGCAACGTCTTTGAGCCACAATCCAGTGTTTTTACTTGGGCAAGGGTTAGATCTTTTATGTACTTACCGACGTATGGGTAATCAGGGTCACCAGGGAATGCAGGACTCGTGTCCATGCACTTGGCACCCGAAATCTTTCGGTCGTGCGAAATAACAGCTTGATGGTCTTTAGTGATCTGCACGTCAAGCTCAAGTGTGCTCACACCGAGTTCGAGGGCATGGGAAAACGAGGCAATCGTTGATTCAACGGTTAGCCCAAGTCCGCCTCGGTGTGCCTCCAGGTCGAACCCTTTAGGACCAAAACTCTTTGAGTTGCCTGACCAGGACGGATTCTCAGTGGCTGAGGCTGATTGTGCTGAAACTTGGCTAGCACCTGAATACACCATAAGGGCTGCCATTGTTGCTAATATAAATTTTTTCCTCTTCATTTCTGCTCATCTCCTTATAAAATCTATTACTCTTATAAGTTTAGATGACCGATGTAATATCCCTATTAATAATATGATAAGAAATAGTAAAGGAAAATAAAGCGCTTACACACAGAAATTGAAGAAAATAAAATTATCAATCTTTGTCCATCTACGATTCACCTCTAAAGAAATTATCAATTTCTACAATTTTTTAAAATTTTGTGAATTTTTAACGTTATATTATTTAGTTTTTAAAATAAGTTGCGCCACACACTCCACATGCGCGGAGTGTATACGGCAATACAATGAGATGTTTGTGAGTTCAGTTATAAGAGAAGAAGCAATTATAAACTAAAACTGTAGTGCAATAATAATCGCTCCAACAATATCACTACTAAACCGTCATTTTCCAACTTGATAACGCTAACCAGTTTTCCATTTCCTTATAATCAGGCATTATTTTCCCAACAAGGCGCCAAAAGGATCGATCATGATTTAGATGAACCATATGGCACATTTCATGAACGACTACATAGTCTATCACCTGCTGAGGTGCCATTACTAGCTTCCAATTAAACGTTAACTGTAGATTTGAATCACAAGTGCCCCACGTACGATTACTATCTGTAATACGAATGGACCGTGGTTTTGTTTTAAAGTTACTTTGATACGATTTAATACTCTTCTCTACTAATGCCTTACACTGCTTATAGTAAAATCGTTTTAAAGCTTGTTGCATTTTCTCATCCTTAAGCTCTTTCACATAAATATGTAACTTATCTCCTTCAAACACTGCGTTATCTTGCTCAATACTTGCATCTTGAGAAATCTGTATCGGATATGTGTTCCCTAAATATAGAAAGCCCTCTCCTTGATCATAAGCCTTTTCCTGTGGTCCAAGCACTCGCTCCTGCATTTCCTTACGTGTTTTCTGAATCCAATCCCATTTCTCCTCTAACAATTGGACTAAGTATTCAACAGGCGTTCCTTTCGGAGCTTGTACTTCAACATTTCCGTAAGAATCTACATAAAGACGTACAGATTTTTTCTTCTTATAAGTTATATGAAAATTAATTGCCTTACCTAAATATGTATGTATCATTTCATCACCTAAAGTATTCGTTCATGTTATTTTTACAAATAAAAAAGAGTAGGCTACAAATGTCCTACTCTACCTATTATATCATTTACTGCTTTACCATAAATGTTACAATGCTTATCCTCTATACTTTACAGCTAATCCCTTTACGAAATTCCTTGCGTATCTATCGCCGCACTCTTTGTAATTCTTATGACCTTTCTTTCTTAATAGAGCGCCTAACTCTCCTTTTGTCACCTTAACTCCTACGCTGTCTAATATATCAAGCACATCTTCACTCGTTAATGAAAGTGCTATTTTCATTTTCTTTAGAAGAAGGTTATTGGCACTCTCATTACTCTGTAAAGGCATCGCTTGTCCGGCTGGTTGCCCTGGTTTCGGATCTTGCTTTCCTCTTTTTAAAGTAATAAATCCATTTAAAAATGACTCTAACATCATCATATCGCATGTTAGTACGTAATCATCTTCGACTACATCAGCATTTTCAGCTTCATGCTGGGGACTTTTCTTTACTTTTGTAAGCATATCAACTACTTCTTCTTTCGTTACTTCAATGCCACCAAGTTTAAATATCTCTACCATATCTATATCTTTTATATCCATAGCATATCTTACTCTTTTTAATATATCATTATTGCTCATTGCCATTGTTAGTCCTCCTAAAATGTTGATTATTTATACGGCTGTTAAAGTTTATCCTCTAACATGCTTTAAACTATCATGTTTAATATAACCTTTTAGTTAATGTCCGCTAAATTAATACTTTAACATTTTAAAGATAGGTTTTATAGTCTTACCCGAACTTTTCTCCATCATTGTATCTATAGATCTCTTACGTGTTTGTTGTATGATTATAAAAAGATTTCCCTCATAACATTAACTAAAAGAAAAAACAGTGCTTTGATTTCTCAAATACACTGTTCTTTTTCAGCTCTACGCTTATTTTAAAATCAACCAAATCACACACTACACATACATTGATGTAATCCATTTCCCTCTAACTTTTGAGAGTTACATCATTTCACTGTCCCCTGCCTCATCAACACTCTTTTCAAATTTATCAAGCAATGCACGCACTTCATCTGTTGATTTCGTGCTCATCAATTGATTTCTTAATTCAGCAGCTCCATGGAATCCTTTGACATAAATTTTGAAAAAGCGATGAAGCCCTGTGATTGAACGTGGTAGTACTTCCGCATATTGATCTTGAAGATCAAGCTGTAGTCTTAAAAGATCAAGGTATTCTTTACTGCTATGCTCTTTTGGCTCTTTTTCAAAAGCAAAAGGATTTTTAAAAATACCTCGCCCGATCATAACGCCATCAATACCATATTTTTCAGCAAGCTGCAGCCCGATTTGACGGTCAGGAATGTCTCCATTGATTGTTAGTAGCGTATTTGGTGCAATACGGTCACGTAATTTTTTGATTTCCGGAATTAGCTCCCAATGCGCATCTACTTGGCTCATTTCTTCTCTTGTACGTAAATGAATAGAAAGGTTCGCAATATCCTGTTTTAAAATATGCGTTAACCACTCCTCCCACTCATTTAACTCCTTAAAGCCAAGTCGTGTTTTTACGCTGACAGGCAACCCGCCCGCTTTTGCTGCTTGAATAAGTTCTGCCGCAACGTCTGGACGCAGAATAAGTCCACTACCTTTTCCTCTCGATGCCACATTCGGCACAGGGCAGCCCATATTAATATCGATACCTTTAAATCCTAGCTCTGCCATGCCAATACTCATTTGACGGAAATATTCGGGATTATCCCCCCAAATATGTGCCACCATTGGCTGTTCATCTTCTGTAAAAATCAAACGGCCACGCACACTTTTCATACCCTCTGGATGACAATAGCTATCCGAGTTTGTAAACTCTGTGAAAAATACATCCGGTCGACCGGCTTCACTTACTACGTGACGAAAAACAACATCTGTCACATCTTCCATTGGTGCAAGTACAAAAAATGGTCGTGGTAAATCACGCCAAAAATTATCTATCATTTCAAACTCAAATCCTCTCACTATGAATACAACTTCAAACTCTTGGTCAAAAAATATAAAGTGAAACTTCCGTCAGTGCGGGTTTTCTTCATCCCCCACTGACGGTTAGTTGAACCAATCGGGCTTTTACGGGCAGTTATCCCCCACCTAGCTTCTTTGCTTCTCTCTGAATCTTGAGGTGGGGGTCTTACTGCCCGTTAATGCGGGATAAAGCCAAATGTTCCACTTCTTTTACACTTATATCATGCCTAATAACTTATTATCAAACACAAGTACATTTGGACATTTATAATTTGTGAAAAACTATTGTGAAAATCGGCAATGTTTATTTTAACTAAAATCGGTCCTGAATGGTATTTTTATAAACAAAAAAGCAGATGGTATAGATTTTTTCTATATCAACTGCTTTTCTATTATACCAACTCCAACCAGGCCACACACTCCACATGTGTAGTATGCGGGAACATATCCACAGGCTGCACTTCCTGCGTCTTATATCCGCCCTCTTCAAGAATCTTCAAATCACGAGCAAGTGTTGCCGGATTACATGATACGTATACGACACGCTTTGGCCTCATGTCGATGATTGTGCTTAATAATGCTTCATCACAGCCTTTACGCGGTGGATCGACTACGATTGTGTCGGCGATGATGCCTTGTTTGTACCAGTTTGGAATGACTACTTCTGCTTCCCCTACGCCAAATTCAACGTTTGTCATGTTGTTTAGTTCTGCGTTTCGGTTTGCGTCTTCGATTGCTTCTGGTACGATTTCAACGCCGTATACTTTTTTCGCTTTTTGCGCTAGGAATAAGGAAATTGTTCCGATGCCGCAATATGCGTCGATAACTGTTTCGTTTCCATCTAATTTTGCATACTCCAGCGCTTTGTCGTACAGTACTTTCGTTTGCGTTGGATTTACTTGATAGAATGAACGTGCTGAAATGGCAAATTTAATATCGCCGATGAAATCATAAATATATTCTGATCCGTACAGGACTGTTGTTGTGTCGCCAAAAATCACGTTCGTGCGTTTGTTGTTTACGTTTTGAACGATAGATTTTACGCTTGGGAATTTCGCTGTAATTTCTTCGATGATTGCATTTTTGTTTGGAAGTTCTGCCGTACGTGTAATAAAGACAAGCATGATTTCGCCTGTTACTTGTCCGTAGCGAGCCATTACGTGACGAAGCGTTCCTTTATGGCGCTCTTCGTTGTAAGCCGTTATGCCGTGCTTCTCACAAATGCGTTTTACTTCTTGAATTAATGTATCGTTTTCTTCTGCTTGGATTAAGCATGTTTCCATATTAATGATGTCATGCGTTCCTTGGCGGTAGAAACCAGCGACAAGTCCGCCTTCACGTTCTCCAATTGGCACTTGTGCTTTGTTTCGATATACCCATGGATTTTCCATGCCAAGGACAGGGTGAACAGGTACATCATGCAGTCCACCGATGCGCTGCATAACATCACGCACTTGTTTTTCTTTTGCTTGCAGCTGTCCTTCATATGTTAAGTGCTGAAGCTGACAACCGCCGCACTGGTTATATACTGGACATTCTGCCTCTTTGCGATATGGACTTTCTTTATGAAGCTTCATTAAACGACCAAAAGCAAAGTTCTTTTTCACTTTAATAATTTTAATTTGTGCTTCTTCACCTGGTAATCCGTTTTTCACGAAAATAGGATAGCCATCTACTTTCGCAACACCGGCACCGTCATGTGTTAAATCTTCAAACACTACATCTATAAACTCGTTTTTTTCAACTGGTGGCGTCATTTTATTACTCATTTTCCGACCTCTCTTTTTTCATCACACTGCGTTACATTTTACCATACTCCCCTGTCCTTTAGCCATTGGAAGAAAAAAAGCTATTGACGATTTTTGTCGATTAATGTTACGCTACTACTAATTCAATACGGATGGTGTTACCTCATATATACTTGATGATATGGATCGAGAGTCTCTACCCGGCAACCTGAAATTGCTGGACTATGGGGAAAACTAATGAATATTAGCTTTTTTGTGTATATAAGGACTCATATTGATTAGCTTTCTCGCATAGAAGGAAGTGGATCTGTATGGGTCTTTTTTTATTTTCATTTTAAAGGTCAGACATCATACGTATAACTTAAAACCTCGAGATTAACTTCTCTATTTATTACAAAGTAACAACATCTGAAAGGAGCAAATTTTGTGCAATATGTGATGAGTATCATCGGCATTCTTGCCGTATTGGGAATTTGTTTTGCTTTTTCCACCAACAGAGCAAAAGTTAATTTCCGCGCTATTATTATTATGCTTGCTTTCCAAATTTTAATTGGTTGGTTTGTATTTGGAACAAAAATTGGTCAGCAAATCATTGTTTTCATTGGTAAAGTCTTTAATAAATTGATTCAACTTGGTACTACAGGTGTAGACTTTTTATTTAACGGAATTCATAAAGATTTTGTCTTTTTCTTCAATGTATTGTTAATTATCATCTTTTTCTCCGCACTACTTTCTGTTTTTAGTTATCTTGGCGTTTTACCTTTCATCGTGCGCGTTGCTGGCGGTGCGATTTCGAAAATTACCGGCCTGCCGCGTGTGGAATCGTTCCACGCTGTGAACTCCGTCTTCTTTGGATCAAGTGAAGCGTTACTTGTTATTAAAAATGACCTGCAGCATTTTAATGCAAATCGTTTGTTTATCATTTGCTGCTCGGCAATGAGCTCTGTATCTGCTTCTGTCACAGCATCTTATGTAATGATGTTAGATACAAAATACGTATTAGTGGCCCTGCCGCTGAACTTATTCTCTAGTCTAATCGTTTGTTCACTATTAACACCAGTTGATACGGCGCAAGAAGATGAAAAACTGCAGAAGTTCGATAAAAATCTGTTTGGCAGTAGCTTAATCGACGCGTTGATTAACGGTGCATTAGACGGTTTAAAAGTAGCCGGAATTGTTGCGGCATTAATGATTGCTTTTATCGGTGTAATGGAAGTTGTAAACTTCGTGATTTCTTATGCATCAGGCGCACTTGGTCATAAAATTACACTACAACAAATTTTCGGTTACATTCTTTCACCGTTTGCATTCTTAATGGGAATTCCAGCACACGATGTTATTTCTGCCGGTGGTATTATGGGGACAAAAATTGCATTAAACGAATTCGTTGCGATTCTAGATTTAAAGAAAATCATGACTACATTATCCCCGCGTACAGTTGGGATTGTTACAGTATTCTTAATCAGCTTTGCAAGCATTAGTCAAATCGGCGCAATTGTCGGTACAATTCGTGCCCTATCTGAAAAACAAGGGCGCATTGTATCACGCTTTGGATGGAAGCTCCTTTGTGCTTCGACGCTAGCTTCTATTTTATCTGCAACAATTGCAGGGTTATTCATTTAACTATGCAGGCAGCTCCCTATTTAAAATAGGGAGCTGCTTTTTGTTTTCTTCACAAAAATTTTACATATTGCTCATAGGCTAATAAAATATAGTATTTTTTCCTTAATTAACCAAAAAGGATATTTCCCTCTATATATGAGAGTGATATGATTAACAAGGGTATAATACACAATAGAAGGATGGATATAATGAAAAAATACGCACTAATGGCTTTACTTTCTTCTACCATTCTCACAGGTTGCAACACTAGTGTAACTAGTGATAAACAGAAAAAAGATGCAGCCGCTGAGAAACAAGTGGAACCGAAAAAAGTTGAAGCGAAAACAGTTGATGTTCCCTTAACACAAGGGAATATAACATGGGAGCCTTTTGCACCTGATGCAAAAAGCACTGTGCTCTATATGAACCATTTAAAAGATGCGTTTACAGAAATACAATACCACGTTTGGCGCACTGCTGATGGCCCTGAAAGCAAACAAACATTTTCATCAAAGGAAAAAGAACGTAATTTTGCTTTCCCATTCCACTTAAAGGCTTTCAATTTGAAACGCGGGGAATATCAAATTGAAACAACAGGATTAAAAGAAGATGGCACACAAGTACCTCTTGCTAAATCTACAATTACCTTTCAACAATCTGTACCAATTCTAATGTATCATGCAATTGAAAAATACTCTGGACCAGGTGACGGCGAGTTAGGTTTGTATGTACCGCCAGCACAGTTCAAATCACATATGAAATATTTAAAAGATAACGGGTATACAATGCTGACATTTGAACGTTGGAACGATATAAATCGAGTCAATAAACCTATCTTTATAACGTTAGATGACGGACGAAAAAATAATATGAATGCCCTTCATATTTTACAAAGTTTAAAAGATGACAAATTCCAGCCAGCAGCGACAGAGTTTGTCGTTGCCAATGATATTGATGCACCAAATCGTCTTTCAAAAGATGAGATTAAACAGATGGTAGATTCCGGTATTTTCTCTATACAATCGCACACATCTACTCATGCGATGATGGCTTATTCAAACAATTACGATGAAGAATTACGCGTTTCAAAAGAGAAAATTGAAAGTCTTACTGGTCAGAAAATAATTGCTCTCGCGTATCCAGTAGGCTCTTATAACGATCAAGCTGTTGCAGAAACAAAAAAATATTACGAGTTTGCAGTAACAACAGATCATGGCAATCATATGACAAAAGGTTTACCGAACGAACAATATTTAATTAAACGCCATTTTGTCGGACCTAACACATCAATGGCGCAATTTACAGCATTGGTAAGAGAGCGCAATTAGTTATATAAAGTGAAACTTCCATCAGAGGGGGTTTTCTTCATCCCCTCTGATGGTTAGTTGAACCAATCGGGCTTTTACGGGCAGTTATCCCCCACCTATCTTCTTCAGACTCCTCATAATCTTGAGGTGGGGGTCTTACTGCCCGTTAATGCGGGATAAATGCAAATTGGAAAACCGACATAAAAACCCCTTTCTTTTTGAGTGGGCGAGAGCAAGTGCAAATTATGTTTTGCTGTGCATAGCAGCGACTTATATGCGGAAAAATTAAAATGGATTTACATATTTTAAGGCTGTTTTATTAACAAAGCAGCCTCTTCTTATACAATTTGACTAAAGGATGCTTATTATATGAAAAAATACATTTCTACCATACTACTCTCTACTCTGTTCATCTCTGGTTGTAGTCATGTAACTCAACTAGATCCCAAAAAAGAAGTACACGCTGCTGAGCAGCAAACAGATAAGAAAACAGAAGAGAAAGTGCAGCCACAAGGAACTATTTCATGGAATCCGATTACATACGAATCAAAAAATACAGTTGTATACACGAAAGATGTAAAAGCGCCAATTACAGAAGTACAATATAAAATTTGGCGCACTGCTGACGGAAAAGAGAGTGCAAAAACATTTTCTTCTAAAGAAAAAGAGAACCATTTTTCTTTACCGTTTGATGTAAAAGAATTTGAAGGAAAGCGCGGCGAGTATCAAATTGAAGCAATCAGTGTAAAA
The DNA here is from genome assembly GCF_024159135.1 of Bacillus sp. 3103sda1. Taxonomy (NCBI): domain Bacteria; kingdom Bacillati; phylum Bacillota; class Bacilli; order Caryophanales; family Bacillaceae; genus Bacillus; species Bacillus sp. 3103sda1. Next base: position 327,219 of record NZ_JAMYWS010000001.1, on the reverse strand, counting down.
GAAGATGGGAAAACCATTCCACTTGCAACATCAGCAATTGTATTCCAGCAATATGCACCAATTCTAATGTATCATGCGATTGATGATTATAAAGAGGGCAATGGTCTGAAAGATCTGTTTGTATCTCCTGCCAACTTTGAAGCACAAATGCAATATTTGAAAGACAACGGCTATACATTGTTAACCTTTGAACGCTGGAGTGACATTAACAAAGTCAACAAACCAGTTTTTGTTACATTTGATGATGGTATGAAAAATAATATGAATGCCTTTCATATTTTACAAAAGCTTAAAGATGATAAGTTCAAGCCAACCGCGACAGAATATATAATTGTCAATTCCATCGATACAGAAGGCTCAATATCTACAGCAGATATAAAAGAGATGATTGATTCCGGCATTTTTTCTGTTCAATCTCATACAACAACACATGCCGATTTGCCGAAAATTACAAACTATGAAGAAGAACTAAAGGGTTCGAAGGAAAAACTCGAAAAGATTACTGGCAAACCCGTTATCGCTATTGCTTATCCATTTGGCCATGTAAATGACCATGTTGTTGCTGAAACAAAAAAATATTACCAATTTGCGACAACAACAAAACCTGGTCAATTTATTGAAAAAGGCGAGCCAGATGAATTGTTACGTATAAAACGTGTCCGTATTCATAACTCAACAACTGTGGAACAGTTTGGGCTGGCAATCAAATAAGAAAATAGAACTCGATTCCAATCGGGTTCTATTTATATTTTCAGAATCTTCATGTATTATGTACATAAGAACTATTTACGCAAAGGAGAATATATATGTCATTTGAACAAACGTTAGAAAAGTATGCTGCTCTAGCAGTAAATGTCGGAGTAAATATTCAACCGGGACAAACATTAAATATTGGTGCACCGATTGAAGCTGCTCCATTTGTTCGTCTTGTTACAAAGAAAGCTTATGAGTCAGGTGCAAAGCATGTGTATGTCGATTGGGTTGATGAAAATTTAACACGTTTAAAATTCGACTTAGCACCAGAGGAAGCATTTTCTGAATTCCCTGCTTGGAAAGCGCATGCACGTGAAGAACTAGCAAAAGAAGGAGCAGCATTTTTATCCATTTACGCAGAGAACCCTGATTTATTAAAAGGTGTAGATCCAAAGCGTATTGCTAGCGCAAATAGAGCAGCTGGAGAAGCAATGAAAACAGTTCGCGAATATATGATGACTGATAAAGTAAGCTGGTGCGTTATTTCTGTTCCAACAACAGAATGGGCAGCAAAAGTGTTCCCTGATGTACCAGAAGAAGAACAAGTAGCAAAATTATGGGATGCAATTTTCCAAGCAACTCGTGCTGATTTAGAAAATCCTGTTCAAGCTTGGAACGAACATAATAGTAACTTACATACGAAAGTAGGCAATTTAAACGACAAACACTATAAAGCACTATACTATAAAGGACCAGGAACAGATCTAACAATCGAACTTCCTGAAAAACATTTATGGGTGGGTGCTGGCAGCATTAACGAAAAGAATGTACCATTCATGGCAAACATTCCAACAGAAGAAGTATTTACAATGCCATTAAAAACAGGCGTAAACGGCTATGTAACAAGTAAAAAACCATTAGTTTATGCTGGAAATGTTATCGATAACTTTACGCTTACATTTGAAAATGGTCGCATTGTGGACTTCAAAGCTGAAGTTGGTGAAGAAACATTAAAACATTTAATCGAATCAGATGAAGGCTCTCATTTCTTAGGAGAAGTTGCATTAGTACCGCACGACTCACCTATTTCTAATACAAATATTTTGTTCTACAATACATTATTTGATGAAAATGCATCTTGCCATTTAGCAATTGGTAATGCCTATGCTTTTAACTTAGACGGCGGTAAAACGATGTCAAAAGAAGAGCTAGCAGAAAATGGTGCAAACTCTAGTATTACACACGTAGACTTTATGATTGGTTCTGCTGAACTAGATATCGACGGTATTACAGCAGATGATACACATGAACCAATCTTCCGAAAAGGAAACTGGGCGTTTTAATAAATATAATAAAAAGACTCACATCAACGTTTTCGTTGATGTGAGTCTTTTTTATCCCGCTACTTTTGGGCAGTAAGAGCCGGATTGGTTCAACTAACCATCAGTGGGGATGAGTCTCCCCACTGATGGTATTTTCACCTTATAGACCTAATGAAATATATTTAATTTCTAAGTACTCTTCAATTCCAAAGTAACCACCTTCACGGCCGATACCACTTTCTTTAAATCCACCGAATGGAGCTTGTGCAACAGATGGAAGACCGTCATTTAAACCAATAATTCCGTATTCTAATGCTTCGCTAATTTGAAATGCTTGGCTAATATTTGTTGTAAATACATATGCTGCTAAGCCGTATGGTGTGTTATTTGCACGCTCAATTACCTCTTCAGCTGTTTTAAATTTCGCAACAGGGGCAACCGGTCCAAATGTTTCTTCTGTCATACATAGCATATCATCATGTGCTTCGCCAATTACAGTTGGTTGAACAAAATGGCCATTTAATTCTACAATCTTTTGTCCGCCATTCAGTACCTTTCCACCCTTTTGAATCGCATCTTCTATATGTTCTTGTACTTTTTCAACAGCTGACTGATCAATAAGTGGTCCAACAGTTGTACCTGCTGCAAAACCGTCCCCTACCTTTAGTTCTCCTACAGCTGCTTGGAATTTCTCTACGAAGTTTTCATACACATCTTCTTGAACAAACACTCTATTCGTACAAATGCACGTTTGACCAGCATTACGGAATTTCGAACCGATTACTGCTTCTACAGCTTTATCTAAATCTGCATCATTCATTACAATAAACGGTGCATGACCACCTAATTCTAATGAAACTTTTTTCACTGTTTCAGCTGCACCGCGCATCAATTCTTTTCCAATTTCTGTTGACCCAGTAAAGGATACTTTTCTTACGCGTCCATCATTCATCCACGTATCAGCAATTGCTTTCGCACTTCCTGTTACGATATTTATGACACCTTTTGGAATTTCTGCTTCATGTGCAAGTTCAGCTAATTTTAATGCTGTTAATGGTGTTTGGCTTGCTGGTTTTACGACCGCCGTACATCCTGCTGCTAATGCAGGTGCCACTTTTCTTGTAATCATCGCTGCTGGAAAGTTCCATGGCGTAATTGCTGCAATTACACCAACAGGCTGTTTCGATACAAGGATACGTTTATTCGGATGAGAAGCAGGAATCATGTCTCCATATACACGCTTCCCTTCTTCTGCATACCATTCTACAAAGCTATTCGCATAGTTTACTTCACCAAGCGCTTCTGCGAATGGTTTTCCTTGTTCCTTTGTCATAATAGCTGCAATTTCTTCTTTATGATCATCAATTAACGTGAACCACTTTTTCAATTTGTTCGCACGCTCGGCTGCCGTTAGCTTTGACCAAGTCTTAAACGCTTCATGTGCAGCATCTACCGCTTGCTTTGCTTCAGTTACTCCACCTTTTGGAACAGTAGCAAATACTTCTTGTGTAGCCGGGTTGTTAATTTCAATTTGTTCATGCAAATGAACAAATTCCCCATTAATATACATCGCTTTCTTATCTAAATTGATAGCCATTGTTTTTTTATCCAACCTTTTCATCCTCCTTTATATTTACTGTACCAAATGCAATGGTACTTTTTTAAATTCCTTCTTCTCCTCCAACGAGAAGCTCTTCTCCAATAAACTTTTTGATTTTTCTAGTTGCTGCAGACTGACTAATTTTTAAAGTCTCTGCTACTTTATAACTTGATTGATGTGCTTTATATGCTTTCAAAATAATATTGCGCTCTACTTCCTCTAACATTTCATACAAACTTTTTCCGGATTGTTCGATTGTAGAATTTTGCATAGATAATGGTAAGTCTTCCAATGTAACAAGCTCATCTGCAGTAATAACAACACGTTCCATCACATTTTCTATTTCTCGGTTATTTCCTTCCCAAGGATATTCTAAAAATGCTTGTAGTACATGCGGAGATAGCTTCACATTACGCCCATACTTCTCATTAAAATGCTGCAGGTAATAATAGACTAGTGGTAAAATATCTTCTTGTCTCTCACGTAAAGGAGGGATATAAATCGGAATCACATTAAGGCGGTAATATAAATCCTTGCGAAACGTCCCCTGTTTCACCATTTCTTTCAAATTTCTATTCGTTGCGGCTACAATGCGCACATCTACTTTCTTTAATTCTCTGCCTCCTACTGGGCGGAATGTTTTTTCCTGTAATACTTGTAAAAGTTTCGCTTGAATTTCAAGAGGCATTTCTCCAATTTCATCTAAAAAGAGTGTCCCTTTATGAGCCAGTTCTAAAATGCCTTTTTTCCCTTCACGATGCGCACCTGTAAAAGAACCACTTGCATATCCAAACAGTTCAGATTCAATTAAATTTGTTGGCAAAGCGGCGCAATTGATTTCATAAAACATTTCATTTTTACGATGGCTAAGTTCATGTAAATGGCGTACTAATCTACTTTTTCCAACCCCTGTTTCTCCTAAAACAAGAACCGTGCTATCTACTACAGATACTTTTTTTATCGTTTCAACTATCCTCTGCATAGCTGCACTTTTAAAAATAAGCCCTTCATGCTCATATGTTTCTCGTAATTCTTTTTTATACGTTTTTAATTGATCCGTCATTGCCTCTACCTTTTTTCGCAATTGATAGAGCTCTGTTAAATCACGTGAGTAGCTAATGACCCTTCTTAAATTACCGTGATCATCGAAAACTGGCCGTGTTCGAACATGTAAATATTCTCCTGACTTTGTTGTCTGCACTAATTCAATCGGCTTCTCTTTTTCGATGACTTCAAGTGTTGCAGACGGATAAAAAATCCCTTCCTTTTGTAACTCTTTTACACTCTTACCAACCAATTTCTCCGCCGGTAACTGGTAATGTCTTTCGCACATGCTGTTGACACGAACAACAATACCTTTCTCATCTGTTACAAAAATCTCATCAAATGCATGTTCAAATACATCTTTTAAATCCATAAATACTCGTTCCTTTTCCGCCACCATTCCAGTCACTCCCTGAAGTTTAAATATTTTCAAAGTTTTATAACCCTGCTATGATAAAGAGCATTTGAAATATCACAGATTGACGGTTCATCTTAGAGAATAAATGATATTCAAACACGTCCAATTTATATATAATACTTTGTCATTATTATATAACAGGGAGAACCGGAACAGTTGCAAACAAGTTTTTAAAATGAATATTTTACAGGAAACTCAATACGCTTTTAGCTTATACGTGTGCTTTATCTACTTTTCCATAACAAGCTTGAAGCGATTCTTCAAGAATGTTAAGCCCTTCTTCAAGTTGCTCATCTGTAATAACAAGCGGCATTAAAACGCGAACGACATTTCCATATGCGCCTGCCGTTAATAGCAATAAACCTCTCTTATTTGTTTCTGCAGTAAGATTTGCAGCTAACGTTTTATCTGGCTCTTTCGTTACTTTATCTTTCACTAATTCGAAGGCACACATTGCTCCTAACCCACGAACATCACCAATGCATTCATATTTTTCAGCCATTTGTTGAAAACGATCCATTACTTCTTTTCCAATATGCACAGCACGTTCATTTAAATTTTCTTTCTCCATTACTTCAAGAACAGCTAATGCAGCGCTGCATCCTAATGGACTTCCAGCATACGTTCCGCCTAATTCACCAGGTGCAGCCTCATTCATTACTTCTTTTCGGCCAATTACACCACTGATTGGTACACCCGCTCCTAGCGATTTAGATACAGTAATTAAATCTGGTACTACATCGTAATGGTCAATAGCAAAATATTTACCCGTACGGCCAAATCCTGTTTGAATTTCATCAGCAACAAACAAAATGCCATGTTCAGCACATAAACGATGTACTTCTTTTACAAACTTTTTACCTGGAACGATAAAGCCGCCTTCTCCTTGTACAGGCTCCATCACAACAGCTGCAATACTTTCTGGTGCAACCTCTGTGATTAAAAAGTTTTTAAACTCTTCAATGATAAAATCTTCATATTGTTCTTCTGTTAATCCAGCTGGACGACGATATTCGTAAGGGAACGGAGCTTTATAAACCTCTGGTGCAAACGGACCAAATCCATGCTTATACGGCTTTACTTTACTTGTCATTGTCATCGTCATTAATGTACGGCCGTGGAACCCTTTTGTAAATGCAATAATCCCTGTTCGTTTCGTATACTTACGAGCAATTTTCACTGCATTTTCAACAGCTTCAGCTCCGCTGTTTAAAAACAATACTTGTTTATCAAAAGCACCTGGCGCTATCGCAGCTAGTTTTTCTGCCAATTCAATATACGATTCATACATCATTACGTTAAAACCTGTATGGATATATTGATCGATTTGCTTATGAAGAGCCTCTGTAACAGTCGGGTGACAATGTCCGACGTTGATTGTACCAATTGCCCCAGCAAAGTCGATAAATTGATTTCCATCCACATCTGTAACAAGCGCTCCATGAGCCGATTGTACAAATGTTTGAATTCCATTGCTTACTCCTCTTGGTACGATATTTTGGCGGCGTTCAAATAATGAAGCTGCTTTTGAACCCGGAATATTTTGATTAACCTTAGCAAAATTTGTTTTCATTGTATATTCCACCTCTTTTAATGATTTGCTTTTTATATTGCAAAATGTGTGCCAATTTTCAAACACACTGTACTCCTATATTTTTATAAATTTTGACTCAAAAAATAAGTCCTTAAAGACTCAAAGAGAGTCTTTAAGGACTTATTCAAAAGATTTCTATCCATTCTCATATTTCAGTCGCAGGAATGGATGGGACATGCTGATAAAAAATATATGCAAAAATACAACAAAAGTACAACGAACTATCAATTTACATTCTTTACAAAAAAACTACCTTTTACAAGGTAGTTTCTTTTTGCTCTGGAACAAATAATTCTAAACAGTGATATATATTTTCAAACTCCATCGGTGCATCACCGCCGTACTCACCGTCTAAATTAATCATTAATTTTTCTGTTGAATGTACTTTAATTCGATTTGCTTGTGTATATAACACCTTCGGATTATTTATATGCTCACCGCGCTGCGCTTGTGTTGCTGCTTTAATTAAATCCGCAATAGATCCTTTTTTCAAAATTAACAAATCAAACAAACCGTCATTAATAGATGCATACGGTGCTACTTTTTCAAAGCCGCCGACAGATCTTGTATTGGTAATTAAAAACATTGTAATTTCTTCTTGCAGCATTTTTCCATCATATTCAATTTCTACATATGTCGGATGCAAAGATGGTAACATTTCAATACCTTTTAAATAATATGCAAGTTGCCCAAGTACTGTTTTTAATTTACTTGGCACTTCATATGTTAATTCTGTAATACGGCCACCGCCAGCAATATTAATAAAGTATGTATCATTTGCTCTTCCAAGATCAAGAGGTACCGTTTGACCAGCACAAATGATATCAGCAGCTTCTTCGATTGAGCGAGGTACACCAATCGCTCGAGCAAAGTCATTTGTCGTTCCAACTGGGATAATCCCAAACTTCGGAAGATGCTCATTTCCAACTAACCCATTCACAACTTCATTTAACGTACCATCGCCGCCTGCTGCAATAACAACATCAAACTTACGCTCTGCCGCTTGCCTCGCTGCCACAGTCGCATCTCCAGGGCCTGTCGTCGCATGACATGACGCTTCATACCCTGCTTTCTCTAATTTTTGTAGTACTTCTGGCAAGCTCTTCTTAAATAACTCACGACCAGAAGTTGGATTATAAATAATTCTTGCACGTTTCATATAACATTAGCACAGGAAAACCCTCATTCATCAAAAAGGGAAAGGAGTAGCCGCCAAGCATTTGCTTAGCATTCCTATGCATACCCTCCTCTCAATTCTACATATACTTCCTTCAACATAACAAACAATATAATTTCATTGTTAACACTAAATTAACATTTATTTCATATCATGAAAAAAATCTCTCTAGATTTAGATTTATCATTATTACAATCTTTTTGCAACTATCATATCATACTTAACTTCAGGCATTTTCCTTATATTTGTCAGTTAATCAAACGTTTGTTTAAACGAAATACCATTTAAACAAACGTTTGATTAACCCAGAAAAACACCCATATTTGGGTGTTTTTCTGTTTAATCTTCGTTGTTGCTTTCTCGCTTCAGCGGCTTCGCGGTTTCTCATCCTAAGCGAAACGCCTCCACTTCTCGTGCTTATCGCTTGTTAATCTCTTCAAGTAAGATTTTATTAACAAGCGGCGGATTTGCTTGTCCTTTTGTTGCTTTCATAATTTGACCAACTAAGAAACCAATTGCACGGTCTTTACCGTTTTTGAAGTCTTCAATAGACTGTTCGTTATTATCAAGAATTTCTGTTACGACCTTACGAAGTGCTCCTTCGTCAGAAATTTGAACAAGACCTTTTGCTTTTACGATTTCTTCTGGGTCTCCACCTTTTTCAATTAACTCGTTAAATACTTTTTTCGCAATTTTAGACGAAATTGTACCTTTTTCAATTAATTGAATCATTTTAGATAAACCAGCTGGTGTTAGTGCTACATCTTGTAATTCTTTTTGTTGTTTGTTTAAGTATGCTAGTACTTCACCCATTAACCAGTTTGATGTTAATTTCGCGTCTGCACCATCTGCAACTGTTGCTTCGAAGAAATCAGACATCTCTTTCGTTAATGTTAATACGTGTGCATCATAAGCTGGTAAGCCAAGCTCTTCAACATAACGTACTTTACGAGCATCTGGAAGTTCAGGAATAGAAGCACGCACTCGTTCTTTCCACTCATCATCGATGTAAAGTTCAACTAAATCTGGCTCTGGGAAGTAACGGTAATCGTCAGATCCTTCTTTCACACGCATTAAGATTGTTTTCTTCGTTGCTTCATCATAACGACGTGTTTCTTGTTGGATGATCCCACCAGATAATAGTTCTTTTTCTTGACGTGTCTGTTCAAACTCAAGACCTTTTTGTACGTAAGTGAAAGAGTTTAAGTTTTTCAGTTCTGCTTTTGTACCGAATTTTTCTTGTCCAACTGGACGAAGAGAAATGTTCGCATCACAGCGAAGAGAACCCTCTTCCATCTTACAATCAGATACGCCTGTATATTGAATGATTGATTTTAGCTTTTCTAAGTAAGCATACGCTTCTTCTGGTGTACGCATATCTGGCTCAGATACGATTTCGATTAACGGCATACCTTGGCGGTTGTAGTCTACTAATGAATAACCTTCGCTTGTATGCGTTGATTTCCCTGCATCTTCTTCTAAATGAAGACGTGTAATACCGATGCGTTTCTTTTTGCCGTCTACTTCGATTTCAATCCAACCATTTTCCCCAATTGGTTTATCATATTGAGAGATTTGGTACGCTTTCGGGTTATCTGGATAGAAATAGTTTTTACGGTCAAATTTTGTTTCTGTTGCGATTTCACAGTTTAATGCCATTGCAGCTTTCATTGCAAAGTTAACTGCTTCTTTATTTAGAGTTGGAAGCACCCCAGGATACCCTAAGTCAATTACACTTGTTTGTGTATTTGGATCCGCTCCGAATTCTGTTGGACTCGCAGAGAAAATTTTCGAATTTGTTTTTAACTCAACGTGAACCTCTAAACCGATAATTGTTTCAAAATTCATCTATGCTCGCCTCCTTACAGACTTGCTTTTTTTGTATGATAATCTGTTGCTTGCTCGAACGCATGTGCAACGCGATAAATTGTTGCTTCATCGAAGTGTTTACCAATAATTTGCAGTCCAAGTGGCATGTTGTTTGCGCCGAATCCACATGGAACAGAAATTGCTGGAACACCTGCTAAGTTTACTGGAATTGTTAAAATGTCGTTTGCATACATTGTCATTGGATCATCGATTTTTTCGCCTACTTTAAACGCTGGAGTTGGCGTTGTTGGTCCGATAATAACATCATAGTTTGCAAATACATTTTCAAAGTCATTTTTAATTAATGTACGTACTTGTTGTGCTTTTTTGTAATATGCATCATAGTAACCCGAGCTAAGTGCGAATGTACCAAGCATAATACGACGTTTTACTTCGTCACCAAAGCCTTCGCTACGTGTATTCTTATACAGGTCCATTAAGTTATTCACATTATCAGAACGAACGCCGTAACGTACGCCATCAAAACGTGAAAGGTTAGCAGACGCTTCAGAAGAAGAAATTAAGTAGTATGTTGCTAGTGCATATTTAGAGTGTGGAAGCGATACTTCTTCCCAAGTCGCGCCCATACCTTCTAACACTTTTAAAGCAGCTAATACTGACTCACGAGCCTCTTCTCCAACACCTTCACCTAAGTATTCTTTTGGCACAGCGATGCGTAAACCTTTTACGTCGCCTGTTAAACCAGCTAAGTAATTGCCAACTTCAATGTTTGCAGAAGTTGTATCCATACGGTCAACACCTGAAATAGCTTGAAGTAAGTATGCATTGTCTTCTACTGTACGTGTAATCGGTCCAATTTGGTCAAGTGAAGATGCAAACGCAACTAAACCGAAGCGAGATACACGACCATATGTTGGTTTTAAACCAACAACACCGCAATATGCAGCCGGTTGACGGATAGATCCACCTGTATCAGATCCTAAAGAGAATAATACTTCTCCTGCAGCCACAGCTGCTGCTGAACCACCGCTAGATCCGCCTGGTACGTAATCTAAGTTCCAAGGGTTTTTCGTAGCGTAGAATCCAGAGTTCTCGTTAGAAGATCCCATCGCAAACTCGTCCATGTTTAATTTACCGATTGTAATTGTGTCAGCAGCGTTTAGCTTTTGCACAACTGTTGCATCGTAAATTGGGTCAAAGTTTGCTAAGATTTTACTCGCACACGTTGTGCGAAGACCTTTTGTTACGATGTTATCTTTCACACCGATTGGCATACCAAATAGTAACCCATTATCTTCAGCGCCTAATTTCGCATCCAATTCTTTCGCTTTTGCACGTGCATTTTCTTCATCTAATGTAAGAAACGCTTGTACATTATTTTCAACATCCGCAATACGTTTGTAAGATTCATCTACTAAATCCGTAACGGAAATTTCTTTGCTTTGTAATTTCTTATGTAACTCTGATACAGAATGATCAAATAATGACATCGAAATTCCCCTCCTCTATTCTAATACTGCTGGAACACGGATTTGATTCTCTTTGTGATCCGGTGCATTTTTTAATACTTCTTCAACTGGTAAACCTTTTTCAGGTACATCTTCACGCATAATATTCTTCATATCTAGTACGTGTGTTGTTGGTTTTACGTTTGTTGTATCTAATTCATTTAACTGCTCAGCAAATGTAACAATTGCATCGAGTTGTTTTTGAAATTTTTCTGCTTCTTGATCTGTAATTGCAAGACGTGCTAAATGTGCAACGTGCTTTACATTCTCAACGGAAATTCTTGACACGGCTAGGCCACCTCCATAATATATCGTACAATCTACAATACTATTGATGATACCAAATTTTCAGTAGTTCAAGCAAGTGAACACATGGGACTTACAGCATTTTTGCATAAAAAAAGAAAGGCTTTTGCCTTCCATGTCATTTTACCCCGTATTAACAGGCAATAATAGCTGAGCCCCAAAGTTCGGCGGGAGCTAAACTGCCCGAAAAATCCCAATTGGGTGGGATTCCCATCAGTGGGGGATGAAAAAACTCTCCACTCATGGAAGTTTCACTTTATTATTTCTCAATCGGTTCTTTTTTCGGAATGTGTTCATTATCTTCTTCATTATCACGAATTGTTTTTTGCAGTACAAAACATGACATTGTTAGAAATAATGTACCTATTAAGTAGTATCCTTTTACACTGAGTGGTTCATCTAATGTGTAAATCCCTATGAGCATTCCAGAAAGCGCACAAACAAAAGAAGTCCATGCTAAAAATGTGAAAGCCTGTGTGTTTCTCCTTTTCATTGTTCTTCTCCCCCTTATCATTACTTAATCTATTATTAGATGGGTATACCATCATTCATACTATGAAATCTCATGTAAAATACCCTATCTTTTGTATTACTCTAGCATACATATAATTCTTTATAAAGAAAAAAATGGATATAGCCTGAAAAGTTAAAAATAATCATTTGACATTTATTGAAGTTAAACATAGAATGAAAATAAATATTACGAACCTCGAAATATACGGGAGTGGAAATAATTGCTGCAATACGAACATTTTTTAGATTTACTGCTCAATAACGCCAAGAAGCTTTTCTATCCAGAAGAATGGGTAAGCATTGATTTATCACTTTCAAAAACAGAAGTATTCTGTCTGCTATGGATGGAGCGAAATACAGACATTACGATGAGTAAAATTACGGAACTTCTCGATATTCCAATGAGTACAACGACAGGTGTAGTGAATCGTCTCGTAAAAAAAGGGTATATTGAGCGCTACCGCAATGAAAGTGATCGTCGTATTGTATTGATTCGTTTAACAGAAGCTGGCATACAACTTGTAGAAGAAGTAAAACAAAATGCTGCTCATTATTTTAACCTTGTAACGGAAGCACTATCAGAAGAAGAAAAAGCATTTTTACTGCAAATCTTCCAAAAAATCATGAACCATATTGCTACATCACAACAAAAAACAGAAGAAAAGCTTACTTCACCTAAGATCAAAAACATTCCGATTGAATAGACCCCTCTGCGGGTTTTTATTCAAAGATATATTTCGACTCTCGTAATATTCGACTACCGAAACAAAGGGGATATGAATGATGAGAATTATTTTATACACAGGTAAGGGCGGCGTAGGGAAGACAAGTATTTCAGCAGCAACAGCAATGCAAAGTGCAAAACAAGGTTTAAAAACGTTAGTCATGAGTACAGATCCGGCTCATAGTTTAGGAGATTCATTTGGTATGAAGCTTTCCTCAGAGCCACAAGAAATTTGTGAAAATTTATGGGCACAAGAAATTAATACAATCTATGAAATGGAAAAGGGCTGGGGCAAACTGCAAAAATATATTACATTACTATTCACATCAAAAGCAGCTGACGATATTACTACAGAGGAACTTACTATGTTCCCAGGTATGGAAGATTTAATTAGCTTACTGCGTGTATTAGATTACTATAAACAAAAAACATACGATGTCATTATTATTGATTGTGCTCCAACCGGTGAAACATTAGCTATGCTAAGCTTCCCGGATATGCTCGGCTGGTGGATGGAAAAACTCTTTCCAATTAAACGTAAAGTATTAAAGGTTGTACGCCCTGTTGCACAGCCATTGCTCGGTGTCCCGCTTCCTACTGATGATATTATGGATGAATTAACAAATACACTTGAACAACTAGGAGAAATGCGTGACATTTTATCCAACCGAGAAGTAACAAGCATTCGTGTTGTTGTGAATCCGGAAAAAATGGTTATTAAAGAAGCGCAGCGCAGCTTCACATATTTAAACTTATATGACTACAATGTTGATGCTATCATGATTAATCGCGTCATCCCTGATACGGTAACAGATTCATATTTTCAAGCGTGGAAAGATGCGCAAAAGAAATATAAAGTATTAATTCAAAATAGTTTTCAGCCGCTTCCTATTTACGAAGCACCTATGTTTGAACAAGAAGTAGTTGGCTTATCTATGCTAGAACGTGTTGGCGATGCTTTATTTAAAAATGATCCGGATCCAACTGCGGTGAAATTCAACGGACGGACTCAATATGTCACAAAAAACGGTGATGAATATATCTTTGTTCTTTCCATCCCATTCTCTGATAAAAGTGAACTCTCTTTAAATCAAAAAGGCGACGAACTCATTATTCGAGCTGGTTCCGTAAAACGAAACATTACCTTACCAAAAACATTAACGCATTTGTCCATTCAAGGAGCAAAATTTGAAGGTGATGTACTTAACATTCGTTTTGGAGGTGTCGTTCATGCGTGAAGATTTATTACGGAAAATCATTCGGACGAAGATAGAAGTTGGAGGGTATGTTATAAACGGATTACCTGCCCCACTTCAGCAGCGAGCAAACGAGATGCTGAACATGTTTCATGAAGAACTAACTTCTTATATAAAGGAACAGAAACAACCTGCGGAAACTTCTTTAAAACGTGTGACAATTGAATAACGGTATAGAAAAGACCAGGAAAATTCCTGGTCTTTTCTACTTAAACTTTTCAATTTTAATTTCATGTAAATTTCTTTATCTCACATTTTTCAAAAAGGAAAACTCCCTAAACTAATGGAATAATTAAACGAATACAAAATCGAAACTGGAGGCTGTAACTGAAATGAAAACTGCTCTTTTACTCGTCGACATCCAAAATGATTATTTTCCAAACGGAAAGATGGAACTGCGAAATGCTAGCGAAGCAAGTGAATATGCAAAACGCATACTTCAATATTTCCGTGAAACAAATCAGCCTATTTTTCATATCCAACATGTTTCCACTCGCGAAAATGCAACATTCTTTCTTCCAAATACAGAAGGTGTACACATCCATAAGAATGTTCGTCCTTTGCAGCAAGAAACGGTCATATTGAAGCATTATCCAAATAGTTTTCGAGAAACTTCATTATTACAAGAATTACAGGATTTACAAATCGAACACGTTGTTATATGCGGCATGATGACACATATGTGCATTGATGCTACAGTACGAGCTGCCTTTGATTTTGGCTTTACATGTACAGTAATACATGACGCGTGTGCAACGAAAGACTTAATCTTTAAAAACGTTTCCATTCCAGCTGCATATATTCACAATACAATTCTAGCTTCCTTAAACGAAGTGTATGCTGAGATAATCAGCACCGAAGAGTTTTTACAGCGCGAAAAATCCTTTTGATTTTCTTTATATCGTTTCATTTCTCTTACGCTTCCATCAGTAACTCTATATTCCTATCAAGATGTATGAAAAAAGAAACACCGCCTTCAGCGAGCAAACTGAAAGCGGTGTCTTCTTGTCTAATCATAGATTTTCCTTCAAATTGTATTATACAGGAAATTTATAAAATTTATACAGAGAAATATGACGAATGAATACAATTTTCTAGGGATTTTATGTATTTTTATCGAATTAAACGAAAATGATCCAAAATAAGGTAAAATCATAAAAAGGGGGAAGTTCATGAAATTTTCAACTCAACGAAATCCACTGCTTTCTCTACTCATTATTGCATTATGCCCAATACCTTTTATTCTCTTTTTTATAGAAAAAGCTGATGTAGGTTCTATTATAATAGGTATTATCTTTTTACCTATTGTACTTATGCTTCTATGGGCATTATTTCATTCTTATCACGAGATTACAAATACACATCTCGTTGCTGTGTTTGGCTTCTTCAAAATTATGATTCCACTTCACGAAATAACTAACATCAGATATACATACAACTTGCTTTCCGCTCCCGCCTGGACGTTTAAGCGATTAGAAATTACTTATAGCAAGTATGATATAGCGCTCATATCATTACCAAAAGATACCGATTTATTTATGAAAACAATGCAAGAGAAATGTCCACTTCTTCATCAAAATCATTCTGTTTAATACGCAAAAAGACCTTCTCGATTACGAGAAGGTCCTTCTTATAACTTCTTATAGAGTTTCAGAAGTAGTTTTTGCTTGCATGTGAAGTGCTAAGTAGTCAGGGCCACCAGCTTTAGAGTCTGTACCAGACATGTTAAAGCCACCGAATGGTTGGTAACCAACGATTGCACCAGTACATCCACGGTTGAAGTATAAGTTACCAACATGGAAGTCTTCACGTGCTTTTTCGATATGTTCACGGTTATTAGAAACAACAGCTCCTGTTAAACCGTATTCTGTATTGTTCGCAATTGCAAGTGCGTGATCAAAGTCTTTTGCTTTGCAGAATGCTACAACTGGTCCGAAGATTTCTTCTTTCATAAGACGAGCATCTTCTGCAACGTCAGCAATGATTGTTGGTTTAATGAACCAACCTTTAGAATCATCACCTTCGCCACCTGCTACAAGTTTACCTTCTTCTTTACCAATAGCAACATAGCTCATTACTTTATCGAATGCAGCTTGGTCATTAACTGGTCCCATGTTTATACCTTTTTCTTCTGGGTTACCTACTGTTAATTCATTTGTTAATTCAATTGCACGGTTTAATACGTGATCGTATACATCTTCATGGATTACTGCGCGAGAGCATGCAGAACATTTTTGTCCTGAGAAACCAAATGCAGATGCAACGATAGATTTTGCTGCTAATTCAAGATCTGCTTCTTTATCAACAACGATTGTATCTTTACCGCCCATTTCAGCGATAACACGTTTTAACCAAATTTGTCCTGGATTTACTTTTGCTGCACGTTCGTAAATACGAATACCAACATCGCGTGATCCAGTAAAGCTGATAAAGCGTGTACGAGGATGATCAACTAAGTAATCTCCAACTTCAGATCCGCTACCAGGAATGAAGTTTACTACGCCTGCTGGTAAGCCAGCTTCTTCTAATACTTCCATAAACTTCGCTGCTACTACAGGTGTTGTACTAGCTGGTTTTAATAACACAGTGTTACCAGATACTAATGCAGCTGTTGTCATACCTGCCATGATTGCAAATGGGAAGTTCCAAGGAGAAATGATAACACCTACTCCTAATGGAATGTAAGAGAAACGGTTATATTCAATTGCACGGCTTTCTACTGGAATGCCGTCTTTTAATTTCAACATCTGACGACCATAATACTCCATGAAGTCGATTGCTTCTGCTGTATCAGCATCTGCCTCATTCCATGGTTTACCTGCTTCTTTCACAAGAATTGCGGAAAACTCATGTTTTCTGCGGCGAACGATTGCAGCTGCACGGAATAAAATATCTGCGCGCATTTCTGGTTTCGTTTTTCTCCAAGTTTGGAATGTTTCATCCGCTACTTGCATTGCTTTTTCTGCTAATTCACGACTTGCTTTTGAAACGCGGCCAACGACTTCTTCTTTATTTGCAGGATTCACAGAAACGATTTTATCGTCTGTAGTGACCTTTTCTCCCCCAATAATTAATGGATAGTCTTGTCCAAGATAAGATTCTACTTTCTTTAAACCTTCTTCAAATGCTACTTTATTTGCCTCTACTGTAAAATCTGTAAATGGCTCATGTTTGTATGCTACTACCATTATTTTAGCCTCCCCTTAGAAAAAAGCGTTTACATAATACAACATTATTCTACACGATAATTTCGATTTGTTCAAATATTCTTAGACTTATATTTAAAAAATTATTTAATTTTTTAAATATAATAAATAAAAAAACAACATGATGCATATGCATCATGTTATAAAATATGAACGTATTCCCAAAAGTTTTTCCCAATTAACAAAATCGTTACTGTCAAAAATAAAATTCGTATATATCCTACGCCCTTTCGAACAGCAAATCTTGAACCGAGATATGCCCCTGCAATCATTGATAAACCCATAATTAAACCATATTTAAACTGAATTGCACCTAAAAATAAAAATGTAATCAATGATACAATATTGCTAACAAAATTTAACACTCGACCAGATGCCGCTGCACCGATAAAATCCATCCCAATTAATAAAAATGCAAAAATTAAAAATGAACCTGTGCCCGGTCCAAAAAAACCGTCATAAAATCCAAGCATTAAAATAACGAAATAAAATAAAAATGTTTTTCCTTTCGTCATTTTCTTATGGGTAGCTACACTACCCCAATCTTTTTTTAGAATAATATAAATCGCAATTAACACAAGCATAACTAACACAAGAGGTCGCAAAACATCCGGTGGGATGTACTTTACAACAAATGCCCCTGCAACTGCCCCAACAATTGTGAACGGAATTAGTTTTCCTACAATGCGAAAATCTACTTTTTTAGAACGAATAAAATAAAGCGTACTCGTAAATGATCCCATTGTTGCTGCTAATTTATTTGTAGCGATAGCCGAAGCCGGCGGCAACCCAATAAACATAAGTGCTGGAAGCGAGATTAAACCTCCTCCTCCAACCACAGAGTCGATAAATGCTGCTAAAAATCCAAAAGCAATAAGTAGTATAATGACTTGCAAACTTAAATCTTCCATCTGTCCTTTCCCTCGATCCCCTTTTTTATTAACAACATTAAAAATTATAACAAAATTTCTAATATAAAGTGAGACTTTAATCAGTGGGGGGCTTTATTCCCCACTGATTATTAGTTGAACCACTCAGGCTTTTACGGGCAGTTTAGCTCCCACCTATCTTCTTCGCTTCTCTCACTCTTGAGGTGGGGGGCTTACTGCCTGCGAATAGCGGGCTAAATGCTCGCAAATAATGCAATAAAAAAAGCCGTTCCTATAATAAGGAACGACTTTCTCTTAATCTAAAATTTGGACAAACGGTTTATCTTGCTTTACGTCACGAATAATAATTGCTTCTGGGCGTTCTACCGACTTAATCGTTACTTGCACTTTAACATAGTTAGGAAAATATTCCATAACAGCCCCAGCTACAAATTGTGTAAATCCAATGACTTCCGCTTTTCCATTAAACTGAACTGGAATCTCAAGCTTCATTTCTTTTAATTGACCATCTTTATAGAATCCTCTGCCAACAACCGCAGTATAGTTTCCGTCAAAATAAGTCGCTAGTTTAGCATTAAAGTTCTTTACAATTGTTGCATCGTCACGATAATTCGTGTCTGCTTCATTCGAAGGGAACAAATAATATTTTTCATCTATTGCTTTCCAATCTTCTACTTTGTCACTGCCTTTATCAACTGTTGTATATGATAAATATGATCCTGGTACAAGTGAAGATTTAGATTCTTGTCGATAAATCGCAAATGTAATTGGGACATTTTTCAATTCATCTTTCTGTTTCAAAATCGGTAAAATTTCTTGGGCCATTTCCTTACCCTGTTTTAGCAATTCTTCGTCAGAGATTTTATTTTCACGCGGATAACCATGTTCTTCTGTATAATAATTAACAGAATTCATCGCAAGACCAATTACAACTCCGCTTAACTCTGCTTCGTTGTTACTTTTTGTTTTTAAATAATCTTGTTCTAAAATTTGCGCTAAATAAATTGGACTCTTTTCATTTTTTGCTTGTAATGTTTCCGATTCTCCTGCCGGTAACTCCGGATTCAATCCATTTGGCAGCTTCTTCTTCGATACTTTTTCTAAATTAGCTTGTTGCTCTGGTGTACGTTTCCTGCCCAATAGCGCTTGTATCGTATCTTTATCTAAATACTTTCCTTCCTGATAGAAATAATCTTTCGTATCATATGATTCTTTCGCAATGCGCATTAATCCTGTTTCAAATTCATCAACATCTAAACGGCTATTTAATCCTTGTACAGCTAACCCATGTGCTGAACCTGATTTAAACGGAACTGCTGTTTTATAATAATCATCTGAAATAGAGTATTTCGGAAGAATCGCTTTATCTTTCGAATCCCCGGATTTTTCTACAACTTTATCTTCTTTTTTCAAATCAGTGCTACATCCACTGAGAAGTAACCCAAGGCTTAACACTGCTAATATAACTTTTTTCATGGTAACTTTGCACCTCTTAATTATTGAGCTCTTGTAAGAACCTCGCTTCATCCCAAATCTCAACGTTATGTTTTTGTGCTTGTGCTAGCTTAGAGCCAGCAGCTTCTCCTGCAATGACTAAATCTGTACTTTTGCTCACACTACCTGTGACTTTCCCGCCAAGTTCTTCAATTTTCTTTTTCGCTTCACTGCGTCCCATCACTTCTAGTTTACCAGTTAAAACAACTGTTTTTCCTGCAAAATAAGATTCAATGTTTTCTAAATCTGTTCGTTTTATCCCTTTATAAGTCATATTTACGCCATATGACTTAAATTGTTGTAATAACTCTTGTACATCTTCATTATCAAAATACGTAACGATAGATTGCGCCATTTTTTCGCCGATCTCGTTAATTGTTGTGAGCTCTTCTTCTGTCGCCTTCGCTATGTGATCCATCGTTTCATAATGTTCCGCTAATGTGCGAGCAGCTTTGGCTCCAACGTGGCGAATACCAAGGCCGAACAGTAATCGCTCTAATGAATTGTCTTTTGACGTTTCAATTGCTTGTACTAAATTTGAAGCAGATTTTTCTCCAAAACGTTCTAGTTGTAATAGCTGTTCTTTCGTTAATGTATACAAATCTGCAAACGTACGAATATAATTTGCGTCAAATAACTGGGTAATTACACGTTCACCTAACCCATCGATATTCATCGCATTACGTGATACGAAGTGAATTAATCCTTCCCGAATTTGTGCTGGGCATGCTGGATTAATACAACGAAGCGCAACCTCTTCTTCTAAACGAACAAGTTCACTCTCACATGCTGGGCAATGCGTTGGCATATGAAACTCTTCTTCTTCACCTGTGCGGCGGTCTACAATCACATTTACAACTTCAGGAATAATGTCTCCAGCTTTCTTTACAACAACATAGTCGCCAATGCGAATATCTTTTTCACGAATTAAATCTTCGTTGTGTAAAGAAGCCCTACGGACAATCGTTCCTGCCACGCGTACTGGTTCTAATTCAGCAGTTGGGGTTACCACACCTGTTCGTCCAACACTTAGCTCAATGCCCGTCAGCTTCGTAACAACTTCTTCCGCCGGGAACTTATATGCAATTGCCCATCTTGGACTTTTTGCTGTTGTTCCTAAGCTTTCTTGAAGTGACACATCATCTACTTTAATAACGATACCATCAATTTCATAATCAAGATGTGGACGTTTTTCTTGCCAATCTTGTACATAATGAATGACCTCATCGATTGTTTCGCAAACTTTGCGATTAGGATTTGTTTTAAAACCCAGCTCCCCTAAAAGGTTTAACGATTCACTATGCGATGTAATTGTCTTTCCTTCTAAATCAGTAAGTCCATATACAAATAAAGATAAATTACGCTTTGCTGCAATTTTTGGATCAAGCTGACGCAATGAACCCGCTGCTGCATTACGTGGATTCGCAAAGACAGCTTCTCCGTTCTGTTCTTTTTCTTCATTTAACTTAACAAATGAACGTTTTGGCATGTACGCTTCACCGCGCGCTTCTAGCGTCACTTCTTCTGTTAAACGCAGAGGAATTGCTTTAATTGTTTTTAAATTTTGTGTAATATCCTCACCCGTTATACCATCACCACGAGTTGCCCCTTGAATGAAGCGCCCTTTTTCATAATGAAGGGAAACAGCAAGTCCGTCAATTTTTAATTCACACACATATCTTACATTTTGTCCGTCAATTCCTTGACGTACCTTGCGATCAAAATCACGTAAATCTCCTTCATTAAAAGCATTTCCTAAACTTAACATCGGTGATTTATGCGTTACTTTCTCAAAAATATCAAGAACCTCTCCGCCAACGCGAACAGACGGAGAATCTTCTGTAAATAATTCTGGATGCTCTGTTTCTAATTTTATAAGTTCTTGCATATGACGATCATACTCTGCATCAGATACAGATGGATTATCTAGCACATGATATTCATAATTAAACTTATTTAAAATGTCACGCAGCTCTTCAATGCGCTTTTGTGCTGCTTCTTTCGGCATAACCTCATTCCTTTCTTACACTTTCGTAACTGGCGCAAATTTAGCCAATAATCGTTTAATACCAACTGGACTTGGAAACGCAATGTCTAATTCTTTTGCATCTCCGTCCCCTTTTACACTCACAACCGTACCAATGCCCCATTTTTGATGTGATGCTTTATCACCAACTGACCAGCCAATTTGCTCACCGCCTGTTGTTTTCGCGGCAGGACGAACAAAGGCTGAGCGTGAACGAGTTGTCGTTGTGGTCGTAGGTTTTGATTTTGTACTAAAACTTTCACGCTTTGGTTTCACTTCATGAAGCGTTTCAATGAGATCCTCAGGAATCTCAGAGATGAAACGTGACTCTTTATTCATACTTGTTCTACCAAATATCGTTCGCATTTGAGCATTCGTTACATACAGTTCTTCTTCTGCACGTGTAATACCAACGTATGCTAAGCGGCGTTCTTCTTGCATTTCGTCTTCTTCCATTAAAGAGCGTGTATGCGGGAAAATTCCTTCCTCTAGTCCTAAAATGAAGACGACAGGGAATTCTAATCCTTTTGCAGAGTGCATTGTCATTAAAATCACTTCTTCACCAGCAGTTGGATCTTCATCTACACGGTCAATATCAGCAACAAGTGCTAAATCAGTTAAGAAAGCAACAAGGCTCTTATCTTCGCTTTGAGATTCAAACGTTTGTGTAACAGATAAGAATTCTTCTAAGTTTTCTAAGCGTCCTTCTGATTCTAATGTACGTTCATTCTTCAGTGCATCACGGTAACCTGTTTTCTCTAACACTTCCTCAACAAGCTCTGTTACTGATAAATACTCTTGCATGTTTACCCAATTATGAAGTTGCTTTGCAAATTCGGCTACTGTCTTCGTAATTTTTGCACTTAGTCCAACGTGTTCAATTTCATCTAACACAGCCGTCAGCGAAAGACCATTTTGCACGCCATAATTAATAATTTTATCAATAGATGTTGCTCCAACACCGCGTTTTGGTACGTTAATAATACGAGCGAAACTAATTTCATCATCAGGATTCGCAATTAAACGTAAGTATGCCAATATATCTTTAATTTCTTTACGATCGTAGAACTTAATGCCACCGACAATTTTATATGGAATATTGGACTTCAGAAAAATCTCCTCGACCATACGAGACTGAGCATTTGTACGATACAGTACCGCAAAGTCTGTGTACTTTCGATTGCCTATTTGCACTTCATCACGAATCTTTTTCGCGACAAAGTAAGCCTCATCCTTTTCAGTTGCAGCACGGTAATACGAAATTTTACTCCCTACTTGATTATCCGTCCATAACTTCTTCGGTTTACGGTTCATATTATTTTCAATAACAGCATTCGCTGCGTTTAAAATACTTTGCGTCGAACGATAGTTTTGCTCCAGTAAAATAACCTGTGCATTTTCATAATCTTTTTCAAACGACAAGATATTAGCAATATCTGCCCCGCGCCAACGATAAATTGATTGATCTGAGTCACCAACTACGCAAAGGTTTTTAAAACGCACAGCCAATTTATTAACGAGAATGTACTGAGCACGGTTCGTATCTTGATACTCATCAACGTGAATATATTGGAATTTACGTTGATAAAACTCCAATACTTCGGGTATACGCTCAAATAATTGAATAGTCGTCATAATTAAATCATCAAAATCAAGCGCATTATTTTTGAGAAGACGCTTTTGATACTCTGTATACACATCGCTTGTCATCTTTTCGTATGGATCTGCAATTGAGATTTTCTTCGCATATTTTTCTGGAGATAACAATTCATTTTTCGCATTACTAATTGTCGCAAGAACAGAACGAGGTTCAAACTTCTTTGGATCAATATTGCGCTCTTTCATAATTTTTTTCACAACTGTTAATTGGTCGCTTGCATCTAAAATCGTAAAATTACGATTAATGCCGATGCGATCAATATCGCGTCGTAAAATACGAACACACATGGAGTGGAATGTTGAAATCCAAATATCCTCTGCTTCTGGACCAACAAGCTTGTCAATACGCTCACGCATTTCACGTGCAGCTTTATTTGTAAACGTAATTGCTAATACATTCCACGGTGCAACACCTTTTTCACCAAGTAAATAAGCAATTCGGTGTGTTAACACACGCGTCTTACCACTACCTGCACCTGCCATAAGTAACAGCGGTCCCGCCGTTGTTTGTACAGCTTTTTGCTGCTGCGGATTTAATCCTGTTAATAATTTTTCTGTTATACTCATGTATTCGGTCACCTACTCTCCTTTTACAGCTTTTACTGTTGCTAAAGCTTTCTTTATATCTTCATAAATTAAATTTCCAACGACAACTGTATCCGCATACTGTGCCATTTTCTTCGCTTGGTCTGCACTTGCAATTCCGCCACCGTAATATAATGTTGCATTTTGCAGCTCAGCTTTCACTTTTCTTACGAGTTCCACATCTCCATATGTGCCGCTGTATTCTAAATAGAAAATTGGTAAATGAAGAAGTTTGTCAGCCATACGTGCATATGCAATCACATCTTCTTCTGATAACTCACAGTTTGCTTCTGTTAACTTTGCCACTTTCGCTTCTGGATTTAATACACAGTATCCCTGCATAAAAATTTCATCCCAGTTCATAATATCCCCAAACTCTTTCAATGCCGCATGGTGAAGGCCCGTTATCCATTCGATCTTTCGGCTATTTAATACGCTCGGGATGTAATAAAAATCGAAACCTGGTGTAACAGAATCCATCGTTGAAACTTCTAATACACAAGGAACCGCATATCTACGAATGCTTACTAGCATGTGTAATACATTATCAATTGTAATTCCGTCACTTCCGCCTACAATAACAGCGTCCGTTCCTGACTCACAAATAAGCTCTAAATGTTCGTCGCTTAACTCCTTATTCGGGTCAAGCTTAAATACATGTTTCCACTGTGAAATATCGTACATGAAAACACCCTTTCTTTTTATCTAATCGCCTTTACACATTCTTTCATTATAACAAAAAATAATGTGCTGACACACATTCCACACAACATCTTTTTCTACGTCAAATGTTGGATTGTATATAGAGAAAGCATGAAAGGAACAATAACTCTTGAAATAGATATATCTATTTTAAAGCTGATGAAGAGGGAGTGAATGTCTTGTTCAAGCAAAACATCGGCACAATGAATGCCTTTATTCGTATTACCATTGGTCTCGTTCTGCTTAGCTGCAATACAGCAAAGCTTGCAAGAAGACCATGGTGTATTTGGCCCAAAATTATGCTTTGGGTTGGAGCAATGAGAATTGCAGAAGGAATCGTTCGTTTCTGTCCTATTGTGGCAGCATGTAAACTCGGTAAATTTATGAATATCCCGGATTTAAAAATGCCTGGCATGGATCTTATGAAGAATGGACAATCTAATAAACAAGAAGCACATCATACTTCTCATGACGAAGAAAAAACAAGCTCTGGAAGTTATGATGCTTCTGATAAGGAAATTGAGTCTGCACTTGAAAAGGCTCTTATGTCCAAACCGCTTTGAATCATTTGTCACTATGCAAGATGCTCTAAAAGAAACTTAGCTGCTGCAGTGGGCGGCTAAGTTTCTTTTATTTTACCACAAACAAGAACTAATGTTCGTTTTTGGTGATTTTTTTATTTTTTTGAAAAAATTAGGATATAATCCTATTGTCAACTTTGATATAAAAGTGATATCATTTTTATATCAAGGGAGGCGAAAATATGAAGGAAAAACAAGTATTTCATGTAAATGGTTTTTTAGGAATAGTTGTCATTCTAGTTTTAATTGGTATCGGTGTATTCAGCCTTATTAATGAATTATTCGCTATTGCCGTTATCTCGTTTTTATTAGCAGCAATCCTTGCAAGTGGCATTGGCATCGTCCAGCCAAACCAAGCAAAAGTGATTACATTTTTCGGTAACTATTTAGGAACAATTCGTGAAAATGGATTATTTTTAACAGTTCCATTTGCACTTCGTCAAACTGTTTCTCTTCGTGTAGAGAACTTTAATAGTAAGAAATTAAAAGTAAATGATGTAGATGGAAACCCAATTGAAATCGCAGCTGTTGTTGTATACAAAGTCGTCGATTCTGCAAAAGCAATCTTTGGTGTTGAACATTATGATGCATTCGTAGAAATTCAAAGTGAAACAGCAATTCGTCATGTGGCAACGAAATATCCATATGATAATTTCCAAGATGAAAACAACATTACACTACGCGGAAACTCAGAAGAAATTTCTGAAGAGTTAAAACGAGAATTAGAAGCCCGTTTAGAAATTGCAGGGGTAGAAGTACTCGAAACTCGTTTAACGCACTTAGCTTATGCAACAGAAATTGCACACGCAATGCTTCAGCGTCAACAAGCAAAAGCAGTATTAGCCGCAAGAAAAGAAATTGTAGAAGGTGCCGTACAAATGGCGAAAGATTCTATTCAAAAACTAGATGAAGAAGGTATACTTGAGTTAGATGACGAGCGAAAAGCAAATATGGTTAATAACTTATTAGTTGCCATTGTTTCAGATAAAGGAGCACAGCCGGTCATTAATACAGGAAGTCTATATTAGAGGTTGTCGGTAATTATGGCTAAAAAGAAAAGCTTTCCATTACGAATCGATCCCGAATTGTACGCAGTTATTGAAAAATGGGCAAACGACGAATTCCGAAGCGTGAATGCTCATATTGAATATTTACTTCGCGAAATGGCAAAACAAAAGGGTAAGATAAAAAAAGAAAACGAGTCCTAACTTTTTAACAAGTAGGACTCGTTTTCCTTTTAGGGGTATCGCCGTCAGGCTAAGCTTAAGTAAGAATTAATTCAACTAGATTTTTTTCTGCTTTCTAAAGAATGAATATGAACTATTTAAAAATCCGCATAAAATTTCATTAATCATTTGGATACGTCTCTTTCAAAAAACTTACAGATTGTTTGATTAGTGCTTTTAGAACATTAATATCAATGTCTGCTACTTTATTAATATATACACATGATTTTCCAGACGTGTATTTTCCAAAGTTTTTTAATAGTTCTTCTCGCCCAGGGTCACCAGTTGCAAAATATAAACTAATTTTAGCTTTTCGGGGGGAAAAGCCTACTAATGGGGCATCTCCTTCATGACCAGATGCATATTTATAATGATATGTTCCAAATCCGATAATGCTCGGTCCCCACATCTTTGCTGTATAGCCTGTTGTTTCAGTAAATATATCTAATAATTGATATGCGTTTTCTCGTTTTTTAAGACTTTCAACACTTTCAATAAACTCAATTACACTATTGTCGGTTTCTGTTGTTTTGAGTTTGTACATATTAGAGGCACCCCTTTTTAGATATAAGTTTCATCACATACATAATTATAATACAAGGGTCACCATACATATGCAGAATGGATGGCATTTTTTACACCTAGGAGTAATTGATATTATTAAGTTGATGGGCATGGTGCAAATCCCAATACCTAAAAAACAGCCTCCTAGTAATTAGGAGGCTGTTTTTTAGGTATTGTATTGTAATTATTTATTGCCAAACATTTTATCTATTGATTTTGAATTTGCAAACAATGCTTCCTCTAAATTTTCATCAGAAACAATTTTATAGTTACCATCTTTGTCTTTCTTTAAGTTCAGCGTAACTACACGAGTCGTCATTGTCGCATCTTTATCAGACAAGTTCTTAACAAGAGTTGTCGTCATCATTTGCTCCATTGCCTTATCAGATTGTTCTTTGTTTTCACTAAACGCACTTGCAAAAGCCATAGGCATGATCTCTCCGATTGTCTTTGTAGTTGCAACAGCCATATCAACAGAAGTAATTTTTACTTTAACCTTTGCCTTATCATCTTTCTTAGATACTTGTTCTGGTTCTTCAAATTTATAGTTCTTTACGATTGCATCGAGTACTGCCTTCCCCTCAATGCCGTCTTCCGTTTTATTTAGTTTGCTAAAATCGTAGCCCTTATCACCTTTATAAACAAAAGTACTTGCTTTTTCATAATTTCCTTTTTTTATAGCTGTCAAAAATTCTTGTACAGTATCATCGGGATTCGAGCATCCTGCCAATACACTCATTAATAATCCTATCATCATGACAAATGTCAATGATTTAAACATCTTTTTCATAATTATTCCCCCTGCTATTTATTAGAAATATTTAATGACATCTATATATTACTTTATAAAAAAATAACAAACAATAAAAAGTAATATTCAGATTAATTGAATACAATCGCTTGGTAAATTTTCGTAATTATATAATCCATCAGTGGGGGTCTTACTGCCCGCGCATAGCGGGATAAAATAAAGGATCCAAAGCGAAATGTACTTTCACTTTGGATCCTTATTTCGTCGTTTTAAGAAGTGCGCGGCAAAAAACTCGCTCGATTATCAACATTATTGTTTAACAGAGCCAGTATTTAAAAAGGGGAAGCCCCCCCTTCTAGCAATCTACTTTCGCAATTGCGCGGTACCCTATATCACTTCGATAAAATAAACCATCACTTTCAATCTTTGCAATTTCTGCGTATACTTTATCCTTTGCCTCTTGTAAACCTTTTCCTTTACAAGCAACAAATAATACACGGCCACCGTTAGTTACAAATTCTCCATCTTTAACATCCGTTCCGGCATGAAATACAATAACATCTTCCAATGTTTCTAGTCCTCGAATTACAGCACCTTTTTCGTAAGCTTCTGGATATCCCTTAGAAGCTAATACAACACCAATTACTGCTTCTTCAGACCACTCTAAAGTAAGTTCTGTTCCATCTAGTACATGATTACATACATCAACTAAATCGCTTTCTAACCGAGGTAAGATTACTTCTGTTTCTGGATCACCAAATCGAGCATTGAATTCAATTACTTTCGGCCCTTCACTTGTTAAAATAAGCCCTGCATATAAAATACCTGTAAAAGAACGTCCTTCTTGTATCATTGCTTGAGCTGTTGGATGTAGAACAGTTTCAATCGCTTGTTCTACTGCTGATTGCGGAATTTGTGGTACCGGAGAATAAGCACCCATTCCGCCTGTATTTGGTCCTTTATCACCATCAAAAGCACGTTTATGATCTTGTGCAATTACCATTGGATATACAGTTGTTCCGTTTACAAATGCCATAAGTGAAAATTCTTGGCCGTCTAAAAACTCTTCAATGACAACCTTTTTGCTTGCTTCTCCAAACTTTACATCTTGCAGCATTTCTTTTACAGCTTGCAGTGCTTCTTCTAATGTCATGGCAACCGTTACGCCTTTACCAGCTGCTAGGCCATCTGCTTTAATAACAATTGGTGCGCCAACTTTTTCAATGTATTGCACAGCTGCTTCATACTCTGTAAATGTTTCATATGCCGCTGTTGGAATATCATACTTTTTCATAAGCTCTTTCGTAAAAGCTTTACTACCTTCAATAACAGCTGCTGCTTTGTTCGGACCAAAAACGCGAAGCCCTTCCTCTTCAAAGCGATCAACAATACCGTTCATAAGTGGAATTTCCGGGCCAACAAACGTTAAACCAATGTTACTTTCTTTTGCAAAAGCAATAAGCGCATCAAAATCATTTTCGTCGATAGCTACGGGCGTTGCTACATCTTTCATTCCTTCATTTCCTGGCGCTACATATACAGTCTCTACTTGCTCTGATTGTGCAAATTTCCATGCTAATGCATGCTCACGTCCACCACGGCCAATTACTAAAATGTTCATATTTCATCCTCCATTATTCAGATAAAGTGAAACTTCCATCAGCGGGGGGCTTATTTCATTCCCACTGATGGTTAGTTGAACCAATCGGGCTTTTACGGACAGTTATTCCCCACCTATCTTCCTCGATTTTCTCTTCATCTTGAGGCGTGGGGACTTACTGCCCGTTAAAGCGGGATAAGTACAAAATAGGAGCTTCTCTGCTCCTATTTTGTTTCTAAATTAATGTTTGAAATGACGTACTCCAGTGAACACCATTGCAATGCCATACTCGTCCGCTTTTTTAATTGAATCTTCGTCACGAATAGATCCGCCTGGCTGAATGATTGCTGTAATACCTGCTTTAGCCGCTTCTTCTACTGTATCTGGCATTGGGAAGTATGCATCAGATGCAAGTGCACTTCCTTGCGATTTTTCACTCGCTTGTGTAATTGCAATTTTTGCTGATCCAACGCGGTTCATTTGCCCTGCACCAACACCAATTGTCATATTATCTTTTGCTAGAACAATCGCATTAGATTTTACATGTTTCACAACTTTCCATGCTAATTTCAAATCATTCCACTCTTGCTCAGTTGGTTCACGTTTTGTTGGAATTGTAATCGTCGCATCTTCTAATGCTAATGTATCCTCTTCTTGTACAAGTAAACCACCTTGTACGGAAGTTAGCTTTTTACTTGCTGTTTCTGCCTTTGCGATATCGATAGTTAACAAGCGTAAATTTTTCTTACTTTGCAGTACTTCTAACGCTTCTTCTGAGAAAGAAGGTGCAATGATGATTTCTAAGAAAATCTCATGTAATTTTTCTGCTGTTGCTTTATCAATTTCACGGTTTGCTGCAATAATGCCGCCAAAAATTGATACTGGGTCAGCTTCGTAAGCACGTGTATATGCTTCATTAATATCTGTACCAACACCAACGCCGCATGGATTCATATGTTTTACCGCTACAACTGCTGGCTCTGTAAACTCTTTAACGATGCTCATCGCTGCATCTGCATCATTTATATTATTGTAAGACAGCTCTTTGCCATGTAACTGCTCTGCATAAGCAATCGAAGAAGCTGCTGCAAACGGTGCTTTATAGAATGTTGCTTTTTGATGCGGATTTTCACCGTAACGTAAATCTTGTTTTTTCTCAAACGTAACAGTTAACGTTTCAGGGCTTTCTTCTCCTGTTTGTTCTGTTAAATAGTTTGAAATTAATGCATCATATGCCGCTGTATGACGGAATACTTTTGCTGCTAATTTACGTTTTGTTTCTTTTGAAACTTCTCCGCTTCCCTTTAGTTCCCCTAATACAACATCGTAGTCTGTTGGATCAACAATAACTGTTACAAACTCATGGTTTTTCGCAGCAGATCGAATCATTGTTGGTCCGCCAATATCGATATTTTCAATTGCATCAATAAATGTCACATCTGGCTTTGCAATCGTTTCTTTAAATGGATATAAGTTTACAACAACAAAGTCAATTGGCTGAATGCCAAGCTCATTCATTTGAGACATATGTGTTTCATTATCACGTACTGCAAGCAATCCGCCATGAATGTTTGGGTGTAATGTTTTCACACGTCCGTCCATAATTTCTGGAAAACCTGTTACTTCAGAAATTCCAATGACTTGTAAGCCATTTTCTTCTAGTAATTTTTTTGTTCCACCTGTTGAAATAACCTCAATACCTTGCTCAAGTAATCCTTTTACGAATTCTACAACTCCAGCTTTATTTGAAACACTTACTAATGCACGCTTTTTCATTTATTCTTCACCCCTAGTTGTATTAAAATGCTGCTCTTATGACTTCACTTTAGAATGTAATAAAGATTTCACCGTATCCACGTACAATCTATGTTCGACAAGTTGAATTTTCTTTTGTAAACTTTCTCGTGTATCATTTTCAGAAACTGCTACCGCTTCCTGTGCGATAATTGGTCCTGTATCCATTCCTGCATCCACGTAATGGATTGTTACTCCCGTTACTTTCACACCAGCTTCAATCGCCTGCCCAACCGCGTCTTTTCCTGGAAAACTTGGCAATAACGACGGATGAATGTTAACAATTCTTCCTCCATAAGCAGCTAGTAACGTTGGACCAATTAAACGCATATACCCTGCTAAAATAATCCAATCAATCTCGGATTCTTGTAATTTCTTTAATATTTCCTGTTCAAATGCATCCTTTGATTCATAATCTTTCGCTGAAAAGGCAAAGCAAGGAACATGATGATGATTTGCACGCTCAACAACACGTGCACTAGGTTGATCACATACAAGTAAACTAAGCTGTACATCTAATCTTCCGTCTTCTACTGCATCTACAAGTGCTTGAAAGTTAGAACCACTTCCTGAAGCAAAAATTGCTATTCGGCTCATGATACTACTCCCCCATTAAATGTAACCCCAGAACCTTGTACAGTACGTCCGATAATATGAGCTGTTTCCCCTTGTTCTTCTAAAAGTTTGATAGCACCTTCTGCATCTTCTTCTTTGACCGCTACTACCATACCAATACCCATGTTAAAAATATTGAACATTTCTTCTCTATTTAATTGACCAACTTCTTGCAGTAAATCAAAGATTGGATGAATTGTCCAAGAACCAAGTTCAATTTGTGCTCCAATACCGTCTGGCAACATACGTGGAATATTTTCAATAAATCCGCCACCAGTAATGTGAGCCATACCGCTTACGTTATATTTCTTCAATAGTTCTAAAATAGGTTTGACATAAATTTTCGTTGGTGTTAATAATTCTTCACCAAGTGGGAGTTCTAAACGACCATACGTACGATCAAGTGAAAGCTGTCCATCTTCTAATAGCACCTTACGTACAAGAGAGTAACCATTACTATGAATTCCACTAGAAGCAAGTCCGATTAATACTTGATTCGCTTCAATAGATTGTCCCGTAACAATTTTCTTTTTATCAACAATACCAACTGTAAAACCAGCTAAATCGTACTCTTCTTCAGAATACATACCTGGCATTTCAGCTGTTTCCCCGCCGATTAGTGAACAACCAGCCTGACGGCATCCTTCTGCAATTCCTTTGACGATGTTTTCAATTTTACTAGGTTCTGCTTTACCACAAGCAATATAATCTAGGAAAAAGAGCGGCTCTGCCCCTTGAACAACAATATCGTTCACACACATTGCAACTGCATCGATGCCGATTGTGTCATGCTTGTCCATCATGAAAGCGAGCATTAATTTTGTTCCTACACCATCTGTTCCAGATACTAATACTGGCTCTTCTAATGCAAATTTTGAAAGATCAAACATTCCTCCAAAACCGCCTAGGCCACCTAGCACTTCTTTTCTCATCGTTGTTTGCACGTGTTTTTTCATGCGAGATACCGCTTCATATCCAGCTTCAATATCTACTCCTGCTTGCTTATATGCATTCGCCATCGTTTCTATACACCTCGTCTTTTTATACTGAAAGAATTTCTCCCGTCTACCGAACAGTAAAACTATAATGATAAAGCTTCAAGAAAAAGCAAGCTTCTACACAGCGTATAGTAGAAGCTGCTATACTTTCTTATTACTCTACTTTATTTCATACTTTCTAAAAGCTCTTGTTCGTAATCATAAAGAGCCGTTGGATAATCTCCATTAAAGTAAGCCATACATAAACCGCCATATTTCCCTTCATATGGGCGGCCAATTGCATCGATTAAGCCCTCTTCACTTAAAAACGTTAAAGAGTCTGCTCCAATGATTTGACGAATTTCTTCTATTGAATGATTTGCTGCGATTAATTCTTTTCTTGTTTGAATGTCAATTCCATAGAAGCATGGATACTTAAGCGGCGGCGAAGCAATTCTTACATGCACTTCTGTTGCCCCAGCCTCGCGAAGCATACGAACAATTCGCTTGCTTGTTGTACCGCGCACAATAGAATCGTCAATCATAACAACACGTTTCCCTTCAACAACACCACGTACTGCTGAAAGCTTCATTTTTACACCTTGCTCACGTAATTCTTGTGAAGGTTGAATAAAGGTACGT
This sequence comes from Bacillus sp. 3103sda1, assembly GCF_024159135.1. Taxonomy (NCBI): domain Bacteria; kingdom Bacillati; phylum Bacillota; class Bacilli; order Caryophanales; family Bacillaceae; genus Bacillus; species Bacillus sp. 3103sda1. The sequence continues at coordinate 293,922 of NZ_JAMYWS010000001.1, read as the reverse complement.
CCAACGTAACGATTCTTAATTAACCCTAATTCATAAGGAATTCCTGTCGCTTCCGCGTAACCGATTGCTGCCGAAATACTAGAATCTGGTACACCTGTTACAACATCTGCTTCAACTGGAGCTTCCTTTGCTAACAATTTCCCCATATTTTTACGTGCCGCATGAACGTTAACGCCAGCAATGTTTGAATCAGGGCGAGCAAAATAAATATACTCCATACTACAAATTGCATGCTCTACATCATTTGTATAGCGATCTGCGTGTATTCCTTCATCATTAATAACAATGATTTCCCCAGGCTCTACATCACGAATGTACGTTGCGCCCACAACATCAAATGCACATGTTTCAGATGCTACAACGTAAGCATCTCCCATCTTTCCAATCGAAAGGGGCCTAAATCCATTTGGATCTAATGCAACAATCATTTCGTTTCCTGTTAATAATAAATATGCAAAAGCACCTTTTACTTTGTTTAGTGCATCTTTTACACTTTCAATTAATGTACCTTTTGTATTACGCTTAATTAAATGAAGCAATACTTCTGTATCCGAACTTGTTTGAAAGATGCTTCCTTCTGCTTCTAATTCACGACGAAGCATTTTTGCGTTAATTAAATTACCGTTATGAGCTAATGCCATACTATGGTCTGAGAAGCGAAATAACAGTGGTTGAACATTTGCAACTTCAGCGCCGCCTGCTGTCGCATAACGAACATGCCCAATCGCTGATTGTCCGTTTAAGCCTTCTAACTCGCCGCGTGAAAACACTTCTGATATTAAACCAAGACCTTTATGACCAATGATTTTCTCCCCATTATTTACAACAATGCCAGCGCCTTCTTGGCCACGGTGCTGCAAGCTATGCAGTCCATAATACGTAACTTGAGCTGCATTTTCATGCCCCCAAATTCCGAAAACGCCACATTCTTCATTTAGCCCCTTTATTTCATTAAGCATGGAATAGCCCCTTTCCAAGCCGTTCTCATTTCATCAACATCTGCTGTAAGCAATACTTCGTTTTCTTCATTACGAATTGTTAATTGATTTGCACTTGTTACTTCCCCAACATAAAGTGCATCTATCATACTTTCAAACGCTTCTTTTTGCTCACGTTTTACTGTAACAACAAAGCGAGATTGTGATTCTGCAAATAACATTGCTGTTGCTTCTCCAGCTAATTTCACATCTGCACCTAATCCGTTTGCACCCATTGCACTTTCTGCGAAAGCAACTGCTAATCCGCCTTCTGCAACGTCATGCGCTGATTGTACAAGACCTTTTTGAATAGCTGCTAGTAATTGCTTTTGGCGTTTTTCTTCTACTTCTAAATCGATGCTTGGTGCTTGACCGAAGATTTTACCATGTAACATTTTTTGTAGCTCACTACCACCAAACTCAGCTTTCGTTTCACCGATTACATAAACAAGATCGCCAGCTTGCTTAAACTCTTGCGTTGTTACATGCTTTACGTCATGTACAAGACCAACCATACCAACAGTTGGTGTTGGGTATACCGCTTCACCGCTGCGTTCGTTGTACATCGATACGTTTCCGCCAATAACAGGTGTACTTAACGTGCGGCATGCTTCGCTCATACCATCTACTGACTTCTCAATTTGCCAGAAAATTTCTGGCTTTTCTGGATTACCGAAGTTTAAGCAATCTGTAATTGCAAGCGGCTCACCGCCAGAACATACAATATTACGAGCTGCTTCTGCTACAGCGATTTTCCCGCCCATTTCTGGGTCTAAATAAATGTAGCGAGAGTTACAATCTGTTGTCATTGCTAATGCTTTATTTGTTCCGCGTACACGAACAACCGCTGCATCAGATCCTGGTGTAACAACTGTGCTTGTGCGTACTTGATAATCATATTGATCATATACCCACTCTTTACTTGCAATCGTTGGTTGTTGTAATAGAGATAATAATGTTTCTTTATAATTCTCCACTTTCGGTGTTTCAATCTTCATTTGTTGGAACTCTGCAAAATACGCTGCTTCTTTTGAAGGCTTATGATAAACAGGTGCTTCTTCTGCTAATGCATCAGCTGGCACTTCCGCAACCATTTCTCCTTTATGGAATAAACGAAGCATTTTATCTTCAGTTACTTTTCCCATTGTCACTGCCGCAAGACCGTATTTTTCAAATAACTCTACAATCTCTTGCTCTCTACCTTTTTTCACGACGATTAACATACGCTCTTGTGATTCAGAAAGCATCATCTCATATGGCGTCATACCTGTTTCACGTTGTGGTACATCATCTAAGTACATTTCAATACCCATACCTGCTTTACTTGCCATCTCTGCAGAAGATGATGTTAAGCCTGCTGCTCCCATATCTTGAATACCGACAAGTGCATCAGATTTGATAAGCTCTAAGCACGCTTCAATTAAAAGCTTCTCCATAAACGGGTCGCCTACTTGCACTGCTGGGCGCTTTGCATCGGAATCCTCAGATAGTTCTTCTGACGCAAACGTTGCACCGTGAATACCGTCACGGCCTGTTGCTGCACCAACATACATTACTGTATTACCAGCACCGTGCGCTTGACCTTTTTTAATATCTTCATGGTTAATTAAACCAACACACATTGCATTTACAAGTGGATTTCCTTCATAGCATGGATCAAACTGTACTTCTCCGCCAACAGTTGGAATTCCAATGCAGTTACCGTATCCTGCAATACCTGCTACAACTTCTTCAAATAAATATTTCACGCGCGGTGATTGTAACTCACCGAAGCGAAGTGAATTTAACATAGCAATTGGACGTGCTCCCATAGAAAACACATCACGTATAATACCGCCTACTCCTGTTGCCGCACCTTGATACGGCTCAATTGCAGATGGATGGTTATGACTTTCCATTTTAAATACCACCGCTTGATTGTCACCGATATCTACGATACCAGCACCTTCACCAGGACCTTGCAATACACGTTCACCAGTCGTTGGGAACTTACGAAGAACTGGCTTTGAGTTTTTATAACTACAATGTTCTGACCACATAACAGAGAATAATCCTGTTTCTGTATAGTTTGGAAGACGGCCTAAAATCTTTTCAACCATTGCAAACTCTTCGTCGGTTAATCCCATTTCTGCATAAATGCGTTTTTCTTTAATTTGAGTTGGATTTGGCTCAAGCAGTAACGACATATGTTTCCCTCCAATGTTTCAAAATAGATTGAAATACTTTTAGACCATCTGCTCCTCCAAGCAATTCGTCAACAGCACGCTCTGGGTGCGGCATCATGCCAAGTACATTCCCTTGCTCATTTACAATCCCTGCAATATCTGAAACGCTTCCGTTTGGATTCTCTACATAACGGAACACAATTTGATTATTTTCTTCTAACTGTTTCAATGTTGCTTCATCACAGTAGTAGTTTCCTTCACCATGAGCAATCGGAATATCGATAACTTCGTCTTTCTCATATTGCGACGTGAACATTGTTGTATTATTTTCAACACGTAGCTGAACAGTACGACACATAAATTTTAAGTTTTTATTGCGAATTAATGCACCTGGTAGCAATCCAGACTCTACTAAAATTTGAAAACCATTACATACACCTAAAATTGGCTTTCCTGCTTCAGCTGCTTTTTGTACGCCTTTCATTGCGTTTGCAAAGCGAGAAATAGCTCCGCAGCGAAGATAATCTCCGTAAGAGAAACCGCCTGGTAGTAAAATTCCATCGTACTCATCTAAGTTTTCTGTATCATGCCAAACGTAGTCTACATCTTGGCCAAGCTCATCTTTAATTGCATGAAACATATCCACATCACAGTTCGAACCTGGGAAAACGATTACGGCAAATTTCACTGCGCGACAACCTCCTCAACTTCATAGCGATAATCTTCAATCACTACGTTCGTTAATAATTTCTCACACATTTCTTTTACCATTGCATCAATATCTGTAACTGATTTATCAATTGTTAACTCCATATATTTACCGATACGAACATCTTGTACTTCTGTAAACGAAAGACTATGAAGCGCCCCTTTTACCGCTGTTCCTTGTGGATCTAATACACTTTCTCTTAACGTTACATATACTTTTACTTTATACATGTGAAGCTCCCCCTAATCGTTTTAAAAGTTCTTCATAAGCATCTGTTAAATTACCAAGATCGCGGCGGAATACATCTTTATCAAATTTTTCATTGCTCGTTTCATCCCATAAACGGCATGTATCTGGTGAAATTTCATCCGCTAATAAAATTTCTCCCTCTTCTGTTACCCCAAACTCTAATTTAAAATCTATTAATCTTACACGACAGTTTGCGAAATGCTCAATCAATACTTGATTAATCTGTAGAGCTTTTTCTCGTAATATGCTTACTTGCTCTGGCGTTGCAACGTTTAACACACGAATATGATCTTCTGTTACAAGCGGATCTCCTAAATCATCATCTTTGTAGTAAAATTCCACAATCGGTGTTGTAAGTGCAGTTCCTTCTTCCATTCCTAATCGTTTTGAAAGACTGCCTGCAATTACATTTCTTGTGACAACTTCTAATGGAATGATGCTCACTCTTTTTACGATTTGTTCTGTTTCCGATATTTTCTCAACAAAGTGTGATTTGATTCCCACTTCTTGTAACTTTCTGAATAAAAGAGTTGTAATCTCATTGTTCAGACGACCTTTTCCAGAAATCGTCGCTTTCTTTTCCCCATTGAAAGCAGTAGCACTATCTTTGTACTCTACCCAAACCATATCTGCTGTTTCTGTACGATAAATTCTTTTTGCTTTTCCTTCATACAGCAATTCTAGCTTTTGCACTTCGCAAGCCCCCTGTAGTTTGAAAAATGTGAATAGTATAATTAAAAAGAATGGCACAGAATGATCCTATTCTGTGCCATATAAAATTATCAGTTTAAGCCAAGACGTTCAAAAATTGTATCAACATGTTGTAAGTGATGTTCATAGTTGAAACATTCATTGATTTCTTCTTGTGTCAATTTGCTTGTAATACGCTCATCAGCTTCTACAAGCTCTTTAAATTGTACTTGTGTTTCCCAAGCTTCCATCGCTTTAGGTTGTACAATATCATAAGCTTCTTCACGTACCATACCTTTATCGATTAGCGTAAGCATTACGCGCTGAGAGTAAATTAAACCGTATGTTCTTTGCATGTTACGCTTCATGTTTTCTGGGAATACCGTTAAGTTTTTCACGATATTACCGAAACGATTTAACATGTAGTTTAATGCGATTGTTGCATCTGGTAAGATAACGCGTTCTGCAGAAGAGTGAGAAATATCACGCTCATGCCATAATGGAACGTTTTCGTAAGCAGTCATCATGTAACCACGGATAACACGAGCCAAGCCAGTCATATTTTCAGACCCAATCGGATTACGTTTATGTGGCATTGCAGACGAACCTTTTTGTCCTTTCGCAAAGGCCTCTTCTACTTCACGTGTTTCACTTTTTTGTAAACCGCGAATTTCGACTGCCATTTTTTCGATAGATGTTGCAATTAGTGCAAGTGTTGACATGTAATGTGCATGACGATCACGTTGCAGCGTTTGTGTAGAAATTGGTGCTGCTTCTAATCCTAAATTTTCACAAACATATTTTTCAACGAATGGATTGATGTTCGCGAATGTACCAACGGCACCAGAAAGTTTACCAACGCGAACTGTATCAGCTGCTTGCTTAAAGCGCTCTAAGTTACGTTTCATTTCTTCATACCAAAGGCCAAGCTTTAAACCAAATGTTGTTGGTTCTGCATGAACACCATGTGTTCTTCCCATCATAATTGTGTATTTATGTTCTTTTGCTTTATTAGCTAAGATACTAATGAAGTTCTCTAAGTCTTTTAATAAAATCTCATTAGCTTGTTTTAAGATGTAAGATAACGCTGTATCTACTACGTCTGTAGATGTTAAACCGTAGTGTACCCATTTACGTTCTTCACCTAATGCTGGTGTTTCAGATACCGCACGAGTAAATGCTACAACATCATGACGTGTTTCTTGTTCAATTTCATAAATACGTTCAATATCAAAAGATGCATTCTCACGAAGTTTTTTCACATCTTCTTTTGGAATATCTCCAAGTTCAGCCCAAGCTTCACAAGCTAAGATCTCAACTTCTAACCACGCTTTAAATTTGTTTTCTTCCGTCCAAATCGCACCCATCTCAGGGCGTGTATAACGACTAATCATCTTTTTCCCTCCAACAGTTGTTCTTGATGGTCCCAAATATGCAATGTCCGCGCTTTTTCTAAAGCAACATCAATCTTATCATTTAAAATATTAACGTGCCCCATTTTACGCTGCGGCTTTGCTTCTTCTTTACCATATAAATGCAAGTAACACCCGGTTAATCTATTCACTTGCTTTAGGACCCCTTCTATATGTTCGCCTAAAATGTTTACCATGACAACTGGTTTTAACAAAATTGTTTCTCCAAGAGGTAAATTACAGATTGCTCGAATATGCTGTCCGAATTGACTCGTTTCACAGGCATCAATTGTATAGTGTCCAGAATTGTGCGGCCTTGGTGCTAACTCATTAATATAAATCTCACCATTTGCTGTAGCAAACATCTCTACTGCTAGTGTTCCCACTAGCTTTAGTTCATCCGCTAATCTCTCTGCATACTGAATTCCTTTTTGTGATAGTTCTTCTGTAATACGAGCTGGTACGATTGATTCATGTAAAATGTTATCCACGTGAATGTTTTCGGCTACTGGAAATACTTTCGTTTCACCGTTTACACTACGTGTAACAATAACGGAAATTTCTTTTTCAAATGAAACCCACTTCTCTAAAATACATTCAGCCTGATTTACAAGTTCCATCGCTCTCGCAACATCAGCTTCACTTTTTAGTACAACTTGCCCTTTTCCATCGTATCCCCCTGTTGTTGTCTTTAACACACAAGGGAATGAAAATTCAGCAATTGCTACTAAAAGCTCTTCCTGCTTCTGAACGAGTCTGTATGGTGCTACTGGTAAACCGGCTTTCGTGATTGCATTTTTTTCTGTATAACGATTTTGTGTTGTATATAATAACTCACTGCCCTGTGGTAAATAAGCATTCTTTTCAAGCCATTGTAAGCAGTTATAATCAATATTCTCAAATTCATATGTTACAACATCACTTATTTCTGCTAAGTGCTGAATTGCTTTTAAATCATTATACGGTGCCACAATCTCAATATCGGCAACTTGTGCACACGGCGAAGACTTTGCTGGATCTAATACTGCAATTTTATATCCCATTTCTTTTGCTGCAATCGCCATCATTCTGCCAAGTTGTCCCCCGCCAATAATACCAATCATTTGTCCAGGTAAAATCGTTTTTATCACTGCAGTTCACTACCTTCTCGCACATTTTTTTCAATTGCTTCTCGTCTCAGTTCTAATGCATCGTGTATATCATCATGAAACGATCCTAGCATTTGCGTGGCAAGTAAACCTGCATTTGTAGCTCCAGCTTTTCCAATTGCGACAGTCGCAACTGGAACACCTCCTGGCATTTGGACAATAGATAGTAATGAATCTAAACCATTTAACGCTTTCGATTGAACAGGAACACCGATGACAGGAATATTCGTTTTTGCAGCAACCATTCCTGGTAAGTGAGCGGCCCCGCCTGCCCCAGCGATAATAACTTTTATTCCACGTTCACGAGCTGTTTCTGCATATTGAAACATATAATCTGGAGTCCGATGAGCGGATACGACTTTCTTCTCATACGGAATATTTAACTCTTCTAATATTTCACAAGCATATTTCATTGTTTCCCAGTCTGACGTGCTTCCCATAATGACTCCAACTAGTGGTTTCATATTAGAATCCCCCCGATTCAAATAAAAAAAGCCTGATATAGAACATTCCTCTTTTACTATGAGAGAAAGTGCTCTACTCAGGCATGCGTATCCCATGTGAATAGAAAAATACCGAGTGACTTTCCCTCATAGTCCAACGATTAACGGTCGTTAGGTAGAGACTTGCAGGCCATATCCCCGCGATTATATGAGGTGCGATATAATATTGCTTCTACCGTTATATTAACAGGTGTTATTCAAACATGTCAACAAATAATCGAATGTTTTTAATAATATTAAATGTAACGTTCGTGTTTATTCCAGAAAACCGTATAAATATGCTTTATAAAACGAAATATATGTCAAATAACAAGTATTATTCAGGCATAATTTCCTTGACATACATACAAAATGCAGTGATACTTAAAGAAAAAGGCAGGTTTTGAATATGGAAAAACAAGTTGCTGTACTTACCTTTCAAGAAGATACGCAATCCTACAAAGCATTCTCTGTTATTAAAAAATTTCATTTAGAGCATCAACTAAAAGTGGAGCAAATTGCAGTTATTAAACGAAAAATAGATGGTGAATTATCAATTGAAGATTTCTTAGATGTAACGGGCGCTGATAAAACCAATAAAGGCGGTTTAATCGGGATGTTTGTTGGGATTCTAGGCGGACCTTTCGGTGTATTGTTAGGTGGACTAATTGGATCAACGATTGGTATATTTAAAGATAAAAAAGAGATTACACATGCATATTCTGTTTTTGAAAACACATTAAAATCTATTAAACCTGGAAAAACAGGAGTCATTGTAATTGTGGAAGAGAAGACAGAAGATACATTAAATAGCATTGTACATGAAGGAAATGGAAAAATAGATCGTTATCTTGAAGCTGAATTGCGCTCCGAAATTGAGGCAGAACGTAAAAAATTAAAAACTAAGTAACTAGTAAACTGTACCCCGAATCGTGAACACTTAAAAAAGTCCATGATTCGGGTTTTTTTGTATGTTTTTAAAGCTACTTCCTCGTTATAACGGAAACAATCATACAGTGAGGTATGGGAAATGAGTAAAATTATTTTTAAGGCCTTTTAAATGAAACAATTAGAGAAGAATGAAAGCGTAGTGAAAGCATCAGAGTGTTACTTTTTTAAACATAAAAAAACCTAAGTCAAAACGACTTAGGTTTTTGCCTGGCAACGTCCTACTCTCACAGGGACAAAGTCCCAACTACCATCGGCGCTAGAGAGCTTAACTTCCGTGTTCGGTATGGGAACGGGTGTGACCTCTCTGCCATCATTACCAGACTTATGAAGGTATATTCCTTCAAAACTAGATAACATTTGCTTCATATTATATGGTTAAGTCCTCGATCTATTAGTATTCGTCAGCTCCACATGTCACCATGCTTCCACCTCGAACCTATCAACCTGATCATCTTTCAGGGATCTTACTAGCTTACGCTATGGGAAATCTCATCTTGAGGGGGGCTTCATGCTTAGATGCTTTCAGCACTTATCCCTTCCGCACATAGCTACCCAGCTATGCCCTTGGCAGAACAACTGGTACACCAGCGGTGCGTCCATCCCGGTCCTCTCGTACTAAGGACAGCTCCTCTCAAATTTCCTACGCCCACGACGGATAGGGACCGAACTGTCTCACGACGTTCTGAACCCAGCTCGCGTACCGCTTTAATGGGCGAACAGCCCAACCCTTGGGACCGACTACAGCCCCAGGATGCGATGAGCCGACATCGAGGTGCCAAACCTCCCCGTCGATGTGGACTCTTGGGGGAGATAAGCCTGTTATCCCCGGGGTAGCTTTTATCCGTTGAGCGATGGCCCTTCCATGCGGAACCACCGGATCACTAAGCCCGACTTTCGTCCCTGCTCGACTTGTAGGTCTCGCAGTCAAGCTCCCTTATGCCTTTGCACTCTACGAATGATTTCCAACCATTCTGAGGGAACCTTTGGGCGCCTCCGTTACTTTTTAGGAGGCGACCGCCCCAGTCAAACTGCCCACCTGACACTGTCTCCCGGGTCGATAAGACCCGTAGGTTAGAATTTCAATACAGCCAGGGCGGTATCCCACCAGCGCCTCCACCGAAGCTAGCGCTCCGGCTTCAAAGGCTCCCGCCTATCCTGTACAAGCTGTACCAAAATTCAATATCAGGCTACAGTAAAGCTCCACGGGGTCTTTCCGTCCTGTCGCGGGTAACCTGCATCTTCACAGGTACTATAATTTCACCGAGTCTCTGGTTGAGACAGTGCCCAAATCGTTACACCTTTCGTGCGGGTCGGAACTTACCCGACAAGGAATTTCGCTACCTTAGGACCGTTATAGTTACGGCCGCCGTTTACTGGGGCTTCAGTTCAGAGCTTCGCTTGCGCTAACCCCTCTCCTTAACCTTCCAGCACCGGGCAGGTGTCAGCCCCTATACTTCGCCTTACGGCTTCGCAGAGACCTGTGTTTTTGCTAAACAGTCGCTTGGGCCTATTCACTGCGGCTTTCCGTTAAGAAAGCACCCCTTCTCCCGAAGTTACGGGGTCATTTTGCCGAGTTCCTTAACCAGAGTTCTCTCGCACACCTTAGGATTCTCTCCTCGCCTACCTGTGTCGGTTTGCGGTACAGGCACCTTTTATCTCGCTAGAAGCTTTTCTTGGCAGCGGGGAATCAAAGACTTCGCTCCATAAGGAGCTTCCCCATCACAGCTCAGCCTTTGCGGTAAGCGGATTTGCCTACTTACCAGCCTAACTGCTTGGACGTGCACAACCAATCGCACGCTTCTTCTATCCTTCTGCGTCCCTCCATTGCTCAAACGATAAAGAGGTGGTACAGGAATATCAACCTGTTGTCCATCGCCTACGCCTGTCGGCCTCGGCTTAGGTCCTGACTAACCCTGAGCGGACGAGCCTTCCTCAGGAAACCTTAGGCATTCGGTGGACGGGATTCTCACCCGTCTTTCGCTACTCATACCGGCATTCTCACTTCTAAGCGCTCCACCAGTCCTTACGATCTGACTTCACAGCACTTAGAACGCTCCCCTACCACTGATACCATAGGTATCAATCCGCAGCTTCGGTGGTGTATTTAGCCCCGGTACATTTTCGGCGCAGAGTCACTCGACTAGTGAGCTATTACGCACTCTTTAAATGGTGGCTGCTTCTAAGCCAACATCCTAGTTGTCTAAGCAACTCCACATCCTTTTCCACTTAATACACACTTTGGGACCTTAGCTGGCGGTCTGGGCTGTTTCCCTTTTGACTACGGATCTTATCACTCGCAGTCTGACTCCCAAGGATAAGTCATTGGCATTCGGAGTTTGACTGAATTCGGTAATCCGATGAGGACCCCTAGTTCAATCAGTGCTCTACCTCCAAGACTCTCACACTTGAGGCTAGCCCTAAAGCTATTTCGGGGAGAACCAGCTATCTCCAGGTTCGATTGGAATTTCTCCGCTACCCACACCTCATCCCCGCACTTTTCAACGTGCGTGGGTTCGGGCCTCCATTCAGTGTTACCTGAACTTCACCCTGGACATGGGTAGATCACCTGGTTTCGGGTCTACGACCACGTACTAAACGCCCTATTCAGACTCGCTTTCGCTACGGCTCCGCCTCTTCAG
>NZ_JAMYWS010000001.1:277500-280000 GCF_024159135.1 Bacillus sp. 3103sda1 | reverse complement strand
CTTTATTGCATCAGCGACTCCTACTATATTACACACTTATATACTAATAGTCAACATTTTTTATAAAATCTTTCTTACTGTTATTACAATGATCTAACCATCATTCATTATGCTCCTAGTTTCAACTTTTTAAAAATATTTTTCCTTTCTGTTGAGAATTAAGAGCTTTTTTTACATCTGAAAGTTGATACTGAGCATAAGGTCTTGTTAATATTAATTGTTTATCATGAATACATTGTATAACCTGATGAAATGTTTCATGCCATTTCCTTGTAGAAATTTGTTGATTCCAATGACGTAAATGAAATATGTTTGTATACACTTTCGTATTATGCATAATCTCTGTCCAATTCACAGGTACTCCTGACAAAAGACCTATCGTTAAAAATATTCCATTCGTACGAACACAGTAGGCTAAATTTGTACCCGATAATCCGCCAATAGAATCAATTGCTGCTTTAACTTTACAACCATTTGTCAATTCCATAACTGTTTCGTAGAGCGGAGCCGTCATTGTATTAATTACATATGAAGCACCCAGTCGAATTAATTCTTCTGTATAAGTATCATTACGTGTTACTGCAATTAAACGAAATCCTAAAACACGAGATAATTGCGCAAAGATATGACCAATAGAAGATCCACAAGCATTTACAATCAAGTCATCCCCCGGTTTTAATGCCAATACTTCTGTACAGATAGCCCACGCTGTAATCGGATTAATATAAAGTTGAGCTGCCGTATAATCATCAATATAATCTGGGATTAAAACAGCTAGTTCAGCTGAAGATGTTACAAACTCTTGCCATGTACCTTCACCTCGCAGCGGCAATACTCGCTTACCAAGAAACCATTTAGAAACAGAGGGGCCTACTTCTTCTATAATACCAACCCCTTCATATCCCGGAATAGCTGGTAAAGAAATTCGATTAGAATATGCTCCTCTAATAGGAATTAAATCAGATGGATTAATTGGTCGGGTTTTCATTCGTACTAAAATTTCGCCAACACCCGGATCTCTAACTTCCTTATTCTCTATCTGCAAAACTTTTTGGGGTTCTCCAAATTCATAAAACTTAATACTTGTCGCTTTCAAAATAAGAAGTCTCCTTTCACTCATTTATATAGATACGTTGTATCTTTATGTATCTCATTCATGTGAAGTTAATTTGCCTGTATTCTATGAATTTCAAGGGAATTATAGGTATGCTTTTTATTTCTTACACTTGAGATAGCTTCAACACTCGGTCTATCAATTGCCTTATTTAAAGAGGAAAAACAGTTTAGTAAGAAGAAAATACAGTATCTTAATAATTGTCTAGTTAATATATATACAAAAAAGACGAGTCATTCTGACTCGTCTTAGATTGCCTGGCAACGTCCTACTCTCACAGGGACAAAGTCCCAACTACCATCGGCGCTAGAGAGCTTAACTTCCGTGTTCGGTATGGGAACGGGTGTGACCTCTCTGCCATCATTACCAGACTTATGAAGGTATATTCCTTCAAAACTAGATAACATTTGCTTCATATTATATGGTTAAGTCCTCGATCTATTAGTATTCGTCAGCTCCACATGTCACCATGCTTCCACCTCGAACCTATCAACCTGATCATCTTTCAGGGATCTTACTAGCTTAACGCTATGGGAAATCTCATCTTGAGGGGGGCTTCATGCTTAGATGCTTTCAGCACTTATCCCTTCCGCACATAGCTACCCAGCTATGCCCTTGGCAGAACAACTGGTACACCAGCGGTGCGTCCATCCCGGTCCTCTCGTACTAAGGACAGCTCCTCTCAAATTTCCTACGCCCACGACGGATAGGGACCGAACTGTCTCACGACGTTCTGAACCCAGCTCGCGTACCGCTTTAATGGGCGAACAGCCCAACCCTTGGGACCGACTACAGCCCCAGGATGCGATGAGCCGACATCGAGGTGCCAAACCTCCCCGTCGATGTGGACTCTTGGGGGAGATAAGCCTGTTATCCCCGGGGTAGCTTTTATCCGTTGAGCGATGGCCCTTCCATGCGGAACCACCGGATCACTAAGCCCGACTTTCGTCCCTGCTCGACTTGTAGGTCTCGCAGTCAAGCTCCCTTATGCCTTTGCACTCTACGAATGATTTCCAACCATTCTGAGGGAACCTTTGGGCGCCTCCGTTACTTTTTAGGAGGCGACCGCCCCAGTCAAACTGCCCACCTGACACTGTCTCCCGGGTCGATAAGACCCGTAGGTTAGAATTTCAATACAGCCAGGGCGGTATCCCACCAGCGCCTCCACCGAAGCTAGCGCTCCGGCTTCAAAGGCTCCCGCCTATCCTGTACAAGCTGTACCAAAATTCAATATCAGGCTACAGTAAAGCTCCACGGGGTCTTTCCGTCCTGTCGCGGGTAACCTGCATCTTCACAGGTACTATAATTTCACCGAGTCTCTGGTTGAGACAGTGCCCAAATCGTTACACCTTTCGTGCGGGTCGGAACTTACCCGACAAGGAATTT
>NZ_JAMYWS010000001.1:255000-272500 GCF_024159135.1 Bacillus sp. 3103sda1 | reverse complement strand
TCAACTTATAATCATTACTGGGCTTCTATTTATAGACATGGTTCACACATTAAAATTAACTTTATTCATTACACTTATTGTTATAACAATAAGCCTTTTCTTTACAAGACTTCATTTTATTCAGAACCGAAAGTCTATAGTGACTAAATTAAAACGTGCAATTAACGGAAATTTACATACAAGACTATATACAAATAACGACCATTCATTAGACGATGTAGTTTTTTCTGTAAATGAATTAATAAGCGAGCTAGAAAAGGTCCAAGTTGAATCCAAAAGATTTCAAGAAGCCCGAAAACAACTGCTATCTAGTACCTCACATGATATTCGGACACCACTTACTTCTATTATTGGATATATCGATGCTTTAAAAGATGATATCGCTGCTTCAGAAGATGAAAAACAAGAATATCTCGAAATACTATCAAAGAAATCAAACAGCTTAAAGCAATTAGTTGATCAAATATTTAATATGGCCAAGCTAGATGCTGATGAGTTTCCATTAAAGGAAGAACAACTTGATTTTTCAGAGATTACTAGGGAATCTTTAATTGAATTTTTACCTGAGCTATCCATGCATGATATTAAGTTACAAGTTAACATCCCAGAAGAACCTTGCTCCATTACAGCAGATTCTCTTAGTCTAATGCGAGTTATAGGTAACCTCATGAAAAATGCCATATATTACGGAAAACCTGGGAAGGTAGTAGGAATAGAGCTCTCGGAAACCACAAATGAATATCATTTGCTCATTTGGGATAAAGGACCTGGAATTTCAAAGAGCGATTTAGAAAACGTATTTGAGAGAATGTACCGAAGTGACCAATCAAGGAACCCTTCGCATGGTGGTAGCGGCCTAGGACTCGCTATCGCTAAAGCACTCGTAGAAAAAAACGGCGGCCAAATTTGGGTAGAAAGTATTCCATGGGAAAGAACCACCTTTGGATTTTCCATCCCGAAGCAAACTGTTTTTAAGAAATAGTTAAGAAATGATTAAGCAGCAGTTAAATCCTCCTTTTTATCATGTAATTAAGAGATTATAGAAAGTAGGTGTTTTAAAGTGAGTACAATTATAAAAACAACAAATCTTACTAAAATTTATGGCAATCAAAAATCTGTAGATAATCTCAACATAAATGTGAACCAAGGAGAGATTTATGGATTCATCGGGCGAAATGGCGCAGGTAAAACGACTACAATTCGAATGCTGCTAGGCCTAATAAAACCTACAAGTGGAAAAATCGAAATATTCGGAGAGGATTTTCTCAAAAACCAAAAAGAAATTTTAAGAAGAATTGGTTCTATCGTTGAAGTTCCAGGGTTTTACGAAAACCTTACTGCAAGAGAAAATTTATTAATTAATGCCAAAATCATGGGCGTTCACAAAAAAAATGCGATTGAAGAAGCCTTAGAAATTGTAGGACTGCAACATGAAACGAAAAAACTAGTAGGAAAATACTCATTAGGGATGAAACAACGATTAGGAATTGCAAGAACCCTTCTCCATTATCCAGAGCTATTAATATTAGATGAACCAACTAACGGTTTAGATCCTATTGGTATTAAAGAAATGCGAAAGCTCATTAAATCTTTAGCCCAAGAAAGAAACATAACGATATTAATTTCTAGCCACATTTTAGCTGAAGTTGAACAGCTAGTCGATCATATGGGAATTATTCATGAAGGGAAGTTATTGGAGGAAATTGCACTTGATACACTTCAAAAAACAAATCGTAAATACTTAGAATTTCAAGTGAATAACGATAATAAAGCTGTGATGCTGTTAGAAAATCAATTTCATATTTCTGATTATGAGGTTCATGATGAAGGAAATATTCGCATTTACTCTCACTTCGGACAGCAAGGACAGATTAATAAAACATTTGTTCAAAACGATATTGAAGTATTAAAGATTATGATGAGCGAAGATAGATTAGAAGATTACTTCATCAAATTGGTTGGGGGTGGGACAATTGGTTAATCTACTATATACAGAACTATTAAAATTAAAACGCTCTAATATGTTCTTGATTAGTATTATTGGGGCAGCGGTAGCACCATTTATGATAGTTTCGGCCTTTTATATAGAAAAGAAAACAAAACCATCTGCTCCAGCTGCGGGTCTGGATGACCTTTTTTATAATGCTAATATGTATACTATTTTATTAATGGGAGTCCTTCTATACGGAGTCGTTACCGCTTATCTCTTTAATCGGGAATACACAGAAGATACATTAAAAAGCCTATTAACCATTCCTGTATCACGTTTTAACTTTGTTATAAGTAAATTTATTCTTCTTTTTATTTGGATTATGATGTTGACTATAGTTACTTGGGGACTAACTTTACTATTAGGACTATTAGGAGGCTTTCCTGGCTTAAGCGGCCCATTACTCTTGCAATCTTTACTGAAATTTTTGCTGGGCGGTGGACTCCTTTTTATCTTATCCCCCCTTATTGTACTGCTAACTCTTGTAATGAAGACTTATGTTCCGCCTATTATATTCACAATTGTTATAACGATGGCAAATCTTATGGTTACAAATTCGGAACACAAAGATTTATTTCCTTGGACGGCTACACTCGATATAGTAAACAACGAACTGCAACCGACATATCCCCCAGAATATTCTTATATCGTTATTGCCGCTACAGCTATGATCGGATTTATCACAACAATCTTCTATTTTAAAAAGGTTGATATTCATTGATTTATACGAATAAAAAATATCTCAGAAGTCTCTACCTGTTCTCAAGATTTGAAAGAAGAATTTTCATTTATATATTAGGAGTGAAATTATGAGCGACATAGTCACCGCCTTTATACTTGGTATCATAGAAGGACTAGCAGAATTTTTACCAATTTCCTCTACTGGCCACCTTATATTAGCCGGTCACTTGTTAGGATTTGAAGGAGAAAGAGCAAAAACATTTGAGATTGTGATACAGCTAGGAGCTATTTTAGCTATCGCTGTCTTATATCACAAACGCCTTGTTTCTTTATTTAATATAAAACCACTTCTACAAAAAGAAAAAAAATTCAATGCATTACATGTGATTCTAGGTGTATTCCCGGCTGTAATCGCTGGCTTACTATTACATGATGTGATCAAAACATACTTATTTCAGCCATACACTGTCGTTATCGGGCTTGTAGCAGGAGCAATCCTTATGATTTTTGCAGAGGTAAAAAAAACAGAAGCCACAGCTTATTCATTAGATGATTTAACATATCGTCAAGCATTAACAATTGGGTTATTTCAATGTTTAGCAGTATATCCTGGCTTCTCAAGAGCTGGATCCACAATGTCTGGAGGATTGTTAGCAAAAGTGAATTATAAAGCCGCATCAGAATTCTCTTTTCTTATCGCGCTTCCCGTCATGGTTGGAGCAACTGGTCTAGACTTATTAAAAAGTTGGAAGTATTTAAGTGTAGACGATATTCCAATGTTCGCAGTAGGATTCATTACTTCTTTTATTGTAGCAATGCTAGCAGTCGTTACCTTTTTAAAACTGTTAGCTAAAATAGGATTAAAGCCATTTGCTTATTATCGTATTTTGTTAGCTATTGTATTCACTACTTTTGTACTGCTTTAACTAGAACCATCTCTTCTATTCGAAAGAAACAACTAGTCAGCCCATATTCAAGTTAGGATATCGGTTTTTCATTGATTTAGCTACTAAGAAAGAAATATTAGAATACACAAGCTATCCAGCCAGCGGGATCCTTTCATTTAGTTATGATGCAGCGTTTTTAATAAATCCCAAAAATATTATAAAGTGAACCTTCCATCAATGGGGATTTTCTTCATCCCCCACTGATGGAAAGCTCTCACCAATCGGGCTTTTACGGGCAGTTATCCCCCCACCTATCTTCTTCACTCTTCTCAGAATCTTGAGGTGGGGATCTTACTACCCGCGAATAGCGGGATAAATAAAAATAGCACCGTTCAAGATTACTTGAACGGTGCTATTTCACTTCATTTCAAAGCCAATAACAAAAAAAGTATTTCTTTTCATTACAAAAATATCTTCATTTTAAAAATACACTTAGAAAGAACAAGATGAACTTCACATCATTTTTCTCATTTTATTCTCACTATAACTGTTATTACTAATTCTTTTTCTTACTTTTATGTAGTAGTAAGCATAACAAGCAATAATAAAAGGTACGGTACAATAAATTCCTAGTCTCTGATCAGGAATAAAGATAAGACTTACTAATATAAGACCGTACAGTCCAAAGCCTAGAATTGGGACAATTGGATAAAGAGGTGTTTTGAATTTCAAATCTTCTAACTTACCGCCTTCTGCTAGGTAACGCCTACGGAAAAGAAATTGAGAAGCACAAATGGACATCCATACAATAATTGTAATAACGCCCGAAATCGAAATTAACCATAAATACACAGTTTCAGCAGCCACAACACTCGTCAAAAGTGAAAAAGCAGAAATAGATATCGTCATAATTAATGCATATAATGGAATACCACGTGACGATACTTTCTGTAAGAAAGCTGGAGCCATGTCATTTTTGGACAATGACCAAAGCATTCTTGTTGCTGCATATAATCCTGAGTTAGCAACCGAAAGAACAGCAGTGAGAATGACAAAGTTCATAATATCAGCAGCATATGGAATACCCATATTATCAAAAACGGCAACAAATGGACTTTTCGCTAAACCTGCTTCTTCCCAAGGAATCAAGGCTGCAAGAACAAATATCGCTAAAACGAAGAAAAACATCGTCCGCCATATAATATTTCGAATGGAACGCGGTAACGTTTTTTCAGGATTTTCACTCTCACCCGCTGCGATACCAACCAGTTCTGTACCCTGAAAGGAATAGTTAACCGTAACCATCGTTAACAGTATCGCACCAATTCCGTTTGGGAATAGACCACCGTAATCTGTAAAATTTGAAAAAAACGGCGCCGCTTCATTCCCTTTTAAGTCAATAAAGCCAAACATCGCTGCTCCTCCAAGAATAATGAAGGCAACAATGGCTGACACTTTAATGCTCGAAAACCAAAATTCCGTTTCTGCATAACTACGGGCAGATAACGCATTAATACTAAAAATTGTAACACCAAATGTTAAACACCAAACCCATACAGGAATATCAGGAAACCAGCGCTGCATCGTAATACCCGCAGTTGTAAATTCAAGCCCAACAGTATTTGCCCAGCTTAGCCAATACAACCATCCAATAGTAAATCCAGTGGCAGGATTTATATACTTCGTAGCATATTCCTGGAAAGAACCGGACACCGGCATAGCCACCGCGAGCTCGCCAAGACATAACATGACGAGATACATCAATAATCCACCAGTCATAAAAGCAAGTACAGCTCCTCCAGGTCCAGCTTTGCTGATGATAAAACCAGAACCGTTAAACAAGCCAGTTCCGATTACACCACCAAGTGCAATCATAAACAAATGTCGACTTTTCATCGTACGCTTTAATTCATTATTCTTGCTGTCAGAATGCGTCATTGTTTTCCTCACTTTCATAATTGATATTATAAAAAGAAATTTTTCCGTATCACGGAATTGTTTCCACTATACGAAATCTTGTTTTAATTTTCAGATAATTTAATAAAAAAGTCAACATGTTTTTGTATGCGTTTTCGTTTTATATTCTCTCTATTTCGTTTATTCTGAAATTTAGTTTGATTTCAGAATAAATTTTTGCTAAATTGATAGTTAATCAAAGAGATTTACACATTAAAAGTAAAGTCGAGGCAAGTTATGGTACAATCCATTGATCGAGCTATAGGTATTATTAAATTACTAAATTCTGATAACAATAAAGAGTACTGGTCCATTTCTGACATAGCCGAAAGAACATCTCTTCCGGTTAGTACAGTACACAGGTTACTCAATTCTCTAATGAAACATGAGCTTGTTTCACAAATTCCAGAAACGAAGCATTATACATCAGGACCTATGTGGATGGAAATCGGCTTACGTCAATTAGAGAAAATTGACTACAAATCTGTAGCCAGAGAAGTAATGAAACGTTTAGCACATGAAGTGGAAGAAAGCGTTTATTTAAATATTCCAAATGGAACACATTCTATTATTATCGAAAGAATTGACAGTCCATTAAAAGTTCGTGTTATTGATAACTTAGGAGAAAGAATCCCTCTTTCTATCGGTGCACCAAATAAAACAATACTCGCTAATATGGATTCTAGAGAGACACATCACATTATTGACCAATTACTTTCTTCCTCACCAGAACAAAAGCAAATTCTTTTACATCAATTATTAGAAATAGAAAGACAAGGGTATGCCGTAAGTTATGGTGAGAAAACTGAAGGCACTGCATCTGTTGCGGCACCCATTATAGGCTTTAACAATAAAGTAATGGGAGCATTAAGCGTTGGAGTGCTTAACCACCGTATCAACGATGATCGGCTAACCTTCCTTATTAGCAAGGTGAAACAAGCCGCTAGTGAAATATCTACTAAAATCGGCAGAACGTCCGTATTATAAAATCGACAATCTGCCGCCATTTTTTTATTCATATAGCGGAAACTAATTTCATAATGTGGAAAATAAAAGACAGATATGAAAGTTTTAGACTTGAGGTTAGTATGAGTTGTTATCCAAAATGTTGTTGCTGTTTTCTTTTTAAACAATAAAATACATGCTTTTACAAACAATTACTTTTTTAATCAAAAAATTAAGGAGGTTTTATCTTATGTATCAACAATTACACTCACTATCTCTAGAAAAACAAGTCGAGACACTCACAAAACATCTCGTTTCATTTAATAGCATTAACGGAACTGAAGGTGAAGCCCATATTATAGATGAACTTTATCGCATTTTGAAAAGCTTTCCATATTTTAAACAGCACCCTGAACATTTATGGGTACAAACTGTTCCAAATGATCCAATTAACCGAATAAATTTATTTGCATTTGTAGAAGGAAACAAAAAATCAACTTCTACCATCATTTATCATTCTCATCTAGATACAGTTGGAATTGAAGACTTCGGCCTATTAAAGGAACATGCTTTTTCCTCAGAAACATTAGAAGAATATTTTCAAACATATGAGGGAAATCTTGATGTCCAGACTGATGCTAAATCTGGAGATTGGCTATTTGGTCGTGGCTCTGTTGATATGAAAAGTGGGGCTGCTGTCCATATCGCTAACATTTTATATTTCTCACAACATACCGATCTATTAGAAGGAAATCTTCTTTTACTTTTCAATGGTGACGAAGAGGGAGAACACCGCGGAATTACAGCTGCATTAACTGAACTAGAAAGACTACAACGAGAAAAACAATTACACTACTGTCTAGCAATTAATAATGATTTCATCACACCTCTATACGACGGAGACAACCAGCGCTATATTTATACAGGAACAGCTGGGAAACTTCTACCTTGTTTCTATATTTATGGAAGAGAAGTACATGTTGGAGATACATTATCAGGAATTGATCCAAACTTTATTGCTGCTCAAATTACACGCAGATTGCATAACAACTATAAACTAACTGAATTTATACCTGATGAGCTTGTTCTACCTCCAACATGTTTATATCAACGCGATAATAAAGACAGTTATACTGTACAAACCGCAACAAGTAGCCAGCTATACTTTAATTATTTTATTTATGAATCTACACCTGAAGAAGTTCTTGAGCGACTATTAGCCGAAACAAAACAAGTATGTAAAGAAGCTGAAGAGTATCTAAAAGAACAGTTTCAGCATTATTTACTTGTAACAGGCTTACCATCACGTGACCTTTCATGGGAGATTGCTGTTACAAGTTACGGAGATTATATAGAAGAATTACAACAACATGGCATAAATACGGAAGCAATTATTCAAAATACCCTAAAACAAAGTAAGAATAGTGACTTACGTGAAGTTTATTTTGAAATTGTTGCCGCTCTACAAGAAATGGATCCTGAAAAAAAACCAAGAGTTATTTTATTTTTTGCACCGCCTTTTTTACCACATAACTATTTAAAGCAAACAAGTGAACAAAATCGTCAATTACAAAGCAGTATTGAAACAATGCTACAAAATGTACAAGATGAGACCGGAGAACAATTTGTTTTGAAAAAGTTTTTCCCTTATTTAGCTGATGGAAGCTTCCTATCTATTCACGAAACAGACGATGAACTAAAACCATTATTACAAAACTTCCCGAAGTGGGAACAACTATATCCACTTCCATACGATACTATACGTAAATTAAATATCCCTTCTATTAACATGGGGGTGTACGGGAAAGACGGTCACAAATGGACAGAGCGTGTCTATAAACCATATTCATTTCATGTATTGCCTTTACTTATTCAAAAAACAACAATACAACTTTTAAAGGATTTTAAGAAGAGCTCAAACCGTGAAACAGTTCATCCTATGTAGGCACACAAGCACAGCAAGATTTTAAAATAATGACCAATTCCTGTACTCTTTTATATAAAAAGAAGCGTTATATTTTTAATACACAATCATGTTTCATAAGATTTATTTCATCGAAAAAAAGACAGGGAACCCTGTCTTTTTAACGTAATACTGTAAAATATGATATTTGAGGATAGTAAAGAGAAATTCATTCAACTAACCATCAGTGGAGGATACCTTTACTGATGGTTAGTTTCACATGATAATTTTTAAAAAGAAAACGAATTCCTTCTATAAGATTAATAAAGAAATAACATAAGTACACTTGTAACAATCCCTACCCAAATACAAAGAATAAAGCAGTATCCCATAATGTCCTTAATTTTTAGTCCTAATACACCTAAAAGAGGCAAAGCCCAGAATGGCTGAATTAAATTTGTCCAGGCATCTCCCCATCCTACTGCCATTGCAACATTCGCTGGGTCTACTCCTAATTTCAATCCAGCTGGAATTTGCAGCGGTCCTTGCAATGCCCATTGTCCCCCGCCTGACGGTGCCAATAAATTTACTAACCCAGCTGACCAATATGTAAAAATATCAAATGTATCTTTTGATGCAATGGATGCCATCCACTCAATAATAGAACTTCCTAATCCTGAACTACCTAACACAGCAATTATCCCTGCGTAAAACGGAAATTGTAAAATAATTGGAGAAATTGATCCAGTTGCCTCTTTAAATCCTTGCGAAAAATTGCCTAGAGAACCATGCAATAACAAGCCCAATGATAAAAATAATAGGTTAATAATATTTAAGTCCAAGCCGCGGCCATTAATAAACTCATATACACAATAAAACATACCAATTAAACCGAATAATGTTCCCAACACCGGGGTCCATTCTAATTTTTCTGCGATAGTTAAATCTTTCTGAGAAGGTTTTATAAAAGAAGATTCAGTTTTCTCATCGGCTTTATAGCCAACAATTCCACTTTTCGGAGCCATAAGTACAATGATAATTGGCATTGTAATCAATAATGCCAAAAAGATAGTGATGGTAGAAAAACTAAAAATCGTTTGAGATGTTGGAATTACACCCATTACATCTGCAAGAAAATGATCCTTTGTAGCAATTGTTAATCCAATTGAACTAGAAAGCCCTGCGCTATATAAGGCTGTCGGAGAGTAAGCAGCTGCTACAAGTAATGGAAAATGAGCATGCGGATTCTTTTTCCCTACTTCCTTTGCCACAATTGCTCCAACAACAACAGCTAATCCCCAATTAATATAATATGCAGCTGCACTTACTAAAAACGTGAGAATGTAAGCTTTTTGAGGCGTATTAGCTAGTTTTGCCATAGACTGTAAGCCTCTATTAATAAATGATACAGAAGCCAATGTCATCCCTGTTACCATTAACAATACCATCTGCATAGTGAAAGTTAAATAGGTCCAAAATCCATCTCCCCACGATTTTACAATTGCAGACGGCTTAGAGGGGTTCATAAAAAACGCTACAATGAAAACAAAAAATGTGAGTAGCACAGCAATAACAAAAGCATCAGGTACATATTTCTGTGACCACCTTGAAAATACATCGGCACACTTCGTAAGTAAAGTTTCCTGCTTCTTTATAACCCTGCTTGTATCTTCTTTTAATGCAGCTTTGTTCATTAAATAAATCCTCCATTTTTCCTGTTTTTATTTAGTTAATATGTAAGATTTCTATATGGAACATAAATAACCTCTATATAATTAAAAAAGCCTTCTTTTTCATCAAAAATTACATTAGATGAATAAAGATAGGCTTTCAGAACAGTTAAGAATGAAAATTGATAAAATTAATTAAGACAAAAATTGTACGTATAAGAAAATGAAAAGATATACTATAAATAAAAAATCCCTAAGTCGAAACGACTTAGGGATTTGCCTGGCAACGTCCTACTCTCACAGGGACAAAGTCCCAACTACCATCGGCGCTAGAGAGCTTAACTTCCGTGTTCGGTATGGGAACGGGTGTGACCTCTCTGCCATCATTACCAGACTTATGAAGGTATATTCCTTCAAAACTAGATAACATTTGCTTCATATTATATGGTTAAGTCCTCGATCTATTAGTATTCGTCAGCTCCACATGTCACCATGCTTCCACCTCGAACCTATCAACCTGATCATCTTTCAGGGATCTTACTAGCTTAACGCTATGGGAAATCTCATCTTGAGGGGGGCTTCATGCTTAGATGCTTTCAGCACTTATCCCTTCCGCACATAGCTACCCAGCTATGCCCTTGGCAGAACAACTGGTACACCAGCGGTGCGTCCATCCCGGTCCTCTCGTACTAAGGACAGCTCCTCTCAAATTTCCTACGCCCACGACGGATAGGGACCGAACTGTCTCACGACGTTCTGAACCCAGCTCGCGTACCGCTTTAATGGGCGAACAGCCCAACCCTTGGGACCGACTACAGCCCCAGGATGCGATGAGCCGACATCGAGGTGCCAAACCTCCCCGTCGATGTGGACTCTTGGGGGAGATAAGCCTGTTATCCCCGGGGTAGCTTTTATCCGTTGAGCGATGGCCCTTCCATGCGGAACCACCGGATCACTAAGCCCGACTTTCGTCCCTGCTCGACTTGTAGGTCTCGCAGTCAAGCTCCCTTATGCCTTTGCACTCTACGAATGATTTCCAACCATTCTGAGGGAACCTTTGGGCGCCTCCGTTACTTTTTAGGAGGCGACCGCCCCAGTCAAACTGCCCACCTGACACTGTCTCCCGGGTCGATAAGACCCGTAGGTTAGAATTTCAATACAGCCAGGGCGGTATCCCACCAGCGCCTCCACCGAAGCTAGCGCTCCGGCTTCAAAGGCTCCCGCCTATCCTGTACAAGCTGTACCAAAATTCAATATCAGGCTACAGTAAAGCTCCACGGGGTCTTTCCGTCCTGTCGCGGGTAACCTGCATCTTCACAGGTACTATAATTTCACCGAGTCTCTGGTTGAGACAGTGCCCAAATCGTTACACCTTTCGTGCGGGTCGGAACTTACCCGACAAGGAATTTCGCTACCTTAGGACCGTTATAGTTACGGCCGCCGTTTACTGGGGCTTCAGTTCAGAGCTTCGCTTGCGCTAACCCCTCTCCTTAACCTTCCAGCACCGGGCAGGTGTCAGCCCCTATACTTCGCCTTACGGCTTCGCAGAGACCTGTGTTTTTGCTAAACAGTCGCTTGGGCCTATTCACTGCGGCTTTCCGTTAAGAAAGCACCCCTTCTCCCGAAGTTACGGGGTCATTTTGCCGAGTTCCTTAACCAGAGTTCTCTCGCACACCTTAGGATTCTCTCCTCGCCTACCTGTGTCGGTTTGCGGTACAGGCACCTTTTATCTCGCTAGAAGCTTTTCTTGGCAGCGGGGAATCAAAGACTTCGCTCCATAAGGAGCTTCCCCATCACAGCTCAGCCTTTGCGGTAAGCGGATTTGCCTACTTACCAGCCTAACTGCTTGGACGTGCACAACCAATCGCACGCTTCTTCTATCCTTCTGCGTCCCTCCATTGCTCAAACGATAAAGAGGTGGTACAGGAATATCAACCTGTTGTCCATCGCCTACGCCTGTCGGCCTCGGCTTAGGTCCTGACTAACCCTGAGCGGACGAGCCTTCCTCAGGAAACCTTAGGCATTCGGTGGACGGGATTCTCACCCGTCTTTCGCTACTCATACCGGCATTCTCACTTCTAAGCGCTCCACCAGTCCTTACGATCTGACTTCACAGCACTTAGAACGCTCCCCTACCACTGATACCATAGGTATCAATCCGCAGCTTCGGTGGTGTATTTAGCCCCGGTACATTTTCGGCGCAGAGTCACTCGACTAGTGAGCTATTACGCACTCTTTAAATGGTGGCTGCTTCTAAGCCAACATCCTAGTTGTCTAAGCAACTCCACATCCTTTTCCACTTAATACACACTTTGGGACCTTAGCTGGCGGTCTGGGCTGTTTCCCTTTTGACTACGGATCTTATCACTCGCAGTCTGACTCCCAAGGATAAGTCATTGGCATTCGGAGTTTGACTGAATTCGGTAATCCGATGAGGACCCCTAGTTCAATCAGTGCTCTACCTCCAAGACTCTCACACTTGAGGCTAGCCCTAAAGCTATTTCGGGGAGAACCAGCTATCTCCAGGTTCGATTGGAATTTCTCCGCTACCCACACCTCATCCCCGCACTTTTCAACGTGCGTGGGTTCGGGCCTCCATTCAGTGTTACCTGAACTTCACCCTGGACATGGGTAGATCACCTGGTTTCGGGTCTACGACCACGTACTAAACGCCCTATTCAGACTCGCTTTCGCTACGGCTCCGCCTCTTCAGCTTAACCTCGCACGGGATCGTAACTCGCCGGTTCATTCTACAAAAGGCACGCCATCACCCGTTAACGGGCTCTGACTATTTGTAGGCACACGGTTTCAGGATCTCTTTCACTCCCCTTCCGGGGTGCTTTTCACCTTTCCCTCACGGTACTGGTTCACTATCGATCACTAGGTAGTATTTAGCCTTGGGAGATGGTCCTCCCGGATTCCGACGGAATTTCACGTGTTCCGCCGTACTCAGGATACATTCAAGAGGGAACGAAGTTTCAACTACAGGGTTGTTACCTTCTATGACGAGCCTTTCCAGGCTGCTTCGTCTACCTCGTTCCTTTGTAACTCCGTATAGAATGTCCTACAACCCCAAGAGGCAAGCCTCTTGGTTTGGGCTAGATTCCGTTTCGCTCGCCGCTACTCAGGAAATCGCATTTGCTTTCTCTTCCTCCAGGTACTTAGATGTTTCAGTTCCCTGGGTCTGTCTTCTTTACCCTATGTATTCAGATAAAGATACCATACCATTACGTATGGTGGGTTTCCCCATTCGGAAATCTCCGGATCAAAGCTTACTTACAGCTCCCCGAAGCATATCGGTGTTAGTCCCGTCCTTCATCGACTCCTAGTGTCAAGGCATCCACCGTGCGCCCTTTCTAACTTAACCAAAATTAAAAAAATATGAGCTACACTGTTATCTAGTTTTCAAAGAACATATATTTTCGAGAGATAGTTCTCTCAAAACTGAACAAAACGAAACACGGAAACTTATATTGATGAACAGCGTTCATCAATTCTCCATAGAAAGGAGGTGATCCAGCCGCACCTTCCGATACGGCTACCTTGTTACGACTTCACCCCAATCATCTGTCCCACCTTAGGCGGCTGGCTCCAAAAAGGTTACCCCACCGACTTCGGGTGTTACAAACTCTCGTGGTGTGACGGGCGGTGTGTACAAGGCCCGGGAACGTATTCACCGCGGCATGCTGATCCGCGATTACTAGCGATTCCAGCTTCATGTAGGCGAGTTGCAGCCTACAATCCGAACTGAGAACGGTTTTATGAGATTAGCTCCACCTCGCGGTCTTGCGACTCTTTGTACCGTCCATTGTAGCACGTGTGTAGCCCAGGTCATAAGGGGCATGATGATTTGACGTCATCCCCACCTTCCTCCGGTTTGTCACCGGCAGTCACCTTAGAGTGCCCAACTTAATGATGGCAACTAAGATCAAGGGTTGCGCTCGTTGCGGGACTTAACCCAACATCTCACGACACGAGCTGACGACAACCATGCACCACCTGTCACTCTGCTCCCGAAGGAGAAGCCCTATCTCTAGGGTTGTCAGAGGATGTCAAGACCTGGTAAGGTTCTTCGCGTTGCTTCGAATTAAACCACATGCTCCACCGCTTGTGCGGGCCCCCGTCAATTCCTTTGAGTTTCAGCCTTGCGGCCGTACTCCCCAGGCGGAGTGCTTAATGCGTTAACTTCAGCACTAAAGGGCGGAAACCCTCTAACACTTAGCACTCATCGTTTACGGCGTGGACTACCAGGGTATCTAATCCTGTTTGCTCCCCACGCTTTCGCGCCTCAGTGTCAGTTGCAGACCAGAAAGTCGCCTTCGCCACTGGTGTTCCTCCATATCTCTACGCATTTCACCGCTACACATGGAATTCCACTTTCCTCTTCTGCACTCAAGTCTCCCAGTTTCCAATGACCCTCCACGGTTGAGCCGTGGGCTTTCACATCAGACTTAAGAAACCACCTGCGCGCGCTTTACGCCCAATAATTCCGGATAACGCTTGCCACCTACGTATTACCGCGGCTGCTGGCACGTAGTTAGCCGTGGCTTTCTGGTTAGGTACCGTCAAGGTGCCAGCTTATTCAACTAGCACTTGTTCTTCCCTAACAACAGAGCTTTACGACCCGAAGGCCTTCATCGCTCACGCGGCGTTGCTCCGTCAGACTTTCGTCCATTGCGGAAGATTCCCTACTGCTGCCTCCCGTAGGAGTCTGGGCCGTGTCTCAGTCCCAGTGTGGCCGATCACCCTCTCAGGTCGGCTACGCATCGTCGCCTTGGTGAGCCGTTACCTCACCAACTAGCTAATGCGCCGCAGGTCCATCTATAAGTGACAGCCGAAGCCGCCTTTCAATTTCGCACCATGCGGTGCAAAATGTTATCCGGTATTAGCCCCGGTTTCCCGGAGTTATCCCAGTCTTATAGGCAGGTTACCTACGTGTTACTCACCCGTCCGCCGCTAACTTCTTAAGAGCAAGCTCTTAATTGGTTCGCTCGACTTGCATGTATTAGGCACGCCGCCAGCGTTCATCCTGAGCCAGGATCAAACTCTCCAATAAAGTGTTTGTCTAGCATCATAAATAAAAATTGACGTTTCACGTTGTTTGTTTCGTTCAGTTTTCAAAGAACTTGTTTGCCGCTCAATTGCGACTTCCTTATGTTAACATTTTAGTGTTTCAATATCAACTAAGTTTTTTATTTCGTTTCCGCTTTCTGCTCTGTTGCATCAGCGACTCTTACTATATTACACAACTCTCCTTATAAAATCAATACATTTTTCTCTAACAATTAGATTTTTTTATCATCGATTCAAAAGTAGGTATAAACAATATCGAGGCCCACCTATTAAATTAGAAAAGATATACTTTATAAACATACAAATTACATTGTTTTATATTCGAAAGGAGAATCTCTTCCTCTAATTATTAATTTATATAGGATAATACTATTAATAATTATAAACTTTATAAAGACTATAAAAAACACAAAAAAGACGAGTTATTCTGACTCGTCTTAGATTGCCTGGCAACGTCCTACTCTCACAGGGACAAAGTCCCAACTACCATCAGCGCTAGAGAGCTTAACTTCCGTGTTCGGTATGGGAACGGGTGTGACCTCTCTGCCATCATTACCAGACTTATGAAGGTATATTCCTTCAAAACTAGATAACATTTGCTTCATATTATATGGTTAAGTCCTCGATCTATTAGTATTCGTCAGCTCCACATGTCACCATGCTTCCACCTCGAACCTATCAACCTGATCATCTTTCAGGGATCTTACTAGCTTAACGCTATGGGAAATCTCATCTTGAGGGGGGCTTCATGCTTAGATGCTTTCAGCACTTATCCCTTCCGCACATAGCTACCCAGCTATGCCCTTGGCAGAACAACTGGTACACCAGCGGTGCGTCCATCCCGGTCCTCTCGTACTAAGGACAGCTCCTCTCAAATTTCCTACGCCCACGACGGATAGGGACCGAACTGTCTCACGACGTTCTGAACCCAGCTCGCGTACCGCTTTAATGGGCGAACAGCCCAACCCTTGGGACCGACTACAGCCCCAGGATGCGATGAGCCGACATCGAGGTGCCAAACCTCCCCGTCGATGTGGACTCTTGGGGGAGATAAGCCTGTTATCCCCGGGGTAGCTTTTATCCGTTGAGCGATGGCCCTTCCATGCGGAACCACCGGATCACTAAGCCCGACTTTCGTCCCTGCTCGACTTGTAGGTCTCGCAGTCAAGCTCCCTTATGCCTTTGCACTCTACGAATGATTTCCAACCATTCTGAGGGAACCTTTGGGCGCCTCCGTTACTTTTTAGGAGGCGACCGCCCCAGTCAAACTGCCCACCTGACACTGTCTCCCGGGTCGATAAGACCCGTAGGTTAGAATTTCAATACAGCCAGGGCGGTATCCCACCAGCGCCTCCACCGAAGCTAGCGCTCCGGCTTCAAAGGCTCCCGCCTATCCTGTACAAGCTGTACCAAAATTCAATATCAGGCTACAGTAAAGCTCCACGGGGTCTTTCCGTCCTGTCGCGGGTAACCTGCATCTTCACAGGTACTATAATTTCACCGAGTCTCTGGTTGAGACAGTGCCCAAATCGTTACACCTTTCGTGCGGGTCGGAACTTACCCGACAAGGAATTTCGCTACCTTAGGACCGTTATAGTTACGGCCGCCGTTTACTGGGGCTTCAGTTCAGAGCTTCGCTTGCGCTAACCCCTCTCCTTAACCTTCCAGCACCGGGCAGGTGTCAGCCCCTATACTTCGCCTTACGGCTTCGCAGAGACCTGTGTTTTTGCTAAACAGTCGCTTGGGCCTATTCACTGCGGCTTTCCGTTAAGAAAGCACCCCTTCTCCCGAAGTTACGGGGTCATTTTGCCGAGTTCCTTAACCAGAGTTCTCTCGCACACCTTAGGATTCTCTCCTCGCCTACCTGTGTCGGTTTGCGGTACAGGCACCTTTTATCTCGCTAGAAGCTTTTCTTGGCAGCGGGGAATCAAAGACTTCGCTCCATAAGGAGCTTCCCCATCACAGCTCAGCCTTTGCGGTAAGCGGATTTGCCTACTTACCAGCCTAACTGCTTGGACGTGCACAACCAATCGCACGCTTCTTCTATCCTTCTGCGTCCCTCCATTGCTCAAACGATAAAGAGGTGGTACAGGAATATCAACCTGTTGTCCATCGCCTACGCCTGTCGGCCTCGGCTTAGGTCCTGACTAACCCTGAGCGGACGAGCCTTCCTCAGGAAACCTTAGGCATTCGGTGGACGGGATTCTCACCCGTCTTTCGCTACTCATACCGGCATTCTCACTTCTAAGCGCTCCACCAGTCCTTACGATCTGACTTCACAGCACTTAGAACGCTCCCCTACCACTGATACCATAGGTATCAATCCGCAGCTTCGGTGGTGTATTTAGCCCCGGTACATTTTCGGCGCAGAGTCACTCGACTAGTGAGCTATTAC
>NZ_JAMYWS010000001.1:92500-252500 GCF_024159135.1 Bacillus sp. 3103sda1 | reverse complement strand
CCAGTGTGGCCGATCACCCTCTCAGGTCGGCTACGCATCGTCGCCTTGGTGAGCCGTTACCTCACCAACTAGCTAATGCGCCGCAGGTCCATCTATAAGTGACAGCCGAAGCCGCCTTTCAATTTCGCACCATGCGGTGCAAAATGTTATCCGGTATTAGCCCCGGTTTCCCGGAGTTATCCCAGTCTTATAGGCAGGTTACCTACGTGTTACTCACCCGTCCGCCGCTAACTTCTTAAGAGCAAGCTCTTAATTGGTTCGCTCGACTTGCATGTATTAGGCACGCCGCCAGCGTTCATCCTGAGCCAGGATCAAACTCTCCAATAAAGTGTTTGTCTAGCATCATAAATAAAAATTGACGTTTCACGTTGTTTGTTTCGTTCAGTTTTCAAAGAACTTGTTTGCCGCTCAATTGCGACTTCCTTATGTTAACATCTTTGTGTTTCAATGTCAACTAAGTTTTTCATTTCGTTTTCGCTTTCTGCTCTGTTTCATCAGCGATTCTTAATATATTACACACTTCTTTCTATAGAGTCAACATTTTTTTCAAATCTTTTTATTAACGATTTCCTTTCATAATGAATAACTCTAAGTGATCATCTTCAAAATAAATTTAACTCCCCTATAACGAACTATTTTAACACCAGGGATCTTCTCGATATCACTCAATCAAGTAGATTCCCTAACGATTAAACACATTTATCCACATAACTACAATTTATTGTTATCCAAACACCTAACTGTTCTTCTCTCACTATAACAAGTCATCACCAATGTGAGATCACGTTATTTTATACGGACATTTTAAAAACTCTTTAATTTCATGAATCAATTCCTGAGCATGGTCAAACATCATAGCATGAGACGTTTCAGGAATTACAACTGTTTTACTTTTACTTAATTTAGATTCAAATAAGTATTAATTTTTATTTACTTATACTTAATACTGATTGAAATAACATTTTAAACTTTTCTTGATCTGCCCAGATAATTGCTAACAAAACAAGTCCCCCGCCCACAACAATTCTCCAAGTTATAACCTCATCTAATAAAATGACAGATGCTATCATACTAACTAATGGAAGAATATTTAAATACATCCCACCAACAGCTGCTGAAACTTCTTCCAATGCCTTGTTCCACAGTAAGTAGGCAAGAATAGTAGGGCCGATAATCAAATAGGCTAAACTTCCCCATGCCTGCCACGTTATTACATCCGGGATTCCACGATACGATACTTCAAAGATAGTAAAAGGCAAAACTATAATAGCCCCAGCAAGTAAAGTTAATGTAGTAAATGCTCCACTCGATAAATCCGCTTCTTCCTTCGGCTGTTTCAATAAAATATTATAAAAAGCGAACAAAACCGTACTAGCTAAAATAAGTAAATCCCCCATAGGCGATGATGTACTCTCTTGCTCATTTAACGGGATCGTTATTAGTAATACACCGCACATCCCCAAAAACATGCCAACCCAATATTTCCAATTAATTTTTTCTTGAAGAAAAAAAGCAGAAAACATAATAGTAAATAAAGGTAATGTAGCATCAATAATACTCACATGCATTCCACTTGTAAGCGAAATTCCATATGAAGTAAACATAAAGTATCCCGCAACACCTGTGAAAGATAAAAGTATCATTCTATTCCAAGGAATATACGTCTGTCGTATTTCCTTCCAATGAAAGGGAAAGAATAAGCAACCAGCTAAGGATAAACGCAAAAAAAGTAAAGTAAAAGGCGGGAACGAATATAATGCCCATTTCGTTGGTGCGATAGCAATTCCCCAGAACATAATCGCTATTATTAGCATAAAAGTGCCTCTCATATGCATTTCACATCCGTTTCAATTACAATTGTTAAGTTAAGTACTAGATTGCATCCAAATCCACACCCAAAACAGTTGTTCGATTTGAAAAATTATTTTAGATTAAACGTCTTTGAACTAATTAGATTTTTCTAATTTACTAAAAGATGATGTAGATTCGATACTGAATATATAATTTGTATAAGGAGAATACAAGAAATTCAACAGTAACCTGTAAATATAGGATTTTTCGTATTTTAATAGACTGTGTAAAATATATAGTTGAATAAATTTCGTGATTTTAACTACTTACTACATAGAGCTTTTCCTACATGAAAAAGGAATCCCTCTTCAAGGTAACGAATTTGTTAGTTGCAATCTAAAACAAAAAGACTGAAGGTGACAGAATGACAATTTATATCGCGCTATTGCGAGGCATTAACGTAAGTGGACATAATAAGATCAAAATGGCTGAATTGAGGCATATGCTAGAAACAATGGGTCTCAACCGAGTACAAACATATATTCAAACTGGCAATGTCCTATTTGAATCAGCGGAGGATATAGAGTCATTGCGCTCCCGAATTGAGAATGAAATTAAAACAGTTTTTGGAATTTCAATCACCGTTGTCTTAAGAACATCCATGGAATTTGAGAATATCATTGAGCATTGCCCATATACAGATGTACCCTTAGCCAAAGGAGAAAGTGTTCATGTTTCCATTTTGACTGAAGAGCCTCAGCCAAAGGTAGTCGAACTGTTGTCGAACAGCGAACGTGATAATGATGAATACTATATCCACGGACGTGAAATTTACTTCTTGTTCCATCAAAGCATGCTGGATTCCAAGTTGGCAAAGAATCTACAGAAACTCGGAAATACAGCAACAACACGCAACTGGAATACAATCAATAAGTTGGCTGCGCTATTGAAAGCGATGCAAGCTTAATAGGGAAAAACATATTCTGAGGGAGGAACAATAAAAAACTGAAATTTCATGAAGACATTCATATCTTTTCGCTATTGTTCTCCCCTAAAAATCGAAGGAATGATGTAATTTGTACATAAATGAACTATAGGGATTAAATTAATTTTTCCATATAGTACTCATCAGTAAATTCATCCATTAAATTGATACGTAGGACATCCTCTTATGTTCGTTTTTATTCGAAATACTCCACCGGCACTCGGACCTGTACTATGCATTCTTGCCGTTGTAATATATAACTCATTTAATTCACTTCCACCAAATGTACAAGAGGTTACATATGAAGCAGGTATAGGAATAGTTAGCAATTGTTCTCCATTTACAGGGTTCCACCTCGATACTTTAGAACCTCCCCAGTGTGCAATCCATAGCATACCTTCTTCATCAATCGTCATTCCATCAGGAAGGCCTTCTTCTTTTGGTATGATAACAACATCTTGAGGATTTTCAATATGCCCTGTATGGATATCATAATCAAAACGAACCACTTTTCTTGTAGGTGTATCTATAAAATACATGTATTTATGATTAGGTGACCATGCTAAACCATTAGAAGTACACACTTGTTCTAATTTCTTTTTGACAGTTAAATCAGTATCTAAACAGTAAAGCGCTCCCTCTCCACTTATACCAACTGAGTCCGTAGTACCTGCCCAAAAACGGCCTGCCGGATCACACTTCCCATCATTAAAGCGATTGTCTTGTAAATGGCTTTCCGGATTATAAATAGCCTGTAGTTCTTCCGTATCCGGATTTAATGAATGAAAGCCGTTCTCTAAAGCAAGGATCATGTTACCAGATTCACTAGGAACCACTGATCCTACCATCTGTCCAACAAAGATTCCCTTATTTTTATTTGTAATAGGATTATAGATATGAACCTTCTTCTCTAAGATATCAACCCAATATAGTAACTGCTTTTTACTATCCCAACAAGGCCCTTCCCCAAGGGTAGCCTTAGCATCAATCACTAACTCTAATTTACCTAACAAATTAACATCTCCTCATTAAAGAATATTCTGTCTATTTATAGTAACATGTATGAATATCTCTATTAAAGCTTGGATATGCCAATTACAATATAAAAGCACAAAAAAGACGAGTCATACTGACTCGTCTCAGATTGCCTGGCAACGTCCTACTCTCACAGGGACAAAGTCCCAACTACCATCGGCGCTAGAGAGCTTAACTTCCGTGTTCGGTATGGGAACGGGTGTGACCTCTCTGCCATCATTACCAGACTTATGAAGGTATATTCCTTCAAAACTAGATAACATTTGCTTCATATTATATGGTTAAGTCCTCGATCTATTAGTATTCGTCAGCTCCACATGTCACCATGCTTCCACCTCGAACCTATCAACCTGATCATCTTTCAGGGATCTTACTAGCTTAACGCTATGGGAAATCTCATCTTGAGGGGGGCTTCATGCTTAGATGCTTTCAGCACTTATCCCTTCCGCACATAGCTACCCAGCTATGCCCTTGGCAGAACAACTGGTACACCAGCGGTGCGTCCATCCCGGTCCTCTCGTACTAAGGACAGCTCCTCTCAAATTTCCTACGCCCACGACGGATAGGGACCGAACTGTCTCACGACGTTCTGAACCCAGCTCGCGTACCGCTTTAATGGGCGAACAGCCCAACCCTTGGGACCGACTACAGCCCCAGGATGCGATGAGCCGACATCGAGGTGCCAAACCTCCCCGTCGATGTGGACTCTTGGGGGAGATAAGCCTGTTATCCCCGGGGTAGCTTTTATCCGTTGAGCGATGGCCCTTCCATGCGGAACCACCGGATCACTAAGCCCGACTTTCGTCCCTGCTCGACTTGTAGGTCTCGCAGTCAAGCTCCCTTATGCCTTTGCACTCTACGAATGATTTCCAACCATTCTGAGGGAACCTTTGGGCGCCTCCGTTACTTTTTAGGAGGCGACCGCCCCAGTCAAACTGCCCACCTGACACTGTCTCCCGGGTCGATAAGACCCGTAGGTTAGAATTTCAATACAGCCAGGGCGGTATCCCACCAGCGCCTCCACCGAAGCTAGCGCTCCGGCTTCAAAGGCTCCCGCCTATCCTGTACAAGCTGTACCAAAATTCAATATCAGGCTACAGTAAAGCTCCACGGGGTCTTTCCGTCCTGTCGCGGGTAACCTGCATCTTCACAGGTACTATAATTTCACCGAGTCTCTGGTTGAGACAGTGCCCAAATCGTTACACCTTTCGTGCGGGTCGGAACTTACCCGACAAGGAATTTCGCTACCTTAGGACCGTTATAGTTACGGCCGCCGTTTACTGGGGCTTCAGTTCAGAGCTTCGCTTGCGCTAACCCCTCTCCTTAACCTTCCAGCACCGGGCAGGTGTCAGCCCCTATACTTCGCCTTACGGCTTCGCAGAGACCTGTGTTTTTGCTAAACAGTCGCTTGGGCCTATTCACTGCGGCTTTCCGTTAAGAAAGCACCCCTTCTCCCGAAGTTACGGGGTCATTTTGCCGAGTTCCTTAACCAGAGTTCTCTCGCACACCTTAGGATTCTCTCCTCGCCTACCTGTGTCGGTTTGCGGTACAGGCACCTTTTATCTCGCTAGAAGCTTTTCTTGGCAGCGGGGAATCAAAGACTTCGCTCCATAAGGAGCTTCCCCATCACAGCTCAGCCTTTGCGGTAAGCGGATTTGCCTACTTACCAGCCTAACTGCTTGGACGTGCACAACCAATCGCACGCTTCTTCTATCCTTCTGCGTCCCTCCATTGCTCAAACGATAAAGAGGTGGTACAGGAATATCAACCTGTTGTCCATCGCCTACGCCTGTCGGCCTCGGCTTAGGTCCTGACTAACCCTGAGCGGACGAGCCTTCCTCAGGAAACCTTAGGCATTCGGTGGACGGGATTCTCACCCGTCTTTCGCTACTCATACCGGCATTCTCACTTCTAAGCGCTCCACCAGTCCTTACGATCTGACTTCACAGCACTTAGAACGCTCCCCTACCACTGATACCATAGGTATCAATCCGCAGCTTCGGTGGTGTATTTAGCCCCGGTACATTTTCGGCGCAGAGTCACTCGACTAGTGAGCTATTACGCACTCTTTAAATGGTGGCTGCTTCTAAGCCAACATCCTAGTTGTCTAAGCAACTCCACATCCTTTTCCACTTAATACACACTTTGGGACCTTAGCTGGCGGTCTGGGCTGTTTCCCTTTTGACTACGGATCTTATCACTCGCAGTCTGACTCCCAAGGATAAGTCATTGGCATTCGGAGTTTGACTGAATTCGGTAATCCGATGAGGACCCCTAGTTCAATCAGTGCTCTACCTCCAAGACTCTCACACTTGAGGCTAGCCCTAAAGCTATTTCGGGGAGAACCAGCTATCTCCAGGTTCGATTGGAATTTCTCCGCTACCCACACCTCATCCCCGCACTTTTCAACGTGCGTGGGTTCGGGCCTCCATTCAGTGTTACCTGAACTTCACCCTGGACATGGGTAGATCACCTGGTTTCGGGTCTACGACCACGTACTAAACGCCCTATTCAGACTCGCTTTCGCTACGGCTCCGCCTCTTCAGCTTAACCTCGCACGGGATCGTAACTCGCCGGTTCATTCTACAAAAGGCACGCCATCACCCGTTAACGGGCTCTGACTATTTGTAGGCACACGGTTTCAGGATCTCTTTCACTCCCCTTCCGGGGTGCTTTTCACCTTTCCCTCACGGTACTGGTTCACTATCGATCACTAGGTAGTATTTAGCCTTGGGAGATGGTCCTCCCGGATTCCGACGGAATTTCACGTGTTCCGCCGTACTCAGGATACATTCAAGAGGGAACGAAGTTTCAACTACAGGGTTGTTACCTTCTATGACGAGCCTTTCCAGGCTGCTTCGTCTACCTCGTTCCTTTGTAACTCCGTATAGAATGTCCTACAACCCCAAGAGGCAAGCCTCTTGGTTTGGGCTAGATTCCGTTTCGCTCGCCGCTACTCAGGAAATCGCATTTGCTTTCTCTTCCTCCAGGTACTTAGATGTTTCAGTTCCCTGGGTCTGTCTTCTTTACCCTATGTATTCAGATAAAGATACCATACCATTACGTATGGTGGGTTTCCCCATTCGGAAATCTCCGGATCAAAGCTTACTTACAGCTCCCCGAAGCATATCGGTGTTAGTCCCGTCCTTCATCGACTCCTAGTGTCAAGGCATCCACCGTGCGCCCTTTCTAACTTAACCAAAATTAAAAAAATATGAGCTACACTGTTATCTAGTTTTCAAAGAACATATATTTTCGAGAGATAGTTCTCTCAAAACTGAACAAAACGAAACACGGAAACTTATATTGATGAACAGCGTTCATCAATTCTCCATAGAAAGGAGGTGATCCAGCCGCACCTTCCGATACGGCTACCTTGTTACGACTTCACCCCAATCATCTGTCCCACCTTAGGCGGCTGGCTCCAAAAAGGTTACCCCACCGACTTCGGGTGTTACAAACTCTCGTGGTGTGACGGGCGGTGTGTACAAGGCCCGGGAACGTATTCACCGCGGCATGCTGATCCGCG
This sequence comes from Bacillus sp. 3103sda1, assembly GCF_024159135.1. NCBI lineage: Bacteria > Bacillati > Bacillota > Bacilli > Caryophanales > Bacillaceae > Bacillus > Bacillus sp. 3103sda1. Next base: position 245,160 of record NZ_JAMYWS010000001.1, on the reverse strand, counting down.
ATTACTAGCGATTCCAGCTTCATGTAGGCGAGTTGCAGCCTACAATCCGAACTGAGAACGGTTTTATGAGATTAGCTCCACCTCGCGGTCTTGCGACTCTTTGTACCGTCCATTGTAGCACGTGTGTAGCCCAGGTCATAAGGGGCATGATGATTTGACGTCATCCCCACCTTCCTCCGGTTTGTCACCGGCAGTCACCTTAGAGTGCCCAACTTAATGATGGCAACTAAGATCAAGGGTTGCGCTCGTTGCGGGACTTAACCCAACATCTCACGACACGAGCTGACGACAACCATGCACCACCTGTCACTCTGCTCCCGAAGGAGAAGCCCTATCTCTAGGGTTGTCAGAGGATGTCAAGACCTGGTAAGGTTCTTCGCGTTGCTTCGAATTAAACCACATGCTCCACCGCTTGTGCGGGCCCCCGTCAATTCCTTTGAGTTTCAGCCTTGCGGCCGTACTCCCCAGGCGGAGTGCTTAATGCGTTAACTTCAGCACTAAAGGGCGGAAACCCTCTAACACTTAGCACTCATCGTTTACGGCGTGGACTACCAGGGTATCTAATCCTGTTTGCTCCCCACGCTTTCGCGCCTCAGTGTCAGTTGCAGACCAGAAAGTCGCCTTCGCCACTGGTGTTCCTCCATATCTCTACGCATTTCACCGCTACACATGGAATTCCACTTTCCTCTTCTGCACTCAAGTCTCCCAGTTTCCAATGACCCTCCACGGTTGAGCCGTGGGCTTTCACATCAGACTTAAGAAACCACCTGCGCGCGCTTTACGCCCAATAATTCCGGATAACGCTTGCCACCTACGTATTACCGCGGCTGCTGGCACGTAGTTAGCCGTGGCTTTCTGGTTAGGTACCGTCAAGGTGCCAGCTTATTCAACTAGCACTTGTTCTTCCCTAACAACAGAGCTTTACGACCCGAAGGCCTTCATCGCTCACGCGGCGTTGCTCCGTCAGACTTTCGTCCATTGCGGAAGATTCCCTACTGCTGCCTCCCGTAGGAGTCTGGGCCGTGTCTCAGTCCCAGTGTGGCCGATCACCCTCTCAGGTCGGCTACGCATCGTCGCCTTGGTGAGCCGTTACCTCACCAACTAGCTAATGCGCCGCAGGTCCATCTATAAGTGACAGCCGAAGCCGCCTTTCAATTTCGCACCATGCGGTGCAAAATGTTATCCGGTATTAGCCCCGGTTTCCCGGAGTTATCCCAGTCTTATAGGCAGGTTACCTACGTGTTACTCACCCGTCCGCCGCTAACTTCTTAAGAGCAAGCTCTTAATCGGTTCGCTCGACTTGCATGTATTAGGCACGCCGCCAGCGTTCATCCTGAGCCAGGATCAAACTCTCCAATAAAGTGTTTGTCTAGCATCATAAATAAAAATTGACGTTTCACGTTGTTTGTTTCGTTCAGTTTTCAAAGAACTTGTTTGCCGCTCAATTGCGACTTCCTTATGTTAACATCTTTGTGTTTCAATGTCAACTAAGTTTTTCATTTCGTTTTCGCTTTCTGCTCTGTTGCATCAGCGACTTCTAGAATATTACACTCTTTTATATTAAACGTCAATATGTTTTTCTAAGAAAATATAAAAAGGTTTATTTATCCCGCATTAACGGGCAGTCCCCCCACCTCAAGATTCTGAGAAAAGCGAAGAAGGTGGGTAGCCCGATTAGTTCAACTAACCATCATTGAGGGGTAAAGCTCTCTACTACTGATGGAAGTTTTGATTTATCTTTCTTATTATAATTGTTAAAGAAACTATGAATCGAATAATCACGCAGTAAATAAAAATCCATAATAAACGTAAGTGGTGCCCGGAACTCATACAACCTATTTTTCTCTTTTTCTATACGTTTATTATAAAAACTCCTAAAGATGCAAAAAAGGACTAGGCATCCCCTCCTAGTCCTTTCAAAAAACCCCTTTTATTGACGAACGTAGACAAAATACAGTACGAATAAAACTCCCAGTACATACATAATTGGATGAATCTCTTTACGACGACCACTTACAACCATTGTAATTGGATAAAAGATAAAACCAATCGCAATCCCTGTTGCAATACTATATGTGAGCGGCATTGCAATAATTGTAAAGAATGCCGGTACTGCAGTTTCAAATTTCTTCCAATCAATTTCTCCTAATGATGAGACCATCAAAACCCCTACAATAATTAAAGCCGGTGCTGTTACGGATGGTGTTACTACACTTAATAATGGTGAAAAGAAAAGTGCTAATAAGAAAAAACCTGCCGTTACAACTGCTGTAAATCCAGAACGTCCTCCTGCTGCTACCCCTGCAGAGGATTCAATATAAGACGTCGTTGTAGATGTACCAAGTATTGCTCCGATTACAGTTGCAATCGCATCAGAGATTAATGCTCTTCCTGCACGTGGTAATTTATTATCTTTCATTAAGCCAGCTTGATTGGCAACTGCAACAAGTGTTCCTGCTGTATCAAAGAAATCGATAAAGAAGAAAGTTAAAATAACAACAAGCATTTTAGGAGTGAAAATGTCACCAATATGTTGAAGAGCAACTCCAAACGTTGGCTTCAAGCTTGGAACTGCACCAACAATCTCCTTTGGTGCGTCAATTAATCCTGTCGCCACACCAACGATTGCTGTAAGCACCATCCCATAAAACACTGCTCCATTAACTTTTCTTGTCATTAAAATAACAATTGCAACTACACCAAAAATAGCGAGTAATGTTGTTCCTTTTGTTAAATCACCTAAACCAACAAGTACAGCATCATTATTTACAATAATCCCTGCATTTTGAAAACCAAGAAATGCGATGAACAATCCAATTCCAGCTGCTACTGCAAACTTTAATTCTGTTGGAATTGCGTTAATAATTTTTTCACGAATGCCGGAAGCTGTAAGAATGATAAAAAGAATACCTGATACTAGCGTCCCAGCAATCGCTGTTTGCCACGGAATCCCCATTGTTAATACAGCTGTATAAGCAAAGAAAGCATTAATCCCCATTCCCGGTGCTAATGCGATTGGGTACTTTGCAAAAATCCCCATAATTAGTGATCCAATTGCTGCTGCTAAAGCAGTTGCAACAAACACTGCACCTGGATCCATTCCTGTTCCTGCCGGTAGTCCCTTAACGTGGCTAAGCGACAACGTAGCAGGATTGACGAATAACACATATGCCATAGATAAAAATGTTGTTAACCCTGCAATGAACTCTGTTTTATAATTTGTTCCGAGCTCATCGAACTGAAAGTAACGTTTCATTCTATGTTTCCCCCGTTATATGATTGCTCATCGTAACTCTTCCTAGCCCCTCTTTTATCTATAAAAATAAAAAAGGCTTCCATTGCATATACATGGAAGCGTCTGTAAACAAAGGCAATGATCCCTTACCTTTATATTAAAACGCCTCGTAGTCAAGCCATTTACGGTAGCTAGGTAGAAACTTTCGGGCCATATCCCCGATATTATACGACGGCTGTAATATTCACTTTTATTATTAATTACATACTCATAGTAACTCGTATTCATCTAAATGTCAAACGAAAAACGAACGTTTTTTATTTAAAACTAAATTTCGTTCGTATAAAAACAAAAAAGACGATCCATCTACACATCAAGGTATAGATGGATCGTCTTCTATATCATGAAATTCACTTTATTCCCACTCAATTGTTGCTGGTGGCTTACTTGTTATATCATACACGATACGGTTCACGTGTTTTACTTCGTTTACGATACGTACAGAGATTTTCTCTAATACGTCCCAAGGAATACGTGCCCAGTCTGCTGTCATACCATCGATAGATGTTACTGCACGAATACCTACTGTGTAATCATACGTACGCTCGTCACCCATAACACCTACGCTGCGCATGCCAGGAAGTGCAGTGAAATATTGCCAAACTTCACGGTCTAAACCGGCTTTTTTGATTTCTTCGCGTAAGATCGCATCAGATTCACGAACGATTTCTAGTTTTTCTTCTGTAATTTCACCTAATACACGAATACCAAGACCTGGACCTGGGAATGGTTGACGCCATACGATTTCATCTGGAATTCCTAGTTCGGATCCTAACGCACGTACTTCATCTTTAAATAATGTATTTAATGGTTCAATTAATTTAAATTGCATATCTTCTGGAAGTCCACCAACGTTATGATGAGACTTAATTGTTTGTGCAGTTGCTGTACCACTTTCAATAATATCAGTGTACAGTGTACCTTGTGCTAAGAAGTCCATTCCTTCTAATTTAGATGCTTCATCATCGAATACATAAATAAATTCGTTACCGATGATTTTGCGTTTTTGTTCTGGATCTTCAACGCCTTTTAATTTGCTCATGAATCGTTCTTGCGCATCCACTTTAATAACGTTCATGTGGAAGCCTTCACTAAATGTTTTCATAACCCCTTCAGCTTCTCCTTTACGAAGTAAGCCATGGTCAACGAAAATACATGTTAGTTGATCACCGATTGCTTTATGAATTAATACAGCTACAACAGAAGAGTCTACACCACCGCTAAGTGCACATAGTACTTTTTTGTCGCCAACTGTTTCACGAATCTTTTCTAATTCTACTTCAATGAAGTTCTCCATATTCCAGCCTTCAGAACATCCACATACACCGAATACAAAGTTCTTAATTAAATCATTACCGTGCTCAGAGTGACGTACTTCCGGGTGGAATTGTACGCCGTATAAGTTTTGCGCTTCATTGCTCATACCAGCAATTGGGCAAGACTCACTTGTTGCATCTACTACAAAGCCTTCTGGTAAGCCTGTTACTAAGTCACCATGACTCATCCAAACAACTTGTTCTTCTGGAAGGTTTGTATATAATTTCGATTGATTCTCTACTTTTAATACTGCTTTTCCGTACTCACGATGGTTTGCACGTTCTACTTTTCCACCAAAGTGCTTTGTCATTAATTGCATGCCGTAGCAAATACCGAAGATCGGTAAGCCTAAGTCAAAGATTTTTTCGTCACAGTGGAAGGCACTTTCGCCATATACACTGTTTGGTCCACCAGAGAAAATAATTCCTTTTGGATTCATCGCTTTAATTTCTTCTGCTGTAATTGTATGCGGATGAAGTTCACTATACACGCCAAACTCACGAATGCGACGTGCAATTAACTGGTTGTACTGACTTCCAAAATCTAAAACGATAATCGTATCGTGCTGTTTCTTCAAAATAATCACCCCATAGTTCTGTATATAAACATTTTCACCAATTTGGTAAAAACAATTACCAATATAATAAAAAAAGCCAGTCCCCTGCCCTCAGTCTCATAACAAAGAAAAGGCAGGAGTCTAGCCCTATAAAGGAATCCGTTCCTTATAAACATAGACACACTGCCTTCATAGTCAGGTTGTTTACGGTAACCCGGTAGAGACTCTCAATCCATATTATTGAGGATATATGAAGGAATACTTTATATTATCTTCCTAGATTCTAACAATGAAGTATGAATACGGTCAAGAGAGAAAGCGACAAAATTCTACAGAAATTATTTTCCTGTATAGAGAAACTTCCTTCAACCCCAGCTTCACTAACAGTTATTCGAACGAGTCAACATCTTATAGACAGTTTCCCGAAACACCTATCTTTTTTATCCCGCATTAACGGGCAGTAAGCCTCCCACCTCAAGTTTTAGAGAGAAGCGAGGAAGATAAGCGGGGGACAACTGCCCGTAAAAGCCCGATTGGTTCAACTAACCATCAGTGGGGATGAAAAAAACCACTGATGGAAGTTTCACTTTATATTTTACTGCTTATAGAACAAAAAACATCCATCTCTATAAAGAGATGGATGTTTCGCGGCGCATGAAATTACATCATGCCGCCCATACCGCCCATGCCCATGCCGCCCATGTCAGGCATTCCAGCAGCACCAGCTGGTTCTGGTTTGTCAGCAACAACTGCTTCAGTTGTTAAGAACATTGCTGCAACAGATGCTGCATTTTGAAGAGCAGAACGAGTTACTTTCGTTGGATCTACGATACCAGACTCAAGCATGTTTACCCATTCGCCTGTTGCTGCGTTGAAACCAACGCCTACTTTTTCACCTTTTAAGCGTTCTACAACAACAGATCCTTCTAGACCAGCATTGATTGCGATTTGACGAACTGGTTCTTCTAACGCACGAAGTACGATGTTAATACCTGTTGCTTCATCACCTTCAGCTGTAATACCAGCTACTTTAGCATATACGTTCATAAGTGCAGTACCACCACCTGCTACAATACCTTCTTCTACTGCTGCACGAGTTGAGTTAAGTGCATCTTCAATGCGAAGTTTGCGCTCTTTCAATTCAGTTTCAGTTGCTGCACCTACTTTAATTACAGCTACGCCACCTGCTAGTTTAGCAAGACGCTCTTGTAATTTTTCACGATCGAACTCAGAAGTTGTTTCTTCTAACTGCGCACGAATTTGACCAATGCGAGCTTCGATTTGTTCTGTATTTCCTACACCTTCAACAATTGTTGTATTTTCTTTCGTTACAACAATTTTGCTAGCACGTCCTAAAGATGCGATAGTTGCAGATTTTAAGTCGCGGCCTAATTCTTCTGTAATTACTTCACCGCCAGTTAAGATAGCGATATCTTCTAGCATCGCTTTACGACGATCACCAAAGCCAGGAGCTTTAACAGCTACTACGTTGAATGTACCACGAAGTTTATTTACTACTAATGTAGCTAACGCTTCGCCTTCTACGTCTTCAGAGATGATAAGAAGTGGTTTACCTTGTTGTACCACTTGCTCTAATACTGGTAAGATTTCTTGAATGCTAGAAACCTTTTTATCAGTAATTAAGATAAATGGGTTATCAAGAACAGCTTCCATTTTATCAGAATCAGTAATCATGTAAGGAGAAGCATATCCACGGTCGAACTGCATACCTTCTACTACATCTAATTCTGTTGTGAATCCTTTAGATTCTTCTAATGTAATAACGCCGTCGTTACCAACACGCTCCATTGCTTCTGCAATTAATTGTCCTACTTCTTCGTCAGCAGCAGAAATAGCAGCTACTTGTGCGATAGAAGATTTACCTTCGATTGGTTTAGAAATCGTTTTTAATTCTTCAATTGCTGCTACAGTAGCTTTTTCAATACCTTTACGAAGACCCATTGGGTTCGCACCAGCTGTTACGTTCTTTAAACCTTCACGAATCATTGCTTGTGCTAATACAGTTGCAGTTGTCGTTCCATCACCAGCTACATCATTTGTTTTGCTAGCAACTTCTGCTACTAGTTTTGCACCCATATTTTCAAATGCATCTTCTAATTCGATTTCTTTTGCAATTGTTACACCGTCATTTGTAATAAGCGGAGAACCGAATTTTTTCTCAAGTACAACGTTACGACCTTTTGGTCCAAGCGTAACTTTTACTGCGTTTGCAAGAGTGTCGACACCGCGAAGCATCGAACGACGTGCTTCTTCACTAAATTTAATATCTTTTGCCATAATATTTGACCCCCTTGAATTTTTAAAGATTTATATAATTAACTGATAACTGCTAAAATGTCGCTTTCACGTAAAATTAAGTATTCTGCACCTTCGTATTTTACTTCAGTACCTGCATATTTTGAGAAGATAATACGATCGCCTACAGCTAACTCTAAAGCAACACGCTCACCATTTTCAAGCACACGACCAGTACCAACTGCCACTACCTTACCTTCTTGTGGTTTTTCTTTTGCAGTGTCTGGTAATACGATACCACTTGCTGTTTTTTCTTCTGCTTGAACAAGTTCAATTACAACGCGATCACCTAATGGCTTTAGCATGAACAATAACCTCCTCAATTTACTATGTAAATTTTATGTTTATTAGCACTCAAACACTTAGAGTGCTAACACACTTATTATAATAAAGAATCTCATTTTCTTTTGCAAGTGAAAAAACGTAATTTTTCGGAAAACTATTTTACATCCTCTTCAGTCTTTCCATAAGCTTCTCTTCTTTACCTGATGGGTAGCGCAATAATATAAATCCTTGGCTTCATGGAAGATCGGCACTGATAGAAGATTCTATTTGATATTCCATCGTTTTTCCCTCTTCTCCTATGTTACAATAAGAAGATGCCATAAGTTGTTTTCTCTATGGATAGAGCATTTTCCTTTTTCATTACAAAAAATTTAAAAAGGAGTTACGAAATTGAAGAGACAATACTGGTGGGTTGTTGTTACATATATTTTAATGCAATTATCAGGTGTAATTGGAGGGTGGCTCCTTTTAAAAAGCGGAATATACAACAATGGAAACAGGAGCTTTCAAGAAGAGGTTCAATTGGCAACTGCACATTGGGGAATAATTAGCTTCTTTGTTGCTCTTATTATTATCCTTCTGATATTACGCAACGATACACAATCAGAAAAATGGGATCGGGAAAGAACAAACATTCCCGCTACAATAGGATGGATTATTTTGGGGGTTTTTCTTGCTTTATTTGCCCAAGTAATTGCTGGCACAATTGAAACACAAATTTTTAAAGTTAAACCTGAATCTGAAAATACACAAAACATTATCGAGATTATAAAAGCTGCTCCATTATTTATGATTGTTTCTTCTATATTCGCTCCCATTCTTGAAGAAATTGTATTTAGAAAGATTCTATTTGGAACACTATATAAACGATATAACTTCTTTATCGCAGCAATTGTGAGTTCACTTATATTTGCTTTAATTCATTTTGACCCTACACATTTATTAGTGTATATTTCCATGGGGCTTGTTTTTTCATTTTTATATGTAAAAACAAAACGAATTATTGTACCTATTATGGCTCATGTTATGATGAATACAAATGTTATGCTAATTACATTTGTACTTCACCCATACATAGAAAAAGCTGAAAAATTGCAAGGATTCATCGGGGGATTTTAAACATGCGAACTTCACCATTTGTTATGGCAACTTTGTATTTTCTTCTTGGGTGTATTTTTACATACTTAGCAATTACAAGTGTTGAAGATACAATTTGGAACTTTTATACAATATTACTCGCTATAATGGCAACAGTTGATTTTAATTTGGCACTTCGCCTTCTTTTTTCTAAACCGAAAAAAGGTAGTATGAAGAAATAATAAAAACGCAGGGAATTCCTGCGTTTTTATTGTGGGTAATTTTTTAAAAAGTACACAAGCGTTTGTAATTCTACCGCTAAATCGATATGATGAATTCGAATATGTTCTAATATATTTAACCTAGCAGGTGTAAAGTTTAAAACACCTTGTATACCAGTATGCGATAAGCGATCTGCTACAGCTTGTGCAACAGAAGCAGGTACTGTTAATATTGCCACTTTTATATCATCGGATAATTTCTCTTCTAATTCATCCAGATGATATACTGGAATTCCTCCGATTTCTTTTCCAACTTTCTCTTCATCAACGTCAAATGCCATCTCAATTTTTGTATTATTATTTTTCGTAAAATTGTAATGTAAGAAAGCTGTCCCTAAATTACCTACCCCTATTAGTGCTACACGCGTTACATCATCTTGATCAAGTGTTTCACGGAAAAACGACAATAAATAATTTACGTTATAGCCGTATCCCTTTTTCCCTAATGCCCCAAAGTATGAAAAATCTCTTCGAATCGTCGCCGAATCCACTTTCACCGCTTCACTTAATTCTGCAGATGATACGCGTTGCTTACCAGATAACGATAAGTTTTGGATAAATCGATAGTATAGAGGCAATCTTTTGGCAGTCGCCTGCGGAATTTTAGGCTGCTCCATGCAACCCCCTCCTCTCTTCCTATCTGTTCAAGTGATTGAAACATGTACGGAAGTTTAGCATTGAAAGTTTTCCCTGTATAATAGAGAGAGAACTTCTCTATTATGTTCAACTATACACTATTTTTAGTATGATTGAGAAATATAATCATGGCAAAGTTAAGAAATTATTTGAGGTGAAAACATTGATTCTACTACAAGTGAATAACCTTTCCAAGTTATACGCCGCTGAAGTGATTCTTTCAAACATTAAGCTAGAGGTACAGACGCGTGATCGCATTGCACTTGTCGGCCGTAACGGCGCTGGAAAGTCTACATTATTAAAGATTATTGCGGGAGAACTGTCCCATGACAGCGGAGAAATTATTAAACCGAAAGATGTATCTATCGGTTACTTAGCACAGCACACTGGTCTTGAAACATCATTAACCATTTGGGATGAAATGCTAACGGTATTTCTCGACTTGCAACGCATGGAGAAAGAACTCCGAAGGCTAGAACAAGAAATGGGGAAAGAAGAAAATTTCACAAATGTCACTGTACATGAAAGATTGTTAGCAGAGTATGATCGCCTGCAATTAGATTATAAAAATAAAGGCGGCTACCAATACGAAGCTGATATTCGCTCTGTTTTAAGCGGACTTGGCTTTCCTTCTGAGACACACGGAACTACAATCTCCACTTTAAGTGGTGGGCAAAAAACCCGTTTAGCTCTTGGCAAATTATTATTAACAAAACCAGATTTGCTTATTTTGGATGAGCCAACCAACCATTTAGATATCGATACATTAACGTGGCTGGAACAATATTTACAAGGCTATCCTGGTGCTATTTTAATCGTTTCACACGATCGATACTTTCTAGATAAACTCGTAACACAGGTGTATGAAATCTCTAATAAACAAAGTCGAAAATACACGGGGAACTACAGTAAGTATTTAGAACTTAAAGCATCGCTATACGAACAAGAGATGAAGCGTTATGAGAAACAGCAAGAAGAAGTCACAAAGTTACAAGACTTCATTCAAAAAAATATCGCCCGCGCTTCCACAACAAAACGGGCACAAAGTCGCCAAAAACAATTAAATCGTATGGAGCTTATGACAAAACCACTCGGTGATACAAAATCTGCTTCTTTCCACTTTGATATCGATAGGCAAAGTGGAAATGATGTACTACAAGTAAAAAATATCACAATTGGTTATAATAACGAGCCAATCATTGAGCACATTCATTTCCAATTAACGAGAGGTGATAGTGTTGCACTTGTAGGTCCAAATGGAATCGGAAAATCCACTTTATTAAAATCTCTTGTGGATAAACTTCGTCCTTTAAACGGCAGTTTTTCATTCGGCTCTAACGTTTCTATTGGATATTATGACCAAGAACAAGCAAACTTAACATCATCAAAACGCGTATTAGATGAACTTTGGGATGATTACCCGCTGCAACCAGAAAAAGAAATCCGCACAGTACTTGGAAACTTTTTATTTTCTGGTGATGATGTTTTAAAGCCAGTCTCTTCTTTAAGTGGTGGACAAAAAGCACGTTTAGCTCTTGCAAAACTTATGATGCAAAAATCAAATGTACTTATTTTAGATGAACCGACAAACCATTTAGACTTAAGTAGTAAAGAAATATTAGAAAATGCTCTTATTGATTTTCCAGGAACTATTTTATTTGTTTCTCATGACCGCTATTTCATTAATCGCATCGCCACAAAAGTTATTGAATTGTCAACAGACGGGGCAGCGGAATATCTAGGCGATTACGATTATTATATAGAAAAGAAAAATGAAATGTTAGAGCGGGCAGAACTTGAAGAACAAGAAACGAATAAACCTGCACAAAAACAAGTGGCGCAAGAAAAATTAAATTATATTGAAGAAAAAGAACGTAAAAAGCAAGAGCGCCAACGTACGCGTAGAATTGAGGAATTAGAAGAAAACATTGCTGCAATGGAAGAGCAAATCGCTACATTAGAAGAACAACTTTGTCTGCCTGAAGTATATGCTGATTACGAAAGAGCAAGTGATATTACAGCAGAAAAACAAACACTACAAGAACAATTAGAAGCATGTATGGAAGAATGGGAAGAATTACAAATATAAAAATAAAAAGGTTAGCAGTTACGCTGACCTTTTTATTTATCCACAGTGTTATTCACATATTCAATTTCATATTATCAAGCTAAATATTAATTTTTCCACATTATCCACAAATAAAATAATATTTATCCACAGTTTATACTCACAAAAAAACCTATATTATCAACAGATAATATAGGTTTTATCCACAGGTTGTGGTTAATTATGTGTATAAAGTGAAACTTTCATCTGTGGCCCCACTAACATTTAACTAAACTTATCTTCTTTAACGAGAGTCGAAAATTCAGTGTCTCATTAAACGCGGAATAACTATGATTCAATATCCAACCCAGGATTTGCATTTAATGCTAATGTTGCCCTCTTTCCTTGCTCATATGCAATCGTACCAGCTGCAGCAATCATAGCAGCGTTATCTGTGCATAAAGATAACGGTGGAATAATAAGCTCTATATCGTTTTTATTTGCAAACTCCTCTTCTAGTCGAGCCCGCAATCCTTTATTTGCCGCAACTCCTCCAGCAAGAAGCACTTGCTTCACGCCATACTCCTCCGCTGCTCGTACTGTTTTTGTTACTAACACATCAATTACACTTGCCTGAAAACTTGCAGCTAAATCTTCAGGTGTTAGTTCCTCTCCGCGCTGCTTAGCGTTATGCACAGTGTTAATAACTGCGGATTTTAAACCACTAAAACTAAAATCATAAGAATCTGGTTCCAGCCATGCACGAGGCAGATCGATTGTCGGCTCTCCTTCATGGGCAAGACGATCAATGTGCGGTCCACCTGGATATGGCAATGATAACGTACGTGCCACCTTGTCGTATGCTTCTCCTGCAGCATCATCTCTTGTTTCGCCAATTACTTCAAATGAACCATGCTCTTTCATATAAACAAGCTCTGTATGTCCACCAGATACAACGAGAGACAATAATGGAAACTGCAGTTCTTGTACTAAGCGATTTGCATAAATATGACCAGCAATATGATGCACGCCAACCAACGGGATACCATGTGCAAAAGCTACCGCTTTTGCTGCATTCACACCAATTAACAATGCCCCAACAAGGCCTGGCCCCTCTGTAACAGCAATTGCATCAATATCTTCAAACGTAATTTGCGCTTCTTTTAACGCTTCTTCTAATACAACCGTTATTTGTTCCACATGGTGACGAGATGCAATTTCCGGAACAACCCCGCCAAAACGTTTATGACTTTCAATTTGCGAAGCTACAATGTTCGCTAAAATTTCTCGTCCATTTTTCACAACTGCTACAGCTGTTTCATCACAGCTTGTTTCAATACCCAGTATAATTGTATCTTTTTTCATCATAAGTTCACCCACATTACAAGACCATCTTCATAATTGTCTGTATAGTATCTTTTGCGAATTCCGCCATTTTGAAAACCAAATTTCCGATATAACTTTTTTGCAACTTCATTTGAAACACGCACTTCAAGTGTCATCGTATTTGCTCCAAGAGCTCTCGCTTTGTTCATTACTTCTTGTAATAACACTTCTCCGAGCCTTTGACCACGGTATTGTGGTAATACCGCAATGTTCGTAATATGTGATTCATCAAGAACGACCCAAAGTCCGCAATAACCTAGAATTCCTTCCTCTGTTTCCAGTACAACGTAGTGTGCATACTCATTCATTTTTAATTCTCGTTCAAATGCTTCGGCAGTCCAAGGAGTCGCAAATGAAGCTTCTTCAATCGCAACAATTTGCGGAATATCCTCTTCCTTCATATTTCTAAATGTAATGTTCATTCATAAAACCCCTATTTCGTTTGACTTTCTAACCATTTTGCCTCTGCTTCTGCCAAACGAAGGTAACTTGGAACGAATGTATGCACAGATTGCTCTTCTTTCTGTAAGCCCAAGAAAGCTAATTCACTTGGGCGTGGATTATGTTTCGTCAGCGGGGCAAATACTGCTTGATCTCCTAAGTGTTCTACAATTGTATCTTTATGCTGTTCTACATCATTTCCGATAAATAAAATAGGTTGTCCTATCTCTTTTAACATTTGTAACCAATCGGCAATGAGAATAATACGATCCTCTTTCACAGATTGCAACTTTTGTTCTCTATATGTATACAATCCCGTATAAATTTGCTGACGACGACCATCAAATAACGGACAAATATACCCTGGGAAATTTATTCCGTTTGCTGCCAGCACTTCTAAACTTGATACACCAACAATCGGAATTTGCAATGACCAAGCTAATGTTTTTGCTACTGTTACACCAATACGAACACCTGTATAAGAGCCTGGACCAGCTGCTACAACGATTTTATTTAATTCTTTTGGTTTCACATTACATTCTTGTAAAAGTTGCTCTACTGCTGGCATTAGACGCACAGAGTGATTTTTTGTTAAATTTGTAATGATTTCTCCCACAACCATATTTCCATCAATAAGAGAAACTCCCATTACATAGTTAGAAGTATCAATTGCTAGTACTTTCATTTTGTAATAGCTCCTCACATAATCTAATATAACGTTCTCCGCTCGGCTCTAATACAATTTTTCTTGTACTATCCCCCGTGTGGAATAAACTGATTTTTAAAAGTGAAAGTGGTAAAAAAGACTCTATTAAATGCGCCCACTCCACCACTGTTACACCTTGACCATAAAAATATTCATCAAACCCTAAATCTTCTTCGCTCTCCGCTAGGCGGTATACATCCATATGATAAAGCGGTAATCGTCCTTTGTATTCTTTAATAATATTGAACGTTGGGCTATTCACAACACGTTTTACACCAAGACCTTTTGCAAGACCTTTTGTAAATGTTGTCTTACCTGCACCTAAGTCTCCTTCTAAAATCAAAACATCCTGCGCCTGAACTAATTGTCCAAGCTTTTCTGATAAATTCTGCGTTTCTTCTGAAGACATTGTTGTTATTTCATATTTATTCAAAGGTTTCACCTACCTTACTGTTAGTATTCCCTGCTCTTTATTATACAGATTTTTTATTTTTGTTTCAGTTTCGATTATATAAAAAAGACCTTAGGAGTTGTCCTAAGGATAAGATTGACTGTCTTATAAGTTTAATTAGAGTAAATAAAAAAACACGAAACATATTGTTTCGTTCTTTATATTATATAAGTGGCGGTCCCGACCGGGGTCGAACCGGCGATCTCCTGCGTGACAGGCAGGCATGTTAACCACTACACCACGGGACCATTTGGTTGCGGGGACAGGATTTGAACCTGCGACCTTCGGGTTATGAGCCCGACGAGCTACCAGACTGCTCCACCCCGCGATGATAATAAAGCCTGGCAACGTCCTACTCTCACAGGGACAAAGTCCCAACTACCATCGGCGCTAGAGAGCTTAACTTCCGTGTTCGGTATGGGAACGGGTGTGACCTCTCTGCCATCATTACCAGACTTATGAAGGTATATTCCTTCAAAACTAGATAACATTTGCTTCATATTATATGGTTAAGTCCTCGATCTATTAGTATTCGTCAGCTCCACATGTCACCATGCTTCCACCTCGAACCTATCAACCTGATCATCTTTCAGGGATCTTACTAGCTTAACGCTATGGGAAATCTCATCTTGAGGGGGGCTTCATGCTTAGATGCTTTCAGCACTTATCCCTTCCGCACATAGCTACCCAGCTATGCCCTTGGCAGAACAACTGGTACACCAGCGGTGCGTCCATCCCGGTCCTCTCGTACTAAGGACAGCTCCTCTCAAATTTCCTACGCCCACGACGGATAGGGACCGAACTGTCTCACGACGTTCTGAACCCAGCTCGCGTACCGCTTTAATGGGCGAACAGCCCAACCCTTGGGACCGACTACAGCCCCAGGATGCGATGAGCCGACATCGAGGTGCCAAACCTCCCCGTCGATGTGGACTCTTGGGGGAGATAAGCCTGTTATCCCCGGGGTAGCTTTTATCCGTTGAGCGATGGCCCTTCCATGCGGAACCACCGGATCACTAAGCCCGACTTTCGTCCCTGCTCGACTTGTAGGTCTCGCAGTCAAGCTCCCTTATGCCTTTGCACTCTACGAATGATTTCCAACCATTCTGAGGGAACCTTTGGGCGCCTCCGTTACTTTTTAGGAGGCGACCGCCCCAGTCAAACTGCCCACCTGACACTGTCTCCCGGGTCGATAAGACCCGTAGGTTAGAATTTCAATACAGCCAGGGCGGTATCCCACCAGCGCCTCCACCGAAGCTAGCGCTCCGGCTTCAAAGGCTCCCGCCTATCCTGTACAAGCTGTACCAAAATTCAATATCAGGCTACAGTAAAGCTCCACGGGGTCTTTCCGTCCTGTCGCGGGTAACCTGCATCTTCACAGGTACTATAATTTCACCGAGTCTCTGGTTGAGACAGTGCCCAAATCGTTACACCTTTCGTGCGGGTCGGAACTTACCCGACAAGGAATTTCGCTACCTTAGGACCGTTATAGTTACGGCCGCCGTTTACTGGGGCTTCAGTTCAGAGCTTCGCTTGCGCTAACCCCTCTCCTTAACCTTCCAGCACCGGGCAGGTGTCAGCCCCTATACTTCGCCTTACGGCTTCGCAGAGACCTGTGTTTTTGCTAAACAGTCGCTTGGGCCTATTCACTGCGGCTTTCCGTTAAGAAAGCACCCCTTCTCCCGAAGTTACGGGGTCATTTTGCCGAGTTCCTTAACCAGAGTTCTCTCGCACACCTTAGGATTCTCTCCTCGCCTACCTGTGTCGGTTTGCGGTACAGGCACCTTTTATCTCGCTAGAAGCTTTTCTTGGCAGCGGGGAATCAAAGACTTCGCTCCATAAGGAGCTTCCCCATCACAGCTCAGCCTTTGCGGTAAGCGGATTTGCCTACTTACCAGCCTAACTGCTTGGACGTGCACAACCAATCGCACGCTTCTTCTATCCTTCTGCGTCCCTCCATTGCTCAAACGATAAAGAGGTGGTACAGGAATATCAACCTGTTGTCCATCGCCTACGCCTGTCGGCCTCGGCTTAGGTCCTGACTAACCCTGAGCGGACGAGCCTTCCTCAGGAAACCTTAGGCATTCGGTGGACGGGATTCTCACCCGTCTTTCGCTACTCATACCGGCATTCTCACTTCTAAGCGCTCCACCAGTCCTTACGATCTGACTTCACAGCACTTAGAACGCTCCCCTACCACTGATACCATAGGTATCAATCCGCAGCTTCGGTGGTGTATTTAGCCCCGGTACATTTTCGGCGCAGAGTCACTCGACTAGTGAGCTATTACGCACTCTTTAAATGGTGGCTGCTTCTAAGCCAACATCCTAGTTGTCTAAGCAACTCCACATCCTTTTCCACTTAATACACACTTTGGGACCTTAGCTGGCGGTCTGGGCTGTTTCCCTTTTGACTACGGATCTTATCACTCGCAGTCTGACTCCCAAGGATAAGTCATTGGCATTCGGAGTTTGACTGAATTCGGTAATCCGATGAGGACCCCTAGTTCAATCAGTGCTCTACCTCCAAGACTCTCACACTTGAGGCTAGCCCTAAAGCTATTTCGGGGAGAACCAGCTATCTCCAGGTTCGATTGGAATTTCTCCGCTACCCACACCTCATCCCCGCACTTTTCAACGTGCGTGGGTTCGGGCCTCCATTCAGTGTTACCTGAACTTCACCCTGGACATGGGTAGATCACCTGGTTTCGGGTCTACGACCACGTACTAAACGCCCTATTCAGACTCGCTTTCGCTACGGCTCCGCCTCTTCAGCTTAACCTCGCACGGGATCGTAACTCGCCGGTTCATTCTACAAAAGGCACGCCATCACCCGTTAACGGGCTCTGACTATTTGTAGGCACACGGTTTCAGGATCTCTTTCACTCCCCTTCCGGGGTGCTTTTCACCTTTCCCTCACGGTACTGGTTCACTATCGATCACTAGGTAGTATTTAGCCTTGGGAGATGGTCCTCCCGGATTCCGACGGAATTTCACGTGTTCCGCCGTACTCAGGATACATTCAAGAGGGAACGAAGTTTCAACTACAGGGTTGTTACCTTCTATGACGAGCCTTTCCAGGCTGCTTCGTCTACCTCGTTCCTTTGTAACTCCGTATAGAATGTCCTACAACCCCAAGAGGCAAGCCTCTTGGTTTGGGCTAGATTCCGTTTCGCTCGCCGCTACTCAGGAAATCGCATTTGCTTTCTCTTCCTCCAGGTACTTAGATGTTTCAGTTCCCTGGGTCTGTCTTCTTTACCCTATGTATTCAGATAAAGATACCATACCATTACGTATGGTGGGTTTCCCCATTCGGAAATCTCCGGATCAAAGCTTACTTACAGCTCCCCGAAGCATATCGGTGTTAGTCCCGTCCTTCATCGACTCCTAGTGTCAAGGCATCCACCGTGCGCCCTTTCTAACTTAACCAAAATTAAAAAAATATGAGCTACACTGTTATCTAGTTTTCAAAGAACATATATTTTCGAGAGATAGTTCTCTCAAAACTGAACAAAACGAAACACGGAAACTTATATTGATGAACAGCGTTCATCAATTCTCCATAGAAAGGAGGTGATCCAGCCGCACCTTCCGATACGGCTACCTTGTTACGACTTCACCCCAATCATCTGTCCCACCTTAGGCGGCTGGCTCCAAAAAGGTTACCCCACCGACTTCGGGTGTTACAAACTCTCGTGGTGTGACGGGCGGTGTGTACAAGGCCCGGGAACGTATTCACCGCGGCATGCTGATCCGCGATTACTAGCGATTCCAGCTTCATGTAGGCGAGTTGCAGCCTACAATCCGAACTGAGAACGGTTTTATGAGATTAGCTCCACCTCGCGGTCTTGCGACTCTTTGTACCGTCCATTGTAGCACGTGTGTAGCCCAGGTCATAAGGGGCATGATGATTTGACGTCATCCCCACCTTCCTCCGGTTTGTCACCGGCAGTCACCTTAGAGTGCCCAACTTAATGATGGCAACTAAGATCAAGGGTTGCGCTCGTTGCGGGACTTAACCCAACATCTCACGACACGAGCTGACGACAACCATGCACCACCTGTCACTCTGCTCCCGAAGGAGAAGCCCTATCTCTAGGGTTGTCAGAGGATGTCAAGACCTGGTAAGGTTCTTCGCGTTGCTTCGAATTAAACCACATGCTCCACCGCTTGTGCGGGCCCCCGTCAATTCCTTTGAGTTTCAGCCTTGCGGCCGTACTCCCCAGGCGGAGTGCTTAATGCGTTAACTTCAGCACTAAAGGGCGGAAACCCTCTAACACTTAGCACTCATCGTTTACGGCGTGGACTACCAGGGTATCTAATCCTGTTTGCTCCCCACGCTTTCGCGCCTCAGTGTCAGTTGCAGACCAGAAAGTCGCCTTCGCCACTGGTGTTCCTCCATATCTCTACGCATTTCACCGCTACACATGGAATTCCACTTTCCTCTTCTGCACTCAAGTCTCCCAGTTTCCAATGACCCTCCACGGTTGAGCCGTGGGCTTTCACATCAGACTTAAGAAACCACCTGCGCGCGCTTTACGCCCAATAATTCCGGATAACGCTTGCCACCTACGTATTACCGCGGCTGCTGGCACGTAGTTAGCCGTGGCTTTCTGGTTAGGTACCGTCAAGGTGCCAGCTTATTCAACTAGCACTTGTTCTTCCCTAACAACAGAGCTTTACGACCCGAAGGCCTTCATCGCTCACGCGGCGTTGCTCCGTCAGACTTTCGTCCATTGCGGAAGATTCCCTACTGCTGCCTCCCGTAGGAGTCTGGGCCGTGTCTCAGTCCCAGTGTGGCCGATCACCCTCTCAGGTCGGCTACGCATCGTCGCCTTGGTGAGCCGTTACCTCACCAACTAGCTAATGCGCCGCAGGTCCATCTATAAGTGACAGCCGAAGCCGCCTTTCAATTTCGCACCATGCGGTGCAAAATGTTATCCGGTATTAGCCCCGGTTTCCCGGAGTTATCCCAGTCTTATAGGCAGGTTACCTACGTGTTACTCACCCGTCCGCCGCTAACTTCTTAAGAGCAAGCTCTTAATTGGTTCGCTCGACTTGCATGTATTAGGCACGCCGCCAGCGTTCATCCTGAGCCAGGATCAAACTCTCCAATAAAGTGTTTGTCTAGCATCATAAATAAAAATTGACGTTTCACGTTGTTTGTTTCGTTCAGTTTTCAAAGAACTAAAAGCGGGTGAAGAGAATCGAACTCTCGACCAGAGCTTGGAAGGCTCTTGTTTTACCACTAAACTACACCCGCATGGTCGGGAAGACAGGATTCGAACCTGCGACCCCCTGGTCCCAAACCAGGTGCTCTACCAAGCTGAGCCACTTCCCGTAATTGGCGCGCCCGAGAGGACTCGAACCCCTAACCTTTTGATCCGTAGTCAAACGCTCTATCCAATTGAGCTACGGGCGCTTAATGTATGTTGTTTGTTTTTTGCGACTTTATTAATATACCATGGTGGTAAGATTAATGCAAGCATTTTTTATTTCTTTTTTTGGTGCGGCCGAGAGGACTTGAACCTCCACGGGGTTGCCCCCACTAGGCCCTCAACCTAGCGCGTCTGCCATTCCGCCACGACCGCATATGCGGGTGAAGGGAGTCGAACCCCCACGCCAAAGGCGCCAGATCCTAAGTCTGGTGCGTCTGCCAATTCCGCCACACCCGCGAAATGAAATAAATGGTGAGCCATGAAGGACTCGAACCTTCGACCCTCTGATTAAAAGTCAGATGCTCTACCAACTGAGCTAATGGCTCTTAAATGGCTGGGCTAGCTGGATTCGAACCAGCGCATGACGGAGTCAAAGTCCGTTGCCTTACCGCTTGGCTATAGCCCATCGATTTAATCGAATAAATTAACATCTTTGAGGATATCACTTAAATTCGCTTCACAAGATTTTCTAGTGACAAAATACACTTTATCATACCCTCTAACAAAAAAATAACTTCCATTAGAAGTTTAAATGGCGGTCCCGACCGGGGTCGAACCGGCGATCTCCTGCGTGACAGGCAGGCATGTTAACCACTACACCACGGGACCATTTGGTTGCGGGGACAGGATTTGAACCTGCGACCTTCGGGTTATGAGCCCGACGAGCTACCGAACTGCTCCACCCCGCGATGATATTTATAAATTTATATGGTGGAGGATGACGGGATCGAACCGCCGACCCCCTGCTTGTAAGGCAGGTGCTCTCCCAGCTGAGCTAATCCTCCGAAGTGGTGACCCGTACGGGATTCGAACCCGTGTTACCGCCGTGAAAGGGCGGTGTCTTAACCACTTGACCAACGGGCCAAAATTATGGCAGAGAAGAAGGGATTCGAACCCTCGCACCGCGTAAGCGATCTACTCCCTTAGCAGGGGAGCCCCTTGAGCCACTTGGGTACTTCTCTATATTATATGGCTCCGCAGGTAGGACTCGAACCTACGACCGATCGGTTAACAGCCGATAGCTCTACCACTGAGCTACTGCGGAATAAGAAAGACATTTTTCATCTTATAAAAAATCATTTTACAAGTCAAGCACTTCTTACAATATCTTGTAGTGAGCTGACATGTTTATACTATACTGGATTGATTTTTAACTGTCAAGGTGTTTTTTCACCTGCTTCAAACGTCCTTTACACTTTCCGCAAACGTAGCAATTTGTATTTATTCTTCTCCTTCTTATGTATTGGAAGCCACACGATAAACAAACATATACGTATTGTTTTTTCTCTTTCCTCTCATCAGGAATTCTTTTGCAAAAACGCGGCGCATCTACCTTATTCAACAACTCACGAAAATCTCTGTCTCTATGTTGATACCCTTTCCCCATAAGATGTAAATGATAATGACAAAGCTCATGCTTAATTACTGCAATTAATTCCTTTTCTCCATAAGCTTGATAATAATGATAATTTAATTCTATATTGTGTGTCTCTAACATATATCGCCCACCTGTCGTACGTAAACGTTTATTAAATGTCGCTTTATGCAAAAAAGGCCTCGCAAAATATTCTACTGATATTTTCTCCACCAATCTCTGAATATCTATTCCCTGCATCCGCATCTCTCCTACTTATAACTAAAATAAATTCACACGTCTTATCTGTCCCCTGCATACATTAAATAGTACATATACCCATCCTCATTTCTGTAAAAGGAGGGATTCATATGCCAGCATGGCTTCGTAAACAAATGCGGCGTGCTTATTATGAAAAAAACCGATATCAAATCAAATTACTTAACGAATGCTGGTTTTTTTATAAAAAAAAGCAATATCCTTAGTAAATAAAGGGAGCGGAACATCCCTCCACTCCCTTTTCATGTATCCGACACTTAATGGATAGCAGCTCCTATTAGCAAATTAACTCTCAGTGTAGAATGAAGAAAGCCACAATGATTCCTTTTACTTCATCACTCTATTGGTAGCATAGATAAAGCGACGCGTCCTTTTTTCATATCAACCTCATCGACCCACACTTTTACAATTTGTCCGACAGACACGATATCTAATGGATGTTTTACAAACTGCTTACTCATTTTTGAAATATGAACTAATCCATCTTGCTTCACACCAATATCAACAAAAGCACCAAAATCGACAACATTACGAACTGTACCTTCCAATTCCATGCCTCGTTTTAAATCTTCTAGTTTTAAAATACCTTTCTTAAGAAGCGGCTTCGGTAATTCATCACGTAAATCTCGCTCTGGACGAATAAGAGCATCAATAATATCTCGCAAGGTCGGTTCACCAATGTTTGTTTGCTCTGATAATGATGGAATTTCTACTTCTTCTAAACGCTTCTGCAAATGAGGTTGTCCAACATCTGCAATAGATAATCCTAAGCTTTTCAATAACAGCTCTACATTCTTATATTGCTCCGGATGAATACTTGTTCGATCAAGTGGATTTTCACCTTCTAGAACACGTAAAAAACCGATACATTGTTCATATGTCTTTGCACCTAATCGCGGTATATCTTTCAGCTCAGCACGTTTTATAAATTTCCCGCTCTCTTCGCGTTTTTTTACAATGTTTTTCGCAACTGTTTTTGATAAACCAGAAACATATTGCAATAAGGAAACAGAAGCAGTATTTACATTCACTCCAACTTGGTTTACAGCTGTTTCAACAACAAATGTTAATGATTCATTCAACTGTTTTTGTGATACATCATGTTGATATTGCCCTACACCAACAGACTTTGGATCAATCTTTACTAATTCTGCAAGCGGATCTTGCAAACGTCTTCCAATGGAAACAGCGCTTCTTTCTTCAACTTGCAAATCAGGAAACTCTTCCCTTGCTAAGTCTGATGCTGAATATACACTCGCACCAGCTTCATTGACAATAATGTAAAATACATCACGTGTAACTGCTTGTAATACATCTACTACAAACTCTTCCGTTTCACGAGAAGCTGTACCATTTCCAATTGCAACTACTTCTACTTCATACTTTTCTAAAATTGAAATACATTTCTTTTTCGCCTCTTCATATTTCCTAACAGGCGGATGTGGATAGATAACGTCGATATGAAGTACTTTTCCCGTATCATCTACGACGGCAAGTTTACACCCCGTACGATATGCTGGATCTACAGCTAATACAAACTTCCCTTTCATCGGCGGTTGTAACAATAAATTCCTTAAGTTCTCTGAAAAAATATGAATCGCTTGTTCTTCCGCTATCTCTGTTAACTCTTTACGAATTTCTCTTTCAATAGATGGTTGAATTAAACGCTTGTAACCATCTTCAATCGCCTCTTGCACATAAGAAGTACTTGGCGCGTATGATTTATGAATTACTTTTTTATGTAAGAACTGAATGATTTCTTCAACCGGAGGAACGATTGCTACTTTTAAAATTTCTTCTTTTTCACCGCGATTCATGGCTAATACACGATGAGGTACAACTTTTTGTACTGGCTCTTCATAGCTGTAATACATTTCGTATACATTCTTTTCATCTTTTTCTTCATCTTTTACAACTGCTGAAATGGTTCCTTTTCTAAAAGTAGTATTACGAATCCAACTGCGATAAGATGCTTCATCAGATACGTATTCTGCGATAATATCTTTTGCACCTTGTAACGCTTCTTCTGGTGAATGAACTTCTTTCTCTTCATTTACGAATACTTTTGCTCTTTCCAACGCATCATCCTTCGCAAACGTTAATAACCAATCCGCTAAAGGTTCTAACCCTTTCTCTTTTGCAATCGTTGCTTTTGTTCTTCGTTTTTCTTTATATGGACGATATAAATCTTCCACTTCTTGTAGTTTTGTTGCAGATACAATGTTACGACGCAACTCTTCTGTAAGCTTTCCCTTTTCATGAATTAAACGCAACACTTCTTCTTTACGATTTTCAAGTTGAGTGACATACTGCCATCTTTCTAAAATCGAACGAATTTGCACCTCATCTAATGAGTTTGTCCACTCTTTCCGATAACGAGCAATAAATGGAACTGTATTACCCTCCTCTGTTAATTGAATAACATGACGTACTTGCTTCTCTGAAAAATTCAATTCTTTCGCTAACATTTTCATTAACTCTTGACGGTCATCTACCATTTCCATTTGCAACAAAACCTCCTTAATAATAAAAAAAGTTGCTCTTAAAAGAGAGCAACTTCAATGTTGAACTAAAAATCTATCAGTCCTAAACTAATTTGCAGAGCTTCATCTACACGATTCATCATCAGATCGTCTAACTGAGTGATTTTGTCCGTTAAGCGCTGCTTATCGATTGTTCGAATCTGTTCGAGCAAGATAACAGAATCTCTCTCAAATCCATACTTTTTTGCATCAATCTCCACATGGGTGGGCAATTTCGCTTTCTGAATCTGTGCAGTAATGGCCGCCACAATCACAGTAGGACTAAAACGATTCCCAATGTCATTTTGAATGACCAGAACCGGACGAACGCCTCCTTGCTCAGAACCAACAACTGGGGAAAGGTCTGCAAAATACACGTCGCCGCGTTTTACAATCAAAAGATTACCCCCCGCTAACTAAGCGTTCTACTGTATGAGCTGCTTCATACTCCGCTAAGAAAGCTTCAGATGCAATACCAAGATTAATTTTTCCCATTTCAATGTACCCACGTCGCATTGATTCATGCTGGTAGCGCTTCTTTGTTTTATGTTGGCGCAATAGCAATTGTGTTGCCTGGCAAATAAGTTCATGGCGATTCTTATTCTCTTGTTTTCCAATTCCGTCTAATTCTGTTACCACTTGTTTTGGCAACCGAACAACGATTTCAGTAGTTACACTTGATTCGGACACAAAAATACACCTCCACCGTCAACTACACACACACATATATATGACACCTATTGTAATAATACCATTGTATGAAGCCTGTTGCAAAGACTTCCTGATTTCTTGTTTTATGTTTTCCAATTTGGAAATAAAACATTCACTTCCTTGTACTTTTCTATGTCCTTCTTCCAAATTGAGTTTCTTAGCTTGTCAAAAAGGGACATACTCACCTTTTTATAAAGGTACACTTGAACTATAGAATTCTCATCTTATATGCCATTTAAATAATTTACAACCTCTACAACTTTTCCATTTTTTACATATACACGCGGAACACGAAAACTAATTGTTGCAATAATTTCATAGTTAATTGTCTCTGAATACTCGGCAACCTCATTAGCACTAATATACCGATCATTTTGTCTTCCAATTAGAGTAACTTTTGTTCCAAGCGGCACTTCATATGGTACATGAATCATCATCATATCCATTGTAACCCTGCCTACAATCGGCACTCTTATATCATTTACAAGCACCTTGAACCCCTGCAACCTACGTAACCAACCGTCAGCATATCCAACAGGCAATGTGGCAATCCATTCTTCTGTTTTCGCTCGATAAGTAACGTTATAACTAATTCCAGCATCTTTTGTCACCTGTTTTATATGTGTAACCGTTGTATGCCAAGATAATGCAGGATCAAGCTTAATCGGTAAAAAAGGATGGATTTGCATAGATGAGAGCAACCCATACATTGCAATCCCTATTCTGACAGCGTTAAAAGTAACACTTTGAAAACGTAAAGTTGCCACACTATTAGCTGTATGAATAAATTTTGGGGTTAATCCAAATTCTTTTAGCCAACTTAATTGTTCCAAAAACATATTATACTGCTTATCAAAATAAGCTGTCTCCGCTTCATCAGCTGTTGCAAAGTGAGTATAAACCCCTTCTAATTTTAAAAAAGGCGCACTTTGTAAACTTTTTAGAAACCTTTTCAATTCATCTTTTCTACGAATTCCAATTCTCCCCATACCGCTATCAAATTTAAGATGAAAATGGAGTGACCTTGAAGAATCCCACACCTTTTCCGCTTTTTCTATCCATTCTTTTTGAAACACAGTTAATGTAATCTCATTCTCTGCTGCCACATTAACGTCTTCCGGACGTGAAGAACCTAATACTAAAATAGGAACTGTAATTCCAGCTCTTCTTAAGACAAGAGCTTCATCCAGGAATGCAACAGCTAATTTTGTGGCTCCTGCTGTTAACGCTGTATTTGCAACTTGCACTGATCCATGACCATATGCATTTGCTTTCACAACAGCAAAAATCTCCACATTTTTCGGAATGATGGATTTAATACGAGTCAAATTATCATAAATCGCATCTAAATTTACCTCTACCCACGTATCACGATAAAATGGCGATTTTTCCATCCAGAAAAAACACTTCCTTTATACGATATGCAAAGCTTATTCTTTTATATTCACTTTTTTTCTTACCTTTATTCCATCATATTAAGCACCGCTTTCATCAACAGATTCTACATATCAAAAATACTATTTGTTAAATCGTCATAAGGCGGAACTTCCATCAGTGGGGTTTTCTTCATCCACCACTGATGGAAAGCCCGCCCAATTGGGCTCTTACGGGATAAAAAACGTGGTGTACTCTGTAGCCACCACGTCTTAGTCGTTTACTTCACTTGTTTTTGAGTCACAGAGCGCGCTACCATTAACAACTCATCTTGTTTTAAACCTTTTGATACAAGCATATACTCGACTCCATTATGTGACCATGTAACAGAATCTTTTGTTAATGCACCAATTGCGAAACCTAAATCAACAGGCTCCCCATTCATATTTTGCAATGCGATAGTTGGTGCTACCTTCGCTTTTTCTTGTATTAATGTAAAACTCTTCTTATTGTCAGTGTACGTAAGAATACTACGTTTACCACTGTCTGTCTTAAATTCTTTCTCCTCTTTTAAAGTCATACCTTGCGGCGTATCACTTGGGTATAACACAGCAAATGACTTCTCTTCTTGTGCTGTCGTTTGTATATCGACTTGCGCTCTAGACATATTTTGTTTCGTATCAAACGCGCCTTTATCAAATTTTGTATCAAACTTTACTTTAGAAAAATCTACTTGCACAAGAACATTTTGATCATTGTCCATCAATTTCACCGAAACAGGTGCTAAATCTTTTTTATTAAATGTAATTTGTTGCCTTGGCAACATATTTTGATGATGATAGTTTGTTTTCGTTTCAAACACATAATATTTGTCTGTTTTCTTAAATGAACGGTCCTTATCGTTCAAAATATCCCTGACAAGTGATTCATATAAATATGCTTGGCTGCTATTTTGCGGCCAATCACTTTGAAAACGAAAACTTTTATTTAAAGACGGGGTAAGAACGAATACACCTTCATCATTTCGTAAAATAATCTGGCTTTGATCTTTCTTTGCATTTTTCAAATTCACTCGGTAATACGAGGGTTTTTTATACCAAACCTCAACGTCATATACTTGGGGTTCATTTCCTGTTTTAATTGATAATTTCGCTTCCGCTTGATAGCTTTTCATATCTTTTACTCTTTCATTCAAGTCTTGCACAACATCTTCCTTCTTCTTCTCCATACAGCCCGCTAACAGAAAAACGGTCAACAAACCGACAATAAACAAAAATAGCCGCCTTTTCATATGTTCAGCCCCTTTGTCTCAATAAGTAAGTGGAAGAAAACCTCTTCCTTAACGCTACTCAAATATATGAGACAAAGAGATGAAATATGCAGACTAGCTTGACGGGCTTTCTAAAATGACTTGCGCCACCGCAAACTCTCGGCTATGGCTAATCGAAAGATGAATAGTATGATTTGTATTTGCAAGTAAAATCGGTTTTCCTCTTTCATCATTCGTGATTTCAATATGTAAAAAGCTAACCTCTTTTCCAATTCCAGTACCAAGCGCTTTCGAGTATGCTTCTTTTGCCGCAAAGCGTCCTGCAACAAATTCACTACGCCTCTTTCCTTTTAACGAATGTGCTACTTGGCGCTCTTTTTCTGTTAAAATACGCTCTATAAATTTCGGTTGCCCCTCTATCATCTTTTCAATTCTTTCAATTTCAATAATATCGATTCCAATCCCTACAATCATATCCTTACGTTCCTTCCTTCTATTCTCTTCCTCATTTTCATATTGTAAGAATAACAGACAATCCGTTAACAGCAAAAGGGGTGAAGATATGAATACTCCATTAAAATACTCATTTACTTCTTTCCCTCCGATTACTACTACCTTACTTTTCATACAACTTATTTTACTATTATTAGGGAATAAGGTACTATCTATCGGAATCGCCTGCAATGAGTGTATCGCTGAAGGGGAATGGTGGCGAATTATTTCTTCATTGTTTATCCATACAACATTTTCTCATTTTTTATCCAATAGTATTTGCTGCTTAGCACTCGGCTTTTCATTAGAAAAACAACTGCGGAGCATTCGATTTTCACTTGCGTTTCTTATATCTGGAGTCACTGGAAATATCATCTCTTACTTTATACTTCCAATTCAGTATGCTCATACAGGAGCTTCAGGTGCCATTTTTGGGCTATTAGGTCTGCAGCTTTACATATTCTATATGCAATACCGCCCAAATAGAAAAAAAGAAACCCTTCTCTTTTTTGTTATTTTATCCATTCTCCTAACGTTTACATTTGTCGACAAAACAACAAACTCAATTAGCCATCTCGTTGGATTACTCACTGGTGCTTGCTTAGGTCCATTACTCATAAAGTGAAACTTCCATCAGTGGGGGAGTTTTTCATCCCCCACTGATGGTTAGTTGAACCAATCGGGCTTTTACGGACAGTTATCCCCCACCTATCTTCCTTGCTTCTCCCTCAACCTTAAGGTGGGGGCTTACTGCCCGTTAATGCGGGATAAAAAAATAGATGGTGCATCGCTTACTTTACAAAAAAGCTTGCACCATCTACTATCTCTATCCCACCCTTATCTTTCATATCTCTCATCAACTGAAAGAGTGCCTCGTCTTTTTGTTTCGCTTCTATCATACAATGTATTTCCGGAACACTCTCTTTTATATATTGCAAGAAAGAAAAAAATTGATCAGAATCAATAAAATCAGCATGGGCCCTTAGATCATTTCCTTCTCGTGGACTAGAAATATGCATTTTAATCGGCAAAGGAGATTGCTCCCACGTTTGTACAACACGTTCCCAATGAGTTTCCCACTCTTCAAAGCCGTGATTTACCATATGATGATGCAAATCAAAAACTACTGGGATTCCAAGTTTTTCTCCTAAGTACAATGTCTCTTTTAAGGAAAATGTTGTATCATCATTTTCTAACATAATCATCTTTTGAATCCCCACCGGAACAAGTGACCAGTTTTCAATGAATTGTTCTAGTGCTTTCTCTTTATCCTCATACGCACCACCAACATGTAAAACACAGCGATGCGTTCTATCAATCCCCATTCCCTTTAACAACTTCCCATGCATCTGCAATGTTTTCACGGACTGCTTTAAAATCGGAGGATGTAATGAATTTAACACGACAAAATGGTCGGGATGAAAATCAATTCGCATTCCTTGACGTTTTGCATATTCTCCAAGTTGTTTTAAGTTTTCTCTTAACGGCTTTATATAATCCCACTCTAACAACGCCTCATGGTTTGCCAAAGGAATGATTTTCGAACTTAAGCGAAAAAATGAAACATCATGTCCATAATTATGTTTTAACAACCGTAGACAATTCTCTAAATTAGAATTAGAAATCCTCTCCAATTTTTTGATTGCTGCTTCTCGATCCTGTATTCGCCGAAACTGCGCATACGTCATTGTTTGCGAAGGAGAAGCATTCTTTAAATGGACACTCATTGCAACATACCCAAGCTTTACAAGCATTCCATTTCCTCTTTTCCGATACAAGTTTCTATGTAGTATACCCAACTAAAGAAACAAAAAAAGACAGCCTTTATGAAAAAGACTGTCTCTCTTCTATGAATTGAATTAAGCTTGCGGCTTACGGCTTGTGTGCTTTCTCTCGCCGCTACGTCCTCTAGGAGCTCCAGAACGACCTTCACGTCCTTGACCTTCTCCTTTACGGCCTCCACGATTGCGGTTACCATCGCGATTACGACCGCCTTCACGATTACGGTTACCATCGCGGTAACCACCTCTTCCATTTCCACTTCCGTTTCCGTTTCTCTTTCTAGAACGATCTTTTGAAACTACAGGTGGTTCTGATGTTAAAGAAACTGGCGTTGCATCCGGCTCTTTTGTCATCATTTTTAAAGCAGCTGCTACAACCGCTACAGAATCATGCTCTTCTAACAGCTCTTCTGCAATACGTTTGTAGTACGATAAGTTTTCACTTTCAATCGTGCTTTGAAGTTTTTCAGCGATTAAACGTTGTTGTCCTTCTAAAGCTTCATCTAAAGTTGGTGGATTCATACGATCCATTTTGCGTTTTGTTGTACGTTCAATATTCTTTAATTGGCCCGTTTCACGTGGTGTTACAAACAGCATCGCAAGACCTGTTTTACCCGCACGGCCCGTACGACCAATACGGTGTACGTATGATTCTGGATCTTGTGGAATATCGAAGTTATATACATGCGTTACACCTGAAATATCAAGACCACGCGCTGCTACGTCTGTCGCAACAAGAACTTCGATTGAACCTTCTTTAAATTTACGTAATACAGAAAGGCGCTTCGCTTGTGTTAAATCACCATGAATTCCTTCTGCTGCATAACCACGTAAATTTAACGCTTCTGATAATTCATCAACACGACGCTTTGTACGACCGAATACGATTGCAAGCTCTGGAGATTGAATATCTAATAAGCGTGTTAACACGTCAAATTTCTTTTTCTCTTGCACTTCTACATAGAACTGCTGAATGTTTGGCATTGTTACTTCTTTAGCTTTAACCTTAATATGTTTAGGCTCGCTCATGAAGCGTTCAGCAATACGACGGATTGGGTCTGGCATTGTTGCTGAGAATAATAATGTTTGGTGTGTTTCAGGCACATCCGTTAAAATTGCTTCAATATCTTCAATGAAGCCCATGTTTAACATTTCATCTGCTTCGTCAAGAACAACTGTCTCTACGTTTTGCAGACGAAGTGTTTTACGTTTAATATGATCTAAAATACGTCCTGGTGTACCCACGATAATGTGTGGACCTTTTTTCAATGCACGGATTTGACGATTAATATCTTGGCCGCCATAGATTGGTAAAATGCGAACACGCTTATGTTGACCAATTTTGTATAGCTCTTC
The DNA here is from genome assembly GCF_024159135.1 of Bacillus sp. 3103sda1. Classification (NCBI taxonomy): domain Bacteria; kingdom Bacillati; phylum Bacillota; class Bacilli; order Caryophanales; family Bacillaceae; genus Bacillus; species Bacillus sp. 3103sda1. The sequence goes on along the minus strand of NZ_JAMYWS010000001.1, from coordinate 213,790 downwards.
ACCTACTTGAATCGCTAACTCACGAGTTGGTGCGATAACAATACCTTGAACTGTATCTTGATTTGTATTTACTTTTTCTAATAGCGGTAATCCAAATGCAGCTGTTTTTCCTGTACCTGTTTGAGCTTGACCAATAATGTCATCACCTTGTAAGGCTACTGGAATTGTTTCTGCCTGAATTGGTGTTGCCTCTTCAAATCCCATACTTTCAACAGACTTTAATAAAGAACTGCTTAATCCTAATTCTCGAAATGTTGTCAATGTTACTTCTCCTTTTCTATCTAAAATAGCCCAGATTATTCCTTCTTCTAATATTCACAGGATATACAAGTAAGGTTGGGCTAAGTCTTCTTCAGACAAAATGTGTCATCAGCACAAGATTGCCTGACAATTATAATAAAACTAGCTTTTGAAAACTGAATGTAGAAAGTCGCAACAAAAATATGCGCCACACAAGACATTCAAACGTAAAGCTAGACAAAAGTAGTCCCAAAAAAATTTATCGACGGGATAGAGGGGTTAGGCGGAAATCAATCCCAACTCCACTAACGCCAAGCGCCGAGCAAAAATGCCTGGCACGCTAGAAACCCCCACTTCAAACAATTATAACTTTCAAGTGGCGGGAGCATTTTTCCTAACTATCCATTCAAAAAAGACATTTTCCGTGTTTGCGGAAAATGCCCTTTCCCTTATGTTCACGTATATAAACGGGCCTACATTTATCACAAAAATACTCTACAACGTTATTACACCCTATCAATTATAAGTTTTGTATGTGTAAAAAGCAAACCCAACTCTTCCCTTATTTTACATATTGATTTTTCTATCCTTGTTCCAACTTTCCATCTCCGTGTTGTAAGCGCTTCTTTATTTTATCCCGTATTAACGGGCAGTAAACCACCTACTAATGGAAGCTTTACTTTATCCCGCATTAACGGGCAGTAAAACCCCCACCTCAGGATTGAGAGAAGCGAAGAAGACAGGTGGGGATAACTGCCCGTAAAAGCCCGATTGGTTCAACTAACCATCAGTGGGGGATAAAGAACCCCCCCCATTGATGGAAGTTTCACTTTATCATCGCAATAACTTCTTCTAATTTCATTCCACGAGATGCTTTTACTAATACAACGTCTTTCACATCAACGACTTCTTTTAAATCTTTAACAAGTTCTTCTTTATTGTCATAAGCTTTCACGCGTTCACTAGAAAAATTAATTCTTGCACCTTCTGCCATTTGCGCCCCGAGCGTACCGTACGTAAATACATACGCAATACGAGCTGGATCAATTAATTTTCCAACTTCATAATGAAATTGTACTTCTTGGTCACCAAGCTCTAGCATATCGCCAAGCACAAGAATTTTTTTAGAAAATCCATTTAATTCATTCATTAAATGGAATGCTGCTTCCATCGCTGTCGGACTTGCGTTATATGCATCATTAATAATCGTTAACCCTGCATCTGTTTTCACAACTTCCATACGCATGCCTGTCATTTTCAAATTCACTAAACCTTGTTTCATTTCTTCCCAAGTTACACCGAAAAATTCAGCAACCGCCATTGATGCTAATGCATTATATACATTATGCTTCCCAAGAACGGGTAAATAAAATGCTACATTCTGCGCTTGATTCATCGTAAATTGTGTACCTGTTGCCTCTAATTTTACAGATACCGGGTAATAATCGTTCGCTCTTGCATCACCAAACGTAATTGTCTTTGCAGATAAATTCATCCCTGGCACGCGTGTAGTTAACAATGGTTCATCTCCGTTATAAACAAATACGCCATTATCTTGTAAACCTGCGACAATTTCTAGCTTCGCTTCTGCAATTCCATCACGAGAGCCCAAATCCATTAAATGCGCTTCTCCAATATTTGTAATAATTGCTGCATCAGGGCGAGCAATCTTGGACAAAAATTCAATTTCCCCGCGGCTTGACATACCCATCTCTAATACAGCCATTTCTGTATCTTCTTCTAAATTTAAAATTGTCAAAGGTAGTCCAATATGGTTATTGAAATTCCCTTCTGTTTTTTGCACTTTAAATTTCGCTCCAAGTAAGCTTGTCACAATATCTTTCGTTGACGTTTTTCCGTTACTTCCTGTTACACCAACTACTTTCACGTTTAACTGGTCGCGATAGCTCTTCGCCAATGTTTGCAGCGCTTGTAATGTATCTTCTACAAAAATAACTGGTAAATTTGTTGGCGGGTTCGCTACACCTTTCTTCCAAAGTGTTGCAACTGCACCGCTTTCTATTGCTTTCTCCACAAAAGCATGACCATCAAAACGTTCTCCTTGAATCGGAATATATAAGTTTCCTTGTTCAATTTTTCTTGTATCAATGGAAACACCTTTTATAGCTACATCATTCCACTGCCCTGCTAGGCCAGTTCCACATACCATTTGCTCAATTTGCTTCACTGTTCTTTGTATCATACAAAAACACTCCTTACACGGAAGAAACACTATTCATTTGAATAGTGCTTCTCCTTTCTTGTTAGATTGTATATTTAATTTTTTGTTTTTCTTCGTGACGCTCAATCGCTAAACGTACTAGCTCTTGAATAAGCTCTGGATACGGCACTCCCGTATTTTCCCATAAAAGAGGGAACATACTAAACGGCGTGAATCCTGGCATTGTATTTACTTCATTAATAAATACGTCGCCATCTTTCGTTAAGAAGAAATCTGCACGCGTTAATCCCGCACCATCTAAAGATTGAAATGCACGAATTGCATACTCTTTAATCTTCTCATATTCCGCTTCTGTAATTTCAGCAGGAATAACCATTGCTGTATCGCCATCAATGTATTTTGATTTATAGTCATAGAATTCTTTTTTCGCCACAATTTCGCCTACAACAGAACATTTCGGTGCATCGTTTCCTAATACTCCAATTTCCACTTCACGACCGATAATATTCTCTTCTACGATAATTTTACGATCAAATTGGAACGCCTCTTCAAATGCATTCTCTAACTCATCACGATTTTTACATTTATTAATTCCAACGCTTGAGCCAAGGTTTGCTGGTTTCACAAAACATGGATAGCCTAATGTTTCTTCAACTTTTTCATACGCTGCTGTACGATCTTTTTCCCATACACTGCGAATAAACGAAACATATTTAGCTTGTGGCAATCCCGCTTCTGCGAAAATATTTTTCATAATGACTTTATCCATACCTGCAGCCGATGCTAACACACCGTTCCCTACATATGGAATATTCATAAGTTCTAACAAGCCTTGTACTGTTCCATCTTCACCATTCGGTCCATGTAATAACGGGAAGATTACATCAATTGCATTCTCTTTATCAGAAGCTGCCATTGGGATAATCTCTGAACTTAATGATACAGGAGAAATTGCATTTTCTTCTCCATTTAATTGCAACGCTTGAACGCTTTTCACTTCACCTTCAATACGCTCACCGCGCATCCATTGTCCTTGTTCAGTAATATAAATTGGATGAACCTCAAATTTTTCTTGATCTAACGCTTTACTAACAGCAAGAGCCGTTTGTAAAGAAACTTGATGCTCCGCTGATTTTCCACCATATAATAAACCTAATTTAATTTTCATAATGAAATCCACCCTAATCGTTTGTTTTCATTTTTCTATTGTAGCACTTTTTACGAAAATAGGTAGTTCCTATTTGAAATAAAGTAAAACTTCCATCAGTGGTTTTTTCATCCCCCACCTATCTTCTTCGCTTCTCTCTGAATCTTGAGGTGGGGAGTCTTACTGCCCACGAATAGCAAGCTAACTAAGCTAACATAATAATTTTTCTAGTTATGTACCTAATAATATGAAAAAAAGAACCTATTTGTGTATGCAGAAAACTTTATGACGTTTGTTTGACCATGTCATCTTTTTGTCTTTGCTCTACAAGTCGGTCTAATGATACGTAAACAAGGCCCGCTATCATACATCCAATCCCTAAAATCGTAAATAAAATGTGACCCAACAAACGATCAAGTAAAATACCACCCAGTAAAGGTCCAAACGCATTACCTGTAATCCATTGTAAGCTAGCTGCTCCCATATACGTACCTCGTAAATGTTCTGGTGCTAAATTTGCTACAAATGTCATTTGCACAGGAGACATAACCATTTCTCCTAGTGTATAAATTACATATACGATTAGTAATGTAACAAGCACTACAGTAGCATTTGTCCCAGCTCCTCCAAACCACCTCGGAAGCCAACCGATTGCAAGAAGACCTATTCCAAATAACCAAGCACCATACAACATCGTTTTCCCAACCGGTTTATCTGTCGCCCATTTCGAAATTTGAAATTGAAACAAAACCACCAAAAGTCCATTTACTGCCATTAAATAAGGAAATGGATTATTCATTCCAAATATCCCCTTCATTTCATTATCAAAATGAAGCGGAAGCATACCTTCTGTTTGCGAAAATCCCATTGAAATAACAATTCCGGCTAATAAATAGATTAGTAAAATTTTATCTTGAAACACAACTTTCCATACAGATTGTCTCGTTCCCTCTCCCTCACTCACTTGTTTTACTACACCCTTCGGCATTGTTTCTTTAATAAGTAGTAAAACTAGCAGCGCATAGAATAACATAGAGGACGATGCGATAATAAAAATAACAGTTTTAGACAGAAGTACAACCGAAGCACCTAGAATCGGCCCAATTGCCGCTCCAATATTATGTCCCATCCGCAGCAAACCATATGCTTCTGTTCGCTTTTCAGGTTCTGTTACATCCGCTACCATCGCAGAGGCTGCCGGGTGAAACAGCGAATTACTAAGACCTAGACAAACAGATAGAATAGCATACGGTATAAAACCATCTATAAATAAGAAACCAAGCATTAAGACCGCATTACTAGCCATCGAAAATATCATAATTGGCTTTCGCCCATAAATATCTGCAATTCTCCCACCTATAAGCGAACCAAAACTTGCTGCAATAGGGGACAACGCCATAATAATTCCTACCTGTAGTAGTGAATCCACTTTATCTTTTAAATATAATGCAAAAAATGGCATTAACATCATCATTGCAATTCCATTTAATGTTTCTCCAATAAACCGGATCCAAACATTACGATCCATCCCCTTTAACTCTTGCCATGTCTTCTTCATATTCCCACTCCTTTTATCGACCACCTTTCATCTTATATCAATTTTAGAAAAATGTAAATTTTCAAAATAAAGAAGCCGTTCTTTTGGTAAGAACGGCTTTCTCTTTATAAATTCACAGTTTTTTTATCATCTTTTTCTTTATTTAATGCACTATGCTTTCTGCTATATACGAAATAGACTATAACTCCAATCGCCAACCAAATACCAAAACATTCCCATGTAATCGCTGGTAATTGAAGCATTAAGTATAGACAAAAAATTACTGCTAACGCTGGTAAAAACGGTACAAGTGGCGCTTTAAATGCACGCGGTAAATCCGGATGTGTTTTTCGCATTACAATAACCGCTATTGCAACAAGTACGAATGCCGATAGAGTTCCGATATTCACAAGGTGAGCCAATACACTTAGATCAACAAGCCCTGAAATAAGAGCTGCTACAATACCTGTTATCCACGTATTTAAAAATGGCGTTTTAAACGTCGGATGTACTTTCGAAAGACGTTTCGGTAATAGACCATCACGGCTCATTGCATACGATACACGTACTTGACCATACATCATAACTAACATAACAGTTGTAATCCCTGTAATAGCACCTACCGAAATAACACCCGCCAAACCATCTTGTCCAATAAATTGAAGCGCAAATGCTACTGGATCTGATCTATCCAATTGACCAAACGGTACAATACCTGTCAAAACAAGTGAAACCGCAATATATAGGACTGTACAAATTAATAGTGATGCAATAATACCAATCGGTAAATCACGCTGCGGGCGTTTTACTTCCTCCGCTGCTGTTGAAACAGCATCAAAACCAATAAAAGCAAAGAATACTGTCGCTGCACCTACCATTACACCATTAAAACCAAACGGCATAAACGGTGTCCAGTTTTCTGGTTTTACGTATTTAAATCCAGCGAAGATGAATAATAGTACAACGGCTAATTTAATGAATACCATAATGTTATTTACGCGGGCACTTTCACGAACACCTCGTGATAAAAGAATAGTCATAATTAAAATAATAAGAACAGCTGGTAAATCAATTATTCCACCTTTTCCTGCCCCTGGAGCAGAAGCTAAAATCGTTGGAATATGAATTCCAAATCCATTTAATAAAGACTGAAAATAAGCGGACCATCCATTAGCAACAGCTGATGTCGCTAATAAGTATTCAAGCATTAAATCCCATCCAATTAAGAAGGCAAATACCTCTCCCATCGTTGCATACGTATACGTATACACACTACCAGATACCGGTACACTGGAAGCAAATTCAGCATAACAAAAGGCAGCAAAGGCACAAGCTAGTGCAGCTAATGCAAACGATAAAATAACGGCAGGCCCAGAATGTTTCGCAGCAACTACCCCTGTCAGCACGAAGATCCCTGTTCCGACAATTGCTCCTACCCCTAACAAGGTTAAGTCTAATGCCCCTAATGTTCGATCTAATTTTTTCTGACTTCCTTCTTGTAACAATTGTGTCAGCGGCTTTTTTTGAAAGATTTGCTTCATACTCTGCACCTCAACATTTATAATTTTCTGAAAATTTTAATATTTATTTTTATTGTACTTATTACATCTTTTTTCGTCAATAACTTCTGTCGAATTTAACAGAAAATTCATATTTCTTCATAAATAAAAAAATTTGTACGAAGCAGATTGAGATTTTATACATTTTCTTTATCCTTCCCCTACCTTCTTTAAGCCTTCAAAAGATTGTGGTAAGTTACCATACTACTGTATGCAAAGAGGTTATATAGTTATATGGTTATATCTTTTTATAAACATTTTTGGTATTTTATATAATGTCGATTCTTTCATTAAAACAAGCACGCTCATTTATGAGCGCGCTTGTTTTGTTTTTCATACATAATAGGCATTCACCTTATACAGTGTATGAGCCTTGTTCTAGCCAACTATACATATATTGTCCATCTTCCATCTCATGTGCATGCTTTATCACGCGTAGCGGACGGAATGTATCAATCATAACAGCTAGTTCAATAGTTTCTTTTTTACCAAGACTTGCTTCTGTTTTTCCAGGGTGCGGACCATGTGGGATTCCACTTGGATGAAGCGTGATAGACCCTTCCTCTACACCTTTTCTGCTCATAAAATTCCCTTCCACATAATAGAGCACTTCATCACTATTTACATTACTATGATAATACGGCGCCGGGATTGCTTCTGGATGATAATCATATAGACGCGGAACAAATGAACAAATGACAAAGTTATGCCCTTCAAATGTTTGGTGTACTGGTGGTGGCTGATGAATGCGCCCTGTAATAGGCTCAAAATCCTCAATATTAAATACCCATGGATATAAATGACCATCCCATCCAACAACATCTAACGGATGATGCTGTAAAACATGCTTATGCATATATCCTCTAGACTTTGTCATCACAACAAAGGCACCTTTTTCATCATACGTTTCTAACGTCTCTGGACCACGAATATCACGCTCACAAAATGGACTATGTTCTAATAATTGTCCATACTCATTGCGATAATTACGCGGTGTGGTAATTTGACTATTTGCTTCAACAACGAGGAATTTCGATTCTCCAACTTCAGGGATTACACGGTAAATCGTACCGATTGGAATGATAATATAATCTCCTTTTCGATAATGAATCGTACCGAACATTGTCTCAATTTTCCCAGATCCATAATGAACGAATAGCATTTCATCTCCATCGCCATTGCGATAAAAATAGTCCATTTTCTCCGTCGGGTTTACAACCCCGATTATTAGATCTTCATTTCCTAATAGAAAATTCCTTCCGTTCACGGCATCTCCTGTTTTTCTATATTCTTTCGTACGAAAATGACGATGCGCTAACGCCACGTCTTCTTCATACTGCATATGACACGATTGAGCTAAAGAAGCATGACCGACTTCAGTTGGCATGTAATGATGATACAAAATAGATTGCGTACCAGAAAAACCTTTCGTTCCCATTACTTGCTCACGATAGAGCGACCCGTCTTGTTTACGAAATTGTACATGTCGTTTACGAGGAAGTTCCCCCATGCGACGATAATACATGCTCATCCCCCGCTTTCTTTTCTGCTTTTACCGTATTACGCAATGTTCCTAAGCTAGTAATCTTTAACTCTACCACATCACCAGCTTTAAGCCATTTTTCTGTTCCAAGCTCTAAAATACAGCCGCTTCCAACTGTACCAGAACCAAGTATATCTCCTGGGTACAACGTAACATCTTGGGATGCTCGTTCAATCATTTCAGCAAACGTATAATAGATATCTTGAAAATTACCTTTTGACCATTGTTCTCCATTAATATGAGCTGTCATTTCTAAATTATAACGATCATCGCTTCGATATACGTCTAACTCATCTTTCGTCACAATATACGGCCCAAGTGAGGTAGCAAAGTCTTTTCCTTTTGCTGGTCCAAGCCCGACTTTCATTTCATGCGCCTGTAAATCTCTAGCGCTCCAATCATTCATAATGCAGTAACCAAAAATATATTCATGAGCTTGTTCACGCGAGATATCTTTACCTTCTTTACCAATGACACAAGCAATCTCTAACTCATAGTCAAGTTTCTTTGTTGCACCTGGGCACAAAATAGCTTCTTCCGGCCCAATAACAGCACGATGATTCGTAAAATAAAACACCGGAATATCATACCACTCTGGAACAACATCTAAACCACGGCGACCACGCGCTGTTTTTACATGTTGTTCAAATGCATAAAAATCACGAATACTCCCTGGGTTTGGTAAAGGTGCACAAAGCTGTACATCCGTAATATGATAAACACCGCTCGTTGGTGTGCCAATCTTACGAACTATTTCCATATATTCATCTGATTTCTCTAAAAAAGAAATCATTGTAGAAGGAAGTACCCCTCCACTTGCTGTATGCATATCAATAACCTTGTCACCTTCAAGCCAACCAGCTCTCATTTCTTCTGAAGGAAGACGAAATGTAATAAACTTCATCGTTTTCTCTCCTCGCTTTGAAAGTAAAGCAGCGGGCGGAAGGAGTATCTCTCCTAACCGTTATCCCGCTCCAACGGAAAACTTGATACCTATCTATTTACTGAGAAATCAAAGAAGATAACTATCAATACGAGTCCGATTGATTCAACTAACTATCAATTTGGAACTGCTAAGTTTCACTTTATAGATTTCCTCTGCGTGCCTGCTCTCTTTCAATCGATTCAAATAATGCTTTAAAGTTTCCTTCACCAAATCCCCTTGAGCCTTTACGTTGAATAATCTCAATAAATAAAGTTGGACGATCCACAATTGGCTTTGTGAAAATTTGTAATAAGTAGCCTTCCTCATCACGATCCACAAGGATTTTCAGCTCTTTTAATTTTTCAATTTCCTCATCAATTTGACCAACACGTGCTGTTAATTCTTCATAATACGTATCTGGTGTATCTAAAAATTCCACTCCGTTTGCACGAAGCGCAGAAACAGTTTTTACAATATCATTTGTTAATAACGCAAGATGTTGTACGCCTGCTCCGTTATAGAACTCTAAATACTCTTGGATTTGTGATTTTCTTTTTCCTTCTGCTGGTTCATTGATTGGAAACTTAATACGACTTCCGTTTGTCATTACTTTCGACATTAAAGCAGAATATTCCGTACTAATATCATCATCGTCAAAATGAATCATTTGTTTAAAGCCCATTACATTTTCATAATAACTTACCCATTCTTCCATTTTTTCAACATTACCAACAACATGATCAACAGCAATTAGTCCTGTTTCTTCAAAAGGAGTAGTAGATTCTAGTGGTTCATATCCTGGCATAAACGCACCTTTATAATTTTTACGCTCTACAAGCGTGTGAATTGTATCACCATATGTGCCAATAACTGCCTTTTTAATTGTTCCATGTTCATCAGATAGCACTTCTGGCGGAGCAATTGCAACTGCACCGCGTTTTACAGCTTCTGCATATGCTTTCTCTACATCTTCTACAAGAAGTGCCACATCTTTTACACCATCGCCGTGCTGTTTCACAAACTCAGCAATGCGGCTATTCGTGTTTAAAGCACCTGACACAACAAAACGCATATTTTTTTGCACAAGTACGTAAGATACTTTATCACGGTTTCCTGTTTCTAAACCGGAATATGCAGCTATACGGAAACCAAATGCTCTCGCAAGGTAATAGCTCGTTTGTTTTGCATTACCAACATAAAATTCTAAATGATCCACATCACGTACTGGAAAAAAATCCTCCATTTGTGCTGCTAAAGTGTCCATAGACTTTTGTTCCATATTTTCCTCATCTCCCTGTAATATAATTTTCCAACTATTTCTCCTAAAAGAACGCAAGCGCTTCCAAATATCAGTAAAAAATAAATTGCACCGCAATTATTTTTTGTCAATTTTAATTTTTCTATTTTTTCTGTCAAATACCTCCCTTTTTCTTGCATAGAAAATTCGACTTTTTTCTGTTTCTCTCCTTATATTATATAAAGTGAAACTTCCATCAGTTCCTCTTTACTGATAACTCAACGAAAACACAAAGAGGGACTCCGTTTTTTCGAAGTCCCTCTTTTCATTCACGTTCAAATTTACACAGAATTTAAATTATACTAAAGCACTTGAAAGAAACATGATAAGTGCTGTTAATGCTGTTGCCACTCCTGCTGATCCTAGTAAATCCATTTTTGTTAATTGTAATACTTCTTTAGTTTCCATTATTCTCATGCTCCCTTTAATAGATTTCTGTATGTAACTTTCATTTTGTAATAGTTTTCCGCCCTACTATGTACAAAAATTACTATGAATTATACTAAAACGCTTGAAAGAAATACAATAAGCGCTGTTAATGCTGTTGCCACTCCTGCTGATCCTAGTAAATCCATTTTTGTTAATTGTAATACTTCTTTAGTTTCCATTACTCTCATTCTCCTTTTTATAGATTTCTATATATAATTTGCACTTTGTAATAGTTTTCCGCTCTACTATGTACAAAAATTACTATGAATTATGCTAAAACGCTTGAAAGAAATACGATAAGCGCTGTTAATGCTGTTGCTACTCCTGCTGATCCTAGTAAATCCATTTTTGTTAATTGTAATACTTCTTTAGTTTCCATTACTCTCATTCTCCTTTTTATAAATCTTTATATTAAATTCCCAAGAAATAATTTATTTATAGTTTTTAACTTAATGTCATATTGGATTATATAATGTAACGTTTGTAACATTAATGTAACATAACTTTTTTACTTAAGCAATAGTTCGTATAAAATTATTATGTTTTTTTAACAAGTATAAAGCGTGGGGAGAAGATACCTCTCACATTTTTACCTTCTCAAGCATATTAAGTAGTTAAAATAAGCGAGTATATCTGTGTAACATTAATGTAACAGTTTCGATATAACATTTAATTTAGTATGATTGAAACAAAGAGGTGATCAGCTTGAAATTAATCGCACTTGATATGGATGGTACGCTCTTATCATCTAATCTAGAAATCTCCAAGGAAAATTTAGAGGCAATACGCAACGCTGAAGAGGCAGGACATATCGTTATGATTTGTTCTGGTAGAGCAAAAGAAGATATTTTAAAACTGCTTGAGCAATACCGCTTGTCTCTTCCACTAGGAGCTAGTAATGGAGCAGTAGTATACGCTGATGGAAAAGTAATTCATTCGCGCACTTTGCAAGAAGAAAAAGTATATGAAGTTGCAAAACAGCTCGAAGCTGGGGGATTTCCGTATAAGCTCTATACAAATAAGGGTGTATATGCACCGTATAATTGGAAAGAGCAAGTAACAAAAGCTTTTCAACTAAACAAAGATTCCCTTGATGTTACAATTGAAGAAATTGAGCGAATTAGCGAGAAGCAACTAAAAGCTAATTTAATTACAACTTTTCAAAGTATTGACGATGTAGTATCCGACTCAACCATTGAAATTTCAAAATTTTTTATCCTTACATTCAACAAAGGGGAACGTATACAATTGCTACAATCTTTAGAGAAAGATGCGGCAATTATGGTGACAGCTTCCGCTCCAACAAACTTAGAGATTATGGACAAACATGGTCATAAAGGCAATGGATTACAAGAAATGGCAAAACATTTTCATATTCCTTTACAAGATACTGTTGCCATTGGAGATAACTTTAATGATGTTCCAATGTTAGAGGTGGCAGGTTTATCAATAGCAATGGGAAATGCAGAACACGATGTCAAACAACTATGTGACATTGTAACAGCGACAAACGATGAAAATGGCGTAGCTTATGCAATCGAGCAATACATTTTACAAAAAACGCAACAAAGATAATAGAAAAGGAGAAACCATTAAATTGGTTTCTCCTTTTCTCATAATATATGGTTTTTACCAATATACAAGAATCCTACTTAAAAAATCATTCTATTATCGATAGATCCAGCATACGATAATAACAGTTTCTTAATAAAGGAGAGAAAACATGGACAAGTTATTCCTAGATGTTTTGAACTATATTTGTTTAATGCTCGTTATATTAGGAGCATTACTCTTATTTCCTTTCTTCCCGACACTCGTCCTCTTTTTAGTGTTTCTCTTCATGTTCGGGATTGCTATTATCATTTCACTTGGGCCATCAGAAGAAAAAGAAAAACAAAAAGAAAGCAGAATTCAGCGCGCAAGGCTGTAAATTCTGCTTTCTTTTTGTTCAATCATAACGTATTCTTGTTAAACCGATGACAAAGAAGATACCAGCAAACAGAAGTAACACGCCAATATATCCTACACCAGCTTTTTAATTCTTCATATCCATACTATTCTCTAAATCCTCATATAATTTTGTTCTTAATAATTCTTTTTGCTCTTTTTCTTTATATAGTTTCTCCAATTCTAAAACATTTTTAGTTTCAGCCATTTTGCATTCTAACTCGTATATACTTTGCTCCACATTCATAAGCTGTTCTTCCAAATTTATAATGTCTTTATCTATAGGTATTTGTTTTGACACAGCTACTATTTTTTCCTTTTGTACAACAGTTTGTTGTTCTTTTTCTCTGCTCTCTTGCCACTTCTCGCGTGCCCAAGCATAATTCCCAGCAAATCCATACACTGTTTGATTATCAATCCAATACGTTTTCGCAAACAATTTATTTAAGAAATAACGGTCATGGGATACAGCCAGAATAGTTCCATTATACTGTTCAAGCGCTTCTTCTAATACTTCTCTCGATTCAATATCAAGATGGTTTGTCGGTTCATCGAGTACAAGAAAATTAATATCTTGATGCATGAGCTGTGCCAATCTTAAACGCATTCGCTCGCCCCCGCTTAATTGATTCACCTTTTTAAATACAGCTGGTCCGTAGAATAGAAAGCGAGCAAGTATATGGCGAGCTTCTCCTTCTGTTACTGCTACCTGTTCTCTGAACATTTCTAATACCGTTTGTTTACCGTTAACGATCATATGTTGAGACAAATAGCCGAGCTTTACTCCACTCCCAATACGAATTTCACCTACATCTGGATTCATTTCTTGTAGTAATAAATTCAATAATGTTGTCTTTCCTGTACCATTACGCCCAACAATCGCAACGCGCTCTTGAAAACGAACATGTAATTCTACATTTTGAAATAAGATGCGTTCACCAAAATTCTTTCCGACTTCTTTCATGATAACAACATCTTTCCCGCTGCGTTCTTGTCCTTCAAACTGAAGCCCCATTTGCTTATGCTCTAAGACAGGCTTCTTCAATTTTTCCATACGCTCTAAAGCACGTTCCATATTGCGGGCGCGTTTATGCAATCCTTCATTAGGCGGATTCGCTTGGTTAGCCCACTCCCTAAGTCTTTTAATTGCCTCTTTCATTTTCTTTATTTTCTTTTGCTGCTCTTGATACGCTTGGAACTCTTGCAGTAATCTTTCTTCTTTCTCCTTTACAAACTGTGAATAGTTCTTATGATATACATGCAATTCCCCATCTTCTAAATCAAAAATCTTCGTTACGACCTCATCCAAGAAATAACGATCATGTGAAATCACAACGACTGTCCCATTGTATTCCTTTAAAAGTTGCTCAAGCCATTCCACCGCGAATAAATCTAAATGATTTGTCGGTTCATCGAGAAATAGTAAGTCTGGCTTCTTAAGGAGCATATAAGCTAAGCTCACTTTCGTCTGTTCACCACCGCTTAGCTCTATAAAACTTCGCGGAAATAATTCTGTTATTTGCAGTCCATTAGCGACTTTCATGATATTCGCTTCGATTTCATAACCACCTAAAAAGGAAAACTGCTCCTGTATTTCTCCGTACTCTGTCATCATTTTTTCCGTAACGTTTATGGCCATCTTCTGTTCAAGTTCACGCATTTTCTTTTCTAATGCTTGCTCTTTCGTAAATGCAGAGCTTAATACATCATATACAGTCATTCCTTCAGTAAACTTCGGAATTTGAGCAACATGACCAATACGCGTACCTTTCTTCATATGGATCGCACCGCCATCCACATGTTCAATTCCCGTTAACAGTTGAAAAATTGTTGTTTTACCACTGCCGTTACGACCAACTAAACCAATGCGGTCGCCTTCCTTTATCTCAAACGATATATTTCCAAATATGATATTTCCACCAAATATCTTCGCTATATTGTTTACACTACAAATCATCATCTTTTCCGTACTCCTTTCAACGTAAAAAAGCCATGAGTAAAGAACCTTACCCACGGCTTTTATTTCAAAATAGAAAAGGGAACCACCATAGTTCCCTTTTCACACGTTTCTATAAAATGGGTGAAGAGACCTCTATCGTTCAATAGTTGTTATGAAATTGCTAAAAAAGGGCATACGTATCCCGTTAGCAACTACACAATGAAAAATTGCACGACAAATGTAGATAAAATCTAAAAATTGCGTGCGTACAACTATAGAACGATTCATCTCTTTCACCTCTTTCGTACGGAATTTTATACTTACCATTTTATTATACTCTCCTAAAATATGTTTGGATAGTCATTTTTCTGAAAATAATGTAAATAGACACATTCATACATAAAAGACAGCTGTGGTTCAAAAATAAAAGGAGGCATAGCACATGATAGATATTGTAAAAACTGTTATTCAAATTTTAGTTGATGCAAAACCAATTGTTGATGAAATTAACAATTCATGAAAAGACGACGAAAAAAGTAAAGACGAGATATCCTAAATTAGGCAGGGTATCTCGTCTTTGTTTTGCTCTACCGCAAATTGCTGTTATACAATTTTTTTATAATATGCGTGCTTCTCCATCAGTTCCTCATGCGTACCTTCACCTGTAATATGCCCATCCTCTACTACAAGAATTTGATCTGCTTGTAGTATTGTCGATAAGCGATATGCGATGACAAACATCATTTTATTGGAAACGATACACTTCTTTCTTCTTTCATATGATAACTCTATTTTCTAATTTTTCCCTAATCCCACTATAAAGGATTTAAAATGACTTTTCACGAATATGTACTAGTTGGAATATGGCAAATAGGGGGAGAAATATGTTTTTAACAATGGTAAATTATATCCAACCACTTGAGGTTGTAAAACATTATCTGTAGGAGCATATTCAATTTTTAGATAAATACTACGACCTAAACAAGTTTATATTTTCAGGGCGCCGTAACCCTCGCGTTGGTGGAATCATTTTAATGAATGCTGTATCTGAACAAGAGATAGAAACAATTATTGCAGAAGATCCTTTTTATATTCATAACATTGCTCGTTATGAAATTATTGAATTTACACCAACAAAATACACAGACCCTTTTCAAATATTCATTAACGATACGCCAAATATAGGATAATTTTTCATATACATACGGTTACAGGGGGAGAAAAATGGAGACACAACAACAGCTATTCTTTTTAAATCAGATTGGACAACAAAAACCAAACAGCATGCAAAATAAAGAAACAGCCTGCCCATTTTGCGATCAAACACAACTAAGCAATATTTTAGAAACGGATGAAACAATTATTTGGCTAAAAAATAAATATCCGACATTACAAAATACATTACAAACAGTCATTATCGAAACTGATAATTGTCACGATCATATTGCCACCTATACACAAAAGCATATGCGAAAGCTTATCCGATTTTCAGTTAAGCACTGGTTATCGTTAGAAGAAAGCGAAAAATTCCAATCTGTCATTTTATATAAAAACCATGGACCGCTATCAGGAGGAACAATCCACCATGCACATATGCAAATTATTGGTATGGAACATGTCGACTATCGACAAAATGTAAGAACCGAACATTTCAAAGGAATCATTGTAAACAAAGAACACGGAATCGAGTTGAATATTTCTACTCATCCAATTATCGGTTTTACAGAGTTTAACATTATAATAGAAAATACGAATCTAATTGATATGATGGCAGATTATATTCAAAAAACGGTACGCTACGTATTACACGATTTTCATAAACGGTGTAATAGTTATAACATGTTCTTTTATAGCTTAGATGGAAAAATTATATGTAAAATTGTTCCCCGATTTGTCGTTTCACCACTATACGTTGGATATAACATCCCTCAAGTTTCTACACAATTACAGGGAGTAAAAGAACAGTTAAGGACATATTTCATAGAAAAATAGAGTAGGTCATCATACAACCTACTCTTTCATAACACCTTTATTTTTATAATACGCATTCTCTAACCCGATATTGTAATTCATATTTTTATCCGTCCACTCCGTTCCAAGATTACCAGGCCAGCCGGATGTGTTTGCTATATATTTTAGTAACTCAAATTCTGTTAAACCTTTCTCTACACCTCTTTTATACCCTTTTGCCAAATGAGGCATAGCAATTTGAGCATTTATTCGCGGATCTTTTAATTGCTCATCTGTTACATTCTCAGGAGCAATTCCACCACCCCGATGCAATTGAAATAGCCCAAATGATGTTCCATGGTCTCCAACGGCTCTTGGATTTAGACGACTCTCATGCTCGGCAATTGTAAGAGGTATCCATTCTGGAAGATTATATTTCTCAGCCTCTTCGCTAATAATTTGTTTCATCTGTTTTGCTTCTTCTGAATCAACATAACTTGTTGAATTTATAACTCTGTCCATTCCTTCTGATTCGCCCCGAAAAAACGTATATATTCCCACTACAATTAAGAACCCTACAAAGAACTTCTTCACGTATCTTACCTCTTCTTTCGCTGAAATTTGTCGCCTTTCAGCCTTACACATATACAATTGCTTCATTTCTATCATACCAAGAATATTCTACACCACCATCCTTCTTAAGTCTGATTTTGTGATGCAAAAGATATTAAACATACATGAAAATGTAACATTTCTCTATCAATCATTGGAACTAACTTAAATCACATACCATTTATAGAATTACATTCACTATTATTTCACTCAATATAAATAGAATAGGAGAAGTCAAAATGAACGATATCGAGATTACTTCTGATAAAGTAAAACTTCCCTCAGTGGGGGCTTCATCCCCCACTGAGGGTTAGTTGAACCAATCGGGCTTTTACGGGCAGCTATCCCCCACCTATCTTCTTCGATTCTCTCTAAATCTTGAGGTGGGGTCTTACTGCCCGTTAATGCGGAACCAACATGGTCTTCATGTGAATAAGCCATTTACCGAAAATCATTTTGTAGATTTATTGAAAAAATACGGATTTTTTATCATTATCGGATGTATAGCTCTTATCTTCTGGTTATTAATCAGGCGTGACAAAAGATTTAAGTAATAGAAAAGATTCAGGGAAACCCTGAATCTTTTCTATTATATTTTATAAAACTGAACTGTGTTTTTATAAATAGTTTCCGCTGTATCTTCAAGTGATAGTCCTTTTATTTCACTCATACTCTTTAACACTTGTAAAATCATATATGGATGTGTCATTTCATCATTAAATTTCCACGGTCCATCCGTTTCTACCATAAGGTGCGATAACGGATAAAAAGCAGCAATATCCTTGATTTTTTCTTTATATACAATGTCAGGTGTAATAGAAATGTAATACCCATTCCCTATCATTCTCTCCATCGTTTGTTGACTTCCCTTAAACCAATGAAAGTGAGCTCGGCGTATTTGATAAGATTCAAGTAAATCACAAACAACTTCTGCGTCATCATATACAGCGTGCAGTACAATTGGCAAATCATGTTTTTGGGCCAAGTATACGAATCTTTCTAGTATTTCAATATATGGTTTCAACCACAACTTGGGATTCTCTTGCCGTAAATAATAAGGCAAACCAACTTCTCCGATCGCAACAATGTGATGTGCTTCTTTTTCAATCAGTTGATAAATTTTTTCGCATTGTTCAAAATCAATGTCTTGCTCGGGATGAAATCCAAGTGCTGGATATATAGACGGATAATTCTTCGCTAGCTCCAACGTTCGTTGACAAGAATGATAATTCATCGACACAGCAATCATTCCTGCTATTTCCTTCACCTTTTGTATATCTTCAATTAACTGTAATTGCTCTTCTTTTTTATATTGATCCAAATGTATATGACTATCAATCCATCTCACTTCTATCACCTCTTTCTTTCATTGTAATATGACTTTCTAAAATGTATATAAAATAAAAAAAAACAAGAAGGCTCTCCTTCTTGTTCGTCTATTTATTAAACAATTAAATTTGTAATCACGTCAAAAATCCCAATACATACAATCGCAACACCAAAGTAGCTAAAACATTCTACGAATGGAAATTTAGCCATTTCTTCTTTTTGCATCCCACTTGTCTCCCTTCTATAATCTCCCTAACTTCTATGTCTATTTGTATTATGAGTGAAATATGACAAAAGTGCCATCGAATTCGCTTACTTTAATCTTACATTTTTGTAAGGTTTAAAAAAATAGCCACATCTCTTTTAAGATGTGGCTTACAGTTAGTTGGTCGTTAATCCTTTTCATCACATTATTACTTTAGGCAGAAAGATATATTTCGTTCTTTCTACTTTTATTATAGGTGATACTATTCATTACAACTATCGAGTTACATTACATGTACCTTACAAAAATGTAATCATGCTGTAAGCTAATTCGATAGTTATAACTCCTCATATTTCGTACAATGTAGTCAGAAACAAGGCAGCACCCAATCAAACTGTTTCTACTACATTGGACAAGTAATGATACTGCCGCAATGAATCTTATATAATTTTGTGTCCCCCTTTCCCCTTATATAGATAAAATTGAAAAGACGACCTTCTATGCCAGGTCGTCTTTTCCTATTTCCATTATGCTTTTTTATCTTCTTGCAATCTTTCTTTTAACTGTGCAAACGTCTCATTTAATTTTTCTGTCATTAGTTGCATCACTTCTTTACGATCCATCTGCGATGATTGCTCCACTTGAATCGGATCACCAAAAATTAACTGCGCTCTTTTTCCGCGAAACAATTCTTTTAAACTTTTAGGTCCAACATATGCCGCTGGAACTAACGGAACATTAGAACGAAATGCAATTGTAACAGCGCCAGCTTTTAATGAGACAGCTTCTGCTGTTCTCGTTCCGCTCGGAAAAATCCCAACAACTTTTCCTTCTTTTAATAATCTAGATGGAATTTTCAGTGTACTTGGTCCTGGATTTTCACGATCAACCGGGAAGGCATTTACATTCTTAAAAAACCAATTCCCAAATTTACTTTGAAACAATTCTTTTTTCGCCATGTAATAAATTTTCGTTGGTAACATTCCCGTTGCTAACATTACAACATCCATCCAGCTTGTATGCGTACAAGCTACAACATACGCTCCGCCTTGCGGTAATTTTTCTTTTCCATATACCTCTACTTTTCCAAATGTTTTAAATATATATTTCAACAGCCTTGTAATGAATGTATACATTCGATCTGTTCCCTTCTACAATTCAATTTTTATAACTGTATTTATTTTTAATTATAACACTAAGTATTAATAGTTAGTAATAAAAATAAGTGACAAATTTTAAAATATTATTCTTACAAAAGCTATAGTTCTACCGTAAGCTAATTCGTCAGTAACTTCTCCTCATATTACGTTGGACTTATAAGCGGTGCAGCTCTTCCTTCAACAATTGTGTGTACTTGTACATGTTCTATAGGTTCCCCGTTCCCCTTTATATAAAGTGAAACTTCCATCGGTGGGGATTTTTTCATTCCCCACTGATGGTTAGTTGAACCAATCGGACTTTTACGGGCAGTTAGCTCCCACTTATCTTCCTCGCTTCTCTCTCAATCTTGAGGTGGGGGTCTTACTGCCCGCGAATAGCGGGATAAATGAAAAGGGCTGCTTGTCATCATACAAGCAGCTCTTTTCAATTTGTTTCGTACATAATTTTACCTGTTTTACTTATATCATAACCACCGATAGCACACAGTTCATTTTGAAATTCAGGAGACTGTAATACTTCTTTTACTGTTTCAATCAACGCGGTATTTTCTTCTGTTTTTAAAATCACTAAATCATAGCGTTCTTGTATAAGTGGAACAAAATCTATATTCACAATTTGTGCTACCTTTTCTGCTCCTATCCCTACATCGGCTTTTCCATTCGCTACTTGAGAAGCAACACCAATATGGTTTGACTCTTCCCAGTCATACCCAACAATACTCTTTTTGGATACTCCATTTATACGCAATTGTTCATCAACAAGAACACGAATGCCAGATCCTCGTTCCCTATTTACAAATTGAACGGATGCATCACATAAATCCTGCAATGTCTTTATACGTTTCGGATTTCCTTTTTGCACATAAAAACCGGATGTTCTTGATAATAAATTAATAACAATACAAGGTTGTCCAACTAAAATTCGTTTCACAAACGGAATGTTGTATTCTCCTGTATCCCCATCGAACAAATGGAGACTCACAATATCTCCTTTTCCTTGATACATTTGAATTAAACTTGTTAAGCTCCCTTGATATGCCCTTAGTATATTAGGAGCTTTCAAATGATTTTCTAGATGTTTGGTTAACATATCTAGAGACAAATCTTGTCCGCTAATAATACAAGAATCGGATTTGTTTGTTTGATTTATTACCTGTATAGATGATGAATCAGCTTGTATCTTCCCTGTTTTCATCTCTGTAATATATCTCTCTAAATCACTTGCATCAATACGCATTTGCCTACCAACTCGATAAGAGGGCAAATCACCTTTTTTTATCAAATCATACACTGTTAATTTTGATACTTTTAATCGTTTCGCTACTTCTTCCGTTGTGTAGGAATGATGATCCATAAGCCGATTCCTCGCTTTCTGCCTTCATTGTAACAAAAATAACAGTTTTTCTTCTATTTATTTTTACTATTATGAGAAAAATCACAACATATCTAATTATAACTATTTATAATTAGATATAATTAGTTATAATTGGAATGGGATGAAAGAAAGGAGAAATAAAGATGAACAAACGCATATTTCGTTCTATTTGCAGTATTTTATTCGTGCTACTTCTCGTAATAAGTACGGGATGTACAAATACAAATAAACAAGAAAAAACAACTGCTAAAGAAGAAAACGTTGAACTTACTATTTCTGCTGCAGCTAGTCTACAAGACGCACTAAAAGACATTCAAACACAATATGAAAAGAAAGAACCAAATGTAAAGCTGTCATTTAACTTTGGAAGTTCTGGCGCTCTTCAGCAACAAATTGAACAAGGAGCTCCTGCCGATCTATTTTTCTCGGCCGCAGAAGACAAATTCGAAACGCTTGTAAGCAAAGGAATTATTGATCAAAAAGAAGGAAAAAATCTGCTCGGCAATGAGTTAGTATTAATTGTCCCAAAAGATAGTAACATAAAAGATTTTCAATCATTAAAAGAAGATCAAGTAAAGAAAATTGCATTAGGTACACCTGAATCTGTTCCGGCAGGTAAATACGCAAAAGATGCTCTTACTCATTTAAACCTTTGGAACGATCTCCAAAATAAAATAGTATACACAAAAGATGTACGCCAAGTATTAACATACGTAGAAACAGGCAGCGTTGATGCAGGAATTGTTTATAAAACAGATGCACTTATTTCTAAGAAAGTAAACATTGCGAACACAGCACCAACAAATTCACACGAACCAATCCACTATCCACTAGGCATTATAAAAGCAACGAAACATAAAAAAGAAGCAACTGCCTTTTATGAATATTTACAGTCTAAAGACGCTCTAGAGATCTTTAAAAAATATGGTTTTACAGTGCTGCAGTAGTCATTATGGTATTTGATGCATTTTGGTCACCTATCATTCTTTCACTAAAAGTTGCTGCGCTTGCTACTATAATCGTGATGGTGTTCGGAACGATAATTGGACGTGTTTTAGCTCGTTCGTCAAAACGCTATAAAATTTTATTAGAAACATTTTTCCTATTGCCAATGGTACTCCCGCCTACAGTAATTGGATTTTTTCTTATTATCATCTTTGGAAAAAATAGTCCAATTGGTCAGTGGATAGAAACTTTGTTTCAACAATCTATTATGTTCACATCTTGGGCTGCTGTTATCGCTTCAACTGTAGTTGCATTTCCACTTATGTACCAATCAGCAAAAACAGGGTTTATCATTGCTAATGAACAAATTGAAGATGGAGCTAGAGACCTCGGAGCAAATGAAATACAAGTGTTCTTACATGTAACATTACCACTTGCGTTCCCTTCTCTACTTAGCGGAATGATTTTAAGTTTCGTACGTGCTCTAGGAGAATTTGGTGCAACACTTATGTTTGCCGGAAACATTCCCGGTAAAACACAAACGATTCCAACAGCTATTTATATGGCAATTGACGGAAGCAATATGTCACTTGCATGGGCACTTGTTCTCACAACTGTCGGTATGTCACTTATCTTTTTATTGCTCATTCAGCTTATAAACAAAAGAATAGCATCTTCCTAACAGCAGCTTTCGACAAAGCTGCTGTTTTTTGATTATTTCCCGTGAAATGAGATGAAAATACGATTTCCTTGTAGAATTATAGAAGAAAAGGAGAGATTTCATGTTCAATCAAACACTTTGTTTTATAAGAAAAGATGATGAAATATTAATGCTCAATCGACAGAAAGCACCTCTGCAAGGCCTTTGGAATGGCGTTGGCGGTAAGATGACAGAAACTGAAACACCAACCGCATGCATTTTACGCGAGATTGAGGAAGAAACAGGTCTATCCTTAGCAAAGCAAGAAGTTGCATATAGAGGAACATTATCATGGAAAATTGACAATACACACTTCGAGGGATTACACCTTTTTACAGCAAACCTTCCAGCTCATATTCTTTACCACACTCCTAAAAAAGTAGCTGAAGGTATTTTAGACTGGAAACATATTTCTTGGATTTTATCTGAACAAAATCAAGGAGTAAATTCTTTAACGAAGAAATTTTTACCCACGGTTTTACAAGAAGATGGCGTATATGAACATACTTCCGTTTTTCAAAATGATCAGCTCACACAATACGAAAAACAAGCATGTGCACATATAAAATAGCCTCTGATAAAGTAAAACTTCCATCAGTGGGGGGCTTTTTTCATCCCCCACTGATGGTTAGTTGAACCAATCGGGCGCATGCCAGCAGCTATCCCCTACCTATTTTCCTCACTCCTCTCTGAATCTCTCTACCTTTTTATACCTTTATAAAGTATTAAAACTTTTCACATTCATATAAATATACATTCTATTTGAATTTACTTTCTAAATGAGATACTTTCCTGTTATTATATGAAGGTGCGAAAAAGGAATAAATGAAAACGCATAAATTATATTGAAAACGCATTTATATAATAATAGTGCTTTTCTTATTCACAGCACTACTTCATAGATGTGGAGTCATGTTTTAACAATCGGTAATCCTCTACTTCTTAAGTAGGAAATTACCGATTGTTAGAACGGAATACATTTTATTGATATAACAAGAAGGGAGTCTTGTAATGGACATTTTATTAGCACTTCTTCCTGCATTAGCATGGGGAAATATTTTAATAGTAAGTGTAAAAATGGGCGGCGGTGCATATAGCCAAACAGTTGGTATGACTATTGGCGCTCTATTCTTCGCTACAATCATATATGCCTTTACAACACCTGCATTATCTTTAACTATATTAATTGTTGGCTTTGTTTCAGGGTTATTCTGGGCTTTAGGACAAGTTAATCAATTAAAAACAGTAGAAAAAATGGGTGTTTCAACAACTGTTACAATTTCAACAGGTATGCAGCTTGTAGCTACTACTATCTTTGGGGTTATCGCATTTCATGAATGGACAACTACTACTACAATCATTCTGGGAACGATTGCAATCCTTTTAATTGTGATTGGTGTTGTTTTTACTTCTTTAGATGATAAAGAAAATGCACAGCCACCTGGACAACTAAAAAAAGGAATCGTTACTTTAATTACTTCTACTTTTGGTTACCTTGTATATGTAGTCATTATTCGTTGGTACAACGTTGATGGTTGGTCTGCTATTTTACCTCAAGCAGTTGGTATGTTTGTTGGAGCCGTTATACTAACAGCTAAACATAAACCTTTCAATAAATATGCAATTCGTAATATCTTATCTGGTTTATTATGGGGTACAGGTAACTTATTCTTATTCCTTTCTCAACCAAAAGTTGGTGTTGCAACAAGTTTCTCGTTATCCCAAACTGGGATCATTATCTCAACATTTGGTGCAATTATCTTCTTAGGTGAAAAGAAAACAAAACGCCAAATGGTATTTATCGCACTTGGTAGTGCATTAATTATTGGCGGTGCAGTTCTTCTTGGTATGACAAAATCTTAATTATATATCCTAGTTTCGGAAATGATACTTTCTGAGACTAGGATTTTTTTATACACAAGTCTTTTCTTTTTACAATTATCTTTCATCAATGTTATCGTTTTGTTACTACATTTCCTACAGGAAGGATTAAAGGATATGCAAAAAAAACAACGAATTTTATTTATTGGTGCAGGCCGTATGGCTGAAGCAATATTTACTGGTCTACTTAAAACAAGTAAAGAATACATTGAAGAAATTATTGTATCTAATCGAAGCGATACAGAAAAACTCAAGCAATTAGAGCAACGATATGGCGTATCGACCACAAATGATTGGAAACAGTACATCAAAACTGTGGATACCATCGTTTTAGCAATGCCACCAGCTGCACATGAACATTTATTAGCGGAATTATCTCCTCTTCTAACTCATCAGTTTGTAGTGACCGTTGCTGCTGGAATTGGCCCATCTTACTTAGAAGAAAAACTTCCTCAAGGTACACCAGTTGCCTGGATTATGCCAAATACAGCTGCGACGATCGGACAGTCTATCTCCTTATATACAATGGGACATTCCGTAAATGAAGAACAGCAAGAAACGTTACAACTTCTTTTAAAAGGCATTGGTACATCACAACTCTGCACAGAAGAAGAAATTCATCAACTAACTGCTGTTACTGGCAGTGCACCAGCCTTTCTTTACCACTTTGCTGAAGGTCTAATTGAAGCAACAAAAAGTTATGGGATTAATGAAGCAACAGCAAAACATCTTGTCATTCAAATGATTGCTGGTTCTGCTGCTATGCTCGAACAAGAACAAGATCCAGCTATGCTGCGTGAACAAGTGACAACGCCAGGTGGTTCAACTGCAGAAGGTTTAAAAGTTTTATATGAGTATAATTTCTCAAAGGTCATTCACCAAGCAATTGAAGCAACAAATAAAAAAGCGAGGGGGAATTAACATGAAATTAACGAGCTTACAAGATTGCACAACTTTACATAACGGTGTGAAAATGCCATGGTTTGGTTTAGGTGTCTTTAAAGTAGAAGACGGCTCAGAGGTTATTGATTCTGTAAAAGCAGCTATCAAAAACGGATACCGTAGCATTGATACAGCGGCTATATATAAAAATGAAGAAGGTGTTGGACAAGCAATTCAAGAATCCGGTATTCCACGCGAAGAACTATTCATTACATCAAAAGTATGGAATAGCGACCAAGGCTATGAATCTACACTACAAGCGTTCGAAACAAGTCTACAAAAGCTTGGCTTAGAGTACTTAGATTTATACTTAGTACATTGGCCTGTAAAAGGTAAATATAAAGAGACGTGGAAAGCATTAGAAAAGCTTTATAAAGACGGTCGTGTTCGTTCTATTGGTGTTAGTAACTTCCAAGTCCACCATTTACAAGACGTACTAGAAGATGCGGAAATTAGACCAATGATTAACCAAGTAGAATATCACCCACGCTTAACTCAAGAAGAACTGCATACTTTTTGTAAAGAGCATGGCATTCAATTAGAAGCATGGTCACCATTAATGCAAGGTCAGCTTCTTAATCATCCAACTTTACAAGAAATTGCAGCAAAGTATAATAAATCTACTGCCCAAGTAATCCTGCGTTGGGATTTGCAAAATGAGGTTGTTACGATTCCAAAATCCGTAAAGGAGCATCGTATTATTGAAAATGCAGATATCTTTGACTTTGAATTAACTGCTGAAGATATGAAAGCAATTCAATCTCTGAATGAGAATCACCGTGTTGGTCCTGATCCAGATAACTTTAATTTTTAATATATAAGGTCATCAAGCACATGTTTGATACCTTTTCGCTTTGATAAAGTGAAACTTCCATCAGTGGAGGGCTTTTCATCCCCCACTGATGATTAGTTGAACCAATTGGGCTTTTACGGGCAGTTATCCCCCACCTATCTTCTTAGTTCTCTCTGCATCTTGAGGTGGGGATCTTACTGCCCGTTAATGCGGAATAAAACTATCAATAAAAAAGGTATCCCCTCACAGGATACCTTTTTCTTTATGCTTCATCTCCTTATTGTAAAAAATCATTACTTTTTCTTACATAAAAATATAAAAAATGGAAAAACTTTTATTGAAAAATAATAAGGAGGCATACAACATGAGAATCTTATTTTCAATCCTTTTAGCATTCATGCTAGTACCTGCAATGACAGGATGTACAACAACAAAACAGGATACAACTACTAATAAGAAAACGACAGAAGGAACAAAAGATGCAGTAAATCAAGATTTAAAGTTAAGTTTTAATGAATTCAATTTAAAGGCAACTTATCAAGATACAAAGAAAGACTACGAAGCAGAATATAAACAGAAAAAAGCAACTGACAAACCAGAAGCAAAAGTAGACGATAGTAAAACAAATGAAAGGTTGGCTGGAGATGAAGCAATGAATAAATTGGCTCCACTCTTACAACAGCTTAAATTTGATAAGGACACAAAAGACCAAGATGTCGTTGATCAAGTAGTAGATGTATTCCAACTCGATAAAGATTATCAAAAATTCGACTTAAAAGTTGTCTTTACAGATGGAACGAAAAAAGAATATAAAATGCCATAATAAAGTGAAGCTTCCTTCTGGGAACGGTTTTTTCCCAGAAGGTTAGTTGAACCAATCGGTCTCTTACGGGCGGTTACTCCTATATACTCTTCATTTCCCTTAAATCTTAATCTGAGGAGTTACTGCACGTTAATAAGGTAAACAAAAGCAAAGCAGCTCTTTTAGCTTCCGTCTAAAAGAGCTGCTTTTATATAGTGAAAGTTATTTCTATTGATTCCATATAACAATAAAGTGAAACTTCCCTCAGTGAGTGCTTTTTTCACTGAGGGTTAGTTGAACCAATCGGGCTTTTACGGGCAGTTATCCCCCACCTATCTTCCTCGCTTCTCTCTCAATCTTGAGGTGGGGGTCTTACTGCCCGTTAATGCGGGATAAACTAACACTTTTTATGAAACCTTTTTCCGTTCATTTCGTTATAGTATACTTCATATTTCTCTCTCGTAATTGGATCAAAATATATTTCCCCTGTAAACAAATACCCATTTGGTACTTCTGTGCCATGATTATCTTGTAATCTTTTATCTTTTCTTTTAGCAATCATTAAAATAATAAGAAAAATAATCACCTGTACACAGAAATATATGAAAATGCCTTTCCACATACTATTCAACCGTTTCTACAATAACAGCTGTACCATATGCTACAATTTCACTCATATTATGACTAAGACTGCCTGAATCAAAACGAACCATAATAATTGCATTCGCTCCCATCGCTGCAGCATTTTCAATCATACGATCTAACGCATATTTTCTTGCATCCTCAAGCATTTCTGTATACTGTGAAATCTCTCCGCCAAATAAACCTTTGAATGCAGCCATAATATCTTTTCCTAAGCCTCTTGCCCGTACCGTTAATCCAAACACAGTTCCTAACGTCTTTTTTACTTCGTAACCTGGCACACTTTCCGTTGTTACAACAATCATTTCGTTCAACCCCTTTAAAATTTATTATTATTATCAATAATGATAATAATATATGCAAAGAATGTCAAATATTCCTCTATCTTAAAATTTATTTACAAAACAACAAAAAACCCCCACCTATCTTCGATTTCTTAAAATCTTGAGGTGCGGGTTTTATAGTCGTTAAGTGCAAAATATAACTTTGTTTGTAAACAAAGTTATTTCGCTCCCTGCTCTTCTTTTTTAAAACGATCATAATAATTAACTGCTGTAGAAAAATGTACTTCAACATCACGAATTAATGCAGAATTTTCTTCTTTCGCTAATTGCGCTAATTTTTTCATCGCCTGTTCTGTTTCATCTAAAAAACCTACATACAAGGCGTTTTCACTTTCTTTTGATTTTGGAACCCGAATTTCTTTACGCACATTCTCAATATCTGCTAACGTATTTTCTGTTACCTTTTGTACGTCTTCTTTAAACTTCGGAGATTGTAATGTGCTTGCAGATCCTTCTTTAGCTTCTTTCCAAAGCTCCATAGCCTGATTTAATTCGTCATCAATTTTTTTCTCATATTGACTATGTACGGAATTATACACTTTCACATCTTCCGGATTGTCTGCCTTTTGATCTTTTTGATCTATCTGTTCTAAGTTTTCTTTCGTTTCTTTTTTTACTTCTTTATTACTAGTACATCCTGTTAATAGTAATGCACTACTAAGCAGAATCGCACCCCAAGCTTTTTGTTTCATTTCAAACTACTCCTTTTATCCACTGTATTTCTTCCATATATTATATCGACAATGAGTAGAAAATTACACGTTTCTGCTTTCTTTTGTACCTATGACGATATTCTTTTCACAATATTGTCACCTTATCTACATTACTTATACTAAAAACCTACACGACTACTACCTTTAAAAAGAAATTTTGAACATCCTTACACAAAAAGATGATATAGAATATTCAGTCACAAAAGCAGGGTAATCTATTCCTTTTAATTAAAAAATTGTAAAATCATACAATATGCTATTTTATACAATTGGGGGGTATGACATTTTGTTCTTTTCAAAAGCAATAGACTTATATGCCTTATATGGTTTGCATAAGAAACGCAGCAAAGAATTTCAATTTTCTTCTCTTCCTAGTAAAGTTTTAGAAACGAAAGACATCCAAGAGTTTTATAAAACCAATTCAATCAATATTCAATTTAAAATAAAAGATTTTAATAATCAAAATTACGATATCGGTAAATTTGAATATAAAAGCTCAATTCAATCTGGTATTTCATGTAATGATATTGTGACTGGAGAGGCTTTTTTACACCAAAATGATGCCTCACCTAACATTATTTTTGTTCATGGTTGGAGAATGGATTCAAATGAAAGAGTAAAAAAAATATTTCATGATCAAATAATGAATTTGAAATGGAATATGTATTATTTTACGCTACCATATCACTTCGAAAGAAAGCCAGAATGTTCACTATATAGCGGAGAATACATGATTAGCGCCAACATTGAGCGAACAGTCCAATCATCTCAGCAAGCTGTAGCTGATTTAAGAGGATTAATACAATGGATTAAGAAAAACAAACAAGGACCGGTAATTTTAGTCGGTATTAGCCTAGGTGGATTCATTACAAATTTAATGGCTTTAGTTGAATCTCAAATTGATGTACTAGCTTCTATTTTTTATGCCAATCGTCTTTCTTATTCCATTTGGAATACAAAGCCTGGGAAATATATTAAAGCAGACTTACAAGAACACGGAATTACTTATAATGATTTAATACAGTATTGGAGAATTACAGAACCTAACCAAACGGTTCCAGTAATGAATAAAGACAACATCCTGTTAATTTCCGCCAAAAACGATCAGTATGTCCATATCGAAGACACTGATTCCTTATGGCAGTCCTGGGGAAAACCTACACGACATGTATATAATGGCGGACATGCTGGAATTGTCCTTAATCGCAAAAGAATTGCGACGGATACCATTAACTTTATCCAAAAACGGATAGCTGGGGAAAGAAACCATTATGCAATGGATTCAATAAAATGAAACTTCCGCCAGTGGGGGTCTTACTGTCCCAAAATAGCGGGATAAAGTGAAACTTTAATCAGTGGGGGTTTTCTTCATCCTCCACTGATTATTAGTTGAACCAATCGGGCTTTTACGGGCAGTTTATCTCCCACCTAACTTCTTTGCTTTCGCCGAATTTTGAGGTGGGAGTATTACTGCCCACGAATAGCGGGATAAACTAATTTTAAAAAAACTATCCACCTATTATAGTGGATAGTTCCTTTTCCCCTTATATTCTTCATTCCTTTTAAAACAAACGATCATTTCTACTGCTTATGCATTATACAGCTTTCTTCGTCTCTTTCAACACTTTCATACCAGAAACTGCTTCTGCATATTTTGCTTCATCAAATTCGTTTTCACTCTTTGCAACAATCATCGTAGCGATCCCGTTTCCAATTAAGTTTACAATAGCTCTGCCTTCACTCATGAAGCGATCTACTCCAAGAAGTAATGCTAATCCTTCCAAAGGAATAACCTTTAATGCTGATAAAGTAGACGCTAATACAATAAATCCACTTCCTGTCACACCTGCAGCTCCCTTAGACGTTAACATAAGCACTAAAATAATTGTAACTTGCTGCCCAATTGTTAAATCGATACCAAATACTTGTGCTAAAAAGACAACTGACATGGATAAATAAATAGACGTACCATCAAGATTGAAGGAATAACCTGTTGGAATAACGAGACCAACAACGGATTTTGAACATCCATATTGCTCCATCTTATTCATCATTCTTGGCAGTACAGATTCAGAAGAACTTGTTCCTAATACAATTAATATTTCATCCCGAATAAACTTTAAATAATTCCATAAACTAAATCCATATATCTTACAAATAATATTTAAAACAACAAAAACGAATAGGAACATCGTTATATATACTGACATCATTAATTTTCCAAGTGGCACAAGCGAAGCAAGTCCAAAGTAACCGATTGTATATGCCATAGCACCAAATGCCCCGATCGGTGCAGCTTTCATTACATAGCCAATAATGTTAAAGAATACGTGTGAAAGTTTATCTAAGAAATCAATCACTGACTTTCCTTTTTCTCCAAGAGCCGCTAGCCCTATACCAAATAAAATCGAAAAGAATAATACTTGTAAAATATCACCCTTTGCAAACGCATCAACCATATTAGAAGGCACGATATGAGTTACAAAATCAATCCAGTTAATTCCATGTCCTCCGCCTTGTGTATATTTTGATACGTCCCCTTTTGCAAGCTCATTAAAATTAAGGCCTTCACCTGGCTTCATAATATTTACAACAATTAAACCAACAATAAGTGCAAATGTCGTCACCACTTCAAAATAAATAAGAGCTTTTCCACCAACCTTACCAACCTTTTTCATATCTCCCATTTTGGCAATACCAAGTACAATTGTTAAGAAAATAATCGGTGCAATTACCATTTTTACAGCATTGATAAATGTATCGCCTAATGGCTTCATTTGTTTACCGACACTTGGCCAAAGTAATCCAACTAACACACCAAGCACAATAGCCGTTAATACTTGAAAAGTTAAATTTTTAAAGAGTCGTTTCACCTTTCTTCTCCCTCCTCTAATTTTATAAGCTTTTCTACCCCTTTGTTCCTAACATAATGATAGCGTTTACATTAAAAAGAGAGAAGTTTATGGTCATAACGAATATTTTGTTCATTTTGGTCTTAGTTTTTCATTTCATGAAACACATAACGATTAATTGGTCTTCCGACTCCACCATATTGAACTGCCAAATGAATTACGCCGCTTTTTTCTAAATAATCTAAGTAACGCCGGGCCGTAACTCTAGCTATCCCAATTGCACGTGCCACTTCTTCGGCAGAACGAGGTTCTTCTTGCTTTTTTACATACGTTACAATTTCATTTAATGTAAATTCGTTCAAGCCTTTTGGCAAATTGCTCACAGTTTTCTCAGAACGCCCAGAATATAGTAATAAATCTAGTTGCTCCTGCGAAATAACCCCAGAATCTCTCAAACTCGTTCTATATTGGCGGTACTTCTCTAACGCTTGCTGAATACGATACAGCTTAAAAGGCTTAATGATATAGTCTAGAGCTCCATTTTGAAGCATGAGTTTAATTGTTTCCCTATCTTTAGCAGCAGAAACAACAATTACATCCGTTTCTAATTCTTGCTTTCGAAATTCCTGCAGTACTTTAATACCATCCTTTTTAGGCATAAAGATATCCAAAATAACAAGATCTGGATTCATTTTTTTGACAAAACGAATCCCCTCCTCACCATCGCTTGCAACAGCTATTACTTGAAACCCTTCTACACTTCTTATAAATTCTTTATTCACTTCCTGAACCATTGGATCATCTTCTATCAACACTACTTTAAATTCCTCTTTACATGCCATACAATTCCGCCTCCATCTCCATTGGAAAAGTAATGATAAAAGAAGTTCCTTCATCTTGAAAAGATGAAATTCTAATTTCTCCTCTTCCCTTTTCAACAATTTGTTTTACTAGAAAAAGACCATAACCTGTCCCGCTACGCTTATTCACAGTAAACCCTTTCTCATATACCCTTGGTAAATGCTCTTCTTTTATTCCGCAGCCATTATCTTCAATTAATATCGCACATACGTCCTCTGACTGCTCAATACTAATATCAATTCTTTTATTCGCGGCCTCAATTTGTTCAAATGATCCGAATGCATTTTCTATTAAATTTCCTAATAATACAACGAAATCGTGTTGATCTAATTGGTATGGAAAAGCCTCCAAATAACTATTTTGATCAATAACCACTTGAATTCCAAGCTCTTTTCCTCTACTAACTTTACTTAAAAGCAGACCTGCAACGGCATCATTTTTAATTGTCTCATTTAAAAAATTTGTTACATTTTCCTGTTCTTCTGAAGTGTTATATGCAAGTTGTAATGCCTTATCAGCTTTACCGAGCTGAATTAAACCCGCTATTGTATGAAGCTTATTCATATGCTCATGACTTTGCACACGCAATGCCTCTACAAAGTTCTTCACTCCAGTTAATTCTTCCGCAAGCTTTGTTACTTCGGTACGATCTTGGAAAATTGCCACAGCTCCAATTAATTCCTTCCCCTTCTTAATAGGGATACGATTACTTAAAATAACCTGTCCGCTGACTTTTATCTCTTCATTGTATACTGCCTGATTTTTCTCCACGATTTCTGGAAGCCTTGTATCCTGTAATACTTTACGAATAGGCTTTCCTACAACATCTCCATCTACATGAAAAACTTGCTTTGCTTTCTCGTTGAAAACCGTAATAATTTCTTGATTATCAATCGCAATCACACCCTCATTCATGGAATGGAAGGTTGCTGTCCTTTCTTCAAGTATCCGTTTAATTTCATATGGCTCTAACTGAAACATTTGTTTTTTTATATGATTAGCGAGCATTAATGAACCTATCAATCCAAATATTAAAGTTAATATGACTATAAAAAGAATTTCTCCTCGTAATTCAACCATAATCCCCCAAAAGCTTGGTATTTTGTTTCCCACAACGACAACACCGATTTGGTTTAAGTCTTGATCTTTAATAGGCATAAACGCACGAATTACAGTACCTATTTCTCCCTTTGCTTTTGAAAAATAAATATGTTCTGCAAATGCAGGTTCTTCATCTGCTCCTTTTGAAGGTTTCCCGATCATTTCTTTCACAGGATGCGAATATCGAACTCGTTCCATATTCATAACTACAATATAATCTGTTTCATTAATTACTCTAATCTTTTCAATAACAGGATTTAATGTAACCCATCCATTTGCTTCTTGAAGAGCCCTCTTTACATCTGACATTTCTGCTACCGTTCGCGCTGTATTCATAGATCTAATTCTTAATTCTTTCTCTTCTTTTTGTTGAATATTTGCGATTATAACCCCTCCACTAATCATGAGCGAAAATATAACTACTGCATAAGAAAGAATCGTAATTTTCCAACGGATTGGTAATTTCCTCACTTCTGGCCCTCCTTTCCTCAAAAAGCATCTTTACGAATAGAAATCTTCTCGATATGCTTACAATAACAACCTCAAAAGGAGAACTAAGATGAAAAAAGCAGCTACTTTTCTACTCCTTTTCATCACTTTAATTGCAAGCGCTTTATTTATTAAATATCAGGGTTATTTTTCTCAAAATACACTCTCATACGATGATGAACAAGAAGGACTAGAAGACCAAATCGTCTTTAAATTTAGCCATGTTGTAGCCGAAAACACACCAAAAGGACGTGCTGCCAACAAATTTGCTGAACTCGTTGATGAAAAATCAAATGGTAAAATAAAAATAGAAGTCTTCCCTAATGGAAGCTTATATTCTGATATAGAAGAATTTCGTGCTTTAAAATCTGGGCAAGTACAAATTATTGCTCCCTCTACATCAAAACTTGGAGCGTTCTCCCCTGAATGGGGCGTACTTGATTTACCATTTGCTTTTTCAAGTTATGAAGCCTTACAAGAAGGCTTAAACGGAAAAATTGGGGAACAATTACTTCAATCCTTACAAAAAGATGGAATAAAAGGGCTTGCCCACTGGTCCAACGGCTTTAAACAAATCACTTCAAATAAAGGACCCATTTATACACCCGAAGATATAAAGGGACAATCTTTTCGCATCATGCAAAGTAATGTAATCAAGTCCCAATTTGATTTATTAAAAGTTCACACATATCCTGATTCATTTAACTCTACATATCAATTAATTGAATCAGGAAAAGTTGATGGCGAAGAAAATACCATTTCAAATATCTACTCTAAAAAATTCTATAACGTCCAAAACTATTTGACAATTACTAACCATGGGTATTTAGGATATGTTGTCATGATGGATCAAAAAACCTGGGACAAACAAACGAAAAAAACAAAGCAAATACTAATGGAAGCAATGGAAGAAACGACTGCTTGGAATAATCAACAATCCATTCAAATGAACAAAGAACAACTTGAACTCATGAAACAAAACTCATCAATTCAAATTCATGAATTAAACGACGAACAACGAAAAGAATGGGAAAAGACACTATCACCTATATACGACCAACTTGCTCCTACGATTGGGGAGAATTTGATGGAGGAGTTGAAGGAATTACAGCGGAAGTATGAAACACATGTTCCGCAATAGCAAAACTCATAAATATTCAAGGATAGATACCTAAAAAAATTCGTCCTTTCTTAAGAAAGGACGAATTTACTATTATAACAGGGAATCCCAAATCATAATTACATGCGAACGTTTCGCACTCTCGAAACTCTTCAAATCGTGATGAAGAAAAAGTAGAAACGAAATCAAGTGGATTTTCCGCAGTATCAAGACATCAGGAATGATTGACGTGAACCCGCGGTGTTGTTAAAATTATTGTTGGAATTAATGTGAAAGGATTCACAAATCTTGGTCTTTATTGTGAAATTATTCACAAATATTACTTCTAAATGTGAAAAGTTTCACAATATTTAACTCTTATTTCTTCAAAAAACATTTTAAAAAGGAGTTGTGCGTTATGAAAAGAATCGTAACACTGAGCACTCATAAACTGAAGGATACCGCAAAACACGGCGGATGCGGTGCATGCCAAACATCTTGCCAATCTGCTTGCAAAACGTCTTGCGGAGTTGCAAATCAGAAGTGTGAAAACACAATGAACAGTTAGGAAATAAGAAATGTACCGCCCAACTGCTTTCCAGATGGGCGGCAATTTTTATCCCGTTAATAGAAGTTTCACTTTATGGACAAAAGGAGTTTGATTATTAAGTATGATTCATCAATATAAATTAAATGGATACAACATCGTGCTGGATACCTATAGTGGATCGGTGCATGTTGTCGATGACCTCGCCTATGAAATCATTGGGCTTTATGAGAATACTCCTGCAGAAGAAATCGTGACAATGATGCTGGAAAAGTACAAATATGATTCCAACATCTCCGAGGGGGACATTCGCGAAACAATCGCGGATGTCGAAGAGCTAAAAAATGATGGACAACTCTTTACTGAGGATGAATTTAAGGACCTCTCAATCGATTTGAGAAATCGTCAAACTTATGTAAAAGCTCTCTGCCTCAATGTCGCGCATACCTGTAACCTATCATGCGAATACTGCTTCGCCAGCCAAGGAAAATATAACGGAAACAGAGCAATCATGAGCTATGAGGTTGGACAAAGAGCCATCGATTACCTATTAGAAAACTCCGGTCATCACCGAAACCTCGACGTCGACTTCTTCGGTGGAGAACCACTCATGGCATGGAAGGTTGTCAAACAGATTGTCGCTTACGCAAGAAGCAAAGAAAAAGAGTACAAAAAGACTTTTCGCTTCACCTTCACTACGAATGGCATGCTGCTGAGCGATGAGATCACCGATTTCTTGAACGAGGAAATGTACAATGTAGTACTAAGTCTTGATGGAAGAAAAGAGGTTCATGATCACCTTCGCAAAACCGTCACCGGAAAAGGAAGCTACGATTATATCGTTCCGAAATTCCAGGAATTCATCGAAAAGCGTGGAGACAAAGAATACTATGTACGTGGAACCTACACTCGCAACAATGTCGACTTCACCAATGATATTTTTCACATTGCAGATCTTGGTTTCGACAAGCTCTCGATGGAACCGGTCATCTGTGATCCACGTGAACCATATGCGCTCACTGATGAGGACCTCCCAGAGATTTATAACCAGTACGAAATTCTCGCCAAAGAAATGCTAAAGCGCGCAGAAGAAGGCAATGGCTTTACCTTCTACCATTACATGCTTGACCTCTCAGAAGGCCCTTGCATTCAAAAAAGAATTTCCGGCTGCGGCTCAGGAACGGAATATCTCGCTGTCACACCATGGGGCGAGCTCTTCCCTTGCCATCAATTCGTTGGAGATGAAGAATACAGTATGGGAAACATCTGGGATGGAATCACAAAACTAGAGACGCAATGCCAATTTAAAGAAAGCAACTGCTACTCGAAGCCGGAATGCCAGGACTGCTGGGCGAAGCTCTACTGCAGTGGCGGTTGCCCTGCCAACGCGCTGCACGCAACCGGCTCTCTCAAGGGAACTTACGATTTCAGTTGTGACATCTTCCGTAAGAGAATCGAATGTTCCATGATGGTTAAAGTGGCCGAATCCATCAGAGCTATGGAACAAAGTGAACGGGCCCTAGTTGAATAAACATAAAGATGCAACAAGAGGCTGAGCATGAATCAGAAAAAAATCTGGTTTATGCTCAGCCTTTTTGAAAATATTTCAATGCCTTTGTTTAAATTTAAGAATTCACATCCGATATATCTATCCTTAGAACAGCTTAAATCTATCTCTAAGAACAAGAATGATAAAAACACTTTTTTAACAGTCCAATATTTTATAGTCTAAAATACTTTGTATGTAATCGAAAATACCATTAAGATAACAGCTAGAAGTATTATGAATTTTGTCCATTTTTGATTCACTTACACTCCCCCCTTACATCTTTCTATAGGAAATTTAATCCAATACACTAAGAAGGAACTGAAAAGATTGTGGTAAAATAAAAAAACTTTATCAGTTTGTATTCCATATAAGGAGGCTGTGTATTCTTGAAACCAGTTAATGATCATATTAAAAAAGGTTTAAAAATTTTGTTTGTCGGCTTTAATCCAAGCATTCGCTCAAGTGAAACAGGACATCACTTCG
Organism: Bacillus sp. 3103sda1; assembly: GCF_024159135.1. Taxonomy (NCBI): domain Bacteria; kingdom Bacillati; phylum Bacillota; class Bacilli; order Caryophanales; family Bacillaceae; genus Bacillus; species Bacillus sp. 3103sda1. The sequence continues at coordinate 175,671 of NZ_JAMYWS010000001.1, read as the reverse complement.
CCAATCCTAATAATCGTTTTTGGAAAATTCTCCATGAAGCCGGACTAACACCAAGAAAATATGATGCTTCGGAAGACTATAAATTATTGGATTTGGATATGGGTCTTACAAACATAGTAGCAAGACCAACTAAGGCAGCAGATGAGATTACCAAGGAAGAGTATAAAGAAGGAAAAGAAATTCTAAAACAGAAAATTACACAACTAAAGCCCGAAGTAGTCTGTTTTGTTGGGAAAGGCGTTTATCAAGAATATAGCGGGCGAAAGGTAGCACCATGGGGACAACAGCCTGAGTCAGTCATACCTGGAACAATTGATTTTGTTGCCCCCTCCTCAAGCGGATTAGTAAGAATAAGGCTTGAAGAAATTGTGAAGATATATAAGCAGCTGGCTCAATTAGTATGCAAGTAAGACATCGGTAGTTATTTAGTACCGTCGTTTTTTTGCATTGAACTGCTCACGAATAGCGGGATAAATAGGCGGGCCTAGTTCCGATGACAACGGTGGCATCCAGTTCATTAGAACGAGCCATCTGCGGTATCAACCCATTACGAGCGAAGATCTCGACAGTTTGCTTTGCCTGCCGTTCACTAGTCTCAATCAGCAAATGGCCGCCAGGTGCCAGCCACTCTGGCGCCGCAGCCGCCACCCGTCGCTGGACATCAAGCCCGTCCACACCTCCGTCGAGTGCCACACGTGCCTCATGTATGCGAGCCTCCGAGGGGAGTAACTTGATCGCCTCGGTGGGGACGTAGGGTACGTTTGCGACCAGGACGTCGACGCGGCCCCGCAGTGTAGCGGGTAGCGGCTCGTAGAGGTCACCTTCATACACGTGACCACCGGTGGCAGCGACGTTGCGCAAGGCGCACTGCACCGCGGCGGGGTCGATGTCGGAGGCATATAACTCAATCCGTTCCTGCACTGCCGCCAGCGCGGCCCCCAACGCGCCCGAACCGCAGCACAAGTCAACCACGACAGCTCCTTGCCGCGTGAGGGCGGCGGCCTGGCGGACGAGAAACTCTGTGCGGCGGCGAGGTACGAAAACGCCCGGGTCCACCGCTATCCGCAGACCGCAAAACTCCGTCCAGCCGATAACGTGTTCGAGGGGCAAACCAGCTACTCGCCGGTCCACCATGGCGGCGAGATCATCCAGCGTCCTGGCCGTAGAAATGAGTAACCGTGCCTCATCTTCGGCGAAAACACAACCAGCAGCCCGAAGCTTAGTAACGATGGCTGTACAGACGATATCTCCATGAAAACTGCCACAATTGACTTTCTCGAAGTTCAAAGATGCTTTCCTTGAGTCCATAAGTTCCCCCTCATTCCTATCTTCATAATCTGTCCGTTAGCTTACTTAATGAATTAAATTGCAGTTCAGTTTAATCTGTTTTTCCAGTCTACAACTTTATTTTCATCGGACACTTGGAACTGGAATTTTTCTTATTACTCTTTATAAAAAAACACACCAAAGGAGATATCATCATGAGATCCCAAAGGTGTGTTCTTAAGTGACTTTATTTTAGATTAAATAACTTTATTGCCCCTCAACATCAAAATGACTAAAATTCATTTTCATGTTTGTTCCCTATAATTTTGTGAATTACTTTTTTTCCATAACTGCAAAATAATTGTTTTCATTATCAGCAAAGTTAAATACTCTACCAGAAGGCATACTTACAATTTCTCCGACTGTGATTTCTTTATCCGATAAATCTTTATATAACTTATCGAGATTTTCCGTAAAAAACATCAGCGAAGGTGTGCCAAGATTTAATTCAGGCTGCATTTTAGCAATTAATTCTTTATTGTGAAGAATGATACTCGTTCCTGCTTCCTTTGTTGGAGAAATTTCAATCCATCTAAATCCTTGGCCGTTATCTTCTTCAGAAACTACACTAAACCCTACTTTTTCTGTCCAAAATTGCAATGCCTCATCTTGATTATTTACATATAGCATAATTTGACCGACTTTATTAATCATTTACTTTCCCCACTTTCTTCTATTTGTTTTTACTTAATAATTATACAAGAACATACGTTCTAATGCAATTTCAATTAGAATTACTTTCATTGATATATCTTTGCTGTATTCCCTATAGCTATTGAATTACCTAGGTTCAATTATTTTCTCTCCTTAAAATAATGCCCTGTACTTTACCTAATAAATTCAATGTAATTATAGTGAAATCCTTTTGCTGCTAAACTACCCCTTTAGTTAAATAAAAAAGATCCTATAAAACAGGATCTAAGCAAGCTTTAGAACATCGTAACATTTTTTAAAACGTCACGACTTTATGCAAATGTTACTTTAAAATAAAGTTTGTTCAAAATACGTTCTTAAAATATTCTATTGGATCATTTTTGTAATCCTTCCCCCATTAAAATGCTCGATTACGGAAAATCAACAATATTATGAAAGGCGTACTGAAACTCCCTTCCTAAATATCTATATTAATAATCTTTCAGTTCAATTTCATTGGAAGCTTTCACTATCATTTTTGTAATCATCTTGAACATTGCGCTCATAAGGAAGGGGACACGCAACATTAAATTGCGCAGCAAGATTTTGGAGCTTGAGCTTTCGATCATGCCTCCAGCAGCTGTTAGCCCTATTTTTTGATTTTTCTCAACAAAATTTCTCATCTCTTTTTCATAGGCAACAAAGGCACGGTCGTAATTGCCTTGCGCAGCTTTCAGTTCACCAGCTAGTACATAAGCTCCGACAAGTGCGAGGCTAGAGCCTTGACCCGAAAGTGGTGATGGGCCGTACGCCGCATCACCTACCAATGTAATCCTCCCCTTTGACCATGTCGGCATATGAATCTGGCAAATCTCATCAAAGTAAAAATCTGTCGCTTCTTTCATAGTTTTGAGTAGATGCGGAGCTTCCCAACCCGTATCACCTTGGAAAGCATTGTCTACAAGTTTCTTTTGGACTTCCACATCATAGCGATCGTACTTCAGTGCCTCTGATTTGAACACGAACATACCCTTTGCTTCAGTATTATCACAGGCACTATACATACCTACAGTTTTGCCTGGCATCGTATAAAGCAGCTGGCGGTGGTCGAGGTTAAGGTAATTCTCGAGGGTAAAAATCGAGATATAACAGCCCAAAGTACGTTTAAATTGTTCTTTGTCACCAAAAATTAAGGTGCGCACATTGGAATGGAGCCCGTCCGCACCGATGACCAGATCGAATGTCTGCGGCTTGCCACGAATAAATTGGACTTCTGCACCTGCTTCAGTCTCATGTATAGCGGTAATCGAGTCGTCCCAAATATATTCGACCGTATCCTTGGTCAGATCGTACAAAATATTACTAAGGTCCTCGCGCATGATTTCGATATCCAGCCCCTGCTGGTTTCCCATACTCGCTTCGCTTATTTTACCTTCGATTTTGCCTTTGCTATTCACGAAGTAAACACCGGTCATGTGCGTGTCAGCTGCACGAACTTGATTGAGTATCCCCATCCGCTTAAGCACCGTAATGGCTACACCACGAATATCAACACCATATCCACCTGGGCGCAATGCAGGCGCACGTTCTACTACAGTCACGTCGAAGCCGTAGCGGTGAAGCCAGTAAGCTAGTGCCGGCCCAGCAATGCTCGCACCGGAAATAAGGACGCGCATCGTTTGTTCACTCCTATCCTAATTAAAGTCATACAACATATCCACAGTATATTCACGGCCTATTTTATTTATGTAACGCAGTAAAATAATAGAAATCTAATTATTTAACAAAACGACGGAATATGAAATTTTGAATAAACTATGCAAAATTTCATAAAGGGACAACATTTTAAACAATGAAGAGCTTACAAAGTTCAAGCATGACGCGAATTGTATAATTGGTATGGTACTTGCAATAGAGGAGAGTGAATGAAACCGCTGAAAAAAGACTGAATTTTCAGTATTAAAAAGAAAGGAGGGAAACAAACTAGGAAGTTATACAACGTACAGGAAAATCGGAAGGAGGCTTTTCATGCAAACAAAAATCAAGCAGGAAACGAATAACATGGAGCAATATCACTACAAGCAAGAATTACAGAGGTCTTTAAAGTTTTTTAGCTCGTTTGCAGTTGCGTTTTCATTTATGTCTATCACAACGGGCATTTTCACAAATTTTGGTTTTGTTTTAAATAATGCGGGACCCGCAGGTATTTGGACGTGGCCAATCGTATTAGCAGGACACTTGCTTGTCGCTCTTGTTATTGCCGAATTGGCAGGAAGAATGCCACTCAGTGGCTACTCGTACCAATGGGTGACGCGGCTGGCAAATCAAGGATTAGGATGGTTTTCCGGCTGGCTCGGATTTTGCTTTTTTGTTATTGTCATTCCTGCCGTCGATTTCGGCCTGTCTCCACTCATTGCTGATGTATTCGGCTGGAATATCGGGGGAAAAACCCTTTTGTATATTGCACTCGCAACCCTACTGCTACAGGCTGCCCTCAACATTTTTGGCGTAAAACTGGCTTCTCGCCTCAATGACATTGCAGTATATACCGAAGTGATCGGTATGGTGGGTATTCTTGTTATTCTTGCTGTTGTTGCGCTATTCACAACTCCGAATTGGGATATGCTAACAAATATTGGCGAGCAGAAAAGCGGCACGTTCCTTGGCGGCTTTGTGATTGCTATGCTAATGGGATCGTGGACCATGGTCGGCTTTGAAGCCGCGGCGAATCTTTCGGAAGAAACAATTGACGCGAGTAAAAATGTACCACGTGCTGTATTTTTCGCGTTACTGATTGGTGGTATCATTGGGTTTGCTTTTCTTTTTACTGTTACAATTTCCATTACAGATTTAGCCGGTGTGACAGCTTCTGCCAACCCGCTTCCACTTATTATTAAAACAAAGCTCGGCCAATTCATCGGCACTTTGTTTATGCTTCTTGTTATCATTTCTATTTTTGCATGCGGATTAATCGGAATGGCTTCCGCTTCTCGTATCATTTATGCAATGGCGCGGGACGATGTATTTTTTGCTTCACGTTATTTTAAAAAGGTGAACCCAGGAACATCCGTACCGGTAAATGCGATTTTGCTTGTATTAGTCCTCGATATTATAGCAATCCTATTCTCCGATTCTTTAACTTTACTAGTCGGATCAACATCTGTTGTTCTTACCGCTTTATACTTCATAACAGTTTTGGCTTACTATTTGCGTAGAAAAGATCTGCCTGACGCGGAGACGTTCAATTTAGGGAAATGGAGAGCACCTGTCACGTATGGCGCTTTAATATGGCTCGTGTTCGAAATGGGGGTATTGACTATCCCCGATATGTTTCATGGAGTGGCAATTGTAGGCGGAACACTATTTGCAACGGGAACTCTTGTATATTTTGCGTTATTCCGAAGCAAGATTAAAGCAGGAAAAATCGGGATTCAAAATACAAACATTGATCAAGGGCACTCGTAAGCAATCCCCACATTACTAAAGCGAATCCTGAAAATGGACAAACATCAAAACACTGAAATTACCTGTTCGCTATATTCTTTAGTGGACAGGTAGTTTCATTTTTCTTGAATTCGCGCACACTTAATTGTAGTAATTAAGTGTTTATCCTAGATTTAAGTTTCAGTTTTATAAAAAAGTTTGATTATTGTCTATCAATGATATTCTGCAATCATTCTATTTTGGTCTGAATGATAACCCATTTGTCTGCAAAGCAGTCTTAAGTTTAGGTAAAGAGCTTGGTCCCATACCATGAAATTGCAAAATCTCGTCTTCACTAAAGTTTGATAGCTGTTGCAAAGAAGTTATTCCATTGTTTTCTATTGCTCGTCTAGCTGGTGCTGATAGTAATGAAAGAAATCCGTTGTCTGGTTTCCGTTCTTTCTCACAAATCGGGCAGGTCGGACAATCGCTACTTTTATAGTACTTATGCCCTTTGTTGCAAGTTCTTAAGCTTTTCTTTGAAGTTGCCATTTTTGACGTCCCCTTTTCTTAAGAATTATATTGTTAGCTTTTCAACATTCCATCAGCTAATCTATCGATATGAATAACACCGTTTTCTAGAGTCTTAAAAAAAATTGTCTTTTCCACATCACTAACAAGATTAGTTTTCACATCTTAATTTAACAATAAGTATAGATATTTTTTATTTCAGATATTCTTTTCCTTTTTACCATAAAAAATAACTTGCTTGAGGGGGTTAGCTAAAATAGTTCGATAAATCTACGTGCTGCTTTGGAAAGATATCGTTGTTTAAGCCAAACTAATGCTATCTCTGATTGAAGAGAAGAATCTAAAATGTCCAATACCCTAATTCCAATATTACGAAATGCAGATACTGCAGATTTAGGAAGTATACTTGCTCCAATTCCAGCTTCAACTAAAGAAAGAAGTATATTAATATCTGGGCATTCGCACAAAATATTTGGCTGGAATTCGAATCGTTCACATTCTTCTATAATTCTTTCATACAGCCCCTCTCCCTTCGTTCTGTGGACTAGTAATAAAGGTACATCTTCAATCTCTTTCATTTGAATAGCTTCTTTTGAATGGAAATCCCCCCAATCTTTCGGTACTACAAAAACAAATGATTCCGTTTCCAAAGGGATCATAGAAAGACCTTCCATTTCTAAAGGAAGACGAACAATAGCAAGTTCGATATTGCGGTTTTCCAACTGTTTACTCAATTCAACTGGATCTCCTCCCCGCAGTTTAAATGAAATCATTGGATAGTTTTCATGAAGATATTGAATTCTTTTAGGCAGATAAGAAACACATGAGACAACTATACCAATGGATAGAGAACCTCTGATTCCTTCACCAGCTTCTTTTACTTCTAATATCGATTCCTCAAATAAATTTAAAATATTCCGAGCTTTTTTATATAGAATTTCACCTGCCTCAGTGAGTTCCATAGTCTTACCATTTCTTTTTCGTTCTAATAGTACGGTACCAATCTCCTCTTCCATAAGTCGAAGTTGCTGGCTTAATGGGGGTTGTGCCATGTGAAGTTTTTTGGCAGCACGAGAAATTTGCCCTTCTTCAGCAATAATAAGAAAATAGCGTAATTGTCTTATGTCCATCGTTCACCTCCAATATATATGATTTTGATATATATAAATAACATTATAGATATTTTCCATATAATTATAGAGATGATAATATGAGTAAGCAAATAAAATAGCATTAAAATAACTCAAGCATGGGTTTTAATGTTTGTCTGATGAGAAAGACCAAAACGTAGGAGTTTAATATTAATTATATGGGAGGTGGAAATATTGGATAAACCCCGATTATGGACTAGGGATTTTATCAGTATTGCCATTACTAATTTTCTTGTGTTTACAACATTTTATTATTTGTTGGTTACACTGCCGATATATGCTTTAAAAGAATTGCACGGTGCCGAATCTGAAGCAGGACTTATTACTACAGTTTTTTTGATTGCATCCATCCTAACACGCCCATTTGCAGGTAAATGGATAGAAAAGGCAGGAAAGTATATCGTTTTTATAAGCTCCCTCCTTGTTCTTTTCGCAGCTTCAATTTTGTATTTTATTCCACACTCTGTTATTGGCTTGCTAACTCTTCGCTTGTTTCATGGAATTGGCTTTGGAATGGCCACAACGGCCGCTGGAGCAATTGTGGCCGATCTCATCCCGGAATCCCGCAAAGGAGAAGGAATGGGGTATTATGGACTAACGCTAAATCTTGGTATGGCTATTGGTCCCCTTTTAGGTTTGACTGTTATGCAACAAGCAGGGACAAATGTAATGTTTATCATAAATGCATTATGTGCTCTCTTTGCACTCGTTGCAGGATTATTCGTTAAATTACCTAAGAAAACTGTTATGCCAGAACGGGCAATTGAACAAAAAACAAGTATGAAAATTGGAGATTATTTAGAGAAATCTGCCATTCCTGTATCATTGGTTTCAGCTTTCTTTGCACTGATTTATTCGGGAATTGTTTCCTTCGTATCCATATATGCTAAAGAGCAAGGTTTAGTGGAAGCTGCTGGTTATTTCTTTGTTGTGTACGCAGTTGTCCTTTTAATTTCCCGGCCATCTACTGGAAAATGGTTTGATTTATTTGGGGCAAATATTATAATTTATCCCGCTATTTTATGCTTTGCAGTCGGTACGTTCTTATTGAGTGTATCGAATACGTCCTTGTTATTTCTTTCAGCAGCAGCCCTTATTGGATTAGGTTGGGGAACCGTGTTTCCTAGTCTTCAAACCATTGCGATTCAAGTAGCACCTCCTAAAAAGAGGGCATTGGCTACGGCTACATTCCTTTCTGTATTTGATTTTGGGTTCGGTATTGGATCATTTATCTTTGGTGTTGCAGCAGCTAAAATTGATCATGGCTCATTATATTTTTATTGTTCATTCCTTATAATAATCGGAATTGGGGTTTACTATTTACTGCATGGTAGAATATCTCCACGTTCTATTGCGAAAAAGGAAAAGATTTCTTAGGGTATTTTTAATTTATGAAATATAATGGAGTGGTGGATGCACTAGTGACAAATTACTCTTTACGTGTATACAAATAAAAATGTTTTGAACAAAGTATTTAAAGTTATTTTTAATTATAAAACAAAAAAAGCATGACATAAGCTGTCATGCTTTTTATCATATGTTTCATAACCAAATTCGATTAGTCTACATCTTTCTTGTAACTATACAAAATATCTATCAAATTACCAAACTCTTACTCAACAGTAACTGACTTAGCTAAGTTACGTGGTTTATCAACGTCACACTCACGGTGAAGCGCTGCATAGTATGCAATTAGCTGTAATGGAATAACTGCTACAAGCGGTGCTAGTGCTTCGTGTACAGCTGGTACGATGAAGCGGTCGCCTTCCATTTCTAAGCCTTTCATTGCGATGATGCAAGGGTTTGCTCCGCGTGCTGCTACTTCTTTTACATTACCACGAATACCTAAGTTTACGTGCTCTTGCGTAGCAAGTGCGATAACTGGTGTACCCTTTTCAATTAGCGCGATTGTACCGTGTTTTAACTCTCCTCCAGCAAAGCCTTCTGCTTGGATGTAAGAGATTTCTTTTAGCTTTAATGCGCCTTCTAAACCAACATAGAAGTCAACACCGCGGCCAATGAAGAAACAGTTGCGTGTTGTTGCTAAGTATTCTTTTGCAATTGCATCCATTTCATCTTTTTGATTGCAAAGTACTTCCATTGCGTTTGCAACAAGACCAAGTTCTTGGATTAAATCAAAGTCAACTGCTAAACCTTTTGCTTTTGTAATGTCAGCTGCTAAAATCGCTAGTACTGCAAGCTGTGCTGTGTATGCTTTTGTAGAAGCTACTGCGATTTCTGGGCCAGCATGTAATGGTAATGTATAATCAGCTTCACGAGACAGTGTAGAACCTGGCACGTTTGTAATTGTTAATGCCTTATGTCCCATTTCATTTGTTTGCACAAGTACTGCGCGGCTATCTGCAGTCTCACCACTTTGTGAAATGTAAATAAAGAATGGTTTTTCTGTTAATAATGGCATGTTGTAAGAAAATTCACTTGCTACATGTACTTCTACTGGTACTTTTGCAAAACTCTCAATGAATTGTTTTCCAACAAGACCCGCATGATAACTCGTTCCACATGCGATAATATAGATACGATCACTTTCTAAAATCGCATCACGAATCTCTTTATCTAGTTCGATTTCGCCATCTTCATTTTGGTACTTTTGAATAATATTACGGATTACAAGCGGCTGTTCATCAATTTCTTTTAGCATGAAATGAGGATATGTTCCTTTTTCAATGTCACTTGCATCTAATTCTGCTGTAAATGGTGCACGATCAATCGTTTCACCTTGTAAATTTTGAATTGTAATCTTTTCTTTTGTTACAAGAACCATTTCTTTATCCATTAGCTCGATAAATTGATCTGTAACTTGTAGCATTGCCATTGCATCACTTGCAACAACATTAAAGTTATCTCCAGTACCCACTAATAGCGGGCTTTTGTTTTTAGCAACATAAATCATGTCTGGGTTTTCTGCATCAAGTAATGCCAATGCATATGAGCCGTGTAATAATGTTAACGTTTTACGGAATGCTTCTTCTACCGTCAAACCTGTCTCCACTTGTTTTTCTACAAGCTGAACGATTACTTCTGTATCTGTTTCACTTACAAAGTTCACATCTTGAAGATATTCATTCTTTAATAGCTCATAGTTTTCAATTACACCGTTATGCACAAGGGTAAAGCGCTCTGAAGCACTTTGATGTGGATGTGCGTTTACCTGACTTGGTACACCATGAGTTGCCCAACGTGTATGACCAATTCCCACGTTAGCTGCTACATTTTCATCCACGATTTCGCGAAGCTTTGCAATACGACCTTTTTCTTTAAATACAACAACACCATTCGCCGCTTGCACTGCAATACCAGCTGAGTCATATCCGCGGTATTCTAGCTTCTCTAAACCTTTTAATAAAATTTCCTTTGCATCTTGTTCCCCAATAAATCCTACGATTCCACACATGTTTTGTCGCCGTTACAACATACTTATGTTCTCACATAAACATGTAACGACATATTCCGATCCTTATTATTCATACACAAAAAACGGATTTTACATATCGCTAGCTTTGTAAGCTTGTAACGGCTTTCACCTTCCTCTCTCTTTGGTTTCAGTCCGTATACTTCATACTGCTAGTGTAATCCGTTCCTCTTCTCTCATCACACTTTCACCTTTGTCCATTGAGTCACCCCAATGCTTTAAGTAAAAGTTTTCGGTTGTGATGAACAACCGGGAGCCATCCGCCGAAATCTCGATAAACTCCTCCTCGTCAACTACGTCTCAGGTAGTTCTGGCGCTTCTTACTTCAATCTATTTTGCCGAGAAAAAGAACAAAATCATCTTATAACAAATGGAATAAATCGTCAATGAAATTTTTTCATTGCAGATAAACATTATATGCAAAAGGAGCACATTTTGTGCTCCTTTTTATCATAAAATTCGCCTATTATTCAGCTCCAACTTCTGCTTTTACAACTTCTACAATACGGCTTACGTATTGATTACAAAGATCTTGTGTTGGCGCCTCTGCCATAACACGAATTAATGGCTCTGTACCAGAAGGACGAACAAGAATACGCCCATCACCATTCATCTCTTCCTCTACAACACGAATGATTTCTTTAATTTTTTCATTTTCTAATGCTTGTTTTTTATCTGTTACACGAACATTCACAAGTAATTGCGGGAATTTTTTCATTTCACTTGCAAGCTCAGATAATGATTTTTTCGTCATTTTCATAATGTTAACAAGTTGAAGTGCACTTAACATTCCATCGCCAGTTGTAATGTAATCTAAGAAAATAATATGACCAGATTGCTCACCGCCGAGGTTATAGCCACCACGTTTCATTTCTTCCATTACGTAACGGTCACCAACAGCTGTTTGATCACTTGTAATGCCATTTACTTCTAATGCTTTATAGAAACCTAAATTACTCATGACTGTCGAAACAACTGTATTATGTTTTAATTTTCCAGATTCGCTCATATATTTTGCACAAATGTACATAATTTGATCGCCATCTACAATATTTCCTTTTTCGTCAACAGCAATTAAACGGTCACCATCTCCGTCAAATGCTAGACCGATATCAGCACCTTTTTCTTTCACAAACTCTGCTAATACTTCTGGGTGCGTAGAACCTACGCCCTCGTTAATATTCATACCATTTGGCGCTGTTCCCATTGTGGAAATATCCGCTTCTAAATCAGCAAATAAATACGGTGCTAAAGAAGATGTCGCACCGTGCGCACAATCTAATGCGATATGTAAGCCCGCAAAATCTTCATCTACAGTTTGTTTAATGTATTGTAAGTATTTTTGTCCACCCTCAAAGTAGTCATTTACTTGACCTAATGCTGTACCCACAGGACGTGGAAGCTCATCTATTTCTTTATCTAATAATGCTTCGATTTCTTCCTCTTGCTCGTCTGTTAATTTAAATCCGTCTGGACCAAAGAACTTAATTCCATTATCTTGTACAGGATTATGAGATGCAGAAATCATCACACCAGCTTGCGCGTCTAACGCTTTTGTTAAGTATGCAACTCCAGGGGTAGAAATAACACCAAGGCGCATTACCTCTGCTCCAATTGATAATAATCCAGCTACTAAAGCACCTTCTAACATATGTCCGGACACACGTGTATCACGGCCGATAATAACTTTTGGACGCTCTGTATTCTTTGTTAATACGTAGCCACCAAATCGCCCAATTTTAAATGCTAATTCTGGCGTTAATTCTTTATTCGCAATACCGCGTACGCCGTCAGTACCAAAATATTTTCCCATTACTATTCGCTCCTTCTTTCTTGCTCATTTCCTTGATCCGGCTTCTGCACCGGCTGCACCGGCTCACCTTGTACTTCTTTTCCCGTTTCTTCTTTCTTTGCAAGTTCTACCTTCGCATTTTTTTGTTTTAATTCCAATGTGACATTATCGGGACCAGTAATTTGAATTGGAACATCATGTGTTCCTACATCCATATTTCCTAAATTAATTGATGCTTTAATCTGTGCTGCATTTACTTTTTCTACAGCACTTGCATCCCCAAAAATATCAACACTGATTTTCCCATTTGCCGGGTCTAATAATTTCATTGTTAATAAATCCGATAATCCATTTACCTGCAAAGGAATACCGTCTATTGTTTTGCTCTGTTGCTTTTGTACTTCAACTGTTACCTTTACTTGACTAGGTTCTGCTTTTGTAACACCTTTAGGTAAAGAAACAGAGGCATCGAAGGTTGTAGACTCTGTAATTTTACTTAAGTCTACTTCGACGCCATCAAGAGATGTAATCTTATCAAGTACTTCTTTTGAACCATAAATCGTTACTTCACTTGGTTCAACCTTTATATTCGTTACAGATATCCCTTCTTGTAAGCTCCCTTTTTTCGTTATACCCAAGGGAACCGTTTTTGAAGGTGATGAAGATGAAGATGAAGATGAAACTGGTATGGTGACATTGACAGTAGAAGAACCTGTTTTCAAATCCAAACGATTCCCATCTTTATCATACAATACAACTTTCGCTTCTTTTGTGATCGTTTTATTAACATCCTTCAAATCGACATACGCTCGCACAAGTGCAATTCGCGAAAGCTCTTCCTCTGTACCGGCTACTTCAACGGTACTTGGCTTTACAATAGGTTTGTCTACAATCGTTCCTGCCTGTAGTTGGTTCTCATTTAAATACTTCACTTCTACAGGAAAAGATTTTACTTCTTTCTTTTGAATTGTAACTTTTATTTTCGCTGGCTGAACCTTCAAATGTAAATTGCTCGGAACTCCACTATATTTTAAAGGGATCTCATATGTCCCCGGTGTATACCCTCGCAAATTGACAAATACCTCATACTGTCGTTTTACTTTAGCTGCAGCTACAACATTATTTTGTCCTTCAAGAGTGACTGTTACATTTTCTGGAATACCACTTACAATATACTTATCTTCGTCATAGTAAGCAGATACCGGAACTCCAGATATTGTTTCTGTTGTATCTCCTACTGGAAAAGGCGATGGATTAAAATCACCTGATACATTTTTATCTAGGTTTGTTGACATGTAAAGCATAATTGCCAACAGTAATGAAATTCCCCTTAAAAACCAATGGTTATCCATTAACTTATCCATGACGTTTTCTCCTCCAATTCCATAAAGATGAAGAAGATTCTTTTATATTCCCACTTAGCTCTTTCATAAGCATTTCCTTTAATTGTTCATTTTTCAAATCACGATGTAATTCACCATTTTTTGTTAAGGAAATTTGCCCAGTTTCTTCTGATACAACAATTGTCAAACTGTCTGTTACTTCACTTACTCCCATTGCTGCCCGGTGACGCGTTCCTAATTCTTTAGAAATAAACGGGCTTTCTGATAATGGTAAGTAACAACCAGCTGCTTTAATAATATTTCCTTGCATAATGACCGCCCCATCATGAAGGGGTGTATTCGGTATAAAGATATTAATTAATAGCTCTGATGAAATATTTGCATTTAGTGGGATTCCTGTTTCAATGTAATCTCCCATACCAGTCTCTCTAGCCATTGTAATAAGCGCACCAATGCGACGTTTCCCCATATATTCTGTTGCCTTTACAACAGCATTGACGACAGACTCCTGTTCATCATCCTCTTTATTACTTCCACGTGAAAATAAACTTCCTCGTCCAAGCTGCTCAAGGGCACGTCTTAACTCTGGTTGAAAAATGATAATAATCGCTAAAAATCCCCAAGTTAATGCTTGATCCATAAGCCATTGCAAAGTATGCAATTCAAAAACATTACTTAAAATGCGAACAATAATAATTACCGTAATCCCTTTCAAAAGTTGTACAGCTTTTGTACCACGGATTACAAGAATTAATTTATATATAACAAACCATACAAGGCCGATATCTACTATAGTGCTGAGATATTTCAAAAAAACATTCATATCTCCAAAAGGCATTCTGACCCTTCCTCCATCTATATGTAATTTACAACAATTAGTTAATTATAACATACATTATATGAACTACAATTTCAAACCTCCTTCCTAAACCTGACAATACAATCGTTAGATATCAGACTTTAAAAAGGGAGGTATTAACATTCTTTGTTGCTGTACCTTTATTTTAAAATAAAAAAAACAGCTTTTCAGCTGTTTTTTTAAATTATTTCAACTTTTCACCAAATAAAGATCCCATTAATGCAACGGCTGCAATTGCAGTTTTATTTCTTTCATCTAAAATTGGATTCACTTCCACAAACTCAGCAGATGTAATAATACCTGATTCAGCAAGCATTTCCATCGCTAAATGGCTTTCACGATACGATAATCCACCCATAACCGGAGTACCCACGCCAGGTGCATCATGTGGATCGAGACCATCTAAATCTAAAGATAAATGTACACCATCTGTATGTGATAAGTATGCAATTGTTTCTTCCATAACTGCTGTCATTCCCATACGATCAATTTCATGCATAGTGAAAACTTTAATACCCTCTTTTTGAATAAATTCTTTCTCTCCATCATCTAAAGAACGAGCACCAATGATAACCACATTTTCTTTTTTCACTTTCGGATACTCACCGTATAAATTAACAAGTGATGGATGACCATGTCCTAAGCTTGCAGCTAACGACATGCCATGAATATTACCAGATGGAGAAGTTTCTTCTGTATTTAAATCTCCATGCGCATCATACCAAATAACGCCAAGATTTTTATAATGTTTTGCAATTCCAGCAAGTGTTCCAATTGCAATGCTATGATCGCCGCCCAATACAAGCGGGAAACTTTTTTTCTCAATAATAGTATCAACTTTACTTGCCAGTTCGTTACATACTTTTACAACTTGTTCAAGATTTTTTAACTTTTCATTTTCATTTATTTGAAATTCTCTTTCAATACATATATCCCCTAAGTCTTCCACGTTATATCCTATATTTTGAATTCTTTCAACAACTCCAGCATAACGAATTGCACTCGCTCCCATATCAACACCGCGGCGCGTTTGTCCTAAATCCATTGGTACTCCCACAATTGAAACTTCTTTCTTCATAGATGATCTCCCCCTTTTATGCTTTCACTAAATATTTTAAATCTTTTCTATTGTCTGACTCAACTTGACATTTTTTTGTATTTATATACACTTAATACAATATAAAGAAGTGATAAAATTAGATTTTCCCGTTAAAATATGCATAAAAAAAAAACATCTCTTACGAATAGAGATGTTTTTGTAATCCAAGTTTCCATACAGCTGCAATATTTCGTGCTGTTATATAAATATTTTCTTTTCCCATTTCATACGCTTCTTCTAATGTCATTACTCCTGAAACAATGCTAAATACAGCATCAACACCTTCTTCATAAATAGGAGTATGATTCGAATGAACAGCTCCAGCAATTGCAATAACAGGAAGATTACGCTCTTTAGCACGTTTTGCCACTCCTATTGGTGCTTTCCCATACACTGTCTGTTCATCAATTCGTCCTTCTCCCGTAATCACTAAATCTGCACCTTGCAAATGAGCATTAAAATTCGTGTAATCAAGTACAATATCAATACCTTTTCTAAGGATGCCATGTAAAAAGGCGACGATAGCCGCTCCAAGTCCGCCCGCAGCACCTGCTCCTGGAATAAATTCAATATCAATATGAAGAGTTTGTTTGATTAATTGGGCATAATGCTTCAAATTACAGTCTAACCTCTCTACCATCTCGTCTGTGGCACCTTTTTGTCTTCCAAATACAAACGATGCCCCTGTTCCTCCTGTTAACGGATTCGCAACGTCACAAGCTGCTTCAATTTTAACCTTCTTTAAACGCGAATCTAACTGTGACATATCAAAATAAGTAATAGAATCTAAATTCCCACCATTCGGCTCTATAACACGATTATTGCTATCAAAAAAGCGCACACCTAAAGCGGATAACATTCCTGCTCCTCCATCATTTGTAGCACTTCCCCCAAGCCCTAAAACAATATGATGAACTCCTTGTTCTAGCGCGTGTAAAATGAGTTCTCCTGTTCCTTTTGTTGTCGTTAGGAGTGGATTCCTTTTATCAAGTGGAACATGGTGTAAACCAGAGGCAGCTGCCATTTCAATAAAAGCGGTCCGTTTATCTGAGGAGAGACCGTAAAATCCTTCTACTAAATTTCCTAATGGACCTGTAACAGGAATATTCACGATTCTTCCCTTTGTTGCATCAACAAGAGCTTGTACTGTTCCTTCTCCACCATCTGCAATAGGAATTTTTATATACTCTGCTTCTGAATATATAGAGCGAAAACCTTTCTCTACTGCTTCACATACTTCTAATGCAGTTAAACTTTCTTTATAAGAATCAGACGCAATGATAATCTTCACATGAAACAACTCCCTTTTACTGTATGAAAAACCATTAAACATATTACAAAATATATCTCGTTCTAATTTATCAAAAAATCAACAAGAAAACTCCATCTTCAAAATAAATAAGATAGCGGAATAAAGTAAAACTTCCATCAGTAAATCTCCATTCCCCAATGACTGAAAGCTCTATCATATCTTGTTTAACTTCTTAGAATCTTGAAATGAGAGTCTTACCGTACGCGAGTCACGGGGGGATAAACAAAAAAAAGCTTGAAATCCAATATTGGACTTCAAGCTTTTCTTTTATTTGTATGGAGCCTAGCGGGATCGAACCGCTGACCTCCTGCGTGCAAGGCAGGCGCTCTCCCAGCTGAGCTAAGGCCCCAAGTTGGAGCGGAAGACGGGATTCGAACCCGCGACCCCAACCTTGGCAAGGTTGTATTCTACCACTGAACTACTTCCGCAAAATGATGAGCCATGAAGGACTCGAACCTTCGACCCTCTGATTAAAAGTCAGATGCTCTACCAACTGAGCTAATGGCTCGTAAATGGCTGGGCTAGCTGGATTCGAACCAGCGCATGACGGAGTCAAAGTCCGTTGCCTTACCGCTTGGCTATAGCCCATTAATATTTACTAGTATGCTTGTTTCACCAAAAAAATAAACCTTTGTAAGGTTATTTTTTAAAAATAAATGGTGGAGGGGGGCAGATTCGAACTGCCGAACCCGAAGGAGCGGATTTACAGTCCGCCGCGTTTAGCCACTTCGCTACCCCTCCGACATTAAAAATTATATGGTGGAGGATGACGGGATCGAACCGCCGACCCCCTGCTTGTAAGGCAGGTGCTCTCCCAGCTGAGCTAATCCTCCAAAAGTGGTGACCCGTACGGGATTCGAACCCGTGTTACCGCCGTGAAAGGGCGGTGTCTTAACCACTTGACCAACGGGCCAAAAAGTTTTAATACTTCGCACAAGCTTCCAACCGGGCTTGAACCGGTGACCTCTTCCTTACCATGGAAGTGCTCTACCAGCTGAGCTATGGAAGCATATGGCTCCGCAGGTAGGACTCGAACCTACGACCGATCGGTTAACAGCCGATAGCTCTACCACTGAGCTACTGCGGAATAATGCAAGCCTGGCAACGTCCTACTCTCACAGGGACAAAGTCCCAACTACCATCGGCGCTAGAGAGCTTAACTTCCGTGTTCGGTATGGGAACGGGTGTGACCTCTCTGCCATCATTACCAGACTTATGAAGGTATATTCCTTCAAAACTAGATAACATTTGCTTCATATTATATGGTTAAGTCCTCGATCTATTAGTATTCGTCAGCTCCACATGTCACCATGCTTCCACCTCGAACCTATCAACCTGATCATCTTTCAGGGATCTTACTAGCTTAACGCTATGGGAAATCTCATCTTGAGGGGGGCTTCATGCTTAGATGCTTTCAGCACTTATCCCTTCCGCACATAGCTACCCAGCTATGCCCTTGGCAGAACAACTGGTACACCAGCGGTGCGTCCATCCCGGTCCTCTCGTACTAAGGACAGCTCCTCTCAAATTTCCTACGCCCACGACGGATAGGGACCGAACTGTCTCACGACGTTCTGAACCCAGCTCGCGTACCGCTTTAATGGGCGAACAGCCCAACCCTTGGGACCGACTACAGCCCCAGGATGCGATGAGCCGACATCGAGGTGCCAAACCTCCCCGTCGATGTGGACTCTTGGGGGAGATAAGCCTGTTATCCCCGGGGTAGCTTTTATCCGTTGAGCGATGGCCCTTCCATGCGGAACCACCGGATCACTAAGCCCGACTTTCGTCCCTGCTCGACTTGTAGGTCTCGCAGTCAAGCTCCCTTATGCCTTTGCACTCTACGAATGATTTCCAACCATTCTGAGGGAACCTTTGGGCGCCTCCGTTACTTTTTAGGAGGCGACCGCCCCAGTCAAACTGCCCACCTGACACTGTCTCCCGGGTCGATAAGACCCGTAGGTTAGAATTTCAATACAGCCAGGGCGGTATCCCACCAGCGCCTCCACCGAAGCTAGCGCTCCGGCTTCAAAGGCTCCCGCCTATCCTGTACAAGCTGTACCAAAATTCAATATCAGGCTACAGTAAAGCTCCACGGGGTCTTTCCGTCCTGTCGCGGGTAACCTGCATCTTCACAGGTACTATAATTTCACCGAGTCTCTGGTTGAGACAGTGCCCAAATCGTTACACCTTTCGTGCGGGTCGGAACTTACCCGACAAGGAATTTCGCTACCTTAGGACCGTTATAGTTACGGCCGCCGTTTACTGGGGCTTCAGTTCAGAGCTTCGCTTGCGCTAACCCCTCTCCTTAACCTTCCAGCACCGGGCAGGTGTCAGCCCCTATACTTCGCCTTACGGCTTCGCAGAGACCTGTGTTTTTGCTAAACAGTCGCTTGGGCCTATTCACTGCGGCTTTCCGTTAAGAAAGCACCCCTTCTCCCGAAGTTACGGGGTCATTTTGCCGAGTTCCTTAACCAGAGTTCTCTCGCACACCTTAGGATTCTCTCCTCGCCTACCTGTGTCGGTTTGCGGTACAGGCACCTTTTATCTCGCTAGAAGCTTTTCTTGGCAGCGGGGAATCAAAGACTTCGCTCCATAAGGAGCTTCCCCATCACAGCTCAGCCTTTGCGGTAAGCGGATTTGCCTACTTACCAGCCTAACTGCTTGGACGTGCACAACCAATCGCACGCTTCTTCTATCCTTCTGCGTCCCTCCATTGCTCAAACGATAAAGAGGTGGTACAGGAATATCAACCTGTTGTCCATCGCCTACGCCTGTCGGCCTCGGCTTAGGTCCTGACTAACCCTGAGCGGACGAGCCTTCCTCAGGAAACCTTAGGCATTCGGTGGACGGGATTCTCACCCGTCTTTCGCTACTCATACCGGCATTCTCACTTCTAAGCGCTCCACCAGTCCTTACGATCTGACTTCACAGCACTTAGAACGCTCCCCTACCACTGATACCATAGGTATCAATCCGCAGCTTCGGTGGTGTATTTAGCCCCGGTACATTTTCGGCGCAGAGTCACTCGACTAGTGAGCTATTACGCACTCTTTAAATGGTGGCTGCTTCTAAGCCAACATCCTAGTTGTCTAAGCAACTCCACATCCTTTTCCACTTAATACACACTTTGGGACCTTAGCTGGCGGTCTGGGCTGTTTCCCTTTTGACTACGGATCTTATCACTCGCAGTCTGACTCCCAAGGATAAGTCATTGGCATTCGGAGTTTGACTGAATTCGGTAATCCGATGAGGACCCCTAGTTCAATCAGTGCTCTACCTCCAAGACTCTCACACTTGAGGCTAGCCCTAAAGCTATTTCGGGGAGAACCAGCTATCTCCAGGTTCGATTGGAATTTCTCCGCTACCCACACCTCATCCCCGCACTTTTCAACGTGCGTGGGTTCGGGCCTCCATTCAGTGTTACCTGAACTTCACCCTGGACATGGGTAGATCACCTGGTTTCGGGTCTACGACCACGTACTAAACGCCCTATTCAGACTCGCTTTCGCTACGGCTCCGCCTCTTCAGCTTAACCTCGCACGGGATCGTAACTCGCCGGTTCATTCTACAAAAGGCACGCCATCACCCGTTAACGGGCTCTGACTATTTGTAGGCACACGGTTTCAGGATCTCTTTCACTCCCCTTCCGGGGTGCTTTTCACCTTTCCCTCACGGTACTGGTTCACTATCGATCACTAGGTAGTATTTAGCCTTGGGAGATGGTCCTCCCGGATTCCGACGGAATTTCACGTGTTCCGCCGTACTCAGGATACATTCAAGAGGGAACGAAGTTTCAACTACAGGGTTGTTACCTTCTATGACGAGCCTTTCCAGGCTGCTTCGTCTACCTCGTTCCTTTGTAACTCCGTATAGAATGTCCTACAACCCCAAGAGGCAAGCCTCTTGGTTTGGGCTAGATTCCGTTTCGCTCGCCGCTACTCAGGAAATCGCATTTGCTTTCTCTTCCTCCAGGTACTTAGATGTTTCAGTTCCCTGGGTCTGTCTTCCTTACCCTATGTATTCAGATAAGGATACCATACCATTACGTATGGTGGGTTTCCCCATTCGGAAATCTCCGGATCAAAGCTTACTTACAGCTCCCCGAAGCATATCGGTGTTAGTCCCGTCCTTCATCGACTCCTAGTGTCAAGGCATCCACCGTGCGCCCTTTCTAACTTAACCAAAATCAAAAAAATATGAGCTACACTGTTATCTAGTTTTCAAAGAACATATATTTTCGAGAGATAGTTCTCTCAAAACTGAACAAAACGAAACACGGAAACTTTATTGATGAACAGCGTTCATCAATTCTCCATAGAAAGGAGGTGATCCAGCCGCACCTTCCGATACGGCTACCTTGTTACGACTTCACCCCAATCATCTGTCCCACCTTAGGCGGCTGGCTCCAAAAAGGTTACCCCACCGACTTCGGGTGTTACAAACTCTCGTGGTGTGACGGGCGGTGTGTACAAGGCCCGGGAACGTATTCACCGCGGCATGCTGATCCGCGATTACTAGCGATTCCAGCTTCATGTAGGCGAGTTGCAGCCTACAATCCGAACTGAGAACGGTTTTATGAGATTAGCTCCACCTCGCGGTCTTGCGACTCTTTGTACCGTCCATTGTAGCACGTGTGTAGCCCAGGTCATAAGGGGCATGATGATTTGACGTCATCCCCACCTTCCTCCGGTTTGTCACCGGCAGTCACCTTAGAGTGCCCAACTTAATGATGGCAACTAAGATCAAGGGTTGCGCTCGTTGCGGGACTTAACCCAACATCTCACGACACGAGCTGACGACAACCATGCACCACCTGTCACTCTGCTCCCGAAGGAGAAGCCCTATCTCTAGGGTTGTCAGAGGATGTCAAGACCTGGTAAGGTTCTTCGCGTTGCTTCGAATTAAACCACATGCTCCACCGCTTGTGCGGGCCCCCGTCAATTCCTTTGAGTTTCAGCCTTGCGGCCGTACTCCCCAGGCGGAGTGCTTAATGCGTTAACTTCAGCACTAAAGGGCGGAAACCCTCTAACACTTAGCACTCATCGTTTACGGCGTGGACTACCAGGGTATCTAATCCTGTTTGCTCCCCACGCTTTCGCGCCTCAGTGTCAGTTGCAGACCAGAAAGTCGCCTTCGCCACTGGTGTTCCTCCATATCTCTACGCATTTCACCGCTACACATGGAATTCCACTTTCCTCTTCTGCACTCAAGTCTCCCAGTTTCCAATGACCCTCCACGGTTGAGCCGTGGGCTTTCACATCAGACTTAAGAAACCACCTGCGCGCGCTTTACGCCCAATAATTCCGGATAACGCTTGCCACCTACGTATTACCGCGGCTGCTGGCACGTAGTTAGCCGTGGCTTTCTGGTTAGGTACCGTCAAGGTGCCAGCTTATTCAACTAGCACTTGTTCTTCCCTAACAACAGAGCTTTACGACCCGAAGGCCTTCATCGCTCACGCGGCGTTGCTCCGTCAGACTTTCGTCCATTGCGGAAGATTCCCTACTGCTGCCTCCCGTAGGAGTCTGGGCCGTGTCTCAGTCCCAGTGTGGCCGATCACCCTCTCAGGTCGGCTACGCATCGTCGCCTTGGTGAGCCGTTACCTCACCAACTAGCTAATGCGCCGCAGGTCCATCTATAAGTGACAGCCGAAGCCGCCTTTCAATTTCGCACCATGCGGTGCAAAATGTTATCCGGTATTAGCCCCGGTTTCCCGGAGTTATCCCAGTCTTATAGGCAGGTTACCTACGTGTTACTCACCCGTCCGCCGCTAACTTCTTAAGAGCAAGCTCTTAATCGGTTCGCTCGACTTGCATGTATTAGGCACGCCGCCAGCGTTCATCCTGAGCCAGGATCAAACTCTCCAATAAAGTGTTTGTCTAGCATCATAAATAAAAATTGACGTTTCACGTTGTTTGTTTCGTTCAGTTTTCAAAGAACTTGTTAGCCGCTCATTTGCGACTTCCTTATGTTAACATCTCAACCATCTGATGTCAACAATGTTTTTTATTTCTTTTTTCGCTTGATGAATTCGTTCATCAGCGACGAATATTAATTTATCATATATAAAACTATATCGTCAATACTTTTTAATAAAAAATTCTTTTTCTCATATACCTTGTACAATCTTCAGGTGGAGCAATTCTTGTAAATACAGTAAATAACAATTTATATCGCTCTTCCATCGTCTTTTTTACAATACGATGGATCCTCTTATCCGCAAAGTCAAATAACAATTCATCTAACTCTCTTTTTAATACATATTCTAATTCTTTCTGTTCCTGCTCCGTAATCAATAACCCAATCATTCTGTCACCTCAGCTGTTTCTTATCTACATACTACTTTCCTGATATATGTAAAATTAACTAAAGTTATTTTTTATACTTGGAATCAAGTATCCTCTTCTACTTCATACACTTATCTCATCCATTTCTCTAAATATCAAGGCAGGATAAATTATATAAAGCGTTACCGTTCAGTATATCCTTTTCTTACGATGTTAATCGTTTAGTTCTCTTTTCTTCTTTTTCTGCATATAAGTAACTGAAAAGGATTGGACAAAGGGGCGGAGAAACGATGTTTTTCTTCTTTATAACAAGTAAACATAGGTTTAAACAAATTAGTCTTATTATTGTGCTTTCCCTTTTTACGGCATGGCTGCTCTTTTTAAAAACATATTCTTATCAATCGGTTTTTTCAACAACTACTGGTCCAAAAGCAATTTATAAAGGAGACACGACAAAAAAACAGGTTTCTTTAACGTTCGATATTAGTTGGGGGGATGAGAAAGCATTACCTATACTAGATACATTAAAAGAAAAAAAGATTACAAACGCCACATTCTTTCTTTCGGCAGCATGGGCAGAACGCCATCCTGATATTGTGGAGCGTATTATAAAAGATGGTCACGAAATCGGAAGTATGGGATACAATTACAAAGACTATACTTCTTTAGAAGCAGGCGAAATCCGAAGGGACCTCTTAAAGGCACAGGACGTATTTACAAAACTTCAAGTGAAGCAAGTTCAACTTCTACGTCCCCCTAATGGTAACTTTAATAAAACGGTATTAAAAATTGCTGAATCTCTAGGATATACGGTTGTACATTGGAGTAATAATTCAAATGACTGGAAAAACCCTGGAGTCAATAAAATTGTTACCACCGTTTCAGAAAATCTACGCGAAGGAGATATCATTCTACTTCACGCTTCTGATTCGGCACTACAAACAAATCAAGCATTACCAATGCTGCTTCAAAAATTGAAAACGGATGGATTTAAAAACATCCCTGTCTCTCAGCTCATCTCTAATACAAATGCTAAAAGCAAAGACATAGATTGAACTTACACCTTACTAAGGCGTAAGCCTTACTGTCCATTAAACAAAATAAAAGCTGATTCCAATATAGGAATCAGCTTTTTTGTCCTATTAAACGATGTAACATTAGAACTTGATACGCATTGCATAGCAACAACGGCACAACCATTAAGTATAACCAATTTGTATCAT
Source organism: Bacillus sp. 3103sda1 (assembly GCF_024159135.1). NCBI lineage: Bacteria > Bacillati > Bacillota > Bacilli > Caryophanales > Bacillaceae > Bacillus > Bacillus sp. 3103sda1. The sequence goes on along the minus strand of NZ_JAMYWS010000001.1, from coordinate 151,256 downwards.
TGACCCGCAGCGCTGGAACCCATTCAATAACAGTCACAACAATCATAAAGAATAGGGCCGGGACAAAAGCTTTCTTATTCGTCTCTTTACTTTTTATGTAAGCAACAATTGCTCCAAATACAAAGAGAGTCCCAGCAACTAAAATATTCATCCCAAGTGATTCATTCCCATTTGCAATCAATACAGAGCGCAAATATACAAAATCAAATAATACAAATGCAATTAAGAAAATTTGTATTGCATTCCAAAGAGATGGAGAGCGAAACATCCCTAGTCCAAACCGGTGAATTGTTAAATACGCAAAGAAACCCATCTGACTAATGACACTAAAAATAAAACCTATCCCAAGCAACCAAAAAGAAATCATTAAAATTTCCTTTCCGTCGAAATTTTGAAAAAATTTATTATACTTGTCCCACCCTAAAATAAAACCGATAAAGATTGTACTGCTTCCCCCAAGAAACAATGTCGTCAAAAAGAGTCGTACCCATTTTCGGCTATTCACAGACATATCCCCCATTATCTATATATTTTTACTTAAATTGTAACAATGTCATTTTTAAAAAGCTAGCTATCAATATGTATAAATTCCTTCAAGATATTTATATTAAAAAAGAGAAATATGCGAAAGGAGTCCCGGCTGATGAAACGGATTCTGCTCATTTTGGTCTCTTTTATCCTTTTTATCGGAATAGTTGCATGTGCACAAGAAAAAGAAGCGAAATCCCAATTAGATTATGATCAAACGAAAAAAATGATTATTGATATCTTAAAAACGGATGAAGGCAAAAAAGCAATCCAAGATGTACTAACCGATGAAAAAATGAAACAAGCTCTTATTTTAGATGAATCTGTAGTGAAAAAAACGATTGAAGATACTATGCTATCAGAGAAAGGGCAACAATTTTGGGAAAAATTATTCAAAGATCCGGAGTTTGCTGCTAAGTTTGCAAAAAGCATGGAGAAAGAACAAACAAGTTTAATGAAAACATTATTAAAAGATCCTGAGTATCAAGCAGGTGTTATAGAGATCATGAAAAATCCGGAAGTTGGAAAAATCATGATGCAAACAATGAAAAGTAAAGAGTATCGTCAATATTTACAGCAAGTCTTAACTGAAACTGCCGAAAGTCCACTATTCCAAGCAAAAATGATAGATATTATTAGTAAAGGTGTTGAAAAGGCTCAGAAAAGTGGCGGTGAGCAGAAAAAAGAAGGCGGATCAGAAGAAGGAAAAAAAGAACAAAAATAGCCCTCGTACTGAGGGTTATTTTTGTTCAATTGCCGCTCTCTCAATTACTTGCTTAGCAATTTGTTTATAGATTACTCCAGTGTTATGCTCCTCATCGTATACGGATGGAGCAAATTCTTCTGCATTCCAATCTGGCTGCTGGAGCGGAATTTGCCCAAGTACTACTGTCTGTAGGTCTGCCGCTAACTTTTCTCCTCCACCTTTACCAAAGACATATTCTTTTTCACCAGTCACTTTACTTTCAAAATAAGACATATTTTCCACAACACCAATAATCTCATGCTCTGTGCGAAGTGCCATTGCACCAGCTCTAGCAGCTACAAACGCCGCTGTTGGATGAGGCGTTGTCACAATAATTTCCTTACAAGACGGAAGCATAGAATGTACATCTAATGCTACATCACCTGTACCAGGAGGCAAATCTAACACTAAGTAATCTAAATCACCCCACTCTACTTCTGTGAAGAAATGATTTAACATTTTCCCAAGCATTGGGCCTCTCCAAATAACAGGTGCATTGTCTTCTACGAAAAATCCCATCGAAATAACTTTTACACCAAAACGCTCTACCGGAATGATTTTATCACCACGTACAACAGGCCGTTTTTCAATCCCCATCATATCCGGCACACTAAATCCGTATATATCAGCATCAACGATTCCAACCTTTTTTCCTAATCTAGCAAGAGAAATCGCTAAGTTTACAGAAACAGTCGATTTTCCAACTCCGCCTTTTCCACTTGCTACTGCTAGGAAAGTTGTTTTTGAATGCGGTGATAATAAAGATTCACTCTGCTCTTCTTGCGGAGCAAATTGCAATTGTTCCTCTTCGGTAAATTCCGTAAAGCGTAAACCAACTGTTGCTGCTCCTAGTTCTTTCACTAATTTCACAATTGCTCCTTGCAGCTGCATTTGTTCGGCTGTTCCTGTTTTCACAATTGCAATTTTAATACTCACATGTTCTTTTTCCGGTTTCACGGTGACTTCTTTAATAGCATTTGTTTCTTTTAATGTTTTATTTAGAAACGGATCTACAATCCCTTCAAGTGCTCCCACTACTTGTTCTTTCGTTACCATAACCTGTCCCGCCCCCTGTTATAAAAATAAGATAAAGTAATTTAAATTGAGTTCTTACAAGCGTGTAATAACTCATTAGAACAAAATAAATGCGTTTTCATTGTAAGTATAGCATATTTTCGGAAAACTCCGTTACAAAGAAGACCCTCCCTTAATCGGGAGGGTTTCCTTTCTCAGTAAAATATCGCAATATCCCACGATATATAGCAGCAGAAACTTTTTGCTGATATTTCTCTGAGTTTAATAAATATCTTTCGTTTACATTGGATAAAAAGCCAGCTTCAACTAATACACCCGGTGTTTTCGCATGCTTCAATAAATAAACACGAGAAATTGTTTTTGCCGAACGCTTCGTATTCTCGAGACTTGTTCGTAATTCAGCTTGAATAAATTTTGCTGCTCGCTCATTTTCTACTAAAGAACGATAATAAAATGTTTGTGCTCCTTTCGAATCACCACTTGGGAGGGCATTCAAATGCACACTAACAAAAAAGTCAACATCAGACTTATTAATGATATCAACACGTTTTTTTAAGTCCTCTGCTTTGCGGCGACTATATCCCTTGGTGCTTTTGTCTGCTAAATCATAGTCTCCATTGCGTGTCAAAATAACGAGCGCTCCTTGTTCTTGTAAATAATCTCGCACTTTTTTTGTAATTTCCAGTGTAATATCTTTTTCAACAATATCTCCCCCGCCAACTGCCCCTCCATCCGGGCCACCATGACCAGCGTCTAATACAATAATTTTTCCAGACAAAGGCAAGTTCCACGCTCTCCACGATTTTGTAATTTGAAAATCCTGCCTTACTAAGAAAAAGAGTACAACCGCTGCTAACATAAAAGAAATAATCCGAATTCTTTTCATACCTTTCCCCCTCTAGCTAGTCCCTCTACTTACTTATATGGGACAAGAGGAAAGTTTATGATTTTCTTAATGCAGCTTCATGCGATATCTTCTCTCACCCTTTTCATATCCTTGTTGCCACCAAGCATTAATAAAGCGCTGGCACAATTGATATAACTGCTCATCTTCATTTTCTTCTAAAGTATGCAAAAGAACACTTGTCAAAAAATGAAACAGCATTTCTGTTAATTGAACTTCTTCATGAGACGACCTGCTTTTCACATCTAAAAGTGATTCTCCATAATAACCAAACTTACTATACCTAGCTCCTAATAAATAGGACTCAATACCTACCTCTATACAATAATCCTCATAATGACGATGGAATGTATCCATAAAAAAGCAATCACGAATATTTTCTCTGAGTGTTTGTAAGGATAATTCTCGCAGTATTTTACGTTCATACTTCAGCTGCTTTTCTCTTTGTTTTTCTTTCAGGCTTACAATAACATTCATAGTACTTAAAACCTCCCTATGTACGTATTAGTCTAAACTTCTCAGTAGGAAGCATACACAAGAAGGCAACACTAAAATATTCCAAAGAAGAGGATGCTAATAAAAGATGTTTACGAACATAATAAAAAAACCCCAGCCAAAAGGCTGAGGTTTGAAGTTCGCAAAAATTAACGTTTTGAGAACTGAGGTGCACGACGAGCACCTTTAAGACCGTATTTTTTACGCTCTTTCATACGTGCGTCACGAGTTAATAGACCTGCACGTTTTAATGTTAAACGGTATTCTGGATCAGCTTTTAATAAAGCGCGAGAAATACCGTGACGGATAGCACCAGCTTGACCAGTGTATCCACCACCATGTACGTTTACAAGTACATCGTAGTTACCTAAAGTTTCTGTTGCAACTAGAGGTTGTTTCACTACTTCACGTAATGCAGCAAATGGGATATAGTTTTCAAAATCACGACCGTTAATGATAACGCGTCCTTCGCCTGGAACTAGGCGTACGCGTGCTACTGAACTCTTACGACGTCCAGTACCATTGTATTGTACCTGTGCCAAATTAAGCCCTCCTTTAATTAATTATCCGCGAAGTTCGTAAACTTCTGGTTTTTGTGCTTGGTGTGGATGCTCAGATCCAGCATACACATTTAACTTTTTAGACATTTGACGTCCTAAACGTCCTTTTGGAAGCATGCCTTTAATAGCAAGCTCTAACATTTGTACAGGGTAGTTTGTACGCATTTCTAGAGCTGTTCTTTGTTTAAGTCCACCTGGGTGATTTGTGTGACGGTAGTAAATTTTATCGTTTAATTTATTACCTGTTAAGTGAACTTTCTCAGCGTTAATAATAATTACATGATCACCAGTATCAATATGTGGTGTAAATGTTGGTTTGTTTTTACCGCGTAAAATGGATGCTACTTCAGTAGCAAGGCGACCTAAAGTTTTATCTTCAGCATCAACCACATACCATTTACGCTCAACTTCGTTAGCTTTTGCCATAAAAGTCGTACGCATTTGTTTCCCTCCTACTCAATATCTTTTCATAGAAAAAATTCTATTGTTTATCTTAAACACGATTTCCTTCCGGGGCTAATCGTGGTCTTAGAAACAATACCATATGTTATGATATCCTTTTGAGTTTCTAATGTCAAGCAAATGTTACACCAGGATTAGTTGTTATAGTTTACCTGCCATAAATAAAGGCCTTGCCCCGGTACCATCTTCCCAGCAAAACGGCGGTCTTGTTTTTTAAAAATATCTGGAATGCTTTCAGGAGCAATCTTTCCTTTACCGACGCTAAGCAGCGTACCAACAATAATTCGAACCATGTTATATAAAAAACCATTTCCAACAAAACGAAAGACTAGCTCATCACCTTGTTCTATTAAATCTATTTCATAAATTGTTCGCACTTTATCCTTTTTATCAGTTTTTGCCGAACAAAATGAAGTAAAATCATGCGTTCCAATAAAATAAGGAATTGCTTTTCGGATGGATTCTACTTCTAATGCATATGGATACTGATATACGTAATTTCTACGGAATACATCAGCTTTTTTAGATAATAATACACGATAGCGATATTCCTTTTTTACAACACCATATCGTGCGTGAAAATCTAAAGTTTTTTGCTCAGCCTGCTCCACAGCAATATCATCTGGCAGCATTGTATTTAAAGCTGCCATCCATTGCTCTCCTGTTAATGATAGTGGTGTATCAAAATGAATGACTTGGCCTTTGGCATGGACAGTGGAATCTGTTCTTCCTGACGCTTGTACACGAACAGCTTCCCCTTTATGCACCTTTTGCAAGGCTTTCTCTATTTCTTGTTGAACAGTACGTTGATTCGGTTGAATTTGATATCCGCAAAAGTTAATTCCATCATACGAAACTGTGCATTTTATTCTTTCCATATTCATACTCTCCATTACGATCGAACTAAAATTAAAATACACGCTAAACCAAATAGGCTTAAGAGTGTTAATGTATCGATCCATTTCCATTCTAGCTGCCGGAATTTCGTACGGTATCCGTTGCTTTGATAACCTCGTGCTTCCATAGCAATCGCTAAGTCTTCTGCACGTTTAAACGCACTAATAAATAGTGGTACAAGTAACGAGATAATCGCTTTCAACCTATCTTTCATTGGACCACCTGCAAAGTCTATACCACGAGAAGCTTGTGCTTTCATAATTTTACTCGTTTCATCCATCAAAGTTGGAATAAAGCGCAGTGAAATAGACATCATAAGTGCAATTTCATGAACAGGAACTTTTATACGTTTTAAAGGATGCAACAGCGTTTCCATACCATCTGTAATTTCAATTGGCGTTGTTGTTAACGTTAATAGAGTGGTCATTAAAATAATGACCAAAAAACGAATGGAAATATAAATTCCCTGCTCCAACCCTTTCTCATATATAGAAAACCATCCAAATTGAACGAGTACAGCACCTTCTTTTGTTGTAAAAATATGCAGAAAGAAAGTGAATAAGAAAATCCATAAAACAGGTTTTAATCCAGAAAGAACATAGCGAATCGGCACTTTTGCAAAGAACAAAGCAATGAGTGCATACAAAAATAGCAAGCCATATGAAATTGCATTATTTGCTAAAAATACAACAAATACATATAAAAAGACCATTAACAGTTTTGTTCGAGGATCCAGTCTATGAATGGCAGATTCTCCTGGAACATATCTTCCAATAATTAACTGCTGCATGATGAATCCCCACCTTTTCTAAACAGTTGTATGACTTCATCTGCTAAATCTTCTAAAGACAAGGTGGCTTTCGGGATAGAAATGCCTAATTTCTCTTCAATTTCTCGCTTATACTTCAGCGGCATCGGAAGAGACACACCAATTTGTTCAAGCTCATCTGCATACGTAAAGACTTCTTCTGATGTTCCTTGCAAAAAGACCGTTCCTTTATGCATGACAACAATGTTGTCTGCATATTTTGCAGCATCCTCCATATTATGTGTCACAAGAATCACCGTAAGATTGTTTTGCTTGTGAAGATGATAAAACATCTCCATAAGCTCATTCTGGCCCTTCGGATCAAGTCCTGCCGTTGGCTCATCTAATACTAATACCTCCGGCTCCATTGCTAATACACCAGCAATAGCAACACGTCTCATTTGTCCTCCGCTTAATTCAAACGGAGATCGTTCTAATAGTTCTTCTGATAGACCAACCAATCGAATGGCATCTTTTGCTTTTTGTTTCGCTGCTTCTTCAGATACACCAAAATTTGAAGGCCCAAAGCAAATATCTTTTTCTACCGTTTCTTCAAATAATTGATGTTCTGGAAATTGAAAAACAACCCCTACTTTTTTTCGAAGAGGTTTTAATTTCTTCGCTTTTTTTTGAGATGAAATTCTATATTCCCCAATTTGAACAGTACCACTCGTTGGTTGCAATAAGCCATTTAAATGTTGAATCATCGTTGACTTACCCGACCCTGTATGACCGATAATGGCATAATAGCCACCACTAGGAAGCGAAATATCTATATCGTAAAGGGCACGTTTTTCAAATGGGGTTTTATATTGATAACGATGCTCTACTTTTTGGAATGTAATCTCCAAAGTTCGCTCACCAAACTTTCCATTGTAAGATGCATTGATTGTAAAGGAATTTTATTGCTTTTCAATAATTCTGCCATTTTCACTGAAAATGGCACATCTAAACCGATTTCTTGCAGCATTTTCGGTGATTGAAAAATGTGCTCAGGTGTTCCTTCTTCTAATAGTTCTCCGCGATTTAAAATAATAATACGATCTGACTGCGCCGCTTCTTCTAAATCGTGAGTAATCGAAAGAACTGTAATTCCTTTCGTACGAACAAGATCTCTTACTGTTTCTACCACTTCTTTACGGCCTTGTGGGTCAAGCATAGATGTTGCCTCATCTAATACTAAAATAGACGGCTGAAGTGCTAATACACCTGCAATTGCAACGCGCTGCTTTTGTCCACCCGATAAGTAGTGAGGTTCTTCATTTTGAAAATCTTCCATTCGAACGAGCTCCAAAGCGTGCTTCATACGTTCTACCATTAGCTCCCTGGGTATTCCGGCATTCTCAAGTCCAAAGACAACATCATCCTGTACAGTTGTTCCGACAAATTGATTATCTGGGTTTTGAAAAACCATTCCAATCTGTTTTCGAATATCCCATACAGTTTCTTCAGATAAAACAAGAGTTTCATTTACAGTAATTGTTCCTGCTGATGGTAAAAACAAGCCATTTAATAACTTTGCAAGCGTGGATTTTCCTGACCCATTTTGCCCAATAACAGATACCCATTCTCCTTCATATAAAGAGAATGAAACGTCATGCAGGGCGTAAGAAGCAGCTTGAGGATATTGAAATGATATGTTCTCAGCACGAAGCTTCTCTTTTTTCACTCGTGGGCACCCTCTTCCATTATTCAGCCGAATAAAGTGAAACTTCTATCAGTGAGGGGTTTTTCATCCCCCACTGATGGTTAGTTGAACTAATCGGGCTTTTACGGGCAGTTATCTCCCGCCTAGCTTCCCCGCTTCTCTCTGATTCTTGAGGTGGGAGTCTTACTACCCGCAAATAGCGGGATAAGCGTTTTCTTCTATACTTAAAAAAAAAGGGCCATGACCAGTTACTTAAAAAGTACTGTCCTGCCCTTTTGCTTGTCATTATACTAACTCGATAATTACCATTGGTGCAGCGTCACCGCGACGTGGACCAATTTTTGCAATACGAGTGTATCCGCCTTGACGCTCAGCATAGCGTGGAGCTACATCAGCGAATAATTTTTGTAATGCATCTTGACCAGTCTCAGCATTAGCAACTTCATTACGAATGTAAGAAGCTGCTTGACGACGAGCATGAAGATCTCCGCGTTTACCTAAAGTGATCATTTTTTCCACTACAGAACGAAGTTCTTTTGCACGAGTTTCTGTCGTTTGGATGCGCTCGTTGATAATTAAATCAGTAGCTAAGTCACGTAACATAGCTTTACGCTGCGCACTTGTACGGCCTAATTTTCTGTATGCCATTCGTAGTTCCCTCCTTTGTTGATGAGTTTAAATCCTCAGTCGTCTTTACGTAAGCCTAAACCTAGTTCTTCTAGCTTATGCTTAACTTCTTCTAAGGATTTACGTCCTAAGTTACGAACTTTCATCATATCTTCTTCTGTTTTGTTCGCAAGCTCTTGTACAGTGTTAATACCTGCACGTTTTAAGCAATTATAAGAACGAACAGAAAGATCAAGTTCTTCAATTGTCATTTCTAGAACTTTTTCTTTTTGATCTTCTTCCTTCTCGACCATAATCTCAGCATTTTGCGCTTCGTCAGTTAAACCAACAAAGATGTTTAAATGCTCTGTTAAGATTTTGGCACCTAAAGAGATAGCTTCTTTTGGCCCGATGCTTCCATCCGTCCATACATCAAGCGTAAGCTTATCATAATTTGCCACTTGTCCAACACGTGTCTTTTCCACTTGGTAAGTCACACGTGATACTGGAGTATAAATAGAATCAATAGGAATTACACCTATTGGTTGATCCTCGCTCTTATTTGCATCAGCTGGCGTATACCCACGGCCACGCTTTGCAGTTAAACGCACGCGGAAATGCGTATCCTTTGCTAACGTTGCAATGTATAAATCTGGATTTAAGATTTCAACATCACTATCGTGAGTAATATCAGCAGCTGTGACAATACCTTCGCCCTGTACATCGATTTCGAGTGTCTTCTCTTCTTCAGAGTAGATTTTGAGAGCTAACTTTTTCAAGTTTAAGATGATCGTTGTAACATCTTCTACTACACCCTCAACTGTCGAAAATTCGTGTAATACGCCATCGATTTGGATGGCAGTAACAGCGGCACCAGGGAGTGAGGATAAAAGGATACGACGTAAGGAGTTACCCAAAGTAGTACCATATCCACGCTCAAGCGGTTCAATAACGAATTTACCATACTTAGCATCTTCGTTAAGCTCAACCGTTTCGATTTTCGGTTTTTCAATTTCAATCATTAACTAAACCCTCCTTCAAAACGTCGAAACCTCGGCTAAACAAAGGAAAAAACCTCTGTCTAACCGAAAGTCCCCCTTAGGCAGTTCCCGATTGTGCACAACAAGCGATGTTTCTGTACGAAATTTCTCGATAATGCATCATATCCATTATAGACAATAGGGAAAAATCTATACAGAAAAATTATACACGACGACGTTTTGGCGGACGACATCCATTATGAGGTACTGGAGTAACATCTCTAATTGCTGTTACTTCTAGACCTGCAGCTTGAAGCGCACGAATTGCAGCCTCACGACCAGCACCAGGGCCTTTTACAGTAACCTCTAAAGTTTTTAAACCATGCTCCATTGCAACTTTAGCAGCAGTTTCAGCAGCCATTTGTGCAGCGAATGGAGTAGATTTACGAGACCCACGGAAACCAAGTGCACCAGCACTAGACCAAGAAAGCGCGTTACCATGAGTATCTGTAAGAGTTACGATTGTGTTGTTGAAAGTAGAACGAATATGAGCGATACCAGCTTCAATATTCTTTTTCACACGTTTTTTACGAGTGTTTGTTTTACGTGCCATTGTTAGTTCAACCTCCTTTACTTATTATTTCTTTTTATTTGCTACTGTACGACGTGGACCTTTACGTGTACGAGCATTGTTTTTAGAGTTTTGACCACGAACTGGTAAACCACGACGGTGACGAAGACCACGGTAAGAACCGATCTCCATTAGACGTTTAATGTTAAGAGAAACTTCACGACGAAGGTCTCCTTCAACTTTGATACGATCGACGATATCACGGATACGTCCTAATTCGTCTTCAGTTAAATCGCGAACTCGTGTTTCTTCAGAAACACCAGCTTCAGCAAGAATTTTTTCAGCAGTTGTGCGACCAATGCCGAATACGTAAGTTAAAGAAATAACAACGCGTTTGTCACGAGGAATATCTACACCTGCGATACGTGCCATTCCGAATGCACCTCCTTCTGATTAACCTTGTTTTTGTTTATGTTTAGGGTTTTCACAAATAACCATTACTTTTCCACGTCTACGAATAACTTTACATTTTTCGCAGATCGGCTTAACTGACGGTCTTACTTTCATGTCTCGAACCTCCTTAAAGATTACGGAGTGCTATATTATTTAAAGCGGTACGTGATACGACCACGATTTAAATCGTACGGTGATAATTCTACCGTAACTTTATCTCCTGGTAAAATACGAATGAAGTTCATACGGATTTTACCAGAAACGTGAGCCAACACAACATGCCCATTCTCTAATTCTACTTTGAACATAGCATTTGGCAACGTTTCAATAACGGTACCTTCGACTTCAATTACATCATCTTTAGCCATTCAATGTTCTCCCTTCTTCAAATCAGTAACATTCTACACTGTTCTGAAATTCCGGAGAGCCAGCTACCTATAAAGTGGTAAGGATTTCGTATCCTGCTTCTGTAAGAGCAATCGTGTGCTCAAAATGCGCACACCATTTACCATCTACCGTTACCACTGTCCAGTCATCAGATAGTGTTTTTACATATCGTCTTCCTTGGTTCACCATCGGCTCAACACAAATGACCATTCCCGGTTTTAATCTAGGCCCTTGGTTTGGTGGACCATAGTGCGGGATTTGTGGGTCTTCATGTAAGTCTTGCCCGATTCCGTGACCGACATACTCCCTAACGATCGAGAATCCATTATCTTCGACATACGTTTGAATCGCATGTGAAACATTAGATAATCGTTCGCCCGGTTTTGCTTGTTCTAAACCAAGATACAACGATTTTTCTGTGACATCAAGTAGCTTTTGAACAGATTCGGAAATGTTTCCTACTGGATACGTCCATGCAGAATCTCCATGGTATCCATTATATTTCGCACCAATATCGATACTAATAATATCGCCTTCTTGGAGCTTGCGCTTTCCTGGAATCCCGTGTACAAGCTCTTCGTTTACCGAAGCACAAATGCTTCCCGGAAATCCGTTGTATCCTTTAAAAGATGGCGAACCGCCATATTTTAGAATCGTTTTTTCCGCTATTTGATCGAGCTCTTTCGTTGTAATTCCTGGGGCAATATGCTTTTTTAACTCTTGATGAGTTAAAGCAACAATCTTGCCAGCTTCTCGCATAATCTCGATTTCGCGAGGAGTTTTGCAAATAATCATTACGCTAAGCCTCCGATGAGAAGATCGACATCAGCAAATACTTTATCGATATCTTGCTCACCATTAATGCTTTTTAAGTAACCAAGCTCTTCGTAGAAATCAAGCAACGGCTTTGTTTGCTTAATATTCACTTCTAAACGATTTGCTACAGTTTCTTCATTGTCATCAGAACGCTGATATAACTCGCCACCACATTTATCACATACGCCCTCTTTTGCTGGCGGATTGAATTCTAAGTGGTAAGTCGCACCGCACTCTTTACAAATGCGACGACCTGTTAAACGTTTTAACAACAATCCTGAATCCACATTAATGTTTAAAACATAATTAATCTTTTTGCCAAGATCTTTCATGATTTCTTCAAGAGCTGAAGCTTGTGCAACTGTTCGCGGAAAACCATCTAATAAGAAGCCTTTTACGCAGTCTTCTTGACTCAAACGCTCACGCACGATTCCGATTGTAACTTCATCTGGTACAAGTGCTCCTTTATCAATAAAGGACTTCGCTTGTAAGCCAAGTTCAGTTTCATCTTTCATAGCAGCACGAAACATATCTCCTGTTGAAATGTGAGGGATGTCATACTTGGCAACAATCTTTTCGGCTTGTGTACCTTTACCAGCACCTGGAAGCCCCATTAAAATTAAGTTCATCTGTATTCCCCCTCATGAATGAGCATGTAGGGAAGATGCCTCTTCCCACTTACTCACTGTTTGATAAACCCTTTGTAATGGCGTCTCACTAATTGACTTTCGAGCTGTTTCATTGTCTCTAAAGCAACACCGACAACAATTAACAAACTTGTTCCACCAATCTGCGCAGATTGTGGCAGGTTTGCAAATTGAATAAATAAAACAGGTAGAATTGCAATTGCCGCTAAGAAAATTGCACCTACAAAGGTCAAACGATACAAGATTTTTGTTAAATATTGTTCTGTATTCTTACCCGGACGAATACCAGGAACATATCCACCTTGTTTATTCAAGTTTTCAGCCATCTGTTCAGGATTCACTTGAACAAATGCATAGAAATATGCAAAGGCAATAATTAGTGCAACATATATTGTCATACCCACTGGATGAGTATAGTTAAAGTTCTTAATAATCCACTGCGATATTTCATATTTCGGGAAAAACTGTGCAATAGTCGGAGGCGTAATCAAGAATGAAACAGCAAAAATTACTGGAATAACACCAGCACTATTTACCTTAAGTGGTAAATGAGTGTTTTGTGCTCCAGTATAACCACCATTTCCAGTTACGCGCTTCGCATATTGAATCGGGATCTTTCTAACAGCTTGTTGAATGTAAATAACACCAACAATAACCGCTAACACAGCTAACAAAATTAAACCAACTTTTACGATACTAATGAACAAGTCATCTCCGGCATTTTGGAACTGCTGTGCATACACTTGACTTATAGTATTTGGGATAGCTGCGGTAATACCTGCAAAGATAATAATAGAAATACCATTTCCTACTCCCTTTGCCGTAATCTGCTCACCTAACCACATTAGAAATGCAGTTCCGGCAGTCAGTACCGTAGCAATATATAAGTATGTTGACCAGCTAGGATCCGTAATTAACTGTCCACCTGCCATACCGTTAAAACCGATTGACATACCGAGTGCTTGAATAAAAGCAAGAACAATTGTAAAGTAGCGGGTAAACTGATTTAACTTACGACGACCCATTTCCCCTTGTTTTGACCATTCCGTAAATTTAGGAACAACATCCATCTGCAATAATTGCACGATGATGGATGCTGTAATGTACGGCATGATTCCCATCGCAAAGATGGAGAATTTTTTCAAGGCTCCGCCGCCAAATGTATTCAGAATACCCAATACATTCAACTGGTCTTGCGCTCTCAGTACATCTGCATTTGTATGAGGCACTGGGATGAACGTGCCAATCCGAAACACGATTAACATCGCTAAAGTGAACAATATTTTATTTCTTATCTCAGCAACGCGCATAAAGTTGGAGATTGTGCGAAACATTAGATCACCTCAACTGTTCCGCCAGCCGCTTCAATCGCTTCTTTTGCAGTTGAAGAGAACTTGTGAGCTTTAACAGTAAGCTTTTTCTCTACCGCACCGTTTGCAAGAATTTTAACACCGTCATTTAATTTGCTGATAACGCCAGTCTCAAGCAATAATTCAGGTGTTACTTCTGTACCGTCTTCAAAACGATTTAACGTTGTTAAGTTAACGATAGCAAACTCTTTACGGTTAATGTTTGTAAAGCCGCGTTTTGGTAAACGACGGAATAATGGAGTTTGACCGCCTTCAAAACCAAGACGAACACCGCCACCAGAACGTGCGTTTTGTCCTTTATGACCTTTTCCAGCAGTTTTACCGTTACCAGAACCGATACCACGACCTACACGGTTACGAACTTTACGAGAACCTTCTGCAGGTTGTAATTCATGAAGTTTCATTCCCAGGCACCTCCTTATATTGATGAGTTATCATTAAGCTTCTTTTACAGTTACAAGGTGAGAAACTTTGTTGATCATACCGCGAATAGCAGGAGTTTCTTCCTTAACTACAGTTGAATTCAACTTTTTAAGACCTAAAGCTTCTACAGTCGCACGTTGATCTTGTGGACGACCAATTACACTACGAGTGAGGGTAATTTCTAACTTTTTCGCCATTATGTTTTCCCTCCTTCTTAACCTAGTAGCTCTTCTACAGATTTACCGCGTAATTTTGCAACATCTTCAGCACGCTTAAGATCTTTTAATCCATTTACAGTAGCACGGATCATGTTAATTGGTGTGTTAGAACCAAGAGATTTAGAAAGAATATCTTGTACACCAGCTAATTCAAGAACCGCACGAACTGGACCACCAGCGATAACTCCAGTACCTTCTGCAGCAGGTTTTAAGAATACTTCACCCGCTCCAAATTGACCGATAATTTCGTGTGGAATTGTTGTACCAACTAATGGTACTTCGATTAAGTTTTTCTTAGCATCTTCGATAGCCTTGCGAATTGCATCTGGTACCTCTTGCGCTTTACCAGTACCGAATCCAACATGACCGTTTTTATCACCAACTACAACCAGTGCAGCGAAGCGGAAACGACGACCACCCTTAACAACTTTCGCAACACGGTTTATCGTAACTACACGTTCTTCAAGTTCAAATTTACTTGGGTCAATGCGACGCATCTATTTTCCCTCCTTTGACCATTAAAATTGTAAGCCAGCCTCACGAGCAGCTTCAGCTAAAGCTTTAACACGACCATGGTATAAGTAACCGCCGCGATCAAATACTACTTCTTTAACGCCTTTCTCTACAGCACGTTTAGCAACTAATTCGCCAACTTTAGTAGCAGCTTCAGTGTTGCCTGTACCGTTAAGAGTAAGTTCTTTATCAAGAGTAGACGCGCTTGCTAATGTTACACCGTTTACATCATCAATTACTTGAGCGTAAATGTGTTGATTAGAACGGAACACGTTTAAACGTGGACGCTCAGCAGTACCAGCAAGCTTTGCACGTACACGTGCATGTCTTTTCCTACGAACCGCATTTTTATCAGGTTTAGTGATCATTCTTGTCACTCCTTTCTTTCACCTAACGGGTTTACTTAGCAGTTTTACCTTCTTTACGACGTACAACTTCGCCTTCGTAACGAATACCTTTGCCTTTGTATGGCTCTGGAGCACGTACAGCGCGAACGTTAGCAGCGAATTCGCCAACACGTTGCTTGTCGATACCTTTGATTACGATCTTTGTAGGAGCAGGAACTTCAACTTCAAGACCAGCTTCTGGAGTCATCTCAACTGGGTGAGAGTAACCTACGTTTAATACAAGTTTGTCACCTTGTTTTTGTGCACGGTAACCAACACCGATTAATTCAAGTCCGCGAGCGAAACCTGTTGTTACACCTTCAACCATGTTTCCAAGAAGAGCACGAGTTGTTCCGTGTAATGCACGGTGTTCCTTCTGTTCAGAAGGGCGTTCTACTGTTAAGATATTTTCTTCAATCTTGATAGACATATCAGCATTGAAAGTACGAGTTAATTCACCTTTAGGTCCTTTTACAGTTACAGTATTATTTTCTGCTACTGTAACTGTAACACCTGCAGGGATTTCAAGAATCTTTTTACCAATACGAGACATGTGGTCACACCTCCGTTCGTTTAAATATTAATTACCAAACGTATGCTACTACTTCTCCACCAGTTTGTAATTGACGAGCGTCTTTGTCCGTCATTACTCCCTTAGATGTAGAAACAAGTGCAATACCTAATCCGTTAAGTACACGTGGTACTTCATCAGCTTTTGCATAAACGCGTAAGCCAGGCTTACTGATACGCTTTAATCCAGTGATTACACGCTCATTGTTTACACCGTATTTTAGGAAAATACGAAGGATGCCTTGCTTGTTATCCTCGATGTATTCCACATCACGAATGAAACCTTCACGTTTTAAGATTTCAGCGATTTCTTTTTTGATTTTAGAAGCAGGAACTTCTAATTTCTCATGACGTACCATGTTCGCATTACGGATGCGAGTAAGCATATCTGCAATTGGATCTGTCATCACCATGTGTTTTACCTCCTTCCCATTTGTGGGTATTACCAACTAGCTTTTTTAACGCCAGGAATTTGTCCTTTATATGCAAGTTCACGGAAACAAATACGGCAAAGTTTAAATTTGCGGTATACAGAATGCGGACGACCGCAGCGCTCGCAACGTGTATAATCTTGCACTTTAAACTTAGGAGTACGCTTTTGTTTCGCAATCATAGATTTTTTAGCCACGTTTTCGCCTCCTCTACTTAGCGTTGGCTTCCATTATTTTTGGAATGGCATACCGAATTGTGTTAATAGTTCACGAGCTTCTTCATCAGTTTTCGCTGTAGTAACGATTACGATGTCCATACCACGAACTTTGCTTACTTTATCATAATCAATCTCAGGGAAAATTAATTGCTCTTTAACACCTAATGTGTAGTTACCACGACCATCGAAAGATTTCTTAGAAACACCACGGAAATCACGTACACGTGGTAAAGAAACTGATACTAATTTGTCGAAGAACTCATACATTTGCTCGCCGCGTAAAGTAACCTTTGCACCGATAGGCATACCCTCACGAAGACGGAATCCTGCGATAGATTTTTTAGCGCGAGTTACAACAGGTTTTTGACCTGCGATTTGTGTTAACTCTTCTACAGCACTGTCTAATGCTTTAGAGTTGGATACCGCGTCACCAACACCAGTGTTGATTACGATCTTTTCGATCTTCGGTACTTCCATTACAGATTTATAGTTAAACTTGCTCATAAGAGCAGGAGTAATTTCTTTTTGGAATTTCTCTTTAAGGCGATTCAATGAAGGGACCTCCTTTCATATAGAACTTATTTATCTAACAATTCACCAGATTTTTTTGCAACACGAACTTTTTTACCATCTTCCACTTTGTAGCCTACGCGAGTAGGTACACCTGTTTTAGGATCTAATGGCATAACATTAGATACGTGGATAGCTGCTTCTTTCGTGATAATTCCACCTTGTGGATTTATTTGAGATGGCTTAGAGTGCTTCTTAACGATGTTAACACCCTCAACGATAACACGGTTTTCTTTTGGGAAAGCTGCAAGGACAACACCTTGTTTTCCTTTGTCTTTACCACTGATTACCTGTACTTTATCACCTTTTTTTACATGCATCTTACTTCTGCACCTCCTTAGCAAGGCAAGACCTTAAATTATAGAACTTCTGGAGCTAAAGAAACGATCTTCATGAAGTTGTTATCACGTAATTCACGAGCTACTGGTCCGAAGATACGAGTACCACGTGGGCTCTTATCATCTTTAATGATAACCGCTGCGTTTTCATCAAATTTGATATAAGAACCGTCTGGACGACGAGCACCGCTCTTCGTACGTACTACTACTGCTTTAACAACGTCACCTTTTTTAACAACGCCACCTGGTGTTGCTTGTTTTACCGTAGCAACGATAATATCACCGATGTTTGCGTATTTACGACCAGAGCCGCCTAATACTTTGATTGTTAAAAGTTCACGTGCGCCAGAGTTGTCAGCTACTTTTAAACGAGATTCTTGTTGGATCATGTTATGAAACCTCCCTTCGGACTTAAAATTCCGATTCGTCTATTTAGATAATAACCGCTTCTTCAACGATTTCAACTAAACGGAAACGCTTAGTAGCAGAAAGCGGGCGAGTTTCCATGATTTTTACGATATCGCCAACTTTTGCTTGGTTTTGCTCATCATGGGCTTTGTACTTCTTAGAATACTTAACGCGCTTTCCGTACAAGGAATGAGTTTTGTAAGTTTCAACTAAAACTGTAATCGTTTTGTCCATTTTGTCAGAAACAACACGACCAGTGTAAACTTTGCGTTGGTTACGTTCGCTCACTTTGCAAACCTCCCCTCAATTTATCGATTAATTCCGATCTCTCTTTCGCGAACTACAGTTTTCATACGAGCGATCGCTTTACGCACTTCACGGATGCGTGTTGGATTCTCTAATTGTCCTGTAGCAAGCTGGAAGCGAAGATTAAACAACTCTTCCTTTAAAGCTTTAACTTTTGTTTCGATTTCGGCAGTGGTTAATTCACGAATATCATTAGTTTTCATTAGATTCACCACCATTTTCTTCACGTTTTACGAATTTACATTTCACTGGTAATTTGTGAGCTGCAAGACGTAATGCTTCGCGTGCTACCTCTTCAGATACACCCGCAATTTCAAACATAACCTTTCCAGGTTTTACTACTGCTACCCAACCTTCTGGAGCCCCTTTACCGGAACCCATACGTACTTCTAGAGGTTTAGCAGTGTAAGGCTTAGAAGGGAAAATTTTAATCCAAACTTTACCGCCACGTTTCATATAACGAGTCATTGCACGACGAGCTGCTTCGATTTGACGGTTTGTAATCCAAGAAGCCTCTTGAGACTGTAAACCAAACTCACCAAAATGTACTTCAGCGCCACCTTTTGCACGACCACGCATTTTACCACGATGTTCTCTACGATATTTTACGCGTTTAGGCATTAACATATTATTTTCCTCCTTCCTCAGAAGCTTTCTTTTTTGTAGGAAGGACTTCTCCACGGTAGATCCATACTTTTACACCTAATTTACCGTACGTTGTATCAGCTTCAGCTGTTGCATAGTCAATATCAGCGCGAAGTGTATGAAGTGGAACAGTTCCTTCACTGTAAGATTCTGCACGAGCGATATCAGCTCCGCCAAGACGACCAGAAACCTGTGTTTTAATACCTTTAGCTCCTGCACGCATAGCACGTTGAATTGCTTGCTTCTGTGCACGACGGAAAGATACACGGTTTTCTAATTGACGAGCAATGTTTTCGCCTACTAATTTAGCGTCAAGATCAGCTCTCTTAACTTCTAAAATGTTGATGTGTACACGTTTACCCGTTAACTGGTTAAGAGCTTTACGAAGTGCTTCAACTTCTGTACCACCTTTACCAATTACCATACCAGGTTTTGCAGTGTGAATTGTAACATTTACACGATTTGCTGCACGCTCGATTTCTACTTTAGAAACAGCAGAATCTTTTAAGCGAACATTGATGTACTCACGAATTTTGATGTCTTCATGTAAGAATGTAGCATAATCTTTTTCAGCGTACCAACGAGATTCCCAATCACGAATGATACCGACACGAAGACCAACTGGACTAACCTTTTGACCCATCGATTATCCCTCCTTCTTTTCTGATACCACAACTGTGATGTGGCTTGTGCGTTTGTTAATTTGGCTTGCACGACCCATTGCACGTGGACGGAAACGTTTTAACGTTGGACCTTCGTCAACGAAAACTTTTTCAACAACTAAGTTGTTTATGTCCATTTCATAGTTATGTTCTGCATTTGCAATTGCAGATTTCAAAACTTTTTCTACAACTGGAGAAGCAGTTTTTGGCGTGTGGTTAAGGATAGCAATCGCTTCACCCACTTGCTTACCTCGGATTAAGTCTACTACTAAACGAACTTTACGAGGAGCAATACGAACTGTTCTCGCTACTGCTTTAGCTTGCATTGAAGTGCCTCCTCTCATTATCTTCTAGTTTTCTTATCGTCAGCATCATGACCTTTGTACGTACGAGTTGGTGCGAACTCACCTAACTTGTGGCCAACCATATCCTCAGTTACGTATACAGGAACGTGTTTACGACCATCATATACAGCGATTGTATGACCAATAAACTGTGGGAAGATCGTTGAACGACGAGACCAAGTTTTTACAACTTGTTTTTGCTCAGTTTCATTTAACTTTGCAATTTTGTTCATTAAATGATCATCAACAAATGGTCCTTTTTTCAAGCTACGAGCCATTTTGGTGCCTCCCTTCGTGATTGCCGTACGGCTCTAGAAATGAACCGTACTACAACCCCATTATTTTTTACGACGACGAACGATGAATTTGTCAGACGCTTTATTTTTCTTACGAGTTTTGAATCCAAGAGTTGGTTTACCCCATGGAGACATTGGAGACTTACGTCCGATTGGTGAGCGACCTTCACCACCACCGTGTGGGTGATCAACTGGGTTCATTACAGAACCACGAACAGTTGGGCGCTTGCCTAACCAGCGAGAACGACCCGCTTTACCAATTTTAATAAGTTCATGGTGCTCATTACCTACTTGACCTACTGTAGCGCGGCAAGTAGCTAGAACTAAGCGTACTTCACCAGAAGTTAAACGTACAAGTACGTATTTACCTTCTTTACCAAGTACTTGAGCAGATGTACCAGCAGAACGAACTAATTGTCCACCGCGACCTGGTTTAAGCTCGATGTTATGAACAACTGTACCTACTGGAATGTTGATTAATGGTAATGCGTTACCGATTTTAATGTCCGCTTCTGGGCCAGACATGATTTCCATACCTACTTCTAAGTTTTTAGGAGCAAGGATGTAACGTTTTTCACCGTCAACGTAGTTAATTAATGCGATATTCGCAGAGCGGTTCGGATCGTATTCGATCGTAGCAACGCGTCCAGGAATTCCATCTTTGTTACGTTTAAAGTCGATGATACGGTATTGACGCTTGTGTCCGCCACCTTGGTGACGTACAGTGATTTTACCTTGGTTATTACGTCCAGCCTTTTTACTTAAAGGCGCAAGTAATGATTTTTCCGGTCTATCAGTCGTGATTTCAGCGAAATCATTCGTAGTCATGTTACGACGACCGTTAGTAGTTGGATTATACTTTTTGATTGCCATCTGATTTTCCCTCCTTCTTTAGTAAGAATTAAACTCCTTGGAAGATCTCGATTTCTTTGCTGTCAGCAGTAAGCTTAACGATTGCCTTACGACGACGGTTAGTAAAACCAGCGTGACGACCAACACGTTTTGCTTTTGGCTTGTAGTTCATGATATTTACTTTATCAACTTCAACACCAAAGATAGCTTCTACAGCATCTTTAACTTCCGTTTTATTAGCTTTAACGTCCACATCGAACGTGTATTTTTTTTCAGCCATCATTTCCATAGAACGTTCAGTGACAACTGGGCGCTTAATAATATCACGAGGATCTTTCATTATGCAAGCACCTCCTCTACTTTTTCCACTGCCGCTTTTGTCATGATTAGCTTATCATGATGAAGCACGTCTAAAACGTTTACGCCATCAGCAGTGATTACTGTTACTCCAGGAATATTGCGAGCAGATAACTCAACTGCTTCGTTTACATCAGCAGTTACGATAAGAGCTTTCTTCTCAACAGTTAATCCTTTAAGAACTGCTACCATGTCTTTTGTTTTTGGTGCATTTAACACTAAGTCTTCAAGAACTACGATGTTGTTCTCAACTACTTTAGTAGCTAATGCAGATTTAATAGCTAAGCGACGAACTTTTTTAGGTAGTTTGTATGCATAGCTTCTTGGTGTAGGTCCGAATACCGTACCACCACCACGCCATTGAGGAGAGCGGATAGAACCTTGACGAGCACGTCCAGTTCCTTTTTGACGCCATGGTTTACGACCTCCACCGCGCACTTCAGAGCGAGTTTTTACTTTATGTGTACCTTGACGTAAAGATGCGCGTTGCATCATTACTGCTTCAAAAAGTACAGCTTCATTTGGTTCGATACCGAAAACAGTTTCAGCTAATTGGATTTCACCAACTTCAGAACCAGTTTGGTTAAATAACTTTACTATTGGCATTGGGGTTCCTCCTTTCTTATAGAGAATTATTTGCTAGCCTTAACAGCACTACGAACAACTACAAGAGATTTCTTAGCGCCAGGAACGTTGCCTTTTACTAACAGTAAGTTGCGTTCAACATCAACTTGAACGATTTCTAAGTTTTGAATAGTAACTTGGTCTCCACCCATACGTCCAGCAAGTTTTTTGCCTTTGAATACACGGTTCGGAGCAACAGGGCCCATTGAACCAGGACGACGATGATAACGAGAACCGTGAGACATAGGTCCGCGAGATTGTCCGTGGCGTTTAATAGCACCTTGGAAACCTTTACCTTTAGAAATACCTGTTACGTCTACAGTTTCACCTGCAGCGAAAACTTCTACTTTTACCTCTTGACCAACTTCTTGTCCTTCCACGTCTGCATCGCGAAGTTCGCGAATGAAGCGCTTAGGAGCAGTAGTTGCTTTAGCAACGTGACCTTGTTCAGGTTTGTTAGCTAATTTTTCGCGCTTGTCATCAAAACCTAACTGAATTGCATTGTAGCCATCAGTTTCAACAGTTTTCTTTTGAAGAACAACGTTTGGAGTTGCTTCGATAACAGTTACAGGAATTAGCTCGCCGTTTTCAGCAAATACTTGAGTCATACCGATCTTTTTTCCTAAGATTCCTTTGGTCATGAGTTACACCTCCTACATTTTAACTTATATAAATTATAGTTTGATTTCGATATCTACACCAGATGGTAAGTCTAAACGCATTAAAGAGTCTACTGTTTGTGGAGTAGGGCTCACGATGTCGATTAGACGTTTGTGCGTGCGCATTTCGAATTGCTCACGAGAATCTTTGTATTTATGAACCGCACGAAGAATCGTGTAAACAGTTTTTTCAGTTGGTAATGGGATTGGACCAGAAACTGTCGCCCCAGAACGCTTAGCTGTTTCTACAATTTTCTCAGCTGACTGATCAAGAATACGGTGATCGTAAGCTTTTAAACGAATACGAATTTTTTCTTTTGCCATTATTTTCCCTCCTTCGTTCGCCTATTTTAAAAATAGACATTCTCCATGGAAATTTCCACACACTCGCCATGGCAAAGCGGCCGGGTGTGTCAGCAACCTTCCACTTCATCGCAGTCAAAGACCAACATTGTTTATTATACAATGTTATTCGTCTAGATGCAAGCATCTTTTTGTTTTCTTCTGCTTTTCTCTACTTTTGCTATTATACATGGCACTTTAAAGAATTTCAAGTTTTCATCTGTTGTAATTACTTTTACAGTTTTTGGTTGAAGAGTTTTGTAGTTTATATACTATAGAAGAAACTCGTCAAAACTTAAAAATAGATTTTTATCTATTATAAATTGAAACTTCCATCAACGAGGTTTTTCCATCCCCCACTGATGGTTAGTTATACCGATCGGGCACATACCAGCGGCTATTCCCCACCTATCTTCCTCGCTTCTCTCTCAATCTTGAGATGGAGGGCTTACTGCCCACAAATAGCAGGATAAATAAAAAACCCAAGGGAAAATCCCTTGGGTCTCATATATCAGTTAAGATTACTCAACGATAGTTGCAACTACGCCGTAACCTACTGTACGTCCACCTTCACGAATAGAGAACTTAGTTCCTTCTTCGATCGCGATTGGAGCGATAAGCTCGATAGTCATTTCAATGTTATCGCCAGGCATTACCATTTCAGTACCTTCTGGTAATTGGATGATACCAGTTACGTCAGTTGTACGGAAATAGAATTGTGGGCGGTAGTTAGCGAAGAATGGAGTGTGACGTCCACCTTCTTCTTTAGATAAAACGAAAACTTCAGCTTTGAATTTAGCGTGAGCTTTTACAGAGCCAGTTTTAGCAAGAACTTGTCCACGTTGGATATCTTCACGAGCAACCCCACGAAGTAGAGCACCGATGTTGTCTCCAGCTTGAGCTTGGTCAAGAAGCTTACGGAACATTTCTACACCAGTTACAGTTGTAGATTTGTTTTCTTCAGTGAAACCGATGATTTCTACTACGTCACCAACTTTAACTACACCGCGCTCTACGCGACCAGTAGCAACTGTACCACGACCTGTGATAGAGAATACGTCCTCAACAGGCATTAAGAATGCTTTTTCAGTGTCACGTTCTGGAGTTGGGATGTAAGCATCAACTTCGTTCATTAATTCGATGATTTTTGCTTCCCACTCAGCATCTCCTTGAAGAGCTTTAAGAGCAGAACCTTTAATTACAGGGATATCATCGCCTGGGAAGTCGTATTCAGATAATAGATCGCGAACTTCCATTTCTACTAATTCTAATAACTCTTCGTCGTCAACCATGTCGCATTTGTTTAAGAATACAACGATGTAAGGAACACCTACTTGACGAGAAAGAAGGATGTGCTCACGAGTTTGAGGCATTGGGCCATCAGCAGCAGATACTACTAAGATACCGCCGTCCATTTGAGCAGCACCAGTGATCATGTTTTTAACATAGTCAGCGTGACCTGGGCAGTCAACGTGTGCATAGTGACGAGTTTCAGTTTCGTACTCAACGTGTGCAGTTGAGATTGTGATACCGCGCTCTCTTTCTTCTGGAGCAGCATCGATTTGGTCGTAACCTTTCGCTTCAGCACCACCAGCTTTTGCAAGAACTGTAGTGATAGCAGCAGTTAATGTAGTTTTACCATGGTCAACGTGGCCGATTGTACCAATGTTAACATGTGGTTTAGAACGTTCGAATTTAGCTTTTCCCATTCTAAATTCCTCCTTGGTTATATAGATTATTTTATATTCAGACTAGAAAGTAAGGGGCCTAAGCCCCGCTGCTTTCTAAGCTTACATAAGTAGTTATACTTGAACAATCGATAAAAATCAATTATTCACCTTTATTTTTTTTAATAATTTCTTCTGAAATAGACTTCGGTACTTCTTCATAATGATCAAATGTCATTGAGAATGTTCCGCGTCCTTGCGTGTTAGAACGTAAGGACGTTGCATAACCGAACATTTCAGAAAGTGGAACCATAGCGCGAACAACTTGCGCGTTACCGCGAGCTTCCATACCTTCTACACGTCCACGGCGAGATGTTACGTCACCCATAATGTCACCCATGTACTCTTCAGGAATTACAACTTCAACTTTCATCATTGGCTCAAGAATTACTGGGTTACATTTAGAAACCGCAGCTTTAAGTGCCATAGATGCAGCGATTTTGAACGCCATCTCAGAGGAGTCAACATCATGGTAAGATCCGTCAACTAATGCAGCTTTAATGTCTACTACAGGATATCCTGCAAGTACACCATTTTTAAGTGCATCTTCAAGACCTGCTCCAACAGCTGGGATGTATTCACGTGGAACTACACCACCGACGATCTTGTTTTGGAATTCAAATCCTTTACCTTCTTCGTTAGGTTCAAACTCAATCCAAACGTGACCGAATTGTCCACGACCACCAGATTGACGAGCGAACTTACCTTCAACTTTCGCAGAAGCGCGGAAAGTCTCACGGTATGCTACCTGAGGAGCACCAACGTTTGCTTCCACTTTGAATTCACGGCGCATACGGTCAACGATGATATCAAGGTGAAGTTCACCCATACCAGCGATGATTGTTTGGCCAGTTTCTTGGTCAGTGTGAGCACGGAATGTTGGATCTTCTTCAGAAAGCTTAGATAACGCTGTACCCATTTTATCTTGGTCAGCTTTAGATTTTGGTTCGATAGCTACAGAGATAACTGGCTCTGGGAATTCCATAGACTCAAGGATAACAAGGCTCTTCTCGTCACAAAGAGTATCACCAGTTGTAGTATCTTTTAAACCTACAGCAGCAGCGATGTCACCAGCATAAACTGTTGAAATCTCTTCACGGCTGTTTGCGTGCATTTGTAGGATACGACCTACACGCTCACGCTTACCTTTAGTTGAGTTTTTCACGTATGATCCAGAGTTTAACACACCAGAGTACACACGGAAGAATGTTAACTTACCAACATAAGGGTCAGTCATGATTTTGAATGCTAATGCTGCGAAAGGCTCTTCATCGCTAGAATGACGTTCTACTTCTTCCTCTGTATCCGGAAGAGTACCTTTAATAGCAGGTACGTCTAATGGAGATGGTAGGTAGTCGATAACTGCATCTAACAGAATTTGAACACCTTTATTTTTGAATGCAGAACCACAGATTACTGGGAAGAATTCTACAGAAGTTGTAGCCTTACGGATACCAGCTTTAAGCTCTTCTACAGTGATTTCTTCACCTTCTAGGTACTTCATCATCATTTCTTCATCAAGCTCTGCTACCGCTTCGATAAGTTTTCCACGGTATTCATCAGCTAGCTCTTTATGTTCTGCAGGAATTTCAATACGTTGAATATCTGTTCCTAAGTCGTTTGTGTACATGTATGCACACTCTTCTACTAGGTCGATAATTCCCGTAAACTGATCCTCAGCACCGATTGGTAACTGAATTGGATGCGCGTTTGCTTGTAAACGGTCATGAATTGTTCCTACAGAGTATAAGAAGTCTGCACCGATCTTGTCCATTTTGTTAACGAACACGATACGTGGTACACCGTAAGTAGTAGCCTGACGCCAAACAGTTTCTGTTTGTGGTTCTACACCAGATTGCGCGTCAAGTACCGCTACCGCACCGTCAAGTACGCGTAAAGAACGTTCTACTTCTACAGTGAAGTCTACGTGTCCTGGAGTGTCAATGATGTTTACACGGTGACCTTTCCATTGGGCAGTAGTTGCTGCAGAAGTAATTGTGATACCACGTTCTTGCTCTTGCTCCATCCAGTCCATCTGAGATGCACCTTCGTGAGTTTCACCGATTTTGTGAATGCGTCCTGTATAGTACAGGATACGCTCAGTTGCTGTTGTTTTACCAGCATCGATGTGAGCCATGATACCAATATTACGAGTGTTTTCTAAGGAGAACTCTCTTGTCATTTGGTGTCTTTCTCCTTCCTAATATGGATTGGATTTTTTTATTTTAAGTAGCAAAAAAGCCACTTTATTTTGTTACATATGTCAGTATGTCTAGTACCCTCATTATGTAAAACGAGCGCCCATTGAAAGGGAGAGGAATTCTCCCTCTCCACACTTCCATAAGCGACAAATAAAGCGGTTTATGCTTATAGTTATTTTTCGTTGAATCCTACCAACGGTAATGAGCAAATGCTTTGTTAGCTTCTGCCATTTTGTGAGTGTCTTCACGTTTCTTAACAGATGCACCACTGTTGTTAGCTGCATCTAAGATTTCGTAAGCTAGACGCTCTTCCATAGTTTTTTCACCACGAAGACGAGCGTAGTTTACTAACCAGCGAAGACCTAAAGTTGTACGGCGTTCTGGACGAACCTCAACTGGAACTTGGTAGTTAGCACCACCAACACGACGAGCGCGTACTTCAAGAACAGGCATGATGTTCTTAAGAGCTTGCTCGAATACTTCCATTGGTTCATTACCAGTACGTTCACGAACGATATCGAACGCATTATAAAGAATTGTTTGAGATTTACCTTTTTTACCGTCAACCATCATTTTGTTGATTAGGCGTGTTACAAGTTTAGAATTGTACATTGGATCTGGTAACACGTCACGTTTCGCAACAGGTCCTTTACGAGGCATATTGAGTTCCTCCTTTCAGTTCAGTTTTATTATTTCTTAGCAGCTTTTGGTCTCTTAGTACCATATTTAGAACGTCCTTGCATACGTTTGTCAACACCAGCTGTGTCAAGCGCACCACGAACGATGTGGTAACGTACCCCTGGTAAATCTTTTACACGACCACCGCGAATTAATACTACGCTGTGTTCTTGTAGGTTATGACCGATACCTGGGATGTAAGCAGTAACCTCGATACCATTTGTTAAACGTACACGAGCGTATTTACGTAACGCTGAGTTCGGTTTCTTTGGAGTCATTGTACCAACACGAGTACATACACCACGTTTTTGAGGTGCAGAGATATCAGTTGCTTTTTTCTTTAAAGAGTTGAAACCTTTGTTTAACGCAGGTGATTTAGATTTCCATACTTTATCAGTACGTCCATTTCTCACTAATTGGTTAATAGTAGGCATTAATTTATCCTCCCTTCGCATGTTTGTATGACCACATATCCAGGTGGTTCATTATTAGTTGAAAACAAAGTTTTTGCAAGGGAGAGCAAATGCTCTCTCCTCACAAAAACAGTTTTAACTTGTTATTCCTATTGCTGAAGCTCCTACCGTATCTCATTCATTTTCATGTTGAGATCCAGTTTTTAAAAAGTACGTTATGTTGCATCGCAAAAGCTACTGCAACGTTCTAACTATACCGTGTTGAATTACATTCAACGTTTATTTAGGAGCAACCTTGCTTATATTAACATTTCGCATTGCATAATGTCAACTAGGATTATCTGTTTTTATACAAAATTTACGACGGAAAATTTTAGTTTTCTACGTAAACCTCGTCATTTTCTACATTTATTTCTTCTTTTGCTGTTTTTACAAGATCTACTCTGCGGTAATGATTCATACCTGTACCAGCCGGAACAAGTTTACCGATAATAACATTTTCTTTCAGACCAAGAAGTTCATCGCGCTTACCTTTAATTGCCGCATCAGTTAACACACGAGTTGTTTCCTGGAATGATGCTGCAGATAAGAATGAATCTGTTTCAAGTGAAGCCTTTGTAATACCAAGAAGGATTGGACGTGCTGTTGCTGGTTGTTTACCTTTAAGCAACACTTTTGCATTTGCATCTGTGAACTGATGAATATCCAGTAATGTTCCTGGTAATACATCTGTTTCACCAGCATCGATTACACGAACTTTGCGAAGCATTTGACGAACCATTACTTCAACGTGTTTATCACCAATTTCTACCCCTTGCATACGGTATACTTTTTGTACTTCACGAAGCAGGTATTCTTGGACTGCTGTAATATCTGTTACTTTCAGTAATTCTTTCGGATCGATAGAACCTTCTGTAAGTTCTTTACCGTGTTCAATGCGATGTCCTGGAGCTACTTTTAGACGAGCACCATAAGGAATTGCATACGTACGAGCTTCTACATCACCTTGTACAACAACTTCTTGGCGATCTTTCACATCGTTAACCGCTGCAACAACACCGTCGATTTCACTGATAACCGCTTGACCTTTCGGATTACGCGCTTCGAAAATCTCTTGAATACGTGGTAAACCTTGTGTGATATCGTCTCCAGCAACCCCACCGGTATGGAATGTACGCATCGTTAACTGTGTACCTGGCTCACCGATAGATTGAGCTGCGATAATACCAACCGCTTCGCCCACTTCTACATCTGTGCCAGTAGCTAAGTTACGACCGTAACATTTCTTACATACGCCGTGGCGTGTGTTACATGTAAATGCAGAACGGATGTACAACTGTTCAACGCCTGCTTTTTCAATGATATGAGCAATATCTTCTGTAATTAATTCATTTTCACTAACTAACACTTCGCCTGTTTCTGGATGCTTCAAAGTTTTTCTTGCGAAACGTCCTACAAGACGATCGTATAAGGACTCGATAATTTCGTTTCCTTCTTTAATTGCACCGATTAATAAGCCGCGGTCTGTTCCACAATCGTCTTCACGAACGATAACATCTTGTGCAACGTCAACAAGACGACGAGTTAAGTAACCAGAGTCCGCAGTCTTAAGTGCTGTATCGGCAAGACCTTTACGCGCACCGTGTGTAGAGATGAAGTACTCGAGTACCGTTAAACCTTCGCGGAAACTTGATTTGATTGGAAGTTCGATAATACGACCAGATGGGTTAGCCATCAAACCACGCATACCAGCAAGCTGAGTAAAGTTCGATGCGTTACCACGGGCACCAGAGTCACTCATCATGAAGATCGGGTTGCGCTTATCTAAGGTTTTCATCAGTTTTCCTTGGATAACATCTTTTGCATTACTCCAAATAGAGATAACACGATCATAACGTTCTTCCTCTGTAATTAAACCGCGACGGAATTGCTTAATTACTGTATCTACTTTTGCTTGCGCTTCATGCAAGATTTCTTCTTTTTCACCTAATACAAGGATATCCGCCACACCAACTGTAATACCAGCTTTTGTAGAGTATTTAAATCCTAGATTTTTCATGCGGTCAAGCATGCGAGATGTTTCAGTAATTTTGAAACGTTTAAATACTTCAGCAATGATATTACCAAGAATTTTCTTGCTAAATGGTGCCACTTCTTCGCGACTAGCAATAATTTCTCTTACGTTAGCGCCTTTTTCAACAAAGTATTCCACTGGAGTTTCTTTCTCCAAGTTTGTTTTTGTTGGTTCGTTAATGTAAGGGAAAGATTTCGGTAAGATTTCATTGAATATTAACTTACCAACTGTTGTTAACAACAGCTTGCTGTTTTGCTCTTCTGTAAACGTTTCGTTGTTTACAGAGCTTGCCGCAACAGCAACACGAGTATGCAAGTGTACATATCCGTTTTGGTATGCAATTAATGCTTCGTTCGTATCTTTGAAAACCATACCTTCACCAATTGCATCTGCACGTTCAAGCGTTAGGTAGTAGTTACCTAATACCATATCCTGAGATGGTGTAACAACTGGTTTTCCGTCTTTCGGGTTCAAGATATTTTGTGCAGCTAACATAAGAAGACGAGCTTCTGCTTGTGCTTCTGATGATAACGGAACGTGAACCGCCATTTGGTCACCGTCAAAGTCCGCGTTGTATGCAGTACATACAAGTGGATGAAGACGAATTGCACGACCTTCTACTAATGTAGGTTCAAATGCTTGAATACCAAGACGGTGAAGCGTTGGAGCACGGTTTAGAAGTACAGGGTGTTCTTTAATTACAGACTCTAAAACATCCCAAACTTCAGGTTGTACTCGCTCGATTTTACGTTTAGCACTCTTAATGTTGTGTGCTAATCCTTTTCCTACTAACTCTTTCATTACAAAAGGTTTGAACAATTCAAGCGCCATTTCTTTTGGCAGACCGCATTGGTACATTTTTAAGTTCGGTCCTACAACGATAACGGAACGACCAGAGTAGTCAACACGTTTACCTAATAAGTTTTGACGGAAACGTCCTTGCTTACCTTTTAACATATGAGAAAGAGATTTTAATGGACGGTTACCAGGTCCAGTAACTGGACGGCCACGACGACCATTATCGATTAAAGCATCTACTGCTTCTTGTAACATACGCTTTTCGTTTTGGACGATGATGCTTGGTGCACCTAAGTCTAATAAACGTTTTAAACGATTGTTACGGTTAATTACACGACGGTATAAGTCGTTTAAGTCAGAAGTTGCAAAACGTCCACCATCCAACTGTACCATTGGGCGAAGTTCTGGTGGGATAACTGGAAGAACATCTAGAATCATCCAAGATGGTTCGTTTCCAGAGTTACGGAATGCTTCTAATACTTCTAGACGTTTAATAGCACGAGTACGACGTTGTCCTTGTGCTGTTTTTAACTCTTCTTTTAAGAAGTCTACTTCTTTATCTAAATCGATATCTTGTAATAACTTCTTAATCGCCTCTGCGCCCATAGAAGCTTGGAAAGAGTTTCCGTATCTGTCGCGATACGCACGGTATTCCTTCTCCGAAAGAAGTTGCTTCTTATCAAGCGGTGTATCACCGCTTTCTGTTACCACATAAGAAGCGAAATAAATTACTTCTTCAAGCGCGCGAGGGGACATGTCTAAGACAAGTCCCATGCGGCTTGGGATACCTTTGAAATACCAAATATGAGATACAGGAGCAGCTAATTCGATATGACCCATACGTTCACGACGAACTTTCGCACGCGTTACTTCAACGCCGCATCGATCACAAACTACACCTTTATAACGGACACGTTTATATTTACCACAATGACATTCCCAGTCTTTTGTTGGACCGAAAATACGCTCACAGAACAAACCGTCTTTCTCTGGTTTCAATGTACGATAGTTAATCGTCTCGGGTTTTTTAACTTCCCCATATGACCAAGAGCGAATTTTGTCTGGTGATGCAAGTCCAATCTTCATATATTCAAAGTTGTTTACATCTATCAAGGGGCCTACCTCCCTTTTAGTCTACAGGTTATCCCAATTATTCCTTCGTTGTCTCAACTTCGACATTTAATTTATCTGCAGATTGATGATCATCGTCATCAGTATCACGCATTTCAATTTCAGTATCGTCGCTAGACATCATCTTAACATCCATACCTAAGCTTTGTAATTCCTTAATCAATACTTTGAATGATTCAGGAACACCTGGTTCTGGAACATTTTCGCCTTTTACAATCGATTCGTACGTTTTCACACGACCAACAACATCATCGGACTTAACTGTTAAGATTTCTTGAAGAGTATAAGCAGCACCGTAAGCTTCAAGTGCCCAAACCTCCATCTCACCGAAACGTTGTCCACCGAACTGTGCTTTACCTCCAAGAGGTTGTTGCGTTACAAGTGAGTATGGTCCAGTAGAACGAGCATGAAGTTTATCATCAACCATGTGTGCAAGTTTAATCATGTACATGACACCAACAGATACACGGTTGTCGAATGGTTCACCAGTACGTCCATCGTATAGAATTGTCTTTGCATCACGTGCCATACCAGCTTCTTCGATTGTTCCCCATACATCTTCCTCGCGAGCGCCATCGAATACCGGTGTTGCAACGTGGATACCAAGATATCTTGCTGCCATACCAAGATGAAGCTCTAACACCTGACCGATATTCATACGAGATGGTACCCCTAATGGGTTTAACATGATGTCGATTGGTGTGCCATCTGGTAAATAAGGCATATCTTCTTCCGGTAAAATACGGGAGATAACACCTTTGTTACCGTGACGACCGGCCATCTTGTCGCCTTCAGAAATTTTACGTTTTTGAACGATATATACACGTACAAGTTGATTCACACCTGGTGGTAATTCATCGCCATCTTCACGGTTGAATACTTTTACGTCTAAGATAATACCGCCGCCACCGTGTGGTACGCGTAGTGATGTATCACGTACTTCACGAGCTTTCTCACCGAAGATTGCATGCAATAGACGCTCTTCTGCTGTTAATTCCGTTACACCTTTTGGCGTTACTTTACCAACAAGAAGGTCTCCGTCTTTTACTTCTGCACCGATGCGGATAATACCGCGCTCATCAAGGTTGCGAAGTGCATCTTCCCCTACGTTTGGAATGTCTCGTGTAATTTCTTCTGGTCCTAGCTTCGTATCACGAGCTTCAGATTCATATTCTTCAATATGAATAGAAGTATACACATCATCTTTTACAAGGCGCTCACTCATAATGATCGCATCCTCGTAGTTATAGCCATCCCATGTCATAAAGCCAACAAGCACGTTACGACCAAGTGCAAGTTCACCTTTTTCCATAGAAGGGCCGTCTGCAAGAATCTCACCTTTTACAACTTCATCGCCAACACTTACGATTGGACGTTGGTTGTAACAAGTTCCTTGGTTAGAACGGATGAATTTTAACATTTTATAGCGATCTAAATCACCTTTTACTTTTTGGCCGTCTACTTCGATGTAACGACGTACCCAAACTTCGCGAGCTTCTACGCGTTCAACGATACCAGGATGTTTACAGATTACCGCAGCACCTGAGTCCTTCGCTGATACGTACTCCATACCAGTACCTACAATTGGAGATTCTGGGTTCAGAAGTGGAACTGCTTGACGTTGCATGTTCGCACCCATTAGCGCACGGTTCGAGTCATCGTTTTCTAAGAACGGAATACAAGCTGTCGCAGCAGACACAACCTGTTTCGGAGAGATATCCATGTAGTCAATACGTTCGCGTTTTACTACAACGTTCTCATCGCGGAAACGCGCTACAACATCCTCATCAAGGAAATCTCCATCTTCAGATAAACGTGCGTTTGCTTGGGCAACAACATAGTTATCTTGTTCATCAGCTGTTAAATAATCTACACGTGTTGTTACACGTCCAGTTTCTGGATCAACACGACGGTATGGTGTTTCAATGAAGCCAAATTCATTTACTTTCGCAAATGAAGATAAAGAGTTAATCAAACCGATGTTTGGTCCCTCTGGCGTTTCAATTGGACACATACGACCATAGTGAGAGTAGTGAACGTCACGCACTTCAAAGCCAGCGCGCTCACGCGTTAAACCACCAGGTCCTAATGCAGATAGTCTTCGTTTATGCGTTAACTCTGCTAATGGGTTTGTTTGATCCATAAACTGAGATAACTGCGAGCTTCCGAAGAACTCTTTAATAGATGCAATAACCGGGCGAATGTTAATTAACGCTTGTGGTGTAATTGCATTTGTATCTTGAATCGACATTCTCTCACGAACAACACGCTCCATACGAGAAAGACCGATACGGAATTGGTTTTGTAACAATTCACCTACAGAACGTAGACGACGGTTTCCTAAATGGTCAATATCGTCTGTGTCTCCTACTTTGTATAGAAGGTTAAAGAAATAGCTAATAGATGCAATAATATCGCCTGGTGTAATATGTTTTACTTCGCGATCAATGTTCGCGTTACCAATGATATTGATGGAACGCTCTCCATCTGCATCCGGAGCATAAATTTTAATAGATTGTAATTCAACATTACCTTCTACCACTCCGCCTAACGGCTTCGCTGTTTTAAAACCAATGTTCTTTTCTAAGTAAGGTAAAATGCGATCTAATGTACGACGATCTAAGATTGTTCCTTCTGCCGCTAAAATTTCACCTGTTTCAGGATCCACTAAAGTTTCAGCTAAACGTTGGTTAAACAATCTGTTTTTAATGTGTAATTTCTTATTAATCTTGTAACGACCCACATTTGCTAGATCATAACGTTTTGGATCGAAGAAACGAGAAACAAGCAAGCTCTTCGCATTTTCTACTGTTGGCGGTTCACCTGGACGTAGACGCTCATAAATTTCAAGCAATGCTTTCTCTGTGCTATCCGTGTTATCTTTTTCTAGCGTATTGCTTAAGTACTCGTTATCACCTATAAGCTCGGTGATTTCTTGATCAGAGCCAAACCCTAATGCGCGTAACAAAACAGTTACAGGTAGTTTACGCGTACGGTCGATACGCACATAAACAACATCCTTAGCATCTGTTTCATATTCCAACCAAGCTCCGCGGTTTGGAATTACAGTAGCAGTAAATCCGCGTTTTCCGTTTTTGTCCACTTTGCCGCTGTAGTATACGCTTGGTGAACGAACTAACTGAGAAACAATAACGCGCTCTGCACCGTTAATTACGAATGTTCCTGTCTCTGTCATGAGCGGGAAATCCCCCATGAACACATCTTGTTCTTTCACTTCACCAGTTTCTTTATTGATTAGACGCACTTTTACACGAAGTGGTGCTGCATACGTCACATCACGCTCTTTACATTCTTCTACAGAATATTTCGGTTCGCCTAAACTGTAGTCGATAAACTCAAGCGATAGATTTCCCGTAAAGTCTTCAATCGGAGAAATGTCTTGGAACATTTCTCGCAAACCCTCATCAAGAAACCACTGATAAGAAGAGGTTTGAATTTCGATAAGATTTGGTAATTCTAAAACCTCACTAATACGGGCATAACTTCTTCGTTGGCGGTGTCGTCCGTATTGAACTAGTTGACCTGTCAACTGCTTCACCCCTCAAATCAAGAGTATTATAAATGCACAAAAATGTGCAAAATCACAACTAAATACGACTAACGCAAATTACGTAGCCTTTTTTCTCTAAAAAGATAGATACGTTGAGTATTTCCACCTACTCAAAAAAGAAAAATGGCTTCTAAAAGAAAACCATCATTCTGTTTCATAATCTGCTGATTTTACTATCTTTTCCAAGAAAAGCAAAAATATACATCGTTCTCAACGCAGAAAATCATATATTGGCATTTTATAATGTTAACACAACCAAAAATAACCGTCAACGTTTTTTTGATTTTATGATATAATACCCTTTTTTCTTTTCTGCGACTTCCACAAAATCGAACACTTTTTCTAATTTTTTCATTGCAGATGGTGCACCTTGTTTTTTCTGAATCACAATCCAAAGCTCGCCGCCTGGCACAAGATACTCCACTGCTTTTTCTAGAATTTCATGCACGACTTGTTTCCCTGCACGAATTGGCGGATTAGATAAAATAGCAGCGTATTGACCTTTTACATTTTCATATACACTACTTTGATAAATCTGGATATTTTCAATTCGGTTATTAGCGGCATTTTCTTTCGCAAGCCCAAGTGCCCTTTCATTCACATCCACCATGTGAACCACACGCTCTTGGAACTCCTTCGCTAGAGATAAACCAATCGGGCCATATCCACACCCAACATCTAATACATCACCTTGGGCATCTGGCATCTGAAACGCTTCAATTAAAAGACGAGAACCGAAGTCCACTTCGTTTTTCGAAAACACCCCACGGTCTGATAAGAAAACAAAACGCGATCCTCTCAATGTATATTCCCATTGTTTACGATCACTTTTACTAGAGGGGTCGTTAGAAAAATAATGGTCTGCCATATGGCCACCTCTTTTCTTTACGGTTAAAAAAAAAGCTCGCTTGAGAGCGAGCTTTTTTCAAAAGCCTCAAAAGTTAATTACTTAACTTCTACAGCAGCGCCAACTTCTTCAAGTTTAGCTTTGATTTCTTCAGCTTCTTCTTTAGAAACGCCTTCTTTAACTGCTTTTGGAGTGTTGTCAACTACTTCTTTAGCTTCTTTTAAGCCAAGACCAGTGATTTCACGAACAACTTTGATAACTTTGATTTTTTGTGCGCCTGCGTTAGCAAGTACAACATCAAATTCAGTTTGCTCAGCAGCAGCTTCACCAGCGCCACCAGCTACAGCTACAGGAGCAGCAGCAGTTACGCCGAATTCTTCCTCGATAGCTTTTACTAAGTCGTTAAGTTCTAATACAGTCATAGATTTAACTGCTTCAATGATTTGTTCTTTAGTCATTGTAAATATCCTCCCTTAAATAGGTTTGTATTGTTTTATCGATAACACGTAATTATCTTTTAAAAAATTAAGCGCCTTGCTCTTCTTTTTGATCTGCAACTGCTTTAGTAGCGATTGCAAGACCGCGCATTGGAGCTTGAAGAACGCTAAGAAGCATAGAAAGTAAGCCTTCACGTGATGGAAGAGTAGCGATAGCTTTAACCTCATCAAGTGATACAAGTTTACCTTCGATTACGCCTGCTTTAATTTCTAAAGCTTCATGATTTTTAGCGAAGTCGTTTAATACTTTCGCAGGAGCAATTACATCCTCGTTACTGAATGCGATTGCGTTTGGTCCTGTTAAGAATTCGTTTAACTCAGCCATTTCAGCAGATTCTGCAGCACGACGAGTTAAAGAGTTTTTGTAAACTTTGAACTCAACGCCAGCTTCACGTAAGTTTTTACGTAATTCAGTTGCTTCAGATACTGTTAAACCACGGTAGTCAACAACGATTGTAGATTTACTATCGCGAAGTTTTTCAGCGATTTCAGTTACAACTTGTTGTTTAGATTCGATTGCTTTGCTCATGTTATTACACCTCCTGTAGATTATATAGAAGATGTACCGAAAGTGCACTAAAAAGCCTCCATGCCCAATTGTAGACATGGAGGCATATAGTCACAGAAAAAAATTCCGTTTCGTATATTCACACCTAGGTAGGAAATTAAGCCACATTGGCACCTACTGTCTACGGTACACTATTTAAATTCACAACATAAATGATTATATTAAAACTTCTTCACGAAGTCAACTTCCAATTTTTACGCAATAGTAGAAACTTCAACGCGTACGCCAGGTCCCATTGTAGAAGCAACTGTTACGTTCTTCATGTAAGTACCTTTTGCAGCAGCTGGCTTAGCTTTTAAAAGAGCATCAGCTACCGTCTCTAAGTTTTCAACTAATTTTGCATCTTCGAAAGATACTTTACCGATTGGCACATGAATGTTACCAGCTTTATCAACGCGGTATTCTACTTTACCAGCTTTGATTTCGTTAACTGCTTTTGTTACGTCGAAAGTAACTGTTCCAGTTTTAGGGTTTGGCATTAAACCTTTAGGTCCTAATACACGACCAAGTTTACCAACTTCACCCATCATATCAGGAGTTGCTACTACTACGTCAAAGTCAAACCAACCTTGTTGGATTTTGTTGATGTAGTCTGTATCACCTACGAAGTCAGCTCCAGCAGCTTCAGCTTCTTTTAGTTTTTCGCCTTTAGCGAATACTAATACACGTTGTACTTTACCAGTACCGTGTGGAAGAACAACTGCACCACGAATTTGTTGGTCAGCTTTCTTAGGATCAACACCTAAACGAAATGCAGCTTCTACAGTTGCATCAAATTTAGCTGTGTTTGTTTTCTTTACTAATTCTACTGCCTCTGTTGCAGAGTAAGCAGTTGTACGATCAACAAGCTTCGCAGCTTCTACGTACTTTTTACCTCTTTTAGCCATTTTTATTTCCTCCTCAATGTGGTTTTAGCGGAATAACCTCCCACGTTTACGCCTTCTTTTCGATGTAATCGAGGATGTGCGCCCATCCTTTTATTTAAAAAATGACACTCATTTACGATAATAAAGGTTGCGAATTGGAATTCCAGACCCGCAACCTCTTTTACAAAAAAAACAAATCGAATTAGTCTTCGATAACAATGCCCATACTGCGTGCAGTACCTTCAACCATACGCATTGCAGCTTCTACGCTAGCAGCGTTTAGGTCAGGCATTTTAGTTTCAGCAATTTCGCGAACCTTATCACGCTTAACAGTTGCCACTTTATTACGGTTTGGTTCACCAGAACCAGACTCAATACCAGCTACTTTCTTAAGAAGAACAGCAGCAGGAGGAGTTTTAGTAATGAAAGTGAATGAACGGTCTTCAAATACTGTAATTTCAACAGGAATGATTAGACCAGCTTGATCTGCTGTACGAGCGTTGAACTCTTTACAGAAGCCCATGATGTTAACACCCGCTTGTCCTAATGCTGGACCAACTGGTGGAGCTGGGTTAGCTTTACCTGCAGGAATTTGAAGTTTTACCATTTTAATTACCTTTTTAGCCACGAGACACACCTCCTTAAGTCCGTGATGTGGTCAATTGGGCAGTGATTTGCCCTCCCACTTCATATTTTATCTTTAGCGATAAAATCTTTCTCAAAAAACGTCTCCGTTTCCGAAGACGTATTGACTTAAAAGATATTATCACTTTTTACAATTCATTTCAAGTTTCATTTTATAATTTTTCAATTTGGTGGAAATCTAGCTCAACTGAAGTTTCGCGACCAAACATATCAACAAGTACTGTTACTCTTTGTTTTTCTAGGTCAATTTCATTAATAGCACCTGTGTAATTCGCAAATGGGCCTTCGTTCACACGTACAGTCTCATGAAGTTCAAAGTCAAAGTCAACTACTTCATTTTCCATTCCCATGTGTTTTAAGATTGTAACTACTTCTTCTTCTAATAACGGAGATGGCTTCGAACCCGATCCAGAAGATCCAACAAATCCTGTTACACCCGGTGTATTGCGAACAACATACCAAGAATCATCTGTCATGATGATTTCTACCAA
The DNA here is from genome assembly GCF_024159135.1 of Bacillus sp. 3103sda1. Lineage (NCBI taxonomy): Bacteria > Bacillati > Bacillota > Bacilli > Caryophanales > Bacillaceae > Bacillus > Bacillus sp. 3103sda1. Next base: position 111,675 of record NZ_JAMYWS010000001.1, on the reverse strand, counting down.
CACGTAGCCAGGAAATACTTTCCTCTTTGTTACTTTTTCTTTTCCGTTTTTCATTTCTACTTCTGTTTCCTCTGGAACAATAACACGGAAAATTTTATCTTGCATAGCCATTGTTTCTACGCGTTTCTCTAGGTTTGTTTTTACTTTATTTTCATATCCAGAATAAGTATGGACAACATACCAACGTTTTTCCATTAATTTAGGACGACCGTCCTTCCCTCCCTGACGTACATTTTTTCGTGCAAATGAAAAAACCCGTTCACCGGGCTTTTACACAGTTCATATAAATAACATTAACATTATATCATGTATTAGCGCTTCTTATTCAAGAATTAAACGAATTAAAGAAGAAATCCCCATATCCACTACCGCAAAGAAAATTGCACAGAAAGCAACTGTTGCAATTACAGTAAGTGTCGAACGGATTAATTCATCTTTTTTCGGCCAGCTTACTTTTTTCATTTCACGACCTACGTCGCCAAAAAAGTTCGTCAAACGCATTTCCGGGACCTCCAGTGCATAATTACAATTATTTATTTTGTTTCCTTATGAATCATGTGCGCATTACACGTTTTGCAAAATTTCTTTATCTCAAGACGCTCTACTGAGCTTGTATCTTTCATTGTGGAATAGTTTCGATTATTGCACTTTTCACATGCGAGTACAACCTTTTTTCTCATCTGTTACACCAACCTTGTAACATTATTTCTTTAAAAATGTATCATACAATAAAAGGCAATGTCAATGACACTCCCCGCCTTACCGTAAAAAGAGAAGGAGAGGAAAAAAACCTCTCTTTTATATTTCTCTATTAACCTAATACATTTTTAAAAAACCAACTATTTAAACATCTTAACGTTTGAGTGAAGGTGAGTGAACAGTTGCCGTTTCCCTCATTTCCATATAACGCTCAAGCTTCCTTTTCACTCGTTGCAGAGCATTATCAATGGATTTTACATGGCGATTCAATTGCTCTGAAATCTCTTGATACGATCTTCCATCTAAATATAAAGAAAGCACCTTTCTTTCTAAATCGCTTAATAATTCAGATATTTTTAATTCTATATCAACATACTCTTCCTGACTAATAATCATTTCTTCAGGATCCGTCATCTTCGCTTCAGATATAACATCTAACAGAGTTCGATCAGATTCTTCATCATAAATTGGTTTATCTAAAGAAACATATGAATTTAAAGGGATATGTTTTTGTCTTGTCGCTGTTTTAATCGCGGTGATAATTTGACGTGTAATACACAATTCCGCAAAAGCTTTAAAGGAAGACAGCTTGTCCTCTTTATAATCACGAATCGCTTTAAATAATCCAATCATACCTTCTTGAATAATATCTTCACGATCAGCGCCAACCAAAAAGTAAGATCTTGATTTTGCACGAACAAAATTTTTGTACTTATGAATTAAATACTCTAGTGCATCAACATTACCTTGTCGTACTAATTCAACTATCTCTTCATCCTCTAAATCACTAAATGTAACATTGTTGCCGCTTACGAAGTCTGTTTCCAATCTGATCCCTCCGACCGCTAATTATTTAGCAATATTATACAGTAAACACTTGAAGAGCGTCAATGTTTCAACGCCCTCCTCGCCTTAATTTTTCTAATTTTTCTGTAACTTCTTCACTAAATATCGTCCGCATTGCCGGTTGTTCTTCTTTCGTTTTCTTCGTTTCATGACGTACTCTTCGTTCCATCGCCTGAACTTCTATCTCTAACTCACGCGCCGATTTACGCAGAGCACCCTGCCCAAAAATGGCCCACTGCTCTGTGTAATCAGACGTCGCAACATAAATACGTGTATTAATATTGCGCAACTCAATTGCGAGTTGCTCAATTTTTTCATCCGCCGTTTGGTTTTTCCTTGTAAAGATTACATCTACAGACGCTTGTTTCATCTTCTTTTCAATTCCATAAACAGAATACGCATCAAAAACAATCATTACTTTCGTGCCTGTATACCCTTGATAATCTGCCATTTTATCAATAAGCGAGTCTCGTGAAGCTTGTAAGTCTACATCCCGTAGTTTTTTCAAGTCTGCCCAAGCTCCGATAATATTGTAACCGTCAACGATTAAAATATCATTCATTTTTATTCACCGATTGGGTGACGTTTCCGATACACTTCATACATTAACAAGCTAGCAGCAACTGAAGCATTTAAGGATGTAACTTTACCAGCCATTGGTAGATGAATCAAGAAGTCACATTTCTCACCGATAAGACGGCTCATACCTTTCCCCTCACTACCAATCACTAAACCAATTGGCATCTTTCCATCTAAATTACGGTAGTCATCTTTCCCTTTTGCGTCTGTGCCTGCAATCCAAAGCCCGCGCTCTTTTAATTCATCAATCGTTCTCGATAAATTTGTAACACGAGCTACTGGAACATACTCAATCGCTCCTGTCGAAGCCTTTGCAACCGCCGCTGTTAAGCCAACCGCCCTGCGCTTTGGAATAATAATACCATGGGCTCCTACTGCATCTGCCGTACGCATAATAGAGCCTAAGTTGTGTGGATCTTCAATCTCATCAAGAATTAAGAAAAATGGGTCTTCATTCCGCTTAGCCGCCAACGCAAATAAATCCTCTAAGTCCGCATATTCATATGCTGCCACTTGTGCGATTACACCTTGATGATTCCCCTCTACAAGTTGATCTAATTTTTTCTTCGGTGAATTCTGCACTAAAACTTTGTTTTCTTTCGCTAATGCTAGTACAATTTGCACTTGTCCTTTCGCAGCACCTTCTGCAATCCAAATCTTATTAATATCACGACCTGCTCTTAATGCTTCAATTACAGGGTTACGTCCAATAATATATTCACTGTTCACGCTCACGCGCCTCCTTCCTTATCCTCTAACACACGAATTGCTTCAAATACAAGCTCTTCTATTCGTGTCTGATCATTTAATAAATAATGATATCCAATCAGCGCCTCAAAAGCAGTACTATATCGATATGTTTGTACATCTGTATTTTTCGGAACAGAACCTGATTTTGCATTGCGCCCTCTTCTTAATACAGCTTCCTCTTCTTCAGTAAGAAATGCAGCCTCTAGTAAATGATGAACAACTTTCGCTTGCGCTTTTGCAGAAACAAAGCTTGTCCCCAAACGATGTAATTGATGTGGACGAACTGTTCCTTTTTGAAGCAGGTGATAGCGGATATATTGTTCGTATACCGCATCACCCATATATGCTAACGCTAAGCTATTTAATTGCTTTGCATCAATCATGTTTAGCCTCTTTTCCATCTTGTACCTTGTGGTGTATCTTCTAAAATAATGTTACGCGCTTTTAATTCATCGCGAATTTGATCAGATAATGCAAAATCACGATTTTTACGAGCCTCAATACGCTTTTGAATTAGTGCTTCAATTTCTTCATCAAGCAATTCTTCTTTCGTTAATTCTAATCCTAAAATTCCAAATAGCGTTTCAAGCTGTTTTACATACGCCGCAATCACTGTTTTTGATGTATGCTCTTCTAATAAATATTGATTTGCATGATTTGCTAAGTTATATAACTCTGTTACTGCATTTGCCGTATTAAAGTCATCATCCATCGCTGCTTCAAATGCAGCTTGGAATTTTTTCATCTCATCTAACCATTTCTCGTTATGATCCGTTAAATCAGTACTACTTTCCATACGATGTTTTAAATTACCATAAGCTGTTTTAATGCGCTCTAATCCGTTATTTGTATGCTGTAATAATTCTTCACTAAAGTTAATTGGATGGCGATAGTGTACAGATAACATAAAGAAACGAATTAATTGTGGATCGTACTGCTTGATAATATCGTGAACTAGGACAAAGTTACCTAGTGATTTAGACATTTTCTCATTATTAATATTAATATATCCATTATGCATCCAATAGCGTGCAAATGGTTTCCCAGTCAATGCTTCTGATTGCGCAATTTCATTTTCATGATGCGGGAATGTTAAATCTTGACCGCCAGCATGAATATCAATTGTATCACCTAAATATTTACGTGCCATCGCAGAGCATTCAATATGCCAACCTGGGCGACCTTTTCCCCATGGACTATCCCAGAAAATTTCTCCTTCTTTAGCAGCTTTCCATAATGCGAAGTCTAGCGGATCTTGTTTCTTTTCACCAATCTCAATGCGGGCACCATGACGCAAATCTGCAATTGGTTGATGAGATAATTTACCGTATCCTTCAAATTCCTTCGTTCTGTAATACACATCCCCTTCAGATTCATATGCATATCCTTTATTCACAAGTTCCTGAATAAACTCAATAATGATATCCATATTTTCTGTTACACGAGGATGAACTGTCGCATGTTTGCAGCCTAGTGCCGTTACATCTTCAAAATACGCTTTGACAAAGCGATCTGCAATTGTTGGAACATCTTCTCCTAGCTCATTCGCCGCTTTAATTAATTTATCATCTACATCAGTAAAGTTAGAAACATATTGTACATCGTACCCTTTATGTTCTAAATAACGACGTACTGTGTCGAATACCATAGGTGGTCTTGCATTTCCAATATGGATGTAGTTGTATACTGTAGGACCGCATACATACATTTTCACTTTATTTTCCTCTAATGGAATAAACTCTTCTTTTTGACGCGTTAGCGTATTATAAATGTGAATAGTCATTTTTATCCTCCCTTTCTGTTTTCACTACCATTTGTTTTTTCAATTGTTCGAGCTCTTCTTCCACTGCTTTCAACTTATCAAAAATCGGATCCGGAAGATCACAATGATTTAATTCTTGACCTACTTTTATCCCATTTTGAATCACGACGCGACCAGGAATACCTACAACTGTAGAATGTGCAGGTACTTCCTTTAACACAACCGAACCAGCACCAACTTTAGAATTTTCTCCAACCGTAATCGATCCAAGCACTTTCGCACCTGTCGCAATCAACACATTGTCTTTAATTGTTGGATGACGTTTCCCTTTTTCTTTTCCCGTACCGCCTAACGTAACACCTTGATAAATTGTCACGTTATCTCCAATTTCACACGTTTCTCCAATTACAACTCCCATGCCATGATCAATAAAAAACTTACGACCAATTGTTGCCCCTGGATGAATTTCAATACCCGTAAAAAAACGACTCATTTGTGAGATAACACGAGCAAAAAAGAAAAACTTTCGTTTATAAAAGGCATGTGCAATACGATGCGCCCAAATTGCGTGCAATCCAGAGTAAGTTAAAATCACTTCGATGTAACTTCTCGCTGCTGGATCCTGTTCAAAGACGACTTCAATATCCTCCCGAAGCCTCTTAAACATTTTTGTTCCCCCTTTTTGTTTAAAGTGAAACTTCCATCAGTGGATCTCTTTACCACTAATAGTGAGTTGAACCAATAAGGTTTTTAATTTCTACTTCCTTACAAAGTTTTTCCGACTATTTATACCAAAAACTCTCCCCCATACCTGTAGGTATAGAAAAAAGGCGTCTCTGTCTATAGACAGAGACGCCTTACTAGCGCGGTTCCACTCTGTTTAGGCCTAAAAAAGCCTCAAACTCAAACATGATAACGGTGTATACCGCTTCTGCTTACTTTGCGTCATCATGACGCTTCTCGAAATACATTCGTTGTTCAGCAGAAGACTCAAAGGGGCACTTCAAAAATCTGCTTTTAAACCACTTCCAGCCAAATGGTGGTTTTCTCTGTGAAAAGCATGATTTTCTACTTCTCCTTCTCGTCGCTTTCGTTTATTTCATTTTGAAGTATTCTTATTATATTTCTAAATCCGTAAAAAGTTAACCAATTACTTTACGAACACGATTTAAAACTTTTTCTTTTCCAAGAAGCGCAATTGCATTTGGAAGTTCTGGTCCGTGTGTTTGGCCAGTTGTCGCAACGCGAATTGGCATAAATAAATTTTTCCCTTTTTGACCTGTTTGCTTTTGAACAGCTTTAATTGCCGCCTTAATTGCTGCAGGTTCTACTTCCTCTAATGCCTCTAGCTCTGCCGCAAACACGCGAAGAACTTCTGGCACTTGCTCGCCTTTTAATACTTCTTGTCCTTCTTCTTCATAATCCACATGATCTTTAAAGAACATATCAGATAGCTCAACAATCTCAGCCCCGAAGCTCATTTGATCATGATATAAAGCAATCACATCGCGAATCCAAGCTAGTTCTTGCTCACTTGGATTTTCACCTACACGACCAGCTTTTACTAAGTGCGGTAAGCTTAATTCCACAACGCAATCTAAGTCTTGCTTTTTCATATATTGGTTGTTCATCCATTTTAATTTTTGAGAATCGAATAATGCCGGTGATTTCGATAAACGAGCTGCATCAAACATTTCAATAAACTCATCCTTAGAGAAGATTTCTTCTTCTCCTACTGGTGACCAACCTAGTAATGCGATAAAGTTAAAGATTGCTTCTGGAAGATATCCCAGCGCTTCATATTGTTCAATAAATTGAATAATAGATTCGTCACGTTTACTTAACTTTTTACGGCTTTCATTTACAATTAACGTCATATGACCAAATTGTGGTATGTCCCAACCAAATGCTTCGTAAATCATCATTTGTTTTGGTGTATTAGAAATATGGTCATCACCACGAAGAACGTGTGAGATTTCCATGAAATGATCATCTGCCGCTACTGCAAAGTTGTAAGTTGGGATGCCATCTTTCTTCACGATAACGAAATCGCCGAAATCGTTTGAGTTGAAAGATACGTCTCCTTTTACAATATCATTAAATACATATTCACGGTTTTCAGGTACACGGAAACGAATACTTGGAATGCGTCCTTCTGCCTCGAATTGTTTTACTTGCTCATCTGTTAAATCACGGTGACAACCCGCATAACGAGGTGTTTCACCACGAGCGATTTGTCCTTCACGTTCTGCTTCTAACTCTTCTTCTGTCATATAGCACTTATACGCTAAGCCACGCTCTAATAAATCTTCATATAACTTTTTATAAATATCTAAACGCTCCATTTGACGGTACGGACCATATTCACCACCAACATCGATGCTTTCATCCCAGTCCATGCCAAGCCATTTTAAATACGTTAATTGGCTTTCTTCGCCGCCAGCAATATTACGCTTTACGTCTGTATCTTCAATACGGATAATAAATTTACCGTTTTGACTACGAGCGAATAAATAGTTAAATAATGCCGTACGTGCATTTCCGATATGTAAGTGTCCTGTTGGACTTGGCGCATAGCGCACTCTCACTTGCTTTTCCATAGTTGGTACACCTTCCATTCTTAATGTCAACAGATTCCTTAATTGTACACCAAAAAATTACGATTATCCATCTTACGAATCAAAAACGACTATTTTTTCTGTAATAATACAATAGCCTGTGAAGCAATTCCTTCTTCTCGCCCTGTAAATCCTAATTTTTCTGTCGTCGTTGCCTTTACATTGACATTCTCCATGTCTGTTTGTAACAGCTCGCTAATTCTCTTGCGCATACTTTCAATATGCGGTGCCATTTTGGGTTTTTGGGCAATAATTGTACAATCTAAGTTTCCGAGTACATACCCTTGCTCTGTAACAAACTCCCACACTTTCTGTAAAAGCACAGCTGAATCCGCATCTTTAAATGCAGGATCTGTATCTGGAAAGTGCTTACCGATGTCACCAGCAGCAATTGCACCTAAACAAGCATCAGCAATAGTATGTAAAAGGACATCCGCATCAGAGTGCCCAAGTAATCCTTTTTCATATGGAATTGTAATACCACCAATAATTAATGGTCTTCCTTCTGCAAATGCATGTACATCAAAACCTTGTCCAATTCGAAACATTTCCAATTCCTCCTCAAACTACACTAGTAAACTTTATATCATTCTTACGGACATATAAAAGCTCCGCCTGTTGAAGTTTCTGCCCTATATATAGAAAAGCTCGGTAGCTACCGAGCTTTTCTATTATAACATTGCTATTGTATTTTCAAAACTCTTAGAAAGCTTTCAGCAATCACTAAATCTTCAGGTGTTGTCACCTTTATATTGTGATAGCTTCCTCCTACAACTCCTACCTCTTTAGGAAGGCGTTCCACCAAACTAGCATCGTCAGTTCCGAGAAAGCTCGCTTGTTTTGCACTCTCATGTGCCTCTAACAGAATGGGAACATGAAATCCTTGCGGCGTTTGAACTGCTCGCAAATGAGAACGTTCTACTGTTTCAACCACAGTATCATGCGTCACTTTTTTAATTGTATCTTTCACAGGTACCGCACAAATGGACGCACCTTTTTCTTTAGCCATTTGCAATACATCTTCAATCATCTTTTTCGTTACAAATGGACGCGCCCCGTCGTGGACAAGTACATACTCTACATCTCTTACATACATAAGAGCATTGTATACACTATCCTGGCGCTCACTTCCACCTTGGATAAGTTGGATGTCTTTTTGAATATGATAAGTTTGGAGAAGTTCTTCAAAGTAAGAACGCTCTCCCTCATTAATCGCTAAAATAATCTGTTTACATTGTTCATCTTTTTCAAAGGCTCGTAATGTATGAATGATAATGGGAACAGAATCTATTTGTAAAAATAATTTATTTTTATCCGCTCCCATACGCTTACCTTGTCCTGCTGCAGGAATAATTAATGTATATATCATCGCAATCCTCTACTTATAACGCTTTCTCTAACAACTTACGCTTAGCAAAGATCATACGGCCCGCAGATGTTTGCAGTACACTTGTAACAAGTACATCAAGTTGGGAACCAACATGCTCTCTACCATCTTCGACTACGATCATTGTACCGTCGTCCAAATAAGCAACACCTTGATTCTGCTCTTTTCCATCCTTCACAACGTATACGCTTAACTCTTCACCTGGAAGTACAACAGGCTTAATGGCATTTGCTAAGTCATTAATGTTTAAAACTGTCACACCTTGCAATTCGGAAACTTTATTTAAGTTAAAATCATTCGTAACAACAGTGCCACCTGTTAACTTCGCTAACTTCACAAGCTTACTATCGACTTCTTGAATATCTTCAAAATCACCTTCATAAATCTCTACTGGAATAGATAACTCTTTTTGAATACGATTTAAAATATCCAAACCTCTTCGCCCGCGATTACGCTTTAATGCATCCGAAGAATCAGCAATATGCTGTAGTTCTTCTAACACAAATTGCGGAATGACAATTGTGCCTTCCAAAAATTTTGTTTGGCAAATATCCGCAATACGCCCATCAATAATAACACTAGTATCCAATATTTTCCATCTAGAAGTTAACGTTTCTACTTCCTCATTTTCATTGTTCGTATTTTTTTTCTTTCCTCCGCGTTGCGGCAATGTAAACAATCCTAACAATTCATTCCTCTTTTTAAACCCTACTTGGAACCCTAAGTAACCAAGTAATAGCGTGAAAAAGATTTGCAATACTGTACTAATGACTTGAATGGTAAATTCGCGAATCGGAATCAAGATCAAATACGCAACAATTAGTCCTGAGATTAATCCTAATGTTCCAAATAACACATCTGTAACAGGTGCTTTTACAAGCGCTTCCTCAATATGTTTAATAAGCTGAACAATATAATCTACAAGCCAAAATGTTGTTAAAAATAAAATGATTGCACCAATAATTGCACGAATATAAGAACCTTCAAGCCAAGGAACTGCACCTATATCCAACATATCGATTACTTTTGGAATAAGAAAAATTCCCAATGCTCCTCCAATAACTAAAAAGAAAAGCTGTACGATTCGTTTTAACATTCAACCACCTCCTACTCATTATTAACCATTACTTCGTCACTCAAAACGTCGAGTGCAAAAGTGGACGTGTTTTTTTATAATTTGTTTTATTTACCAATATATCATATCATATATGAAAAATCTTTGAGTGTCGCTATATTGTGAAATCAATGTAATATTCTTAATTGTGCCTGCTCATATACAAGTGTTCTTGAATTCGTTTTAAACCCTCTCGTATCTTTTTCGCCCGTACTTCTCCAATTCCTTCCACATCATCCAAATCAGCAATTGTTGCACGGCAAATTCCTTGTAAGTTCTTAAAACGATTAATTAAGTTCTCAATAATAAGAGGCGGAACTCTAGAAATTTTACTCGCGATCCGATAACCTCTTGGTGTAATGCTTTCTTCTAATTTCATTTGTCCGGAATATCCAAGTAATTTCACTAAATCGCTATCTTCTAGAAGTTGTGCATTTGCAAGCTCTTGTAATTTTTTTAAAACTTGATAGTGCTCTTGTGTTTTTTCATGATAGTAGTCTTTAATTAATAGTGCAGCCTCCGCTTCCACGTCAGCAAGCACTTCTGTCAATTGTAAACGAATAAGTCTTCCTTCTGTTCCTAATTCATGAATGTAACTGTAGATTTCATTTTTAATCCGTAGCATCATTTCAACACTATGTAGTACATGCACAACTTCAGACATTGTAACCACTTCTTCAAACTCTAAAATACCAAGGTTCGTTATACCCTCATTCCATACAGCTTTATATTTTTCTAATGTTTGAATCGCTTGGTTTGCCTTTGTTAAAATAACCCCAATATCTTTTAATGTATAACGTAAGTTTCCTTGATATAACGTAATTACATTTCGCCTTTGTGAAATAGCAACAACAAGACTACCCGTTTGCTTCGCCACTCGCTCTGCTGTTCGGTGGCGCATACCTGTTTCAATAGAGTCGATAGATGAATCAGGAACCAACTGTCCATTAGCGATTAAAATTTTACTTCCTGTTTCATTTAAAATAAGAGCACCATCCATTTTTGCTAGTTCGTATAGACTAGCAGGAGAAAAAGCACAATTAATATGAAATCCTCCATCAACAATACTTTTAATTTGCTCGTTGTATCCGAGTACAATAAGGCCACCTGTTTGCGCACGGAGCACATTATCAATTCCTTCTCTTAGCGGTGTCCCCGGTGCAACAAGCTGCAAAATATTAATAATACTTTTGGAACGTTGCTTGTTTTCTTCCATATCTTATCCTCCTAGTGCAAATCGAAGAGCCTCTCCTATATTCGATACTCCAACTACTTCAATACCTTCTGGAATCGTCCATCCACCCAAATTTTTCCTTGGGATAATAACACGCTGAAATCCTAATTTTGCTGCTTCTTGTACACGCTGTTCGATACGAGAAACACGGCGAACTTCTCCCGTTAAACCAACTTCACCAATGACTGCATCACCCGGAAAAGTCGGTTTATCGCGAAAACTTGATGCGATACTTAAAGCAACTGCCAAATCAACTGCTGGTTCATCTAATTTAATTCCCCCAGCAACTTTTAAATAAGCATCTTGGTTCTGGAGCAATAACCCTGCTCTTTTTTCTAGTACCGCCATAATAAGAGAAACACGGTTATGGTCAATTCCTGTTGCCATTCTTCTTGGATTCCCAAAACTTGTAGGGGAAATTAATGCTTGTATTTCTACTAGAACAGGCCTTGTTCCTTCCATAGAAGCAACAACCGTTGAACCAGCAGCACCCACAGGTCTTTCTTCTAGAAAAATTTCAGAAGGATTCAATACCTCTGAAAGGCCAAGCTCCTTCATTTCAAAAATCCCCATCTCATTGGTTGAACCAAAACGGTTTTTTACCGCTCGTAAAATTCGATATGTATGATGACGATCTCCTTCAAAATAAAGAACAGCATCCACCATATGCTCTAACATACGTGGACCAGCTATAGCTCCTTCTTTCGTTACATGCCCTACAATAAAAATAGGGATTCCTTTCGTTTTTGCAAGCTTCATAAGTTCTGCTGTACATTCACGTACTTGCGCTACGCTTCCTGGCGCTGAAGTTACTTCCGGTAAATGAATGGTTTGAATAGAATCAATTACTACAAATGATGGATTCATTTCATCTATATATGCTGCGATTCGTTGTAAATCTGTTTCTGATACAACAAATAAATTATCTCCATTTACATGAAGACGATCTGCTCTAAGTTTAATTTGTTTTGCAGATTCCTCACCTGATATGTATAAAACATCATAAGCACGATCTGCTAGTTGTGATGATATTTGCAATAATAATGTTGATTTCCCAATACCAGGATCTCCCCCTATGAGCACGAGAGAGCCATCTACAATTCCACCACCAAGCACCCGGTTAAATTCTTGAAAACTCGTTTCAATACGCGCCTCTGTTTTCGTTTCCACTTCTTTCAGGCGGCGAGGCTTCGTTAATTCAGTTTGGATTGCACTTGCATAGTTCAGGCGGCGTGATGATACAACTGGTTCCATCTCTTCCACTAGTGTATTCCATTGTCCGCACCCCGGACACTTTCCCATATACTTTGGTGACTGATAACCACATTCTTGACATGTAAATTTCGTTTTCTTTTTAGCCATCGTTTTTTACACTTCACTTCGCTTTCATATGAAACAAAAATATTTCTTTTTTGTACAAGAAAGAGGGCTATTGTTTAGCCCCCCCCTTTGTTTGTCTATACTTATTTTACCTTTTCTGCACTACGAATGACAAATGATTCTCCTTCTGCATCAAAAACAACTTTTTGACCTTTCTCAATAACCCCTTTAAGAAGTTCCTCTGATAATCGATCTTCTACATGTTTTTGAATTGCACGGCGTAGTGGACGAGCACCATACTCTGGGTCAAATCCTTTATCCGCAATCGCTTCAATTGCTGCATCCGTTAACTCTAACTCAATGTCTTGTTCTTTTAAACGTTTAACCAACAGTTCTACCATAAGTGTAACAATTTCTTTAATATGTTTCTTCTCTAATGTATGGAAAACAATAATTTCGTCAATACGGTTTAAAAACTCAGGGCGGAATGCTTTTTTCAACTCATCCATTACTTTACCCTTCATATCTGCATAATCACGACTTTCATCTTGTACATTAAATCCAAGATGTTTGTTTCGTTTTAATGCATCTGCACCTACGTTAGAAGTCATAATAACAATTGTATTACGGAAATCAACTGTACGACCTTTTGAATCTGTTAAACGACCATCTTCTAGCACTTGCAGTAAAATATTGAATACATCTGGATGTGCCTTTTCCACCTCGTCAAGTAAGACAACGGAGTACGGTTTGCGACGGACCTTTTCTGTTAACTGGCCACCTTCTTCATATCCAACATATCCTGGAGGAGAACCAACTAAACGAGAAGTAGAATGTTTCTCCATGTACTCCGACATATCAATACGAATCATTGCATCTTCGTCACCAAACATAGATTCCGCTAATGCGCGTGCAAGTTCCGTTTTACCAACACCAGTTGGTCCTAAGAAAATAAAAGAACCGATTGGACGTTTTGGATCTTTTAAACCTGCTCTTGCGCGGCGCACTGCTTTTGCAACCGCAACAACCGCTTCATCTTGCCCAATTAAACGATCATGTAAAATATTTTCTAAGTTCAATAGTTTGTCTGTTTCTGTTTGAGCTAGCTTAGAAACCGGAATACGCGTCCACGTTGAAACAACATTTGCAATATCCTCTACTGTTACTTCCGAATTCTCTTTACCTTGTTGCTCTTTCCATTGACGCTTCGTATCTTCTAATTTTTCACGTAGGCGCTGTTCCATATCACGCAAAGAAGCTGCTTTCTCAAATTCTTGACTTTGTACTGCCGCATCTTTTTCTTTTCTTACTTCTTCTAGCTTCGATTCAAGTTCTTTTAAGTTTGGTGGTGTTGTATAAGAACGTAAACGAACTTTTGAAGCTGCTTCATCAATTAAGTCAATCGCTTTATCAGGTAAGAAACGATCCGTAATGTAACGATCAGATAATTTTACAGCGGCGTCAATTGCATCGTCTGAGATAGAAACACGGTGATGTGCTTCATAACGGTCACGTAATCCTTTTAAAATTTGAATCGATTCTTCTAAGCTTGGTTCATCAACGTGAATCGGTTGAAAACGTCGCTCTAATGCCGCATCTTTTTCAATATATTTACGATACTCATCTAGCGTTGTCGCCCCAATACATTGTAGTTCCCCGCGCGCTAATGATGGCTTTAAAATATTCGATGCGTCAATCGCCCCTTCTGCACCTCCCGCACCAATTAATGTATGAAGCTCATCAATGAATAAAATAATATTAGCAGCTTGACGAATTTCATCCATGACTTTCTTTAAACGGTCTTCAAATTCACCGCGATATTTCGTACCAGCAACTACAGTCCCCATATCTAATGTCATAACACGCTTATCGCGTAAAGTCTCTGGAACTTCGTTGTTTACAATTTGTTGTGCTAGCCCTTCAGCAATTGCTGTTTTACCAACACCAGGTTCTCCAATTAACACAGGATTATTTTTTGTTCTTCTACTTAATACTTCAATTACACGTTGAATCTCTTTGCTACGACCAATTACTGGATCTAAACGCCCTTCACGTGCTACAGCTGTTAAATCGCGAGCTAAACTATCAAGCGTCGGTGTATTTGCATTAGCCGAACCACCACCTTGATGACCCGAAGCCGTCTCGTTACTACCAAGAAGCTGCAGTACTTGTTGACGCGCTTTATTTAAACTTACACCTAAATTATTTAAAACACGGGCCGCAACGCCTTCTCCTTCACGAATAAGCCCAAGTAAAATATGCTCTGTTCCCACGTAAGAATGACCAAGTTTACGCGCTTCATCCATTGATAACTCTATTACTTTTTTTGCACGCGGTGTGTAGTGAACCGTTTGGGACATCTCCGTGCCGCGCCCAATTAGTGCTTCTACTTCTTTTTGAACTTTCTCTGGGCTTAATCCAAGTGCGACCAATGCTTTTGCAGCAATCCCTTCTCCTTCGCGTACAAGGCCGAGTAAAATATGCTCCGTGCCGATATTATTATGGCCAATACGAATTGCTTCTTCTTGGGATAACGCTAATACCTTTTGTGCTCGCTCTGTAAATCTTCCAAACATCATATGAATCACACTCCTACTTCGCTCGATTTTGTTCAATTCGTAATCTTTCACGAATAAGTGCTGCTCTGCGATAATCTCTTTCATCAGGTTGTAAGGGGCCTCCAGCATATTGCTGCAAGATTCCAGGCTGTGTAAGTACCATTAACTCCGTTAAAATATTCCTAGATATATTTTCGATATAACCAAGATCAATACCAAGTCGAACATCCGATAAACACGTTGCTGCCTCAGCAGATTCAATTAAACGGCTATTCGCTAATACACCATAAGAACGATACACCTTATCTTCAAGCTCAATACTTGAATTTTTCATAATTGATTCTCTTGCTGTTCGTTCTTGTTGAATGAGTTGCTGAACAACACTCTTTAAATCTTCTACAATATCTTCTTCAGGTTTTCCCAATGTCATTTGATTAGAAAGTTGAAATATATTCCCTAACACTTCGCTACCTTCACCATATATCCCTCTCACAACTAAACCAAGTTGATTAATTGCTTGAACGATACGGTTCATTTGTCCTGTTAAAACGAGAGCTGGCAAATGTATCATCACTGAGGCTCGTAAACCTGTTCCTATATTTGAAGGACAGCTCGTTATATAACCAACTTGTTCATCAAATGCATATTCAACCTGATTTTCTATCCAATCATCAATTCGATTTGCACTATGCAACGCTTCTGATAATTGTAATCCCGGAAATAAACATTGAATCCGAATATGATCTTCCTCATTAAGCATAATACTTACTTGTTCATTCTCAGATAATAAACAAGCACCATATTCTGTTCCCACTAAATCCGGACTTACAAGGTGCTTTTCTACTAATACTCTGCGCTGCAAAGGTTCAATCCTATTCATTTGTAAAAGTTCAAGTACCCCGAAAGGTGCAACTGCTTGATTAGCAAATTTTTCTTGAAATACATGAATCATTTGCTCCGCTTCCTTATTTGTTAACATAGTCGGGAACTGATAGTCTCGTAAATTCCGAGCCAATCGAACACGACTGCTTAAAACAATATCGGAATCAGGACCGTCTTCCCTCATCCATGGACTAATTGCTTCGTTCATAATACGATCGAGTGACATAGAATTATTCCCCCTCTCTATGCTCACGAAGCTGACTTTCTATGCTGCGAATTTTATCTCGTACTTCAGCAGCCTGCTCAAACTCTTCTTGTTGTATGCACTCCTGCAATTTTAGTTTTAACTCATCTAATTCTTTTTTTAGATGAATATTTCCTCCTATACGGTTAGGAATTTTTCCGTGATGCTTTGTATGCCCACCATGAAGCCGTTTTAGCATTGGTTGTAATTGTTCTTTAAATGTTTCATAACAAGACGAACAACCAAACCTTCCGACCTTTGCAAATTGTGGATATGTCATATTACATTTCGGACATTGCAACGGCTGCACATTCGAAACATTATTTGTTTCTTTCTCAGATGCAGGTTGCTCAACATGTAGCAGCCCTGCTAATAAATTATGAAATGACAAACTAGGCTTATTAGACTTATTTGATTGAAAGAAAGACGTATATCCATTTTCTTGGGCACATTGCTCGCAAAGATGAATCTCCGTCTTTTTTCCATTGATTGCTTTTGTAAAATGCAGCGTTGCTGATCGTGAACTACAGTTTTGACAAATCAACGTATTCCCCACCTTTACAATAGGAAAGAATTATTAATTTACAATCTTATTCGTTCAATTAATCCTTAAGAGACAAAGCATTCCTAAGGGAAGTTTCACTTTACTTATACTTCAATGTTCTAAGCATCGCTCGAAGCATACGTGCTCGTAATTCATCTCGAAATGGTAAATCTGTTAGTAAAACAGATCGATCTAACACACTAAACATAAGCTTTGCTTCCCTACTGGTAACAATACCTTCTTCTGCTAAACGCCTTATTATACTCTCAGCGCTTGATTGAGTAATGCTATACTGAATCATTTGTAACATTTGGTTAATAATGTCTATATCATCATGCAATTTGACCTTTATAATGCGAATATAACCTCCGCCACCTCGTTTACTTTCTACTATGAATCCTCTTTCTAGAGTAAAACGAGTATTAATAACGTAGTTAATTTGAGATGGCACACAATCAAACTTATCAGCAATTTCATTTCTTTTAATTTCAATTGCATCATTATTACTTAAGTCAATAACTTGCTTTAGATATTGTTCAATAATATCAGATATATTTCTCATTTATCCTCCACCTTTATTGACTTTGACTATCTTTGACTTTAATTATATACGTATTAAAAAATTTTGCAACTCTTTTGCTTCCCTCTCTATCCTATCCATATTTTCTCTCATTTAATCAACCGTTCTTTATTTTATGAATAAAGAATATAAAGTTTCCTATATAAAAAAGAACACAAAAAAAGACGAGTTCAATGACTCGTCTTTCGTTTGCCTGGCAACGTCCTACTCTCACAGGGACAAAGTCCCAACTACCATCGGCGCTAGAGAGCTTAACTTCCGTGTTCGGTATGGGAACGGGTGTGACCTCTCTGCCATCATTACCAGACTTATGAAGGTATATTCCTTCAAAACTAGATAACATTTGCTTCATATTATATGGTTAAGTCCTCGATCTATTAGTATTCGTCAGCTCCACATGTCACCATGCTTCCACCTCGAACCTATCAACCTGATCATCTTTCAGGGATCTTACTAGCTTACGCTATGGGAAATCTCATCTTGAGGGGGGCTTCATGCTTAGATGCTTTCAGCACTTATCCCTTCCGCACATAGCTACCCAGCTATGCCCTTGGCAGAACAACTGGTACACCAGCGGTGCGTCCATCCCGGTCCTCTCGTACTAAGGACAGCTCCTCTCAAATTTCCTACGCCCACGACGGATAGGGACCGAACTGTCTCACGACGTTCTGAACCCAGCTCGCGTACCGCTTTAATGGGCGAACAGCCCAACCCTTGGGACCGACTACAGCCCCAGGATGCGATGAGCCGACATCGAGGTGCCAAACCTCCCCGTCGATGTGGACTCTTGGGGGAGATAAGCCTGTTATCCCCGGGGTAGCTTTTATCCGTTGAGCGATGGCCCTTCCATGCGGAACCACCGGATCACTAAGCCCGACTTTCGTCCCTGCTCGACTTGTAGGTCTCGCAGTCAAGCTCCCTTATGCCTTTGCACTCTACGAATGATTTCCAACCATTCTGAGGGAACCTTTGGGCGCCTCCGTTACTTTTTAGGAGGCGACCGCCCCAGTCAAACTGCCCACCTGACACTGTCTCCCGGGTCGATAAGACCCGTAGGTTAGAATTTCAATACAGCCAGGGCGGTATCCCACCAGCGCCTCCACCGAAGCTAGCGCTCCGGCTTCAAAGGCTCCCGCCTATCCTGTACAAGCTGTACCAAAATTCAATATCAGGCTACAGTAAAGCTCCACGGGGTCTTTCCGTCCTGTCGCGGGTAACCTGCATCTTCACAGGTACTATAATTTCACCGAGTCTCTGGTTGAGACAGTGCCCAAATCGTTACACCTTTCGTGCGGGTCGGAACTTACCCGACAAGGAATTTCGCTACCTTAGGACCGTTATAGTTACGGCCGCCGTTTACTGGGGCTTCAGTTCAGAGCTTCGCTTGCGCTAACCCCTCTCCTTAACCTTCCAGCACCGGGCAGGTGTCAGCCCCTATACTTCGCCTTACGGCTTCGCAGAGACCTGTGTTTTTGCTAAACAGTCGCTTGGGCCTATTCACTGCGGCTTTCCGTTAAGAAAGCACCCCTTCTCCCGAAGTTACGGGGTCATTTTGCCGAGTTCCTTAACCAGAGTTCTCTCGCACACCTTAGGATTCTCTCCTCGCCTACCTGTGTCGGTTTGCGGTACAGGCACCTTTTATCTCGCTAGAAGCTTTTCTTGGCAGCGGGGAATCAAAGACTTCGCTCCATAAGGAGCTTCCCCATCACAGCTCAGCCTTTGCGGTAAGCGGATTTGCCTACTTACCAGCCTAACTGCTTGGACGTGCACAACCAATCGCACGCTTCTTCTATCCTTCTGCGTCCCTCCATTGCTCAAACGATAAAGAGGTGGTACAGGAATATCAACCTGTTGTCCATCGCCTACGCCTGTCGGCCTCGGCTTAGGTCCTGACTAACCCTGAGCGGACGAGCCTTCCTCAGGAAACCTTAGGCATTCGGTGGACGGGATTCTCACCCGTCTTTCGCTACTCATACCGGCATTCTCACTTCTAAGCGCTCCACCAGTCCTTACGATCTGACTTCACAGCACTTAGAACGCTCCCCTACCACTGATACC
>NZ_JAMYWS010000001.1:32500-90000 GCF_024159135.1 Bacillus sp. 3103sda1 | reverse complement strand
CGGCGTTGCTCCGTCAGACTTTCGTCCATTGCGGAAGATTCCCTACTGCTGCCTCCCGTAGGAGTCTGGGCCGTGTCTCAGTCCCAGTGTGGCCGATCACCCTCTCAGGTCGGCTACGCATCGTCGCCTTGGTGAGCCGTTACCTCACCAACTAGCTAATGCGCCGCAGGTCCATCTATAAGTGACAGCCGAAGCCGCCTTTCAATTTCGCACCATGCGGTGCAAAATGTTATCCGGTATTAGCCCCGGTTTCCCGGAGTTATCCCAGTCTTATAGGCAGGTTACCTACGTGTTACTCACCCGTCCGCCGCTAACTTCTTAAGAGCAAGCTCTTAATTGGTTCGCTCGACTTGCATGTATTAGGCACGCCGCCAGCGTTCATCCTGAGCCAGGATCAAACTCTCCAATAAAGTGTTTGTCTAGCATCATAAATAAAAATTGACGTTTCACGTTGTTTGTTTCGTTCAGTTTTCAAAGAACTTTGGTGGAGCCTAGCGGGATCGAACCGCTGACCTCCTGCGTGCAAGGCAGGCGCTCTCCCAGCTGAGCTAAGGCCCCATTATTTTAAAACTATCGGGAAGACAGGATTCGAACCTGCGACCCCCTGGTCCCAAACCAGGTGCTCTACCAAGCTGAGCCACTTCCCGAAAAGAACGCGCCCGAGAGGACTCGAACCCCTAACCTTTTGATCCGTAGTCAAACGCTCTATCCAATTGAGCTACGGGCGCATATGGTGCCGAGGGCGGGGGTCGAACCCGCACGGTGGTCACCCACCGCAGGATTTTAAGTCCTGTGCGTCTGCCTGTTCCGCCACCCCGGCATGTCATATTGAAAATTGGAGCGGAAGACGGGATTCGAACCCGCGACCCCAACCTTGGCAAGGTTGTATTCTACCACTGAACTACTTCCGCAAGACATATATGACTTATTCAATTTAAAGTGCGGGTGAAGGGAGTCGAACCCCCACGCCAAAGGCGCCAGATCCTAAGTCTGGTGCGTCTGCCAATTCCGCCACACCCGCATACTATATTTTTAAAATGGTGAGCCATGAAGGACTCGAACCTTCGACCCTCTGATTAAAAGTCAGATGCTCTACCAACTGAGCTAATGGCTCTTACTAAAGTGGTGCCGGCTAGAGGACTTGAACCCCCAACCTACTGATTACAAGTCAGTTGCTCTACCAATTGAGCTAAGCCGGCATATGGTGGAGGATGACGGGATCGAACCGCCGACCCCCTGCTTGTAAGGCAGGTGCTCTCCCAGCTGAGCTAATCCTCCATTTGCCTGGCAACGTCCTACTCTCACAGGGACAAAGTCCCAACTACCATCGGCGCTAGAGAGCTTAACTTCCGTGTTCGGTATGGGAACGGGTGTGACCTCTCTGCCATCATTACCAGACTTTTATTATTATACACATTCTTTTCAGAATGTCAACAGGAATTTTTAAAAATATATTCCTTCAAAACTAGATAACATTTGCTTCATATTATATGGTTAAGTCCTCGATCTATTAGTATTCGTCAGCTCCACATGTCACCATGCTTCCACCTCGAACCTATCAACCTGATCATCTTTCAGGGATCTTACTAGCTTACGCTATGGGAAATCTCATCTTGAGGGGGGCTTCATGCTTAGATGCTTTCAGCACTTATCCCTTCCGCACATAGCTACCCAGCTATGCCCTTGGCAGAACAACTGGTACACCAGCGGTGCGTCCATCCCGGTCCTCTCGTACTAAGGACAGCTCCTCTCAAATTTCCTACGCCCACGACGGATAGGGACCGAACTGTCTCACGACGTTCTGAACCCAGCTCGCGTACCGCTTTAATGGGCGAACAGCCCAACCCTTGGGACCGACTACAGCCCCAGGATGCGATGAGCCGACATCGAGGTGCCAAACCTCCCCGTCGATGTGGACTCTTGGGGGAGATAAGCCTGTTATCCCCGGGGTAGCTTTTATCCGTTGAGCGATGGCCCTTCCATGCGGAACCACCGGATCACTAAGCCCGACTTTCGTCCCTGCTCGACTTGTAGGTCTCGCAGTCAAGCTCCCTTATGCCTTTGCACTCTACGAATGATTTCCAACCATTCTGAGGGAACCTTTGGGCGCCTCCGTTACTTTTTAGGAGGCGACCGCCCCAGTCAAACTGCCCACCTGACACTGTCTCCCGGGTCGATAAGACCCGTAGGTTAGAATTTCAATACAGCCAGGGCGGTATCCCACCAGCGCCTCCACCGAAGCTAGCGCTCCGGCTTCAAAGGCTCCCGCCTATCCTGTACAAGCTGTACCAAAATTCAATATCAGGCTACAGTAAAGCTCCACGGGGTCTTTCCGTCCTGTCGCGGGTAACCTGCATCTTCACAGGTACTATAATTTCACCGAGTCTCTGGTTGAGACAGTGCCCAAATCGTTACACCTTTCGTGCGGGTCGGAACTTACCCGACAAGGAATTTCGCTACCTTAGGACCGTTATAGTTACGGCCGCCGTTTACTGGGGCTTCAGTTCAGAGCTTCGCTTGCGCTAACCCCTCTCCTTAACCTTCCAGCACCGGGCAGGTGTCAGCCCCTATACTTCGCCTTACGGCTTCGCAGAGACCTGTGTTTTTGCTAAACAGTCGCTTGGGCCTATTCACTGCGGCTTTCCGTTAAGAAAGCACCCCTTCTCCCGAAGTTACGGGGTCATTTTGCCGAGTTCCTTAACCAGAGTTCTCTCGCACACCTTAGGATTCTCTCCTCGCCTACCTGTGTCGGTTTGCGGTACAGGCACCTTTTATCTCGCTAGAAGCTTTTCTTGGCAGCGGGGAATCAAAGACTTCGCTCCATAAGGAGCTTCCCCATCACAGCTCAGCCTTTGCGGTAAGCGGATTTGCCTACTTACCAGCCTAACTGCTTGGACGTGCACAACCAATCGCACGCTTCTTCTATCCTTCTGCGTCCCTCCATTGCTCAAACGATAAAGAGGTGGTACAGGAATATCAACCTGTTGTCCATCGCCTACGCCTGTCGGCCTCGGCTTAGGTCCTGACTAACCCTGAGCGGACGAGCCTTCCTCAGGAAACCTTAGGCATTCGGTGGACGGGATTCTCACCCGTCTTTCGCTACTCATACCGGCATTCTCACTTCTAAGCGCTCCACCAGTCCTTACGATCTGACTTCACAGCACTTAGAACGCTCCCCTACCACTGATACCATAGGTATCAATCCGCAGCTTCGGTGGTGTATTTAGCCCCGGTACATTTTCGGCGCAGAGTCACTCGACTAGTGAGCTATTACGCACTCTTTAAATGGTGGCTGCTTCTAAGCCAACATCCTAGTTGTCTAAGCAACTCCACATCCTTTTCCACTTAATACACACTTTGGGACCTTAGCTGGCGGTCTGGGCTGTTTCCCTTTTGACTACGGATCTTATCACTCGCAGTCTGACTCCCAAGGATAAGTCATTGGCATTCGGAGTTTGACTGAATTCGGTAATCCGATGAGGACCCCTAGTTCAATCAGTGCTCTACCTCCAAGACTCTCACACTTGAGGCTAGCCCTAAAGCTATTTCGGGGAGAACCAGCTATCTCCAGGTTCGATTGGAATTTCTCCGCTACCCACACCTCATCCCCGCACTTTTCAACGTGCGTGGGTTCGGGCCTCCATTCAGTGTTACCTGAACTTCACCCTGGACATGGGTAGATCACCTGGTTTCGGGTCTACGACCACGTACTAAACGCCCTATTCAGACTCGCTTTCGCTACGGCTCCGCCTCTTCAGCTTAACCTCGCACGGGATCGTAACTCGCCGGTTCATTCTACAAAAGGCACGCCATCACCCGTTAACGGGCTCTGACTATTTGTAGGCACACGGTTTCAGGATCTCTTTCACTCCCCTTCCGGGGTGCTTTTCACCTTTCCCTCACGGTACTGGTTCACTATCGATCACTAGGTAGTATTTAGCCTTGGGAGATGGTCCTCCCGGATTCCGACGGAATTTCACGTGTTCCGCCGTACTCAGGATACATTCAAGAGGGAACGAAGTTTCAACTACAGGGTTGTTACCTTCTATGACGAGCCTTTCCAGGCTGCTTCGTCTACCTCGTTCCTTTGTAACTCCGTATAGAATGTCCTACAACCCCAAGAGGCAAGCCTCTTGGTTTGGGCTAGATTCCGTTTCGCTCGCCGCTACTCAGGAAATCGCATTTGCTTTCTCTTCCTCCAGGTACTTAGATGTTTCAGTTCCCTGGGTCTGTCTTCTTTACCCTATGTATTCAGATAAAGATACCATACCATTACGTATGGTGGGTTTCCCCATTCGGAAATCTCCGGATCAAAGCTTACTTACAGCTCCCCGAAGCATATCGGTGTTAGTCCCGTCCTTCATCGACTCCTAGTGTCAAGGCATCCACCGTGCGCCCTTTCTAACTTAACCAAAATTAAAAAAATATGAGCTACACTGTTATCTAGTTTTCAAAGAACATATATTTTCGAGAGATAGTTCTCTCAAAACTGAACAAAACGAAACACGGAAACTTATATTGATGAACAGCGTTCATCAATTCTCCATAGAAAGGAGGTGATCCAGCCGCACCTTCCGATACGGCTACCTTGTTACGACTTCACCCCAATCATCTGTCCCACCTTAGGCGGCTGGCTCCAAAAAGGTTACCCCACCGACTTCGGGTGTTACAAACTCTCGTGGTGTGACGGGCGGTGTGTACAAGGCCCGGGAACGTATTCACCGCGGCATGCTGATCCGCGATTACTAGCGATTCCAGCTTCATGTAGGCGAGTTGCAGCCTACAATCCGAACTGAGAACGGTTTTATGAGATTAGCTCCACCTCGCGGTCTTGCGACTCTTTGTACCGTCCATTGTAGCACGTGTGTAGCCCAGGTCATAAGGGGCATGATGATTTGACGTCATCCCCACCTTCCTCCGGTTTGTCACCGGCAGTCACCTTAGAGTGCCCAACTTAATGATGGCAACTAAGATCAAGGGTTGCGCTCGTTGCGGGACTTAACCCAACATCTCACGACACGAGCTGACGACAACCATGCACCACCTGTCACTCTGCTCCCGAAGGAGAAGCCCTATCTCTAGGGTTGTCAGAGGATGTCAAGACCTGGTAAGGTTCTTCGCGTTGCTTCGAATTAAACCACATGCTCCACCGCTTGTGCGGGCCCCCGTCAATTCCTTTGAGTTTCAGCCTTGCGGCCGTACTCCCCAGGCGGAGTGCTTAATGCGTTAACTTCAGCACTAAAGGGCGGAAACCCTCTAACACTTAGCACTCATCGTTTACGGCGTGGACTACCAGGGTATCTAATCCTGTTTGCTCCCCACGCTTTCGCGCCTCAGTGTCAGTTGCAGACCAGAAAGTCGCCTTCGCCACTGGTGTTCCTCCATATCTCTACGCATTTCACCGCTACACATGGAATTCCACTTTCCTCTTCTGCACTCAAGTCTCCCAGTTTCCAATGACCCTCCACGGTTGAGCCGTGGGCTTTCACATCAGACTTAAGAAACCACCTGCGCGCGCTTTACGCCCAATAATTCCGGATAACGCTTGCCACCTACGTATTACCGCGGCTGCTGGCACGTAGTTAGCCGTGGCTTTCTGGTTAGGTACCGTCAAGGTGCCAGCTTATTCAACTAGCACTTGTTCTTCCCTAACAACAGAGCTTTACGACCCGAAGGCCTTCATCGCTCACGCGGCGTTGCTCCGTCAGACTTTCGTCCATTGCGGAAGATTCCCTACTGCTGCCTCCCGTAGGAGTCTGGGCCGTGTCTCAGTCCCAGTGTGGCCGATCACCCTCTCAGGTCGGCTACGCATCGTCGCCTTGGTGAGCCGTTACCTCACCAACTAGCTAATGCGCCGCAGGTCCATCTATAAGTGACAGCCGAAGCCGCCTTTCAATTTCGCACCATGCGGTGCAAAATGTTATCCGGTATTAGCCCCGGTTTCCCGGAGTTATCCCAGTCTTATAGGCAGGTTACCTACGTGTTACTCACCCGTCCGCCGCTAACTTCTTAAGAGCAAGCTCTTAATTGGTTCGCTCGACTTGCATGTATTAGGCACGCCGCCAGCGTTCATCCTGAGCCAGGATCAAACTCTCCAATAAAGTGTTTGTCTAGCATCATAAATAAAAATTGACGTTTCACGTTGTTTGTTTCGTTCAGTTTTCAAAGAACTTATCTGCCGCTCGAAGCGACTTTAATAATATAACATTTCGTTTCTTTTCTGTCAACAACTTTTTTCTTTCGAAGTTGTTTTCCTTGTTGCCGTTCGTGACAACGAATATAAATATATCAGTTCACAAATTAAATTGCAATAGTTTTTTTAATAAAATTTTTCACCTTATAAAATAATATAAAAATACAATAAAAAGAAAAGCTTTGGAGAAAACTCCAAAGCTTAGTCTTGTTTATGTCTCATTGCCGGGAATAGTAATACATCACGAATAGAAGGTGAATTTGTTAATAACATAACAAGACGATCAATACCGATCCCTAACCCACCTGTAGGAGGCATACCATACTCAAGCGCTTCAATATAATCATCATCCATCATGTGCGCTTCATCATTACCTTGTTCACGCTCTTTTAACTGCGCTTCGAAGCGTTCTTTTTGATCAATTGGATCATTTAACTCTGTAAATGCATTCGCATGTTCACGAGCGACAATAAATAACTCGAAACGATCTGTAAAGCGCGGATCTTCTTCATTCTTTTTCGCAAGAGGAGAAATCTCCACTGGATGACCATAAATAAATGTAGGTTGAATTAAATGTTCTTCTACTTTTTGCTCGAAGAACTCATTAATAATATGACCAACTTCCATTGTATCCTTAATTTCTACATCATGCTCTTTCGCTAATGCACGAGCTTCTTCTACGCCCATTGGGCTCCAGAAATCTGCTCCAGAATATTGTTTGATTGCATCTACCATGTGTAGTCTTGTCCACTCTGGCTCTAAATTAATTTCATATTCACCATATTGAACTGTCGTTGTACCTAAAACTTCTTTCGCAATATGAGCAACCATGTTTTCTGTTAGTTTCATGATATCCTTATAATCCGCATATGCTTCATATAATTCAATCATTGTAAATTCTGGATTATGACGAGTTGATACACCTTCGTTACGGAATACACGCCCAATTTCATACACTTTCTCTAATCCACCCACAATTAGACGTTTTAAATGCAGCTCAATTGCAATACGCATATAGAATTCCATATCTAACGCATTGTGATGTGTAATAAACGGACGCGCAGATGCTCCGCCTGCAATAGCATGCAACATCGGTGTTTCTACTTCAAGATAACCATTGTTATCTAAATATCTTCTCATCTCACGAATAATTTTACTGCGAGTTACAAACGTTTCGCGACTTTCCATACTCGTAATTAAATCTAAATAACGTTGACGATAGCGCTGTTCAACATCTTTTAGGCCATGATATTTGTCAGGAAGCGGACGAAGAGATTTTGTTAATAATGTAAAGCTAGTCACTTTAATTGAAAGTTCTCCAACTTTTGTCTTAAATACTTTACCTTCAATCCCTACTAAGTCACCTAAATCTGCCGCATTAAATAGTTCGTACTGCTCATCACCAACCGCATCTTTACGAACGTAAATTTGAACTTGTCCATGTAAATCTTGAATATGTGCAAAACCAGCTTTTCCTTTACCGCGTTTTGTCATAATACGACCAGCTATAGAAACAGGAATTTCTTTCTCTTCTAATTCTTCTTTAGAAAGTTCTCCGTACAAGCTGAATAATTCTTTTGTTGAATGTGTACGTTCAAAACGTTTACCAAATGGGTCCATTCCTTGTTCTCGTAAGTTATGTAGCTTCTCGCGACGAACGAGCAATTGATCATTTAATTCTTCGTGGTTCATGTTATCCATGGTATTGATATCACTCCAGCTCTATTAAATTTTACAATATATATAGTATAGCATTTTCTATCCAACTAGAAAAACTGCCAGCAACGCGCTGGCAGTTCTTATTTCTTAGACGTAATTATAGGTAGTAAGAACAGGAATGTCAAACACCCCTTCTATTTCCTTCTATTATCCAACTTGAATAGATTTTTGTTTCGCTTCTACCTCTTCTACAAATGTTGTCAATAAAGAAGCAAGATCTGCACGTGTATTACAACTATTAATTCCATTACGCACTCTTGCATTACCGCGAACACTCTTTAAATACCATGCAGCATGTTTGCGCATTTCTCGAACTGCAATGTCTTCATTCTTTAGATCAATAAGACGATCTAAATGCAACATACATACATCAATCTTTTCACGCACAGATGGCTCCGGCATTAATTCACCAGTTTCTAAATATTTTACTGTACGGTAAATCATCCACGGATTACCAAGCGCTGCACGGCCAATCATTACACCATCTACGCCAACTTCATCTAACATGTGCTTTGCATCTTGCGGCGTTTCTACATCACCATTTCCGATAACCGGAATATTGACAGCTTGTTTTACTTGCTTAATGATATTCCAGTCTGCTTTCCCTTCATACATTTGAACACGAGTACGTCCGTGAACTGCAACCGCCTGACCTCCCGCACGTTCAACTGCCTGAGCATTTTCAATTGCAAAAATGTGGTCTTCATCCCAACCGATACGCATTTTTACTGTAACTGGCTTCTCGACCGCATCTACCACCGCGGCTACCATTTCGTACACCTTGTTCGGATCAAGCAACCACTTTGCACCTGCATCACATTTTGTGATTTTCGGTACTGGGCATCCCATATTAATATCAATAATGTCTGCTGTTGTATTTTTATCTACATATTTTGCCGCTTCTACAAGCGTTTCTTTTTCCCCACCAAAAATTTGCAGACTTAATGGCTTCTCTCTCTCATCAATATATAACATGTCTAGCGTTTTTTGATTGTTAAATAAAATCGCCTTATCACTTACCATTTCCGCACATACTAATCCTGCACCAAATTCTTTTACCGTTAAACGGAATGCAGAGTTACATACTCCTGCCATTGGCGCTAGTACAACCGGATTTTTCATTTCAATGTTTGCAATCTTTAACACTCGATTACCTTCCTTCGTTATTCCTACTTCGGCATTAATTCTTCTATTGAAACTTTTAATGTCTTCGCAACTTCTATAACAAAATCGTGAGACGGAACTCGATTCCCTCTCTCCACTTCACCTAAAACAGATACAGATACCCCTAATTCTTTCGCAAACCCTTCTTGTGTATAGCCTTTTAATTTGCGAAAAGCGCGAATGCGTCTTCCCCATTTCTCTGCTTCCATACCGTTACTCCCTCTCGCCTTTTCATTTCTTCTACTTGTGAACGTGAAATGTTTCGGTTAATTTCTTGATTAATTTCCATCAACGGAACGATAACAAAAGCTCTTTCAAACATCCGCGGATGCGGAACAATAAGATTCTCTGCTTCAATATTTTCGTGATTATAGAGCAAAATGTCAAGGTCAATGGTACGAGGCCCCCATTTGATTTTCCTTTTTCTTCCTAGCTCATTCTCCACTTTTTGTGTCACCATTAATAATTCTTGAGGAAATAAATTGGTAGAAATTTTTATAACTAAGTTTAAAAATTGCTCTTGATCTGTATATCCAACTGGATCCGTTTCATAAACAGATGATACATCCTCAACCTCAATAGCCGGATGCTTACGCAACAATTCTATCGCTTGTGATAAATACGTATAGCGATCATCCATATTCGAACCCAAAGCAATATAAACTACATTATTCATGAGCGCCCTCTCTCAATCTCAACCGCCACCGCACGGTAATGTCCCGGAATTGGCGGATCTGGTTTAATAACTTTTACAATACAATTCATAATGCAATCGTACCGCCCTAATATATCCCTTGCAATATTTTCTGCAATACTTTCCAAAAGCTTATATGTTTTCTCTTCTACAACACTTCTACATAACTCGTATAATTCTCCATAATTTACAGAGTGCTCTAAGTTATCAGTTGTTCCCGCTCGCTTTAAATCTAACTCTACAGTTAAATCCACCTTAAATCGCTGCCCTAACTTATTTTCTTCAGGAAATACACCATGATAACCGTAGAACTCCATATCATGAACAAAAATTTTATCCAAATCTTTTACCCCCTTAACATAGCATCCATCATCTTCGCCATGCGGGACATCTCTTTCACATCATGCACGCGTACGATTTCACAACCTTTTTGAATACCAAGACAAACCGTCGCACCAGTCCCTTCTAAGCGTTCTTCTACCGGCAAATCTAATGCATGGCCAATAAACGATTTTCGAGAAGTTGCGAGAAGGAGCGGATACCCCAAAACTTTCAACTGTTCTAGATTTCGCATTACTTCTAAATTTTGCTCAAACGTTTTCGCAAACCCAATACCCGGATCTAAAATAATATTCTCATCGCGCACACCTGCATGTTTCGCAATTGTAATACTTTCATACAGATCAGCAATCATATCCGCCATGAGATTTCGGTAGTTTGTATTATCACGATTATGCATCAGAATAATTGGCACGTCGTAATGTGCTGCTACTTTTGCAATTTCCGGTTCTGCTTTCGCACCCCAAATATCATTAATAATATGTGCTCCGGCTTCAATAGCTTGTTTTGCAACCTCCGCTTTGTACGTATCAATAGATATAGGTATATCTACCGCTTCCGATACAGCTCGAATCATTGGTAAAACACGTCGCAATTCTTCTTCCTCTGACACTTTAGCAAAACCAGGACGAGTAGACTCTCCGCCAATATCAATAATATGCGCTCCGTCAATTACCATCTCTTTTGCATGACGGACAGCTGCTTCCACCTCATTGTAATTACCACCATCAGAGAAAGAGTCAGGCGTAACATTCAAAATCCCCATAATGAATGTCTTTTCATTTAAATTCAAGGCATATTCACCACACTGTATCTCATAACTCCATTGCATATTAGCCCTCTCCTCTTAACAATTCATTTCGACTCCATAGCTTTTCACGGTATGTTTCATATACACGTATAAGCTGATTTGTAACAAATCCTTCTTTACCTGGAAAATGCACTTCTCCGATGCAACAAAGCGGCACAATTTCCTGAATGGAATTCGTAACAAACACCTCATCAGCCGCAAACAGCTCTTCTTTTAAAAATAACCCTTCTCTCACCTCAAGCCCTAACATTTCAGCGGCTACCAATATAAAAGCACGAGTAATCCCATTTAAAATTCCAGTCTGTAATGACGGTGTATGCAATATGCCATTTTTCACGAAAAAAATGTTCGAAACAATCCCTTCCGCAACATACCCTTCTTTCGTAAGAAAAATTCCTTCTTTCGTAGTTGTATTCCCAATCTCACGTTTTCCTAAAATATTATTTAAATAATGATGTGACTTTAAACGAAACTCTCCCTCTGGCGTATTACGGGTTTGCCTTAAAACCACTCCTTCTTTTTCAATTACATCTTCAGGAGCTTGTAAAGGCTTTATAAAAATAATAATAGAAGGCTCTTCGTAAATCTCCGTCTGCAAACCGATTTCACCAACACCAGCAGACACATTCAAACGAACATACGCATTTTGCAAATGATTCCTTACCATTAACTCTTTTAAAATGCTTTTCACATCATCTTTTGTCATTTCCCATGCAATATGCAGCGACGAAAGAGCGGTAATAAGCCGCTCATAATGATCATCTAATAAGAACGGATGTCCGTTGTAAATACGAAACGTCTCAAACACACCAAGACCATATAAATATCCGTGATCATACGGAGATATTTTAGCTTCACTCGCCTCTACAAATGAACCATTCACATAAATTAGCATGTAGAAGCACTCCGGCTATAATGACGAATGAAATTTTGCAGCAATTCCTTACCATGGGAAGTCATAATGGATTCCGGATGGAACTGCACACCTTCAATTGGTAATGTTTTATGACGAAGCGCCATAATTTCTCCTTCCTCTGTCCAAGACGTTACTTCCAAGCACTCTGGTAATGTTTCTTTTTTGACAATTAGAGAATGGTAACGCGTCGCTGTAAACGGATTTGGAATATCAGTAAAAATCGTTTTCTCATTGTGATGCATCAAGGACGTTTTCCCATGCATTAAACGATCGGCACGAACAACATCTCCCCCAAATACTTGAGCAATCGATTGATGCCCTAAACAAACACCAAAAATCGGGATTTCTCCTGCGAAATGTCGAATTACATCCATACTCACCCCGGCTTCATTCGGGCTGCACGGCCCCGGAGAAATCATTAAGAAATCGGGCTGCATTTGTTCAATATCGTCAATTGTAATTTCATCATTACGCTTGACGATAAGTTCTTGTCCTAACTCTCCAAGAAATTGTACTAAATTAAACGTAAAGGAATCATAATTATCAATCATTAATATCATTTCGCTCACCTAACCGTTTCTTCGCTACTTTCTTTCGCACTCCATAAAGCTATTGCTTTCTTTAACGACTCTTTATACTCATTTTTCGGATTAGAATCAATAACAATTCCCGCACCTGCTTGTACATACGCTTGTCCATCTTTTGCAAGTAATGTGCGAATAACAATGTTTAATTCCATATCCCCCGAATAACCAATCCACCCAATCGAACCTGTATAAATACCACGGCGAACCGGTTCTAACTCTTCAATAATTTCCATCGTACGAATTTTCGGCGCCCCGGTAATCGTCCCACCTGGAAATACAGCCTTTACACCATCAAAAGCATCTTTTCCTTGCTGTAATTCTCCGCGTACATTTGAAACGATGTGCATAACATGGGAATATTTCTCAATCACCATGAATTCATCTACTTCTACCGTTCCATACTCACAAACACGCCCTAAATCATTTCGCTCTAAATCAACAAGCATAACGTGTTCTGCACGCTCTTTTTCATTTTCAATTAACTCTTTTGCAAGTTCTTGATCTTCTTGCTCATCTTTCCCACGAGAGCGCGTACCCGCAATTGGACGCGTACTCATTTCATTTCCTTGCTTTTTAATCAACAACTCTGGTGAAGCACTTACAATTTGGAAATCTCCAAGTTCTAAATACCCCATGTATGGTGATGGATTAATTTCACGAAGCTTCGTATAAACTTCCAGCGGATGCGTTTGCAATGTTTTTTCTTGTCTTGTAGACAAGTTCACTTGAAACACATCTCCCGCTCCAATATACTCTTGAATTCTTTGAACAGCTTCCATAAACTCTTTTTCTGTAAATGAAACTGCTTCTTTATTTGTTTCAGGACGAGTAAACGACATCGTCACTTCTGGCACTTCTTGTAACCAAAGCCCTTTTAATTCATTCAGATGTTGTTCAGCTTGTTTCTTATCATTTGTATAATGGGTAATAATCCATAACATTTGTTCTTTCTGATCATAAACAAACACATCATCAAACAATAAGAAAAATATATCCGGTACATTCACATCATCTTTTGCAAGAGAAGGAATTTTCTCAATATAGCGGATGCAATCATAACTAAAATAACCAATCGCACCACCTTGAAATGGCGGATACGCATCATTATGTTCCGTTTTCCATTGTTCCATATATCTTTGCATAAGGTGCAATGGATTCCCCTTTTCTATTGTTTCCTCTCCACTTTCCCATATATATAATGTGTCATCTTTCCCACGAACGATTGCTACAGGATCAAATCCAGCAATACTATAACGCCCTCCACGACCACTTTCTAAAATGATATGATGAGGTTTATTTTGTGAAAGAAATTTATATTGTTTAAAAAAGTCTAACCGATACGGAACTGAAATAGCTAAAGATTTTCGTCGCTGCATATAAACACCTCGTTTTATTTTATCCCGCATTAACAGGCAGTAAGACCCCCACCTCAAGATTCAGAGACAAGCGAAAAAGATAGGCGGGGGATAACTGTCCGTAAAAGCCCATTTAGTTTAACTAATACTTATTTTACATGAAGTTTTCTAGTCATTCACTCTTTTCCTATTTTCAAACGAAAAAAGAAAAGCATCCCTTTTTCGAGGAATGCTTTTCATACATTAAGCTTATGATTCAAATTGATAAAGCGGTGTACTTAAGTAACGCTCACCATTACTTGGAATGATAACAAGTACTTTCTTTCCTTTTCCAAGTTTTTTTGCAACTTCTGTCGCTGCATAAATAACCGCTCCAGAAGAGATACCTACTAAAATACCTTCTTCGCGAGCTACTCTTCTTGCATATTCAAATGCTTGTTCTGTTTTTACCTGAATCACTTCATCATACACATCTGTATCTAACGTTCCAGGAACAAATCCAGCACCGATACCTTGAATTTTATGAGGACCCGGTTTTCCACCTGATAGTACCGGAGAATCAGCAGGCTCTACTGCATAAATTTTGATATCTTTATACCTCTCTTTTAACACTTCACCAGCACCCGTAATCGTTCCGCCTGTACCAACTCCTGAAATGAATGCATCTAATTGATCACCCATTTGTTCAACAATTTCCGGACCTGTAGTTAAACGATGAATTTCTGGATTTGCATCGTTTTGAAACTGTTGAGGTATAAAGTAGCCATGTTCTTTTGATAACTCTGTTGCCTTGCGAATTGCACCGCCCATTCCTTCCGATCCTGGCGTTAACACTAATTCTGCTCCATAAGCACGCAATAAATTACGACGTTCAACACTCATCGTTTCCGGCATAACCAGAATTGCCTTATATCCTTTGGCCGCCGCTACCATCGCTAAACCAATCCCAGTGTTTCCACTTGTCGGTTCAATAATTGTATCGCCTTCTTTTAATAGCCCTTTTTTCTCAGCATCTTCAATCATCGCTAATGCAATTCGATCTTTTACACTGCTTCCAGGATTCATGAACTCTAGTTTTAAATAAATCTCTGCACTACCTTCTTCTACGATGCGGTTCAATTTAACAATTGGCGTTTTTCCGATTAAATCTGAAACTGATTGTGCCACTCGCATCTCCGTCACTCCCAACACCAAGTATTTTTATTGGATTTATATACATATTGTCAAAGAAAAGGTTATTTGTCAACCTATTTAGATGATTCGAAATAGACAAATAACCCTTTTCTTCCTTACAAACTTTCTATTAAGTTTGTTATGTCTTCTTTAGAGAACTTGTATCGTTCGTTACAAAAATGACAATGTACTTCTGTCTCTTCTTCCTCATCACGCACTTGCATTAATTCTGTTTTCCCTAAACTCATTAATACGCCTTCAATACGCTCACGAGAACATGTACAGTTAAATTGTACATCCATCGTCTCTAAAATCTTCACATTATCTTTCCCTAATAACTCATATAGCAACTCTTCTGGAGTTAGACCTTGTTCAACAAGCTTAGAAACAGGCGGAATTTTTTGTAGGCGCTCTTCAAGAATTGAAATTGTCTCTTCTTGCGCATCAGGCATGATTTGTAAAATAAATCCACCCGCAGCTAAAATACTATCATCACCATTAACAAGAACTCCAACACCAACAGAAGAAGGCGTTTGTTCAGAAGCAGCGAAATAGTATGTGAAATCTTCTCCTAATTCACCAGAAACAAGCGGAACTTGACCAATAAATGGTTCACGCATACCAATATCTTTAATAACTGTTAAAAAACCTTCTGTTCCTACAGCTTGGTATACACGTAGTTTCCCTTGCTCTGTCGCTTCAAAATCAACATGCGGATTCGTTACATAACCACGTACATCTCCATTTGCATGTGCGTCTACTAAAACCGGACCAAGAGGACCATTGCCTTCTACTTTAATTGTAAGTTTCTGATCACCTTTAAGCATTGCACCCATCATTGTACCTGCCGTTAAAGAACGACCGAGTGCCGCAGAAGCAGTTCTCCATGTATCGTGACGTCTTTGCGCTTCACTCACCGTATTTGTTGTGTGCACACTATAAGCACGAACTTCTCCATTAAACGCTAGCGCCTTTACTAAATAATCTTTCATTCGCATTTATTCACCTTTCTCGTGTTGTAAATTGGCATTACGCTCATATAACATATATAGACCTTTAAGCGTTAAAAATGGATCGACAATATCAATAACATTCGATTCCTCTGCAATTAATTTTGCTAATCCACCTGTCGCGATAACAGTCGGTTCTTGTTTAGCTTCCTCTTTCATTCGCTTTACAATACCTTCTACTTGTCCCACATAACCATATAAGATACCAGCTTGCATTGCACTTACTGTATTCTTTCCAATGATGCTACTTGGTCTTGTAATTTCAATACGCGGAAGTTTCGCTGCCCTATTATATAAAGCTTCAGCTGAAATCATAATACCTGGTGTAATGACACCACCCATATACTGTTTATGTTCGTCGATATAACAATATGTTGTCGCCGTTCCAAAATCGACTATAATAAGCGGGCTTCCATACATTTGAATACCAGCTACCGCATTTACAATGCGGTCAGCCCCTACTTCGCGCGGATTTTCATACTTAATATTTAAACCTGTTTTAATCCCAGGCCCCACCACAAGAGGCTTAATTTTAAAATACTTCTCACACATACGCTCTAAAGCAAACATAATAGGCGGTACAACAGAAGAAATAATAATTCCTTTTATATCATGAAAAGCAATTCCTTCGTGTTCAAGTAATTGTTTCACGAGCATTCCATATTCATCTTCTGTTTTATGACGATCTGTTTCCATACGCCAATGTTGAAGAAGCTTACCATTTTCAAACACACCAAGCACTGCATTTGTATTCCCTACATCCAATACGAAAATCATATTCTCACCACTTATCTTATTTAATGTATATTTGCGCAATATGTACAGAACTTATCCTTCTACTTTTAGGCAGTAAGATCCACACCTCAAAGTTTAGAGAAAGCTAAGAGGATAACTGCCCGTAAGAGCCCGATTAGTTCCACTAACCATCAGCCAGACATGAAGAACCTTCCACTGATAGAAGTTTCACTTTATAACCTCATCATACCATATTTATACACATGTTCAGCTTTTCCATCCTCACCATTTTACAAAAATCCATTTCCCTTTTTCAATGTTTAAGTCCAGTTATATCGCAAAGAAAAAAAGGAGTGACAATTGTCACTCCTTCGGTTCTTCTTTATCCCCTGACGCTTCATCTTCTTTTTTCATTGTGATGTTTACCTTTACATCACTGTCAGAAGATGTTTTACGCTCTGGTAATGTACCGTGTTCATATAAATGGTTGATTTGCTCTGCATCTAACGTTTCCACTTCAAGTAACGTTTTTGCGATAATATCAAGCTTATCACGGTTTTCAGTAAGAATTTGTTTTGCACGAGCATAACATTCTTTCATAATGCTTTGCATTTCCATATCAATTTCATGCGCAATTGCATCACTGTAGTTTTGCTCAGAATGGAAGTCTCTTCCTAAGAATACTTGACCACCCTGTGAGCTACCAAATTGCATCGGTCCAAGCTTATCACTCATACCGAACTCTGTTACCATGCGTCTAGCTATTCCTGTCGCACGTTGGAAGTCATTATGAGCACCTGTACTTACTTCTCCAAATACAATTTCCTCAGCCACTCGTCCACCAAGTAGACCAGTAATTTTATCAAGTAATTCTGGTTTTGTCATGAAGTAACGATCTTCTTTCGGAAGCATTACTGCATATCCACCAGCTTGACCACGTGGCACAATTGTTACTTTATGAACGATATCTGCTTCGTCAAGTACTACACCAATTACAGTATGCCCTGCTTCATGGAATGCAACGATATTTCGTTCTTTCTCAGAGATAACACGACTTTTCTTAGCTGGACCTGCAATAACGCGGTCAGTCGCTTCATCAATGTCACTCATATCGATCTTCTTCTTATCTTGTCGTGCTGCTACAAGAGCTGCCTCGTTTAATAAGTTTTCAAGATCAGCACCAGAGAAACCTGGTGTACGCGTTGCTATAGCACGTAAGTTAATATTTTCATCAAGCGGTTTGTTGCGGGCATGCACTTTAAGCACCGCTTCACGACCGTTTACATCTGGACGATCTACCGTAATTTGACGGTCAAAGCGTCCTGGGCGTAATAACGCTGGATCAAGAATATCAGGTCGGTTTGTTGCAGCAATGATAATAATACCTTCATTTGCTCCGAAACCATCCATCTCTACAAGCAATTGGTTTAATGTTTGCTCACGCTCATCGTGACCACCACCAAGACCTGCCCCACGTTGACGACCTACCGCATCAATTTCATCAATAAAAATGATACAAGGTGCGTTTTTCTTTGCATTTTCAAATAAGTCACGTACACGAGAAGCACCGACACCGACGAACATCTCTACGAAATCAGAACCACTAATAGAGAAGAACGGAACGCCAGCTTCACCTGCAACAGCACGTGCAAGCAATGTTTTACCTGTCCCTGGAGGTCCAACTAATAAAACACCCTTCGGAATACGAGCACCAACCTCCGCAAACTTACGAGGGTCTTTTAAGAACTCTACAACCTCAACAAGCTCTTGCTTCTCTTCATCCGCTCCAGCTACATCTCTAAAACGGACTTTTTTCTTATCATCATTGTATAACTTCGCCTTACTTTTACCAAAGTTCATAACACGGCTACCGCCGCCTTGTGCTTGGTTAAGTAGGAAGAAGAATAGGATGAAGATAATTACAAAAGGAATGATGGAAGTGAAGAACGTTACCCAAGCACTTGTTTCTTCTGCTGGTTGATATTTCACTTCTGTACCTGGTGCTTTGTCATTAATTTTCTTTTGTAATTCTTCAGTGTTAGGTGCATAAGTTATAAATTGTTGTTCTTGACTATCTGTACTGAATTGTCCTTTTACTTCAAATACACCATTTTTCGGTTGAAGTTGCACATTACGAACTTCACCCTTTTCAAGTTTGGTAATGAATTTATCGTAGCTAATTGGTTTCGTTTTTTGTGTTGAACCATTAAAGTAACTTACAATACCAATTACCACTAAAAATATTAGTAAATAAAAGATGGTATTACGGAAGATCCGATTCATCCCTAACCTCCTCTCACAGCATACAAACTATAATAGTAAATAGTACCATAGAAAAACTTTCCTATCCAATTGTAATGCTTATATTATTAATTTGAATATACGCTCGGTTTTAATACACCAACATAAGGAAGGTTACGATATTGTTCCTTATAGTCTAATCCATATCCCACAACAAATTCATGTGGAACAGTAAATCCAACATAATCCGCTTGAAGATCAACTTTTCGACCAGACGGCTTATCCAATAATGTTACAATCTTCACAGATTTTGCTTTACGATATTTAAACAAATCTACTAAGTAGCTCAATGTAAGACCGCTGTCGATAATATCTTCTACGATTAAAATATCGCGTCCTTCTACAGAAGTATCTAGATCTTTTAAAATTTTCACTTCACCAGTTGAAACAGTAGAATGACCGTAGCTAGATACAGCCATAAAATCCATTTCAAGATATGTATCTGTTCGCTTTAATAAATCTGCCATAAATGGCATTGCACCTTTTAATACCCCGATTGCAAGAGGTACTGTATTTTTATAATCCTCTGCAAGAATTGCACCTAATTCCCTTACCTTGTCTTGTATTTGCTCTTCAGAAATTAATACTTTTTCAATATCTTGATTCATCATTTGATTATCCTCCTGGAAGACTCCTTGCTTTTGTAATGAATAATAATATATGTATCCTTATCTACTGTTTCTTGCGAAATAGCAAATGCAGATCGTTTCAACAATGGAACCCAAATAATATTTCCGCTGGCATCACAAACAATTGGCCAGTCTGCTCTTTTTTCCTTCGGTACTTTCGCCTCAATAAAAATGGACTTTATCTTCTTCGTGCCATTCATACCTTGCATCGACATGCGATCCCCGTTTTCTCTCGAACGAACAATAAGTGGATATGCTATTTCATTATGCTTTGCAATAAACGTCATATCATTCATCATAATAGGCACACAATTGCTAATCTCCACTTCGAGCTCATCACCATTTACTAATGTTACCTTTCCCGGTACTTGTAACACACAAGGAGAAAAAATAACTTTTTCTTCTCTAAATCGGAAACTACATTCTTCATATGTACGAACAATCTCCAATCCACCAGGAAAATGAAGCATACCAGAAGGATGGGTTCGTTTGAAAAACTCAATCACCTTGTCAATATGTACAGAAGAAAGTGAAGATGGAATCTTATATTCATAAAGATAGTTTAATATTAGTTGAATCCCTCTCCTTTGTAAAGGTATAGGCATAGATTCAAATGCAGGAATTGATAAGACCATTCTTTTTGCGTCTTTTTCCTTAATTACTTTATTCATTTTTTCAAAAGCTAATTCCTGCAAATATGCTTCATCCTCTTGCATGGACGTACTAAAAGCTTGAAAACGCTCATGAACATTTGGATTCTCCTGCTTTAAATGAGGAAGAACGTGCTTTCGCAATCGATTCCGTGTATACGTTTCCTTTTTATTACTAGGGTCAATGCGAGGTTCAACATCTTTTCTGTTGCAATAATCAAGAATTTCTTCTTTCGTTACTGCCAGCAAAGGCCGAATCAAAAAGCCTTTATTGAAAGCGCGCTTTGCAAGAATTCCAGCAT
Organism: Bacillus sp. 3103sda1; assembly: GCF_024159135.1. NCBI lineage: Bacteria > Bacillati > Bacillota > Bacilli > Caryophanales > Bacillaceae > Bacillus > Bacillus sp. 3103sda1. The sequence goes on along the minus strand of NZ_JAMYWS010000001.1, from coordinate 69,422 downwards.
AACCTTGCGGAGTACTTCCACGTACAAGACGCATTAAAATTGTCTCAACCTGATCATCACCATGATGACCCAGAGCTAAATACTGTGCATTATACTTTCTCATTATTCTTTCCAAAAATGCATATCGACATTCTCTTGCTGCAACTTGTGCACTCATTCGATTTTGTTTTTGATATCGCGTCACATCAATTTGTGTTGTTTCACAGGTAACATTAAGATTGTCACACAACTGTTTCACAAATTGTAAATCTTCCTGTGATTCCTCGCCGCGAAACATATGATCAACGTGAGCGACTACAATTTGCAACTGCTTCTCTTCACGCTTCTCCAACAAATAGAAGAAAAGCGCTAAAGAATCTGGCCCTCCTGATACACCTACAACAACAGTAGAATGTGCCTCTAACAAATCATGCCTTTCTACAAAAGCATCTACCTTTTTAACAAATTCATCTTTCAATGCTGCAATCACCTTTCATTGAGCTAAAACGATAGCATACCTTGATATAATGGTACAACTTTTACAGACTTTCTGCAAAACAAAGATGTATAAATTTCACAATTTATCTTACATATAAATTTTTTCTTCAGACTCGGAAATAAGTAAAATTAAACATGCGAATATATAACAAACAGGCCTCAGGTATATTCCTGAGCCCTGCTCCAACAAACAGTAAGACCCCCACCTCAAGATTAAGGAAGATAGGCAGGAGATCACTGCCGGCATTCGCCCGATTGGTTCAACTAACTATCAACGAAGATAAAACCTCATTAATAGAAGTTTCACTTTATTGTGCTTGTTTACTAACAATAGGAATTGTCGCCCATTTCGGCATATTCTTTTTTATCTTCGCTACCACAATTGTCATATCATCATTAATATATCCATTGTCAGTGCGAATTACATCTTCCATAATAATATCAGCAATCTCTTGTGGATCTTCCGTTTCCAATTCTTTAATCTTCCGCTTCATCCACACTTCATGATTCTCTACATGTTTTGCACCTTCAAAAATCCCATCACTCATCATTACTAAAATATCACCGGATTTCAATTGTTCACCGACAACATCTACTTCAAAATCTTCAATAATTCCCATCGGTAAATTACTTGCTTCTATTTTAAATACCTGATTGCCACGTTTTATAAAACTTGGAGTAGAACCAATCTTTAAAAATTTAGCATTTGCATCACGTAAATCAATCATCGCTAAGTCTAATGTTGTAAACATTTCTTCTGTCGTTCGCAATGAAAGAATGGAATTAATCGATTTAATTGCAATTTCCTCATCAATACCTGATTGCAATATCTTTTGCAGTAACTTAACCGTTTCTTTACTTTCCATATGTGCACGCTTTCCATTCCCCATTCCATCGCTAATAGCAAGCGCATATTTCCCTACACTTAATTCCATCATGGCATAGGAATCACCAGATACAAACCCTCCTCCTTTAGCCGCCGTAGCAAGCCCTGTATCTACAGAAAATGTTTTCGCTGAACCAAACGACACTGTACTGTAACCATTCGGATATGCCGATTGTTCTTCATGTTTCACAACAACTGTTTCTCGTAAAATATCAGACAACATTGGAGCAACAAGTTTTTCGCACTCCCCATGCTGATTACATGCAGCAGGAATCATCATTTCAATGTCAACGCTCCCTCGATCTAAACAATAAATATCAACGTGTTCAATCTCTACTCCAAAGTCACGAAATGCTTGTAAAATTTGTTCCTCTTGTGCTTGATGATTCTCCCTTTCCTTTTGAATCTCTTTAGAAAAATCCGCCATTACTTTCGAAACACCCATAAGTTGTTCTGCAACAATTCTACGATTATCTCGCATTTGTTTCCTTAACTTTTGTCCTTCATAAAAATGCCCTAATTCACCTTCTATTAAACCTGCTACTTTTGTTCCTCTCACACAATATTTTTCAAAATCACGAAGCAGTTTACGATTATGCTGCAATGTACCTTCCTCTGTTTCATCCATAAGTTGCCTCATATAATCGTATGTTTTATCAAAATTCACAACCCAACATTGATCCTTCTTAAAGCATGTTTGGCATGTCTTGGCGGTAATTGTACTTAAAAATAAATCCGTCTCCGTATCCTTATCCTCATCTTCTACATATCCGTATACAGAAAAACTATTAGATAACGCTTCAAACACATTTGCAAACTGATTAATTTTGTTTGCCGTTACATCACGCATTCTTCGCAAATATTGCTGTTGGTCATTAGAATGCTCCTGTGTTCCCGGCATATATTTAGAAAGACGTTCAATGATAAATTTAGGCATCAATAAAAATAAAGCAATTGCTACACCCGATTCTAACAAAGTCGTCACAATACTTGCTTGTTTATCTACGTATAACGTAATTAAACTTGTGCCAATTAACAAACCTAAACTTACACCTATTCGCCTTCCTTCTTTCAATAACCCTCCTAACAGCCCAGAAAACGCCAATAAACTCAATTGATATAAGCTTGCTACATTCGCTAAGCTTAAAATTAAACCTGTTACAACACCCACTGTAGAGCCTGTTGCTGCTCCTGCTACAAAGGCAAACACTAATACTAAATATCTCGTAAAAATATGCTGAACTGATAAATCGTAAATAAACCAATCTGTTGTACCTGTTAGTACAGATGCCAGCAATATAATTAAACAAACAATTTCCTCTGTTTCTAATGATTGTTGTTTTCCTTTTCGCTCTATTAAAAGTGGAACACTTTGCAAGAAAATCATCGTTAGTACGAAGCTTAATCCTGCTTCAATTGTACTAACCAGCAAATCATACATACCAATTGCGCCTTGCGCGAAATAGACAACGATGAGATGAGCCGTTAACGCAGAAATAAATACTTGAAACGGTACAAGCCCAATCGTCTTATTTGTAAAACGACTAAAGAAGATATTATAGACGAAGAATGTAAATATAGATGCAAAGGCAAAGAATAGATTTTCTAATGAAACTGAAAATGCACCAGCCATTACTGCGAGGAATGCAAGAGCCATTTTATCGCGTTTCATCACATATACAGCAGCGAAAAACGGCAAAGCAAAAGGTAAAATGTTCGTTAAAATATATGCTCGTCCTAAAAGAAAACCAACTAACGCAACTACAAATCCCCACCGAAAGAAAATTTGTTCCAGTTTCACTTTTAATTTGCTTATCCACTTTACAGTTGTCATTTGCCCACGACCTATAGCAAGCGTACTAGAATTCGAATTGACAGTATTCCTTCCTGCTCTTGGCATATTTTGAACACCACCCGCATATTTTATTACTTGTAATTATAAAAGGAATTTTACGGAATTTTTGTCAAAATAACAGTTTGTAGTCCAATAATTGTTCGACTTTTTATACAAAATAGCACCATATATATACAGGCTTACACTTAAAGACCTTATTAGGTGATTGAATTTTCAGAAAATAATAGTTGTTTTTGTAGAAGAAACGCATAACATTCACAATTTCTCAACACAAAAAAAGATCATGCATATTTGCATGATCTTTTTCATTTATGACCCGTACGGGATTCGAACCCGTGTTACCGCCGTGAAAGGGCGGTGTCTTAACCACTTGACCAACGGGCCGTTAAAAAATATAGCGGCGGAGGGGATCGAACCCCCGACCTCACGGGTATGAACCGTACGCTCTAGCCAGCTGAGCTACACCGCCATGTCGTATTTAACGGACAATTAGTATGATATCTTAAATAGCATTTAAAGTCAACGTATTTTAAATATTTTTTTATTCTTTTTTCTACACACTGTTTTCACCATAAAAAAGCACCCTGAGTGAACACTAAGGGTGCTTCTCTTTATTTTAAAATAAACAGCAAGTTTTATCCGCGACGAGCGCCACGGCCGCCACGTTTTGACTCCGTATTACGCTTTAAAGAAGTTAAACGGTCTTCACTGTCTTTTAAAAAGCGAGCCATCTTTTGCTCAAATGTTTCTTTTTGGTTGCGGTTATCACTGCCACCACGATTATCTCTGTTAAAAGAGCGATTGCGTTGAGGACGTCCAGCGCGTTGATTATCACGTTGATTATCGCGTTGATTATCGCGTTGTTCACCTTCTGCTCTTTCACGTTCTTTCGCTTTTTTAATAGATAAACCAATTTTACCGTCTTTCTCAACGTTAATAACTTTTACTTCTACTTGATCACCTACTTTTAAGTGATCATTAATATCTTTTACATAATTATCAGCAACTTCACTAATATGAACAAGACCTGTTAAGCCTTCTGGCAGCTCTACAAAAGCCCCAAAATTCGTAATACCTGTTACTTTACCCTGTAACTTGCTGCCTACCTCGATTGACATAAAAAAAACGCTCCTCCTTAGTGGTTAAAAAGTCAAATTTTATTTCATTATATATAATCTTAAAATATAGTGTCAATACGACACCCACTACTTAGAAATAGGAAAAATTATCTCTTCAGGCTTTGAGAAGTAATAATCTCTTCTAGCAATCTCTAAAACATAGTCCTCGTCATGTAACTTTTGGACTTCATCTTTCAGCTTTTTCTCTTTCGTCGTTAACGTATCCATTTCTTTTTTTAACTCTTTTACTTTTGCTTCTTTAGCATTAATCGCACTATTTTGTTTATAAAACGTCACACTGACACTTACAATAATTACAAAAGCAAACACAAAAAACAAAGCTAATCGACGATACAAGCGCTTCTTACTGTCGTTCGATTGTATTATATGTTCGTTGGCGGAGATTGGATTCTGTTCCGATACATATCTTTGCCTTAGTTCCCTCATTTCCGAGGTCCCCCTAACTTCTTTTTTATACGTTCCCAAATTAGGAATATATGCTTCTTCATTTTCTTGACATATTTTAAAAGTCCTGCTTGTCTCTTTATAAAAATTTTAACACGGTTAGGGAGAAGTTTCCATATAACAAAAAAAACAAATCGAACAGGAATAAGAATACTTTTCCATATTAAACGTAATATTGCTATAATAAATCGCCACAATCCCATTCCAAATCCAACCAAAAGACGAAATAAAAATAAAGCAAGCGCTATAATTAAATGAATCAAAACTGTAATTGGCTTAACAATAAATAATTGGAAAACACGAACACAAAAATAAAATGTTTGAACAAAAATGTGAATCAGAAAATTTAACACTTTCATGTACAATGACTTTAACAAACTTTGATATGCAGCAAACCCACAAAGCAATGCTAGAAATACGTACATACGTAACTCTGCTTCATTTACAAGCAATAGCACATAGAATACAAAAAGAGCTTGGACAATCCAAAATAAAATATCATAAATAAATACAAGCCAACGCTTTCGCTCTCCGCGTTTCAAAAAACGATGATACGTATCTAAAGCTGCTCCAAGCGAAGCGCCCATTCCAATCATCGAAAGCATTGTATATAGTTGAATAGTTAGGCTCATTTAAACAACTTGCTAAAGAACCCTTTAGCTTTCTCCCCTTGATGCTCATCAATGTAAGCCATCTCATATATTTTTCCTTTAATGGATACAAGTCCTTTTTCAACATCAAGGTTTTTCATTTGCAGATTTTGACCACGTATTGTTAAAAATCCCATAACTGTTTCTAATAAAAATTCTTCGCTATCAAAACTTTCTACTTGCTTGACTCCTGTAATATCGAGAATGCGTCTTCCTCTCATTACGACATCATGTTCTACAGTAACATTTTGTTGATTAGAAGACGACATTGAATAGCCTTTGTTCACGTCCATCCCCCCATAACTTTATACTAGTACCAATGTATGAGGAGACAAAATTATTTAGAACAAGCTATCCTCTGCTTTTACTTCGACTTTCTCTTCACGAACAACAGTGTATAAATTTGCAGCATCTTCTTTTTTGGTTGTTTCTTTTAGTTCATTAATTTCCACAGTAACAATTTTTTGGCCAAAACGAATTGTTAATTCGTCTTCTACCTTTACAGTTGAACTAGCTTTTGCAGCTTGGCCGTTAATCATAATGCGGCCTTGATCCGCAACTTCTTTTGCTAACGTTCTTCTTTTGATAAGACGAGATACTTTTAGAAATTTATCTAAACGCATGACGGCTCCCCCTTATTCGTTCTCTATTCGTTTTGCCTCTTCCCATAGTGCATCGAGCTCTTTTAAAGAAAGATCTTTCATTTCTTTCTCCATACTAGCAACCTTTGCTTCCATGTATAAAAAACGACTCATAAATTTTTCATTTGTTTTATGAAGCGCTTCTTCTGGATTGATTTTATAGTAGCGGGCAATATTTACAAATGCAAATACTAAGTCACCAAATTCCGCTAACATCTTCTCTTCATCCATAGCTGTCACTTCACGTTGAAATTCTTCCCATTCTTCTCCTACTTTTTCCATCATTGGCTCGACATCATCCCAATCAAAACCAACCTTTGCTGCTTCTTTTTGAATTTCATAAGCGCGCATTAGCTGAGGTAAACTTTTAGGAATGCCTGATAAAATAGACTCTTTTATATTTCCTTTTTCCTGTTTTTTAATTTCTTCCCAATTCACAACAACATCAGCAGCAGTCTCTACACTAACATCTCCGAACACATGAGGATGACGACGTACCATTTTTTCAGACAACGTACGAATTACATCATCAATTGAGAACCAACCTTCATCTTCGCCAATTTGTGCATGAAGCATAACTTGTAAGAGAACATCACCAAGCTCTTCAACAAGATGATCATCATCTTCCTCATCAATAGCCTCTAACACTTCATATGCTTCTTCAATTAAATATTTCTTTAACGATTGATGCGTTTGTTTTTTATCCCACGGACATCCATTTGGTCCACGCAACTCTGCAATAATATTTCGCAATACATCAAATTGTTGGTATAACGATTGGCGATTTAACACAGGCGGCACGTACACACTCGTTAAATTGTTAAGTTCTGCCTCATGATCTAATAAATAAAGCGGTACTTTTTTCACTTGTTCAAATGATGTTCCAGCTGCGGTTACAATATATACTTCATAATCATCTGGAAGCATTTCCATTAACGTTAGTTTGACTTCAGATGCTATAAACGCATCGTACACTTGGCAGAAAATCAAGTGCTGACGAAGTTCTAATTGTCCTCGCTCGAACGACGTTGCATCAATCAACTGAAACCCTTCAATCGGGTCGATTTTCAAACTTGCAAACATTGGATCTAAAAAGCTTTGTCCACCTTCGATACGCACATCAATATTCTCTTTTTCTCCTTTTTGCAGCAAAAGTTGTACAGTACGCTCTGCCACAAGCGGATGCCCTGGAACTGCATATAAAATATCAGTATCCTTAGCTTTTTCAATCAATGTGTTAGAAATTGTTTCATACACTTCATCAAATGTATCATACGCTTCGTATACGGCATCAAAAGATGTATATAATACACCTTCTTTCTCGAGTTCCATTATAACTGGATGCTCTTTTGTTCGAACGTACATATGTGCCGCTTCTTTTACTTTGCGATATACGCCCATTGTAAGCTGATCTAATTCACCAGCCCCTAATCCTAAAATCGTAATTGTTCGTTTCATAAAATCCACCTCTATCCACTCTTCTTCAACGAAGTTTGTACTTTTTCATGTTTCATAACTGATCCAAGTTCCTGCGCTGTAAATACACGGAACTTTAAAATAAGAAATACATATAGTAGGCCACCGACACCGATACCGAGCAGCGCTTGAATCATTGCGATACCTCTATGTTCATCGGTAGCTTGTAACCCCAGCCAATCAAACATATACATAAATCCAGCGAGCACTAACACCATACTTAAAGCTCCAATTGTCATACCTACAATGGACTTTCTCTGCATAAGCGACTCATTAACAACTCGAATCAGCAACATGCTATTCAGTAATGCAATGCACATCAATGCAGCCACAGTTGCAATCGCTGCACCGATTGCACCAAAATGCGGCATGAGTATACAATTGAGTAATAATTTCACACATGCACCAATTACAACAAATAAAGCTGGCTTTACCGTTTGTCCCAATCCTTGCAAAATAGATGCCGTTGTAATTGCGAGCGAACTAAACAAGATAGAGATAGATAAAACCCCTAGCACATCGGAGCCGGCGCTATTCTCAAATAGCATAATATTTGCAGGCCGAATGATACTCGCGAGTCCTAATGATGCAGCAAGTCCAATCACAAATGTAATTTTCATTGCTAGCTGTACTTTTTCGCGAATAAATACATAATCTCCTCTCTCTTTTGCCGCTGTAATCATCGGAATTAAAGAAAGGGAAAACGATGTTGTCACGACTGTCCCGAGCTGCATAAGAGGAATGCCACGATCGTATATACCTTTTAGCATTTTTGCTATTTCTACCGACTCTCCGTTCTGAACAAGTAAACTATAAAATGAAACAGAATCCGCCATTTGCATAAAAATTAAAACTAAATTACTAATACAAATAGCAATTCCTTGCCAAAACAATGTACGAATAATGACCTTTTTATTACGAATCGCTTTAAAACTTTGCAAAAAAATAGCACGAAAATCTTTTCGCAAATAAAAAAACAATACAATTACACCGATCAAGCCACCTGCTATAGAACCAAACATAGCGCCTGCTCCCACCGTATATAAATCAAATCCTTTTGTTATAAGGAATAATGATAGAAATACAATAATGGATACACGAATCGTTTGTTCTATTACTTGCGATACAGCTGTCGGCACCATATTTCCAAATCCTTGAAAATAACCACGTGCTACAGAAAGAAATGGCATTAATAAAAAAGAAAATGCAATCGTACGAATTAACTTGTCCAAATGAGCATCTCCCATTAAAGATGCAATTGTATGTGCCCCAAAAAACAATACAATAAACCCAATGCTTCCGATAGCTAATAAAAACCAAAAAGAAATACATATAATGGACTCTGCTTCTTTTCGTTCTCCTCGTTCTAAACGCTCTGCAATCATTTTTGAAATTATGATTGGGAAACCATATGTCGCTAAAATTAAACAAAACCCGTAAAACGGGTAAATTTGCTGATAAATGTAAAAGCCAATGTCACCAGCTATATTTTGATATGGAATACGGTAAAAAGCGCTTAATACTTTTGTAACAAAGCTCGCAATTGTTAATATAATCGCTCCGCGCCAAAAAGCGTGGTACTTCTTCGTCTCCATGACCATACAATCTCCCTTTTTTCTATACTCATCCTACGTATTATATCACAAAGAAAAAAGCGGTCTTCGACTTTGAATACTATCACGTAAAAAAGGTAGCAAAATGCTACCTTTACACAAATATATAATTTCATTTCAACAGGCGGTATGTTAAGGCGTATCGCAAAGCACGACCGCCTGCACGAGCCCAATTTGCGGGCTAACCATGAGTAAGAAGAACGTCACTTTATTGCTCCATCTGTTTTGCTAAGAAGCTTGCTGCTGTATCAACAGCTTTGTGTTCTACATCACTAATGATGGCTTCTTTTGAAAAAATGATAACAGCTCCAATCGGGTCACCATTTGCGATAATTGGACCAATTGTATAAGATTGTATCTTCTCCGTTACTCCATCGATAATGGAAATTTCGCTTTCATCTGTCATTACGACTGATTTGCGTTCTTCCATTGCTTTCTCAATTAGATCTCCAACACTTTTATTTAAGTATTCTTTTTTTGACACGCCAGCGACAGCAATAATTGAATCACGGTCGCAAACAAGCACGTTATGTCCTAAACTATCATATATAGCATCTGCATATTCTTTAGCAAAATCACTTAATTCGCTAATCGGAGAATATTTCTTTAAAATAACTTCTCCATCGCGATCAACAAAAATTTCTAACGGGTCGCCTTCCCGAATACGGAGAGTTCTGCGAATTTCTTTCGGGATAACAACCCTTCCTAAATCATCAATTCGACGTACAATTCCAGTTGCTTTCATTCTAATGCTGCCTCACTTTCTACTGATGATAAAAGTCGTGATTTTACCTGTTCATGTAAAAATCACCAACTATTAAGCATAGTATTTTACACATTAGTTCTTCTATACACGCCGAATTGTATTTTTTACCCTAATTTAGGCATTTATCTCTTCTTTTTTCACATCTTTTAAGCCTTTTAGTAAATTTTCGGCAATTGTGAGCCACTTCGATGTTTCTATTTCACGAACGTTCATCACAATTTTCAAACGAGAACCTTCCATACCAAGACCAATCATACGTCCAAAACTGCTGCCAAGCATAAATAATTTTCCGCCATCAATATTTTGACTAGCCTTTTCAGAAAATAACATCGTAACTTCTTGTTTCGTTTGTTTAATTAACTCAATTTTCTCTTGCATTGCTAACACTTTAATATTTGCAATTTGCAGTAAGTATCCGACTTCTTGCGGATAATCGCCGAAGCGATCAATCATCTCTTCTTGTAATTCCTCAATATCCTCAATAGTAGAAACGCCCCTAAATTGCTTATACATCATAATTTTTTGTTTACTATCGGAAATATACGCATCCGGTAAGTATGCATCTACTTCAAGGTCAATTTCAATATCAAGCGCTTGCTCTTCCATGTTCGTACCTCTACGCTGCTCGATTGCATCTTTTAACATTTGTGAATATAAATCAAAACCAACAGAATCAATAAAGCCATGCTGCTCTGCACCTAATAGATTACCAGCCCCGCGAATGGATAAATCGCGCATTGCAATTTTAAACCCAGACCCGAGCTCCGTAAATTCTTTAATGGCTTGCAAACGTTTTTCTGCAACCTCAGATAGCACTTTATCGCGTTTATAAGTGAAATATGCATAGGCAACGCGATTTGAGCGTCCTACTCGACCACGCAATTGATACAACTGCGATAAACCCATACGATCTGCATCAAATACGATTAATGTATTTACATTCGGAATATCAACACCTGTTTCAATAATCGTTGTACTTACAAGTACATCATGTTGCCCCTCTAAGAAGGAAAGCATAACAGATTCTAATTCACTTTCATTCATCTTTCCATGCGCAAAGGTTACCCGCGCATCAGGAACAAGCATTGAAATTTCATCTGCTTTTCGCTCAATATCTTCAACACGATTATATAAAAAGTATATTTGACCACCTCGTGCAAGCTCACGTTCAATTGCCTCGCGCATTAACGCCGGATTATATTCCACAACGTACGTCTGCACTGGGAAACGATTTTCTGGCGGTGTTTCAATAACAGATAAATCGCGAACACCTAACATAGACATATGAAGTGTACGTGGAATTGGCGTTGCTGTTAATGTTAGTACATCGATATTGGCTTTTAGTTGCTTAATTTTTTCTTTATGTGTCACACCAAACCGTTGTTCTTCATCAATAATAAGTAGTCCTAAGTCTTTATATATGACATCTTTCGATAAAAGGCGATGTGTGCCGATAACAATATCAACGGTACCGTCTTTTAATCCTTTAATCGTTTCATTTTGCTGTTTTCTCGTACGGAAGCGACTTAATAACCCAATATTAATTGGATAATCTTGAAAACGCTCTCGAATTGTTTCATAATGTTGCTGCGCTAAAATTGTCGTTGGTACTAAAATCGCAACTTGTTTTTCATCCATAATTGCTTTAAAGGCAGCACGAATTGCCACTTCTGTTTTTCCATATCCAACGTCACCGCAAAGTAGGCGATCCATCGGACGACCGCGCTCCATATCCTTTTTAATTTCTGTAATTGAGCGTAGCTGATCTTCTGTTTCTTGATAAGGGAAAGACAATTCAAATTCCTGTTGTTCAGAAGTATCCGGAGTAAAGGCGTATCCTTTTGAAGCCTCACGCTCTGCATACAATTTAATTAAATCATCTGCAATATCTTGGACAGATTTTTCTACCTTTGTCTTAACTTTCTTCCAATCATTTCCACCAAGTTTATAGATTTTCGGATCTTTCCCTTCAGATCCTACATACTTCTGCACTTGGTCAATTTGCTCAATTGGGACGTATAATTTATCGTTTCCTTGATATTTGATATGCAAATAATCTTTATGAACACCATTAATCTCTAGCGTTTCAATCCCTAAAAATTTACCAATACCATGGTTTACGTGAACAACATAATCACCAACTTTTAGTTCAGAGTAGCTTTTAATTCTCTCTGCATTCGAAAGTTTTTGCTTACGCTGTGATTTTTTTACCTTTTTATTAAATAATTCTTTTTCAGTAATAATCGCAAGCTTTTGCATCGGCATTTCAAAACCTGCATGTAGGTCACCCACAGCAATTTGAACACGCCCCGGAAGCAATACATCCGTTCCCTCAATAATATCTGCTTCAATATCATAATCATTTAAAATATGTTGCAATTTCTTCGTTCGCTCTTCATTTGCGCCTAGTACAACCGTTGTAAAATGACTTTTCGTCCATCTATCAATTTCTGTTTTTAATAAATTCATTTGACCATGAAAGTCTTGCATTGTTTTACATGTTAAATTCACAATATTTTGCGGATGTGTATGCGGAATATGGCGTAAAAATAAATTTAAGTATAAGAAACTTCGTTTTTTATGGTGCAAAAATTGTGCAAAATTATGAGAAAAAGATAAATCTTGAACAATTGCACCTTCCCCAAGAAGCGATATATACCATTCTGCTTCTTCTGTTTCTAAATGATCCGCTGTTTCTTGAATTCGAGAAACCTCATCCAGAATAACAACACCATTTTCTGGTAAATATTCTATTAGACTAGCAGGTTCATTATAAAATAAAGATAAATATTTAAACATCTGCTCGATGGTCTGTCCATTTTTTAATAATTCTAGCTCATATGTTACTGTTTCTAATATCGTCGTTTTTAATTTCTCATCGGATACTTTTTTTAATGTATTAGCTAAGCTTGATTCTAACTTCTGCACACCAAGTGCGAGTTCTTCTTTAGAAAATACAAATTCCGTGGCAGGGCCAAATGATACGCTTTCTATCTTCTCTTGCGAACGCTGCTCTTCTACAGTAAAGGAACGAATAGAATCTACTTCTGTATCAAAAAACTCAATACGAATTGGCAGTTCTTCCGTTAATGGATAGATATCTAATATCCCACCGCGAACACTAAATTCTCCAGGTGCCTCTACCATAGATTTACGTTCATATCCCATGGTCGTTAACACACGAAGCAATTCATCAAGATCAATTTCTTGCCCCATGTTTAATTCAATTTGCTGTTTCTTCCACATCTCTTTTGTTGGTAGAAAACGACGTAAACCTGCAACAGGAGCCACAATAATTCCCTTTTCCCCAGCTGCTAAGCGGTTCAATACTTCAATGCGCTGCGCCTTCAGTTCCGGACTTGCAACACCGATTTCTGATGCAATCGATTCATTGACAGGATATAACCAAATATTCTGCTCTCCAATTAATGAAACTAAATCTTCATATACTTTTTGCGCTTGATATAAATTATGTGTTATGACAAGCTGTGACTGCTGTGTTTTTTTATATAAACTAGCCATTAACAATGAACGAGAAGACGTTGCCATCCCCGAGATAAGCTGTTCTTTTAATCCTTCTTGTAACCCATCTATAATCGTTCCTATTTCTTTATTTTCGTAAAACTGCTCTAGTAAACCTATCATTTTTCAAGACTCCTCTCAACATAAAGAGCAAGCTATTATATTTTATGCAAATATTTTGGAAAAAGAAAACAGAAAAATGCTTTGGACAAGCCAAAGCGAAAACATTGCATCCCATCCTCTATAAGCAATAAGCCTTCCATCTCCATATTTAGAAAAAAGGAGGATAGAAGTTTACCTATAATCGTTCAACTAACTATCAGTGGGGAAAACATACTCTGATAGAAATTTCATTTTTATTGTAAGAACAGTTCATATTCATAGTACTCAGGATAGGATGCGAGCGTTTTTTGACACGATTCACAAATTGTTTTTATATATATATTTCCGTTTTCATCAAAATGAATCATTTCTAATCGCTCTTGCTCTGTTAGTTGACCCAATACAAAGCCATATACTTTTTCTGCTGCAATACTACCTATCTTACATCCACAATGTCTGCAGTGATAATGTCCGTCCATAAATTCCTCCTAGCCGTACAATTACTACTATTATGGATATAAGTACAAGAAAATATTCCATTTCCAAAACGTTAGTTATTAAAAGTATTCATAACTTGTAAAAATGGAGTTTTCAGCCATTCTTCACATGCACCTGCACTTTTTTCAATTGCTCGCTCTACCTCTGGCATCTCATCTACTGTAAAACGACCTAAAACATAATCGACTACCTTCATCCCATTTTTAGGACGATCGATCCCCATACGAATACGTTGAAATTCCTGTGTCCCTAAATGTGCAATTGTTGATTTTACACCATTATGACCACCAGCACTACCTTTCATACGAAGACGTAATTTCCCAACCGGAATATCTAAATCATCGTACATCACTACAAAATCTTCAATATCAATTTTATAGTAATCCATAAGTGGACGAATACTTTCTCCAGATAAATTCATATATGTAAGGGGCTTTAATAAAATAACTTTTTCTCCATTCACAAAACCCGCACCAAATAACCCTTTAAATTTCTGTTCATTTAACGGTATATTCCAACGTTTAGACAATTCATCGATAGCCATGAACCCAATGTTATGCCTTGTTAATTCATATTCTCTCCCTGGGTTACCAAGTCCTACTATTAATTTCATTGTAACACCACTTTCTTTTTTCGATACGAAAAGACGTAACCAAAATTGGTTACGTCTCATTCTATCCAATTAATTAAATAGTACACTTACAGATTCTTCTTCGTAAACACGAATAATTGCTTCTCCAATTAATGGAGCAACAGAAAGTTCTTGTACTTTATCAATTTTCTTCTCTTCTGGTAATACGATAGAGTTTGTTACAACTAACTCTTTAATGTTTGAATTTTGAATACGTTCAATTGCTGGACCAGATAAAACTGGATGTGTACAGCAAGCATATACTTCAGAAGCACCGTTCTCTACAAGAGCGTTTGCTGCTAATGTAATTGTACCAGCTGTATCAATGATGTCATCAATTAAAATTGCTGTTTTACCTTCGATATTACCTACGATATTCATTACTTCTGCTACGTTTGGACGCGGACGGCGTTTATCGATAATAGCGATTGGTGCTTTTAAACGATCTGCCATTTTTCTCGCGCGCGTTACACCACCGTGGTCAGGAGATACAATTACGATATCCTTAAGACCTTTCTTCTCAAAATAATCAGAAAGAATAGGTACACCCATTAAATGGTCGATTGGAATATCAAAGAATCCTTGAATTTGTGGAGCATGTAAATCTAGAGTAATTACACGGGTAGCACCCGCTGTTTCAAGTAAGTTTGCAACAAGCTTCGCTGTAATCGGCTCACGAGAACGCGCTTTACGATCTTGACGTGCATAGCCATAGTAAGGAATAACAATGTTAATTGTTTTCGCAGATGCACGTTTTAACGCATCAATCATAATAAGCAATTCCATAATATGCTCGTTTACTGGGAAGCTTGTAGATTGGATGATAAATACATCGCAACCACGAATACTTTCTTCAATGTTAATTTGAATTTCTCCATCACTAAAACGTGCAACAGAACATTTTCCTAATTCTACTCCAATGTGCTTTGCAATTTGCTCAGCGAGCGCCTTGTTAGAGTTTAAAGAAAACACTTTCAAATTAGAATTTAGATATTGATTCGACATCTAGATTAACCCTCCACATTATGATTTTTTCTTGTTCAGCAATTGAGAAACATAGTCTTCTTTGTTAACTTGACGTGCACGTGCAATTGATAATGCTTTTGATGGAACATGCTCTGTAATTGTAGAACCTGCCGCAACATAAGCACCATCTTCAACTGTTACAGGAGCAACAAGGTTTGAATTACAACCAATAAATACGCCATCTCCGATAACCGTTTTAAATTTATTCTTGCCATCGTAGTTCACCGTAATTGAACCGCACCCAAGATTCACGTCTTCTCCAACTTGTGCATCCCCGATATAACTTAAGTGTGAAGCTTTACTTCTATTACCAAAGACAGTCTTTTTAATTTCCACGAAGTTTCCAACACGTACTTCATTACCAATAACAGATTGCGGGCGGATATGAGCGAACGGCCCAATTGCAACATCAATACCAATCTTACTATCATGAACTGTAGATTGGCGAATTGTTGTATTATCCCCCACTTCACTATCACGGATTACTGTATGCGGTCCAACTTCACAATTTGACCCAATAACAGTATAACCTTCAATAATTGTCCCCGGATAAATAACCGTATCATTACCGATTTTTGCATCGACAGAAATATACGTGTTGTTCGGATCAATAATTGTAACACCATTCACCATGTGTTTACGGTTAATACGTTTTTTCATAATGTCTTCCGCTTGCGATAGAGCGACTCTGTCGTTAACTCCTAACGTTTCATCAAAATGCTCCGTTTGATAGGCAGATACAATATGACCTTCATTTTTCAAAATCTCAATTACATCTGGAAGGTAATATTCCCCTTGCACATTTTCATTAGAAACTTTAGAAAGAGAAGCAAATAGCGCTTTATTATCAAAACAATACGTACCTGTATTAATTTCTTTAATAGCTCGCTCTTCTTCGTTTGCATCTTTATGTTCGACAATTTTTTCAACGTGACCATTTTCATTACGAACAATTCGTCCATAACCAGCAGGTTCCCCAATGCAGGCTGTTAGTACCGTTGCCTTTGCACCTGCTTCCTCATGCTGTTTTAACAGAGCTTCCATTGTTTCCGCTGTAATAAGAGGCGTATCACCACAAATTACTAATGTTGTTCCTTCTTCATTACCCAGTGCATCAGCTGCTTGCATAACGGCATGTGCTGTTCCTAGCTGCTCTGTTTGCAATGCAAATTCACTGGCACTTCCTAATTGATCTTGTACCTTTTCAGCGCCGTGTCCAACAACCGTAACAAGCTTCTGCACTTCTAGCTGAGAGACTTGATCAACTACATGCTGTACCATCGGTTTCCCACATACAGGATGAAGCACTTTGTATAGACTTGACTTCATACGCGTACCTTTTCCTGCAGCAAGAATCACTGCAAATCTTTTTGACATATAGACCCTCCATCGCAACCTATTTATCCATTAAAGATATTATCTTAAATAATTATATATTTCAAGAAACACTGCATAACTATTAAATTTTACCATAACTTTTATGTAATGTTTTAGTATTTAGTATCTTTTTTTATGAAATAAGCTATACTATTTCTTTTTAAGAGGAGATTGAAGAAGAAAGTATATAAAGGGAAGCTTCCATCGTCGGGAGTCTTACTGCCCGCGAATAGTGGGATAAACAAAAACAAACTCCCGTAAATACTTACAGGAGTTTGCCAAAATTATAGAGCCCTTATTATAGAGCTCTTCTTCTTCGAATTTTACGAAGCTCCAGCTTCTTCAAACTCAACTTCTTCTAACTCGCCTAAACGATGATACTCAGTTAAAACCGCATCTTGAATTTTAGAACGAGTATTAGAATTAATTGGATGAGCAATATCACGGAACTCTCCATCTGGAGTACGTTTACTTGGCATTGCTACAAATAACCCATTATTGCCATCAATTACACGAATATCATGAACAACAAACTCATGGTCTAGTGTAATAGAAGCAATCGCTCTCATGCGGCCTTCTGTGTTTACGCGGCGTAATCTTACGTCAGTCACTTCCATCTTGTGTTCACCACCCTTTTTCTAAATAAGCGATATATTTCTATAAATTCCACAAATTTTCTATTTTTCCTTCAATTTTTTAAAAATTTTTAAGATAAAAATTTTTATTTTAATTGAATATAAAAATAAACGGACGTTGTCGCTTACAAATTCTTACTTCACAAGGGCAATGACTTCAATTTCAACCGATACATCTTTCGGTAATTTTGCTACCTGTACACAAGAACGTGCTGGTTTATGTACAGAAAAATATGTACTATATACTTCATTTACCGCATCAAAATCATTCATATCTTTTAAAAATACAGTTGTTTTTACAACTGTTTCAAACGATGCTCCAGCTTCTGTTAATACTGCCTGTAAATTTCGAAACACTTGCTCTGTTTGTTCCTTTACATCTCCAGTCAAAAGTTCACCAGCTACTGTTAAAGGAATTTGTCCAGAACTGTAAAACATATTATTTACAATCATACCTTGTGAATATGGGCCGATCGCCTGTGGTGCTTCATTTGTTTGAACTACTTTCATCGTTTTTCACCCTTTAATATTTTTTATCCCACTTTCGTAAACTACTCCCAATAGGGGAACTGCAGTTTTAGCAGGCGGTAAGCCCCCCAGAATTGGGAGCCTACCGTCTACTAAAACCCATCGATTGCAATCGATCAAGAATCCCCAGAATAAAAAAATTAGGTGAGAGCTTATTATCAATAAGAATGAACTATCCTTATTGATAATAGTTTCACTTTACAAAAAAAGATAAAGCAGTTGCTTTATCTTTTCTCTACTCTAGCGAACAACATCTTCGTTAAATCAATCTATTGAGAAGGTTGTTTCTTCCGCTACTCGCAACCCGATTGGTAAGAACTTTTCATCAGTGAGGGCTAAAAACCCTCTACTGATGAAAGTTTCACTTTATCTTACTCAGTTTCTCCAATCATGTCAGCAAACGGACTTAAAGAGTAATTTCCTTTTTCCACTTGAATCGTCTTTTCTTTCACATCTACTTCAGACAAACGAATTAACGAAACAAAGTCATCAACAAGTCTTTCCTCAATATCACTTGATTCCACTAAAACACCAATACCTACTACATTTGCATTAAATTCCTCAAGCATGCTCATCATACCTTGCACAGTTCCGCCAGCTTTCATAAAATCATCGATGATTAATACATTTGCGCCTTCTGGAAGGCTGCGCTTTGCTAATGTCATCGTTTGAATACGCTTAGAAGAACCTGATACATAATTAATACTTACTGTTGGGCCTTCTGTTACTTTATTATCTTTTCTAGCAATCACAACCGGAACATCTAAGTAATTGGCTACTGCATATGCCAAGGGAATCCCTTTCGTTGCAACTGTCATAACAGCATCAATTGGCTGTCTCGCAAATACAGAAGCAAAGAGTCGCCCTGCGCCATTAATATGGCGTGGGTTACTTAAAAGGTCCGTCATATATAAATAACCGCCTGGAAGAATACGATCAGGATTCTCAAATAATTTGCAAAGCTCATTAATAATTTGCGTTGCTTCCTCCTGGCTTATATATGGGATATATTTCACTCCTCCTGCTGCACCTGGTACCGTTTGTAATGTGCCGACTCCTTGTTGTTCAAACGTTTGTTTAATAATGACTAAATCTTCACTAATAGAAGATTTAGCAGATTGATACCGTTCAGCAAAAAAAGTGAGAGAAACTAACTGACGAGGATTCTGAAGCAAATAATAAGTCATATCGACTAACCTTGTACTTCGTCTGATTTTCACGCTCTCACCTCAAATTACGAATATTTTAAACAAATCATAACTTATTATACGTCTTTATTCAAGACTTTCTCGCTCTCCTAATAAACGTACTGCATATACTTGATCACAAAATCCTTTTAATCCGTTATAAATACGGTGCATGCGTGAATCATGACGAACTAGACCAAAAACCGTTGGCCCACTACCACTCATTAAAACTGCATCTGCACCAAAACGTTTCATCTGTGCTTTAATATGTGCAACTTCAGGATGCATTGAAAATGTTACATCTTCTAACACATTACCGACTGTATGACAAATTCCTTCGTAGTCACCATTTTGAATCACTTCCACCATACGATCTACATTTGGGTGTGTTACACGATCTAATCGTAAATTTCCATATACATCCGCTGTTGATACACCAATATGTGGCTTTGCCAAAATAACCCAGAAAGAAGGCGGTGTCTTAATATGTTCAATTTTCTCTCCACGGCCTGTTGCAATGGCAGTCCCACCATATACACAAAATGATACATCTGATCCAATTTCGGCACCTAATTCTGCAAGTTCATCAATTGTAAGTCCAAGATTCCATAATTTATTCAAACCTCGTAATGCTGCAGCCGCATCGCTGCTTCCACCTGCTAGTCCCGCTGCAACTGGAATCGTTTTTTCAATTGCAATGGATACTCCTCTTTTTACTTGAAAGCGTTCCTTTAACAGCTTTGCCGCTTGATAAGCTAAATTTCTTTGGTCGTCTGGGACATAGCGATTATGAGATACGATTTCAATCCGGTCTTCAGATAAATCTGTTAGTTCTAACCGATCTGCTAAATCAATTGTTGTCATAATCATTTTAACTTCATGATAACCGTCCGGCCTTTTTCCTAGTACATCTAACGACAAATTAATTTTTGCTGGTGCTTTAACTAGTAGCTTCAATCTATTCACCTACTCTATGTACTCAATCTTTTATCGTTTATTTTACCATAAATTTATAGTAGAACGATGACACTTCCCTAATTATAACGAAAAGCATCAAGAATGAAACTACTTATACCACTTTTTCGCGTGCAAAAAGCCGAGGAGCATCTCCTCGGCCACCGTAGCATAGAAGTATCTTACCGTTACTGGTTTTGTTTCATCAATTGCTGCTCTGCAATTTCAATTGCACGCTTGACCATGTTACCAGCATCTTTCGCACGAATTCCGCCCCATCCCTCTTTTTGCACAACATCATAAAATCCAAGTTCTTTCGCAAGCTCTTCTTTAAATTGATTTGACATGACTCCTCTTCGTCTACTCAATGCAAGCCCCCCTTTATAGCTACGGTACATTTAGTATGTGACACTGCCACTTTCTTCAATTCCGGAAAATATATGTAATCAAACAAAGACCATTTTTAAACAGACTGTTCCCCTAACATGACCTCATTATCTTGCGCATCATAAAATGTAAGCTCAACTGTTTCTGTTAATACGTCTGCATAACTGTAAGAAACACGCTGAAATGTATCTTCTTGTTGGTCAAGTTGAACTACAAAAACAGAACGGTATGTTTCTGCTAACACACCAGATCGTTCTATCGTTTTTCTTCGTCCACTATTCGCTTTTAGCATAAGCCTCTGACCAAGATGATGGTCCAGTGCACTTTTGATTTCGTCTAAACGTTTCGACATATCGTGCTACACCTCGCTGTAATTGGGATGGAAAGTATAAAAGTATAAATCATATATGTATAGTCTGTACGTTCTTATACTTTTTTATCCAAATTTCCAAAAGCAAGCATATGAAAAGCAAGGCAAATGCTTACCTTGCTCACTCGTCATAATATTGAAAAGGCAATCCCGTTCGCAAAATCCCTTTCGTTTCAATTCCGCCAAGCCCCTTCTCACCAGTTACTGTATTGCGTATGACATCCCATACATTGACCCGTTCCATAAAAGAAGTAAAGCTCACCTTTGCTACAACATATACCGGATCTAACGCATGAATATTAATACGAGACGGCGAACTTGCAAAATTGGCTCCGGCTCGAATAAGGGCTTCAAAATGCGATTGACACGCCCCAGCAAAAATAACAGGATGATCTAATGAGGGGTACTTCTTTCGTACTGTACGTACAGCCTGTACAAAGTGCTTAGAATGACGATAAGCTGCTAAATCTCCCATTTCCCCTTTTGACTTTGTATAGGCATCATGCCCAGTAATTACCAAGATATCAGGACGAACATGTTCAATTAAATCTAGAACCTTCTCGTGCATCTCTGTTTCTTTACAATGAATACCCTGTACTGGCACACCGATTTTCGTATATAAATCTAAACATTTTCTTAAATATAAAGGATCCCCGTCAAGGTGAAGCACTTTTCCTGGCATTTGAAAGTAATTTACTTCATTTGTATAACCACCTGTTGATTGATATTCATTACGTTGCCTCATTAATACGTAATCCTGTTGGAATAAACGATATGTCTTTTCCATTGTTTCTCGTTCCTGCTTTACCCTTTTCGTATAATCCCGTTGATCAACAAGAACTAAATCTTCTATTGGTGCATCTGCTACGAGCCGAAATTCTTCCCCAAACAAAATTGCTATCGTATCTTTTATTTCTGTTACTCGAAAAAGAAGATCGCGCTGATAAGACTTTCTCTCCACTAAATCTCCAACGTGTACAGCCATTCTTCTACCTCCAAACTCGTAGGGACATATAACTCACTACGTTCTTTTGTAGCCTATGAACTTATAGAAAAAAGGGTGACAAAAAAGGCAGCTCAGAACGAGCTACCTTTTACATTTTATATGAAAATAAAGCGTTACTTAGCTTTGCAAACTCTTCAATTGATAATGTTTCTCCTCTTCGTTTCGGATCAATTTCAACTTCTGCTAATATACGCTCAAGTAATATTTTATCCTTTGGAAAACCATTTAAGTTATTAGATAGGTTATTCATTAATGTTTTACGTCGCTGCGCAAAGCTAGCTCTCACCACTTCAAAGAAGAATGCTTCATCCTTTACCTCTACAAGTGGCTTTGGACGTCTTAATAAACGAATAACTGCTGAATCTACATTTGGCTGTGGTACAAATACTGTACGCGGAACCGTCATCACTGTTTCAGGTTCTGTATAATATTGAATGGCAATTGATAATGAACCATAATCTTTTGTTCCTGGCCGAGCTGCTAAACGATCAGCTACTTCTTTTTGCATCATGACCACAAAACCACGCACTGGTAATTGTTCTTCTAATAACTTAAATAAAATTGGCGTTGTTACATAGTATGGCAAGTTTGCTACTACCATTACATCTTGGCCCTCTTCAAAACGCTCTTGAAATACTTCATTTACATCAGCTTTTAAGATATCCTTATTGATTACCGTTACGTTATTATAAGGCGCTAATGTCTCTTCCAAAATAGGTAAAAGACGTTGATCAATTTCAAACGCTACAACTTTCTTAGCGCGTTTTGCCAATTGCTCTGTTAACGCTCCAATACCAGGCCCAATCTCAATTGCCCCACTCTCAGATCCAATTTCTGCGTAATCCACAATACGATTTAACACATTTGTATCAATTAAAAAGTTTTGCCCTAAACTCTTTTTAAATGAAAATCCATACTTTTCAACAATATCTTTCGTACGATTTGGTGTTGCGATATCTTTCATTTCTTTTCCTCCTGTAATACTTGCTCATACGCTTTTGCAAAATCCTGCTTTGAAATCTGGAACATTTGCAAACGTTTATGTAACTGTTTTGCATTTGTATAACCGATCTTTAATAGCTTACCCATTCGTTCTCTGCGACTTTTTGCTTTTTCTCCGCCAACGAGTCCGGCTTCTACTAAGTCAATCCAATCAATTTCGCTCGTGTATGCTTCCATCTCCCCGTGTAAATTTTCTAAAGCACGTCGAATAGATTCATTAGAAGCATGCTCAATTCCCACACCCTTCTTTCGCTTCGCTAATGCTTCTTCTTTCGGTAAGAAGGCGTGTTTACACCCTGGTACTTTCTCAGAAATAATTTTACGAATACGCTCTCCTGGGTAATCGGGATCTGTAAAAATAATTACACCTCGTGTTTGCTGCGCCAATTTCACCTGTTCAATAACATGATCTCCAATCGCTGAACCGTTCGTTTCAATTGTATCTGCATCTACTGCACGCTTAACGGCAACCGTATCATCCTTACCTTCTACAACAATTATTTCTTTAATCTTCATAACTTCCTCCACACTCATTTCACATCTCTAATTAGTAAAACAAAAAAACGCCTACTTTTCCATTATTATTTTCCTATTAATACAATTTAAAAAGCAGAGGAGAAAAAATTCCTCTGCTTACAATATTATTGTAACACTTTAATTTTCACCTGTTTTCTTCCCCAAGAGTATGCTTGTGATTCCGTTGGCATAAGAACATCGATACGATTTCCTTTAATCGCTCCGCCCGTATCACCAGCAACTGCATATCCGTATCCTTCTACCCATACCCTTGTTCCGAGCGGAATAACGCTTGGATCTACTGCAATTAATTTCATATTGGGATTTGCCATATAATTATAGCCTCCTGCACTTACACCTTCGCAGCCCCCACAGTACGGAGAATATGCTGTTGCTTGTACATAAAATTCTTTGACAGCTACACCTTCTTCACCATCTGAAGTATGCTCTTCTTCTTTTTTTGTACCAACAGCTACAATACGATTTTTCACTTCTTGCACCACTTCTTCTTTCTGCAAGTCTCTTGAGACTTCATTTCCGTCCTCTTTTACAACTTCAAATATTTTCTTCTTTTTTCCTTCTATTCCTTCTTGAATCACTTTTTCAGTTCCCGTTAAGAGTGAAGAATCTTCTTGTCTTACTTCCGTAAAGGGAATTGGTTCTTCCACTGCATCGCTGACTTTTTCTACTCGAGTTACCTTGACCTTCATATTTCGTTGCATCACTTCCTGCAAAGCGGGTTCCACTTTATCTATTTCACTTAGTGACACTTGTCGTTCTTTCAAAAAGTCAGCGACAGTAGTCGAAGTTGACCATACTTGCTGCTCTTGACCGCTAACAGTTAACGTAACCGGGAATGCTTTTTGAATCATGACTTTTTTCGTACCCTCTAAATCTGTATGCAAACTAGGGTATATTTTATCATGTTCATTAATTTCGATATGTTCTTCTACTAACAAATCTTTTACTGTCTTTGCTGTTGATTGTACTTGTTTCTCTTTCCCATCGACCATAATCATAAATGGCCTTGCTTTTTCTACATTCACCTTCATTTCACCCTTAATTTTTGTAGAAAGTGCTGGATATATATGATCTTTTTCTGTTACTTGAATCCCTTCGTCTTGTAACAATTCACTTACAGTATTTGCATGCGTATAAATTTCTTGTTTCTTTCCATCTACTTCAATAACTATTTTATCCGTTGTCCCTGCGTAAGCTACGGTCCCAACAGACCCTGAAATGATTAATGCACTCGTAAATTTTACTGCTAATTTTTTGCTCGCTTCTAACCTGGATAATAAATTCCTTGCATTTACAATCACAATAAAGTGCCCCCTTTGTCCCTGTCTAGATCAGAATTACTGAATCTCATTCTCCTACTATTTCAAGTAGTATTACTCATCTGAAGACAAACATAGGTGAAGGAAGAAAAAGTGAGAGGAGGGATTCCTCCTCTACTTCTCATTATTGAATGCCGAATAGTCTTTTTGCATTTTCTGTTGTTTTTACCGCTACTTCTTCATAAGATAATCCTTTTAATTTTGCAATTTCCTCCGCAACAAGCTTTACGTAGCTCGGTTCATTTCGTTTTCCACGAAACGGATGAGGAGTTAAATACGGACAATCTGTTTCGATTAAAAGTTGTTCCATTGGAATTTCCATCGCAACTTCTTTTGGTTTCTTTGCATTTTTAAAAGTTACTGGCCCACCTAATGAAATAAGGAAATTCATATCAATACACTGTTTTGCGACTTCAACACTACCGCTAAAACAATGCATAATTCCTCCTACTTCAAATGCGTTTTCTTCTTTTAAAATATCTACGATGTCTTGCGTTGCGTCGCGATTATGTATGATGATTGGTAATTTCACCTTTCTCGCTAGTCTAATCTGTTTACGAAATACTTCCTTTTGCACATCTTCCGGAGACTTGTCCCAGTGATAATCTAAGCCCATTTCACCAAGTGCAACAACTTTTGGATGATTTGCTAACTCTTCTAACCATTTTAGGTGCTCTTCTGTCATATCAATTGCATCAACAGGATGCCAACCAACAGCTGCATAAATAAAGTCATATGTTTCTGCTAATTCGATTGCCTTTTTGATTGTCACTTCATCAAAACCAACTACAACTGTATAAGAAACACCAGCTTCTTTCATTCTTGCAATTACTTCCTGTAAATCCTCTTCAAATTGCTCTGCATTTAAATGTGAATGTGTATCAAACAACATAACAATAACTCCTTTTATTTGAAATAAATTCTATCATAGGTAAAAATTACTTTCCTAACAACGTAATAACAACCATATTACAATTTTGATACAAAAAAGGAAATTTTAGAAAGATTTTCGACAAGAAAAAAGATGTTTCACGAATGTTACACGTGAAACATCTCTCATTTTGTCGTTATTACTTAATTTTTGTACCATTTGGTAAGTTTTGATCGACTGTTGCTAACGATAATTTTCCATTTTCTTCGCCTGCCAAAATCATACCTTGTGATAATTCACCACGTAGTTTTACCGGTTTTAAGTTGGTAACACAAATGACCTTTTTCCCTTTTAATTCTTCTGGAGAATAAAATTTAGCAATTCCAGATACAACTTGTCGTTTTTCTGTTCCTAAATCAAGTTGTATCTTTAACAGCTTGTCTGCTTTTTTCACAGGTTCTGCATCTAACACTTCTGCTACACGTAGATCTACTTTAAAGAAATCGTCAATTGTAATTTCTTCTGCCTTTGGCTCCGCTTCTTTCTTCTCTTCTACTTTTGGAGCAGCGCCTTTCATTTGTTCTTTAATATACTCTACTTCTACTTCTACTTCTAAACGCGGGAATACAGGCTGCCCTTTCGCAACTTTTGTGCCAGTTGGAATGCAACCAATTGTAGAAAGGCTGTTCCAAGTTTTATATTCTTCATCTGTAATCCCAATTTGTTCAAAGATTTTTCCTGGTGTTTCTGTTAAAAATGGCATTAACATAATCGCTGTTTGTCGAAGTGCTTCTGCAAGATGCGCCATAACAGAAGCGAGTTTCTCACGATCACTTTCATCTTTTGCTAATACCCAAGGTTGTGTTTCATCTATATATTTATTTGTACGGCTAACAAATTGCCAAATTGTGCTTAGTGCTACCGAAAACTCCATGTTTTCCATTGAAGCTTCTACTTTTTGCAATGTATCTTTTGCAAATGTTACTAAAGTTTCATCAAATTCTGTTACATTTGCTTTGTAGGCTGGAATTTCCCCACCAAAATATTTATCAATCATTGCTACTGTGCGATTTAATAAATTTCCTAAATCATTCGCAAGATCGAAGTTAATACGCTCAACAAATCCCTCTGGTGTAAATACACCATCTGATCCAAATGGTACCTCACGAAGTAGGTAGTAACGAAGTGCATCTAAACCGTAACGATTAATTAATGTGACAGGATCTACTACATTTCCTTTTGATTTACTCATTTTTCCATCTTTCATTAAAATCCAACCATGTGCAAATACTTTTTTCGGAAGTGGTAAATCAAGAGCCATTAAAATAATTGGCCAATAAATTGTATGGAAACGAACAATCTCTTTTCCTACTAAATGAACATCTGCTGGCCAATATTTTTTATACTTTTCTTCATTCGCTGTTCCGTAACCTAATGCCGTAATATAGTTAGATAATGCATCTACCCACACGTAAATAACATGCTTCGGATTACCCGGTACACGAACACCCCAGTCAAAAGAAGTACGAGAAACAGCTAAATCTTCTAATCCTGGTTTAATAAAATTATTAATCATTTCATTTTTGCGTGATTCTGGTTGAATGAAGTGTGGATTATCTTCATAGAACTTTAATAGTCGATCTACATATTTCCCCATTCTAAAGAAATATGATTCTTCACGAACAAGTTCTACTGGATGACCACTATCTGGGCTCTTTCCACCAATTACTTTTCCATTTTCCATCACTGGGTCAACAAGTTGATGCTCTGTATAGAATGTTTCATCTTGTACAGAATACCAACCTTCATATTCATCAAGATAAATATCACCTTGATCAACAAGTTGCTTAAAGATTTTTTCTACAACTTCTTTATGACGATCTTCTGTTGTACGGATAAAATCATCATAAGAAATATCCATTTTTCCCCACAACTCTTTAATTCCTGCTACAATGTTATCAACATACGCTTGTGGTGTAACATTTAATTCTTCTGCTTTCTTTTGAATCTTTTGTCCATGTTCATCAGTGCCTGTTAAATAGTAGACATCATATCCTTGCATACGTTTATAGCGTGCCATTGCATCCCCCGCTACCGTCGTATAAGCATGTCCGATGTGAAGTTTTCCACTTGGATAATAAATCGGAGTGGTAATGTAAAAGGTCTTATTTTCCTCTGTCATTGTTTTGAACCTCCCAAATGACCTCATATGTATTTATAAACAGTATATCAAAAACTTAGGTATAAAGACGAGTGAATGCTCTATATCTTTATCATCTATTACTCATATTAAGAAAAAATATACATTTTAACACTTCGGAATTATCAATAAAATTAAGATAATAAAATAAATCTCTCTATACATCTATTATTTTTTAGTATATATAATAAGTAGATGCGAAAATCTACAAAACTTTTATAAATTTTACAATTAAAGAATTGACGGAAATGTCAATGATTGGTATCATATGTGCATAGGGTATTTTGTCGAAAAATGACGAATTCAAATAGATGTACAAACTTGCAAAATATGAGGAGGAGAAACAAATATGAAATCTACTGGTATCGTTCGTAAAGTTGATGAATTAGGCCGCGTTGTAATTCCAATTGAATTACGCCGCACACTAGGTATTGCAGAAAAGGATGCTCTTGAAATCTACGTTGATGACGAGAAAATTATCTTAAAAAAATATAAGCCAAACATGACTTGCCAAGTAACTGGTGAAGTTTCTGATAGTAACCTTTCATTAGCTGAAGGTAAAATCATTTTAAGCCCAGAAGGTGCAGAGCAAATCTTAAAAGAATTACAACAATTTATCGCAGCAGCAAAATAAAGCTTCTCTAATAGAGAAGCTTTTATTTTTTAAACATGGTATGCTTGATATACATCTCGTTTCGACATATTTCGATCTTTTGCAACTATTTTAATTGCTTCTTTAGAAGAAAGACCTTTCTCCTCTATGTAGTATTCAACATGTCCCTCAACAGTTAACGTTTCCCACCACGCTTCTTCATCTACAGCTTCTTCCGTAGAACCTTCTACTAGAACACAAAACTCTCCGCGCACTTCATTTTCCTTTGCCCAATGAATGACTTCCTCTAAGGAACCACGAATAAATTCTTCAAATTTCTTCGTAAGCTCACGACACAATACAACATTTCTATTCCCTAACACATCTTTCATAGAAATTAATGTTTCTCCTAATCGATGTGGCGCTTCGTAAAACATCATTGTATTTGGAATATAGCGTAACTTCTCTAATTCTGCTTTACGCTCTTTTTTATGTCTCTGTAAAAATCCATAGAAATAAAAGTGCTTTGTCTCTAATCCAGAGGCAATTAATGCTGTAAGCGCAGCATTTGGACCAGGAAGGGGCACAACTGAATACTGCTGCTCTACTGCTTGTACAACGATGTCATAACCAGGATCCGAAATACATGGCATACCTGCATCACTGACAATTGCTACCGTTTTTCCTTGTTCTAACATATCTAAAATTTTTCGACCGCTCACTTCTTTATTATGCTCATGATAACTCATTACCGGTGTTTCAATTTCAAAATAATTACATAGTTTTTTCGTTTGCCTTGTATCCTCTGCTGCAATAAAGTCTGCTTCTTTTAATATACGAATCGCGCGAAATGTCATATCTTCTAAATTTCCAATTGGAGTTGGAACTAAATATAATGTTCCTCTCTCATTCATTTGAAAGCTTTTTTGCTGCCACATAATAGTCTCCTTTTTGTATATACTCATCTTTTTGTTTTCGTTTTAACTGCTTAAAACGATATTCTGCCTGCATTGCAGTCCTTTTTTCTTCATAAGTTTCAAAGTATTTTAACCTAACAGGACGCCTTGCTCTTGTATAGCGTGCTCCTTTTCCGCTATTATGAGCTTCAATTCGCTTCTCTAAATGGTTTGTATATCCCGCATAGTAGCTCCCATCGGCACATTCAACAACATAAAAATAATGCTTATTCTGCTCCATATAAAATCGCGTTCATTTCTTTCGTATATTCGTTATTATCTTCATATACAAAAAGAGGCGGCAAAATTTTCAAATCAGCATTCCCATCTTTAATACCTTCAATTAATAACGTATTGGCTTCTTTACCTACTTTTGGATATACAAATTGGAGGCGTTTTGGTTCAATTTTATATTTTCTCATAAGCGTTACAATATCAAGTAAACGGCCAGGACGATGTACAAAGGCCACTTTTCCCCCTTGCTTAACAAGTTGGCTGCTAACACGTACAACGTCTTCTAACGTACACATAATTTCGTGACGAGCAATCGCTAAATGCTCATTAAAATTTTGTTCAGAAGGTTTTGGTGTTTGAAAGTATGGTGGATTGCATGTAACAACATCAAACTGATGTCGCCCTATTTGCTCTGGCATATGCTTTAAATCACCATGAATAAGCTGTATTCTCTCTTCTAAATCATTATATTGAACACTTCTAACACCCATGTTGTAAATACGCTCTTGTATTTCAACTCCCGTAATCTTCCCTTTCGTACGGGAACTTAATAAAAGAGGAATCACTGCATTTCCTGTGCACAAATCTAATATATTCCCTTTCTGAATTGGCATCCACGCAAAGTTTGCTAATAATACTGCATCTAATGAAAAATTAAATACTGACGGACTTTGAATAATTTTCATATCTTTTGATAGTAAATAATCTAAACGTTCATCTCCATACAATTGCATATATTTCTTTCCTTCCTCATCATTCAAGCTTATTTTAACAGACGTTAAGACAATCTATGCTATGTTCATAACAGTCTAATCTGTTTTACTTATATTTTGGTTATATGTACAAAAAATTACCTTTCCAATTTATTGGAAAGGTAATTTTATTTTTTATTTAAAAAGGATAAACAGAATAAACAATCCCCTTCTTTACGTACACTTCCATAATGCAAATTACAAATATGAAAACCCTCTTGATACAGGCGTGCCAAATTATCATATCCTTCACCGATATCTATTTTAGGCTTTATCTCTTTTCGTTTATTCGACTTTTGTTTCTGCTTATTCTGAATTTCTTCAAAACGATTTCGCAAATTTTCATTTTCCATTTTAATATGTTGGTTTTCTTCAAGTAGCTCTGCGAGATGCTGCTTTAGCTCTCCCAACTGTTTATAGAGATATCCAATTTGCTCTTCCATACTAGAAACCGCTGCAAAAATATCTTTTTTCTCCACAAGCACCCACCTCATTAATCTGTGGTTTGACTCGAAACGACCCCTTTATTTATTAATTCATCTAACGTATATTCTACTATCCGTTCCTTGTCTACTAATTCCACTTGAATTAATCTTTCTAAAATATTTAACCCGATTACACGACCAAGACCATGCGGTGTTTGTATTTTTTCATCTAAATCTGGAAGCTGCTCTTTTGCTGCTTCATATTCATCATTTTCATACTTTAAACAACACATCAGTCGACCACATAACCCAGAGATTTTCGCAGGATTTAATGATAAATTTTGATCTTTTGCCATTTTAATGGATACAGGTTCAAAATCCCCTAAAAAAGTAGAACAGCACAGCATTCGACCGCATGGACCAATACCGCCAAGCATTTTTGCTTCATCACGAACACCAATCTGTCTTAACTCGATTCTTGTCCGAAAAATAGCGGCTAAGTCTTTTACAAGCTCACGAAAATCAATACGACCATCCGCTGTAAAATAAAAAATAACCTTATTGCGATCAAATGTATACTCCACGTCAACAAGTTTCATATCAAGATCATGCTCGACTACTTTTTGCTGACAAACTTGATACGCTTCTTTTGCTGCACGTTTATTTTCCTCAACAATTGTACGATCATTTTCATCTGCGATACGAATGACTTTCTTTAATGGGAGTACAACATCATTTTCATCGACTTGTTTCTTCGTGATGACAACTTTCCCATATTCAATTCCCCGTACTGTTTCCACGATCGCAAATTCATTTTCTGAGATATCAAATTGATTTGGGTCAAAGTAATACACTTTTCCGGCCTTCTTAAAACGAACACCTACTACATCATACAAACGGTCATCCCTCCTGCAACCGCAACACTAACTGTTCGAACACAAGCTGCGCATTTACATTAGCGTTGATTCTATTTTTTGCTTCTAATATATTGAAAAGAGCCGATACAATGCGCTTTTGAGAATAGGAAAAAGATTGGAATAACCCTTTTTGGTCTTGAAAAACTAGACGATCTTCTTCTCCCAATTGAACATATAATAAATCCTTATAAATAAGGAGCAACATATCTAATCCTAACTGTAATTGTTCTTTCTCTCCAAAATGCTTCACCCACTTCTCCTGTACAAAAAAAAGAGACGTGGTATCTTTCTCTAGGGCTTCACATAATTTTATCACTAAAGTTCGTGCTTGTGCAAACCATTCATCACCACAAAACGATAACGCCTCATCAAAACTATTTGTAAGTTCAGCCGCAAGATTCCCTAAAGAAAAACTTACTTCTTCCCTTTGTAACCGATTTACCAGAGCATCTTTTGGAAGAGAGCGAAATGTAACAATTTGACATCGTGATAGAATGGTACTTAAAATTTGATGACTTTGCTCCGTTAATAAAATAGCTGTTGTATCACTGCTCGGTTCTTCTAAAAATTTAAGCAATGTATTTGCAGCATTTGTCGTCATCTTATCTGCATGCTCAATAATATATATTTTTTTAGTTGCTTCTAAACCGGTTTTAGAAAATTCTTCTTGCAATTCATGGATTTGCTGCTTCTTAATTGATAACCCATCTGGTGTAACGGTATATACGTTTGGGTGATTGCCCGAATGAATACGCCGGCAATTCGTACATGTATGACAAGGCTCTACTCCATTTCGCTGCAAACAAAGAAAGCTTTTCGCCATTTGTATAGCTGTTTCAAGCTTCCCTGTTCCTTTTGGCCCTTCTAACAAATAAGCGTGGGATATACGCTCTTTTGCAATACTATTCATTAACATTTTTACAACAATGGGTTGTATAAGAGACAGTTGTTCCCACGTCTTCGTCATGTTTCATACCTCACTTTTTATACTTTCTTCTATTATAACAACTTTTGTTCAATAAGCTGAGTAACTTCTTCTACAACGGCTTCCATTGGTTGATCTGCATTTACAACGACGATGCGATCCGCAAATCGATCTACTAATTGTAAATATCCTTCACGAACACGTTTATGAAACTCCATACTTTCTAAATCTAAACGGTTTACTTCTCTATTATCATCTTTTCTAATACGTGCTAAGCCAACCTCTGGATCAATATCTAAATAGATTGTAATATCTGGCATACAATCTTCTGTTGCAAAACGATTAATTTCAAACACCTTGTCGACACCAAGACCTCTTGCATATCCTTGATAAGCAAGGGAGCTATCAATAAAACGATCACATATTACAATATAACTATCTTCTAAGGCTGGCATGACTTTCTCTACTAGATGTTGTCTGCGTGCTGCAGCATATAATAATGCTTCTGTACGTGCTTCCATCATTGTATGCTCTTTTTTATGTAAAATGGTACGAATTTCTTCTGAAATTGTAATACCACCTGGTTCGCGTGTTGCCATTACTTTTTGTTCCTTCTTCTCAAAGTACGGCAATAATTTTGTAATTAATGTAGATTTTCCTGATCCTTCTGGTCCTTCAATTGTTACAAACAATCCCTTCATCTATAAAAACCTCTTTCTCTATATATCATATACAGTAATATTTTTTGTATTTCCTTGAAAACGTGCACTAGTCTCTTCTAAATAAGAAATTTGATTTATATGCTCTAACGTAATTTCTTCTCCATACATAAGCAAAGGAATCCCTGGTGGATACGGTATAATCATCTCGGCCGCAATCATACCTAACGCCTCCTGTAAAGGTACAACTTTTTTCTTATACTTCTCCAACTCCTTATATGTAAACGATAAAGAAGATAACTTTTCTTTATCAGGATAATAAATACACGGCCTAGTATCTTCTACATCATATGAGCATAGTGCACCTTGTAGCCTATCAATTACTTTTATATAATCCTCATTTACTTGGAGTGGTAAGATAAGTAAAACATTATAGGGATCTGCCATTTCAACATACATACCGATCTCTTCAAATACACGTTGTAATTCATATCCAGAGAGCTTACAGCGTGTTTGCACTGTTACTTTTAATGCATCTTGTATTGGATACTCTAAAACAGCAAATTGTGGAATACGATTTAATGCTGTACGAATTTGCTGAGTAAATGTAGCAATCTCCTTACAACCTTCTTCTTTTATCTTCGCTAATGCAAAACGGGCTATATCTAATGAAGCCATTATTGGATAAGACGGACTACTAGATTGCAATATATTTAAATAAGAAGAAACCCTTTCTTCATCAACGAGAGTGCTATTTACATGTAAGTATGATCCCATTGTCATTGCTGGTAATGTTTTATGTGCTGAATGAACAACGATATCAGCTCCGTATGCAAGTGCCGATTTTGGAAAAGGCTCTCCAACACAAAAATGCGCTCCATGTGCCTCATCTACCAAAACAGGAATACGATGTGCATGTGCTAATGCAACACTCTTTTCTAAATCTACACCCATACCATAATAATTGGGATGCGTTAAAATAAGAGCTTTCGCTTGTGGATATTGTTGAATTGCAGCTTCAATCACTTTATAAGGAACACCCACTGGGACACCATATTTTTCATTAATCCATGGCTCTAGAAAGACAGGACGTGCCCCAGCTAATTTAAGACCATTCATAATGGATTTATGAGCATTTCTTTGTACAAGAACCGTATCATGTTCATTACAGCATGCTAACAGCATAGCTAAATTCCCAACGGTTGAACCATTGATTAAAAAATAACTTTTTTGTACTTCATATAACTCTGCTAATAATTGTTGTGCTTCTTCTATACATTCAAATGGACTATGAAGATCATCCAGTCCAGTAAGCTCTGTTACGTCAATAGAAAGTATATCATGAAAATACTCCTGTGCTTCATCTGGAAAATTCGTTCCACTTTTATGACCTGGAACATGAAAGGATACTGGCTTCTTACTTACAAAGGTCTTTAATGCTTCATATAAGGGCATTTTTCTTTGATCCATACTCACTCTTCCTTATTATTCATTCTCTCTACATTATACCGAGATTTGTACAAAAAAAATAATAGGCAAATATGCCTATTTTCTAACGCGATACTTGTATCTTTCGCAATTGCTGTAAATAAAACATATACTTCGGATTATTTGTACTTGTTTCTATCATTTCTCGCTCACATGATTCACATATAAAACTCGTATACAAATGAATTCCACTATCCTTCTTATGTTCACACACAATACAAATCTCTTCTTTTGTTGTAACGTACCCCATATATTCGCTTATTTATCGTAGTCTATCTAACCATCATTATATAAAACTAGACAAACGATAATTAAGCCTTCCTCCCCTCTATACGAAATGAAACAATACATTTATAAGCGTTAACACTTTTTTAAAATATATACGTCCTTTTACACTTTTAGTGTATGAATCATTTCTAGGCAAAGTGTCTGTCTGAGAAATAGTTGAATCAACCTGCCCTTATAGACGGTACCCCATCTATTTCTTAAGAGTGAATCCTACTACTCGAGAATACCGGGGTAAAAATAAAAAGACGAGTCCAATGACTCGTCTTTCGTTTGCCTGGCAACGTCCTACTCTCACAGGGACAAAGTCCCAACTACCATCGGCGCTAGAGAGCTTAACTTCCGTGTTCGGTATGGGAACGGGTGTGACCTCTCTGCCATCATTACCAGACTTATGAAGGTATATTCCTTCAAAACTAGATAACATTTGCTTCATATTATATGGTTAAGTCCTCGATCTATTAGTATTCGTCAGCTCCACATGTCACCATGCTTCCACCTCGAACCTATCAACCTGATCATCTTTCAGGGATCTTACTAGCTTAACGCTATGGGAAATCTCATCTTGAGGGGGGCTTCATGCTTAGATGCTTTCAGCACTTATCCCTTCCGCACATAGCTACCCAGCTATGCCCTTGGCAGAACAACTGGTACACCAGCGGTGCGTCCATCCCGGTCCTCTCGTACTAAGGACAGCTCCTCTCAAATTTCCTACGCCCACGACGGATAGGGACCGAACTGTCTCACGACGTTCTGAACCCAGCTCGCGTACCGCTTTAATGGGCGAACAGCCCAACCCTTGGGACCGACTACAGCCCCAGGATGCGATGAGCCGACATCGAGGTGCCAAACCTCCCCGTCGATGTGGACTCTTGGGGGAGATAAGCCTGTTATCCCCGGGGTAGCTTTTATCCGTTGAGCGATGGCCCTTCCATGCGGAACCACCGGATCACTAAGCCCGACTTTCGTCCCTGCTCGACTTGTAGGTCTCGCAGTCAAGCTCCCTTATGCCTTTGCACTCTACGAATGATTTCCAACCATTCTGAGGGAACCTTTGGGCGCCTCCGTTACTTTTTAGGAGGCGACCGCCCCAGTCAAACTGCCCACCTGACACTGTCTCCCGGGTCGATAAGACCCGTAGGTTAGAATTTCAATACAGCCAGGGCGGTATCCCACCAGCGCCTCCACCGAAGCTAGCGCTCCGGCTTCAAAGGCTCCCGCCTATCCTGTACAAGCTGTACCAAAATTCAATATCAGGCTACAGTAAAGCTCCACGGGGTCTTTCCGTCCTGTCGCGGGTAACCTGCATCTTCACAGGTACTATAATTTCACCGAGTCTCTGGTTGAGACAGTGCCCAAATCGTTACACCTTTCGTGCGGGTCGGAACTTACCCGACAAGGAATTTCGCTACCTTAGGACCGTTATAGTTACGGCCGCCGTTTACTGGGGCTTCAGTTCAGAGCTTCGCTTGCGCTAACCCCTCTCCTTAACCTTCCAGCACCGGGCAGGTGTCAGCCCCTATACTTCGCCTTACGGCTTCGCAGAGACCTGTGTTTTTGCTAAACAGTCGCTTGGGCCTATTCACTGCG
>NZ_JAMYWS010000001.1:12500-27500 GCF_024159135.1 Bacillus sp. 3103sda1 | reverse complement strand
GTTTCGCTTTGCATTTACAAGTGACTTCGCAAAATCTAATACATCATCTTCTTTCATATCCAATACGAAAAAGGCCAGGCGAACAGCTGTTTTCGGCCCGATTCCTGGCAATTTCATAAAGCTATCAATTAGCTTTGAGATTGGTTCTGGGTAGTGCATCTATGACCAACCTCCTAGAACATACCGCCAGGTAAATTCAATCCTTTTGTAAATTGTCCCATTGTAGAAGATGATAGCTCTTCTGCTTTCTTTAATGCATCATTCGTTGCAGCTAATACAAGGTCTTGTAACATTTCGATATCTTCTGGATCTACAACTTCTTCTTTAATTTTCACTTCTAAAATTTGCTTATGTCCATTCGCGATAACTGTTACCATACCACCGCCAGCTGTTCCCTCAACTGTTTTTTCACCAAGTTCCTCTTGTGCTTTCGCCATTTGTTTTTGCATTTTCTGCATTTGTTTCATCATGTTATTCATATTTCCCATTCCACCACGCATCATAATAATTCCTCCTAATTGGTTCTTAATGAATGTTTATAGTTTAATAAAGAAAAATCCATTTAAGACGTGTTTTACTCTCTTATTTCAATTAATTGTTCTCCCACAATCTTTACAGCTTCTTCGATAAGAGGATCTTTCGGCTTTTCCGCTTCTTCTGAAGGACTACCTTCATGTTGTAAGAAACCCTCACGAATTTTTCCCCATTCACTTTTTGGGATTGCAATCATTTGCAACCTCTTTCCAAACAGTTCAAAGAGAATTTGCTCTACCGTATCTGTTGCCTCGCGATTTTCACTCGCCATTTTACAATGTATTTCATACTTAAAAGCAAGAACATAAGAAGTAGTAGAAGCTGCGACTGGCTCACTGTTTTCTAACAAAACCGCATAAGCAACTTTATTATAATTTTTCAATCGCTCTAACAGTTCACCCCACGCACTCTTTAGTTGCTCTAAATCTTTACGAGTCGCTTGTTTTAAAACTTCATGAACACGCCCGACAGGTATTTTCATACTACCAGAACGAGTCGGCTTCGGTGTAACCCTTGTTTCTTTGACCTCTTGTTGCACAGAAACTGGTACACCATGTTGCTTCATATTTTCTAATTCCTGTTCTAATTGCTGCATTCTTTGTAAAACAGCTTGCAACCGATCCGCTCCATTTGCTTTCATCGCAAATTGCTGACACAATTGCACCATAACTACCTCTAAAAAAATACGAGGATGGTTTGTCCATTTCATTTCTTGTTGACTTTTACTAAGCGTATGAATAATTTCATAAATCATTTCAGGCTGCATATCCTGACTTAACTTACGAAATGAATCATCAACAATAACTCTCTCTAGCATATCCTCTAGCTGAGGCGAAGTTTGATACAAAAGCATATCTCGATAATAGTAAATGAAGTCTTCCATGAAGCGAAGTGGATCTTTCCCTTGATTCATAATATCATCAACAATACGCAGCGCTTTTGATACATCATTTTCATAGATGCACTCTACAAGGTTTGCTAAATATCGCTGTGAAACAGAACCTGTAACCGCTAATACATCTTCTACTGTCACCACTTCATCACTATAAGAAATAGCTTGATCAATTAAACTTAATGCATCACGCATACCACCTTCTGCGGCACGCGCTACAATTTGAAGCGCTTCCTCGTCCACTTTCGTTCCTTCGTTGTTTACAACAGTTGTTAATCGTTCGACAATATCATGCACTGATATTTTTCGAAACTCAAAACGCTGACAACGAGAAATAATTGTTGGTGGAATTTTATGTGGTTCTGTCGTTGCTAAAATAAAGATAACATGCTGCGGGGGTTCTTCTAATGTTTTTAATAGCGCATTAAAAGCACCCATAGAAAGCATGTGAACTTCATCAATAATATATACTTTATAGCGAACTTCGCTTGGAGCATATTTCACTTTATCTCTTATATCTCGAATTTCATCTACACCGTTATTCGAAGCCGCGTCAATTTCTAATACATCTGAAATAGCACCTTGCGTAATTCCTAAGCATGCAGGACATTCATTACAAGGTTCAGCTGTAGGAGCATGCTCACAGTTGATTGCTTTGGCAAATACCTTTGCAATTGTTGTTTTCCCTGTTCCTCTTGGACCAGAAAACACATAGGCATGTGATGCTTTCTCTTGAAGAAGGGCATTTTGCAACGTTTTCGTTACGTGCTTTTGACCGACTACATCTTCAAATTTTTGCGGTCTCCATGTTCGGTATAACGCCTGGTATGACACGAAAATACGGCCTCCCCCAAAGGTTATTATCTCGGTTATCCCGCTATTTGTGAACAGTAATCCCCAGCTTAAAACAAAAAATTAGATGGGAGATAAACTGCCCGTAAAAGCCCGATTCGTTCGACTGATAATCAGGGGGGATAAATAATCTCCCACTGATTAAAGTTTCATCTTATTATAACCTATTCTGATTATAGATTCCAAAAGTTATTTTCCATACAAAAAACCCATCCTATTCATATAGGATGAGTTTTATATGCTATATAACTGCCGTGCACCTTCTGTCGATTACGTACCATAAGCGTTACTTAAGCAGTTAGCTCGGTTCAGGCACTCCTGCGGCACACGAGAAGACCCGCTTATTGCTGCTTCCTTCCGGACCTGACAAGGTTCACGGGGTCCCGTTGCGCAGGACCCAAACGTCAACACCACTTACTTAAGGCAGACCCTACAGTAGCATAACCTCGAGAAGGGATTCGGCCTCGCTAGAGCGGATTGCGAGTACAGGGCACCGCTACCTCCCCGCTTAGCACGGCAAAGTTAAAACCATATTTAGTTGCCTTATCTGAAGGCAATATCAGTATAACTTGTTTCCTAGAAAATTGCAACGTGTTAACAAAGACTATTTTTATCCAGTTTTTCCTTCTCTTTCTTCCTCTTTTTGCGTAGTTCTCGGAAAAAGGTTGTTAATAAGGCTCCACACTCTTCTTCTAATACACCAACCACAACTTCAGATTGATGATTAAACCGTTCCTCTGTTAATAAATTCATTAATGTGCCAGCACATCCACCTTTTGGGTCACTCGCTCCATATACAACACGTTTTACACGCGATAACACAATTGCACCAGCACACATTGGACACGGCTCTAATGTGACATATAGGGTTGCATTTTCCAAACGCCACGTCCCTAACTTTTTGCACGCATCATCAATCGCTAACAATTCAGCGTGAGCAATTGACCGTTGCTCTGTTTCACGCAAGTTGTGCGCACGACTTACTACCTCACCGTCCACTACAACAACTGCACCAATTGGTACTTCTTGTATTTCTTCAGCCTTTTTTGCTTCCTCTATCGCGAGCTTCATAAAATAAATATCTTCTTCCATAACAAAATCCTTTCATCACAAATAACTTTTCTATATTCAATCCAATCTAAAGAGAAAGGAAAGGAGATTACATATGAAAAATACAGCACTTCTTATCATCGATATGATTAATGATTTTCAATTTTCACATGGACCTATCTTAGCACGAAAATGCAAAAATATTACAGAATCCATTTTACAACTCAAACAAAAAATGAAAAACTCTGGCTGTCCAATTATTTATGTAAATGATCATTACCATTTATGGAGAGCTGATATCAACGAACTTATTACCTATTGCACAAATGAATATAGCCAAGAAATTATAAAAAAAATAGCACCCTCAAGCGATGATTATATTTTTATTAAACCACATTATTCTGCTTTTTATGAAACCCCCTTAAATTCATTGTTAGGTCATTTAAAGATAGAAAATCTTATTTTAACGGGGGTAGCTGGAAATATATGCATCCTATTTACCGCAAATGACGCTCATATGAGAAATTATCAATTATATGTACCTGAAGATTGCATTGCATCCAATTGCGACCAAGATAATAAACACGCCCTGCATATTATGCAAACAACTTTAAAAGCAAACACTTCCCTATCATTTGATTTAAAGTTGTAACAACATAGGTCGATTTTCTAACTTTTTATGAAAACTAGTCCTTTCTGCCTCCTCTTATGCTACAATAATTCTGTTTTGTGCTTTTTATTAGTGCTAAATTATGTTTTGGAAGGAGGCAACAGCGTGACCGGAGTACCATTTATTACGGTCGAAGGACCAATTGGTGTCGGAAAAACTTCACTCGCGAAAGCGATATCGACTCACATGCAACTCCATTTATTGAAAGAAATCGTTGATGAGAATCCTTTCTTAGGCAAGTTTTACGAAGACATCCAAGAATGGAGCTTTCAAACAGAAATGTTTTTCCTCTGCAACCGTTATAAGCAACTAGAAGACATCGATACAAAATATTTAAAACAACATATTCCTGTTGTAGCAGATTACCATATATTCAAAAATTTAATTTTTGCATCTCGAACATTACAGGGTTCCCAATACGAGAAATACATGCAAATTTATCGTATCTTAACACAAGATATGCCCGTTCCAAACGTCATCGTGTATATAACAGCAAGCTTAGAAACACTACAAAAACGAATTGCCATGCGCGGACGGGAATTCGAAAAAAATATAGATCCAAATTATTTACTACAACTCATTGAAGATTACGAAGCGGCAATGGAAGCTTTCAAACAAGATCATCCGAGCATCCCTGTACTAAAATTCAACGGAGATAATATGGATTTTGTGAAAAATGAATCGGACTTAAACGTAATCTTATCAGCATTACAAAATACACTGACGAAGGAGATTAACCAGTAATGAATTTGAGACAAAAATACGATATTCCAAATGATGCTGTTATTACGATTGCAGGAACAGTGGGTGTCGGAAAATCCACAATGACAAATGCATTAGCAGATGCACTTGGTTACCGCACATCTTTTGAAAAAGTAGATTCTAATCCGTATTTAGACAAATTTTACAATGACTTCACACGTTGGAGCTTCCACTTACAAGTTTATTTCTTAGCAGAACGTTTTAAAGAACAAAAAAGAATCTTCGAATACGGTGGTGGATTTATTCAAGACCGTTCTATTTATGAAGATACGGGAATTTTTGCAAAAATGCATTATGAAAAAGGAACAATGACTGCTACAGATTATGAAACGTATAAAAGCTTATTCGACGCAATGGTTATGACACCTTACTTCCCACACCCTGATTTACTCATTTATCTAGAAGGATCATTTGAAGATATCGTAGATCGTATTAAAGAGCGTGGAAGACCTATGGAACAGCAAACACCGATTGAGTATTGGGAAGAGATGCACGCACGCTATGAAAATTGGATTAATGATTTTAATGCTTGCCCTATACTACGTCTTAATATTAATGAATATGATATTTTGCAAAATGAAAATTCAATTGAACCAATCGTTAAGAAAATTGGTCACTTCTTACAACAAACACGTAAACTTGTAAAATAAAAAACCCGTGCAATCGCACGGGTTTTTCCTATAAACTTAGTTTTTCTTTTTGGTCGGAGCAATAATTTCGCTCTCTGATTTTCCGGCATTAATGCGCTGACGTACAGTGCTTACACTGATATCGTACGCCTCAGCAATTTCTTTTACCGTCATTTCTGTCCCGTTAATAACAGCCGTAATTACTTTACGTTTTGCAGCTGCTTGTTTTTCGATTTGTTTTGGTGCTTCTACCTTCTTCACTTCTTGTTTCACATCACAGATGCAACCACTAAGTTTACGAAATGTTTCATCACTTACAATACGAGATACGTTCGCAGCACTGTTTAAAATTTTATTTTTCTTGCAAACGGGGCATTGTACATAGTATAGTGTTTTTCCGTCAAGCGGAAACGTTTGTATAATAATATCCATGGTAGCTCCTTTCATATCTATGAAGATAATCCTCGGAATATGAGTGTTTCTATAAGAGATTATATCTCCT
Organism: Bacillus sp. 3103sda1; assembly: GCF_024159135.1. Taxonomy (NCBI): domain Bacteria; kingdom Bacillati; phylum Bacillota; class Bacilli; order Caryophanales; family Bacillaceae; genus Bacillus; species Bacillus sp. 3103sda1. The sequence goes on along the minus strand of NZ_JAMYWS010000001.1, from coordinate 21,609 downwards.
ATATGCTACTTCCTGATTGGTTAAAATAAAAACTCGTTACGTGTTGGTAACGAGTTCTCCAATCTCCACTTATATGCGCTGTTGTCAATTATATATGGCGGAGGAAGAGGGATTCGAACCCCCGCGCGGCTCGCACCGCCTGTCGGTTTTCAAGACCGATCCCTTCAGCCAGACTTGGGTATTCCTCCGTATTCACATGACATGAAATATAATATCAAAAGAAAAACAGTTCGTCAACCCTGCTATATATAGAAAAGGAAAGGAAAGAGATTTTTTCTCTTTCCCTTCTCATACAATTTATCCTAATCTAATAAACAGGAAGATCGTCAGTGTCAAATGTATCTCTTCTCCTGTTAAAAATTCCACTTTATTCTTGCTGGATAACAAGAGATGTGTATGAATAAAACTTTATTTAATAACTGTTTTTCCTCCCATATAAGGGCGAAGAACTTCTGGAATTATAATTGTACCATCTTCTTGCTGGTAGTTTTCTAAAATTGCTGCAACTGTACGTCCAATTGCAAGCCCAGATCCATTTAGTGTATGAACAGGTTCTGGTTTAGCATTCGGCTCACGACGGAAACGAATGTTTGCACGTCTTGCTTGGAAAGCTTCAAAGTTACTACAAGAAGAAATTTCACGATATGTACCGTAGCTAGGAATCCATACTTCGATATCGTATTTCTTCGCCGCTGTAAATCCTAGATCTCCTGTACACATGCTCATCACACGGTATGGAAGGTCTAATAATTGTAATACACGTTCTGCATCATTTGTTAATTTTTCTAGTTCCTCATAAGAATCTTCAGGTTTTACAAATTTCACAAGTTCTACTTTATTAAATTGATGCTGACGAATTAAACCACGTGTATCACGACCAGCTGAACCTGCTTCAGAACGGAAGCACGCACTAAATGCTGCATAACGAATGGGCAATTGGTCTGCACTTAAAATCTCATCACGATGCATATTTGTTACAGGTACTTCAGCTGTAGGAATCAAGAAATAGTCTTCACTTTCAATACGGAATGCATCTTCTTCAAATTTTGGAAGCTGTCCTGTCCCTGTCATACTTGCACGATTTACCATATATGGAGGTAACACTTCTTCATATCCGTGTTCTTCTGTATGAAGATCAAGCATAAAACTAATTAAAGCACGTTCTAACTTTGCACCTGCACCTTTAGAAAATACAAAACGGCTTCCCGTTACTTTAGCAGCACGCTCGAAATCTAAAATTCCTAAGTCAGTTGCAAGATCCCAGTGAGGTTTTGGTTCAAAATTAAACTCTCTTACCTCTCCCCAAGTACGTGCTACCACGTTATCATCCTCTGTTTCACCAATTGGTGCAGATTCATGTGGGATATTTGGAATAGAAAGCATTAATCTTTCTAAATCTTCTTCAACTGTACGAAGCTCATTATCAAGATCCTTTACTTTTTCTCCTACTTCACGCATCTCTAAAATTAGTGCCTCTGCATCTTTCTTTTCACGTTTTAACACAGAGATCTGTTGAGATACTTCATTACGTTTGCTTTTCAATTCCTCTGTTTGAACAAGTAACTCTCTTCTTCTTGTATCTAATTCTTCAAAACGACCGAAATCAGTTAAATCTTCCCCTCTATGCTGTAATTTTGCTTTTACTTCTTCAAAATTCGCACGTAAAAATTTAATATCAAGCATTATATATTCCTCCTTTTGTTTTATAAAACACAAAAAACTCCCGTCCCTGTAAAAAGGGACGGGAGTTAACCCGCGTTGCCACCCTAGTTGAAAGCACCATTGCTTTCCTCTCAAGTAGAAATAACGGCTCTTCACCGGAAATGCTTACTAATCATAAAGATATTCCACATTCCATTCCAGGATGGATTCACAAACTGTTTCTATCGGTTTCCACCAACCACCGACTCTCTATAAGAAACAACATTTGTTACTACTTCCTATCAACACGCTTATTTTATAAAATTATTATCATCAATTTACTATAATCTTACACAAGTTGCAAGTCACTTATACGACTTTTTTCATTTTCGCTTCTTTCACCATCTCTACGAAATAAGCCGTAACACGATGATCATCTGTTAATTCTGGATGGAAAGAAGCTGCTAATAAATGATTTTGTCGAACCGCTACCATGCGATCTTCATGTGTACATAATACTTCTACATGATCTTCTACATCGACAACATATGGCGCACGAATAAATACACCGATAAAGTCTTCGCCCACACCTTTCATAGAAAGGGCAGCCTCAAAGCTATCTTTTTGGCGACCAAACGCATTGCGTTCAACGGTAATATCCATTGCACCAATATGTGATTCTTCATATCCAATAAGGTTCTTTGCAAGTAAAATCATACCTGCACATGTACCAAACATCGGTTTTCCTGTTTTAGCAAATTCACGAAGCGGTTCCATGAAACCATATTTATCAATAAGACGGCGCATTGTTGTGCTTTCACCGCCTGGTAAAATAAGTCCATCTACTTCATCTAACTGCTCTGTATGTTTCACAATAATAGCTTGTGCACCACTTGCTTCTATTGCACGTACATGTTCACGAACAGCTCCTTGAAGTCCCAATACACCGATTGTAATCATTTCAAAAACTCCTTTAATTACCAACCGCGCTCTTGCATGCGTTGTTCTGGTAATAATGTTGAAATTTCAACACCTTTCATTGCATTACCCAGTCCTTTAGAAAGACGAGCAATTAATTCATAATCTTCATAATGTGTTGTTGCTTCAACAATTGCACGTGCAAATTTTTCTGGGTTTTCTGATTTGAAAATACCAGAACCTACGAATACACCATCTGCACCAAGTTGCATCATTAATGCAGCATCAGCTGGAGTTGCAACGCCGCCTGCTGCAAAGTTTACAACTGGTAAACGACCAAGACGTTTAATTTCAAGTAATACTTCATAAGGAGCACCAGTGTTTTTTGCATATGTCATTAATTCATCTTCACGTAGGTTCGCAACTTGACGAATTTCTGCGTTTACTTGACGCATATGACGTACAGCTTCTACAATATTCCCTGTGCCAGGCTCACCTTTTGTACGAAGCATAGATGCGCCTTCAGCAATACGACGCGCTGCTTCACCGATATCACGGCATCCACATACAAACGGAACAGTGTAATCACGTTTATTTAAATGGTACACTTCATCAGCCGGAGTTAATACTTCACTCTCATCAATATAGTCTACCCCTAATGATTCAAGTACACGCGCTTCCACAAGATGGCCGATACGACATTTTGCCATAACTGGAATTGATACAGCACCCATTACTTCTTCTACAATCGTTGGATCTGCCATACGCGAAACGCCACCTGCTGCACGAATATCAGCCGGAACTCGTTCTAATGCCATAACAGCAACCGCACCTGCTGCTTCTGCAATTTTTGCTTGCTCAGCGTTAACTACGTCCATAATGACGCCGCCTTTTTGCATTTCTGCCATTCCACGTTTTACACGCTCTGTTCCTGTTACATTTATCATGTACAAAAACCCCCCTAGGTGAATTGCTTTTCCCCACTTACGACGAAAAGTAAGAATACTCTTACATTCTACCATTACTTATTAGAGGCTTGTCTACTATTTTTTGATAAAATCGGTGCGAAAAACAGGAAATTAAAAAAGCCCCCCTATGGGGAGCTCTTAGAACCAACCTTTTACAGTATCAACTGCACCATTCCATATATCACTAAAGAAAGAACCAATGCTGCGCATAGAAAGAACAAACCAGTTTGCTTTCTCTACATCTTGTTTTGTTACAAGATCTACTTCCATTGACTTACCGGTTAAAAATCCTACATCATTTGCATCTTTTGCTGATACAGTCATATAACCAAGTGTGGTGCCTTTTTTGATTGGCGCCTCATTCTCTTTATTTACTGCTTTGAAATCTGTTTTATAAACATCTTTACTTCCTTTTGGCATTGGAAGTACAACTTCTTCCTTCGTTTGCACTGCTACATCTGTATCTTTTGCTTTATTTACATGAACTGTTTCATGACCTTTTACTTGAGAATTTTTCGGATATACTGTTTTCGTTTGGAAATTCGTAAAACCGTAATCAAATAGCTTCTTAGTTTCTGCAAAACGTGCTGTGTGAGATTTCGTATTAATAACAACAGAAATTAAACGCATACCATTACGTTCTGCTGTACCCGTAAAACAATCCCCAGCTTCTGGAGTAGAACCTGTTTTCAAACCATCTACCCCTTCATATTGCATAACTAATCCAGGTAACATCCAGTTCCAGTTATCCATGTTCACTGGATATTTTCCACCTTCTTGGAATGTCTTTTTCGGGATTTTAGATGTCTCTAACGTATCTGGATACTCTTTAATTAAATGCTGCGCTAAGATTGCACAATCTCTAGCAGACATTTTATTCTCTTCATCCGGAGTTGTCCCTTCAGGCTGCTGCCCTTTTAAATCTTTATTTGTTAATCCTGTACAGTTTACAAATTTATAGTTTTTTAATCCAAGCTCTTTCGCTTTGTCATTCATCATCTTAACAAAATTAGCTTCTGAACCACCGATTAATTCAGCTAAGGCAATCGTTGCACCATTTGCAGAATAAATTGCCATTGCCTCGTATAACTCTTTTACAGTATAAGTACCGCCATTTTCTAAAGGAACATTTGATAAAGAACGGTCTTGTGAAATAGTATGAGCATATTCAGAAATTTTTGTTTTTTGATCCCACTTAATTTTCCCTTTTGCGACTGCATCATGAACTAAATACTCACTCATTATTTTTGTCATACTCGCAATTGCTAATAGTTCATCTGGATTTTTTTGATATAAAATCTTTCCAGAATTTGCTTCCACTAAAATTGCCGCACCTGCATCAACATTCAAAGGAGCATTTGTTTCTGCAAATGCGCTGCTGTATGTAAAAAACATGCTGCAAAATAGTGTAAGTACTGTTACAATCGCAATCATTTGCCTACGGAACATACCTGTCACTTTTGTTACCCCCAATATATTTGTACTCACATAAACGTTATTCTAACACAATCAAAAAAAAATAGACAGAGATACTAAATCTCTGTCTATTTTGATATCCGACATTATAATGAATAGTTTGGTGACTCTTTTGTAATTTGGACATCATGCGGATGACTTTCACGTAATCCAGCACCTGACATACGGATAAACTGTGCATTTTCACGTAAGAATGGTAAATCAGCTGCACCGCAATATCCCATACCTGCACGTAATCCACCAACTAATTGATGTACCGTATCCGCTAAAGGACCTTTAAATGGAACACGGCCTTCAATTCCTTCTGGAACAAGTTTTTTATTGCCTTCTTGGAAATAACGATCTTTACTTCCTTTTTCCATTGCTCCAACAGAACCCATACCGCGGTATACTTTAAATTGACGACCTTGGTAAATTTCTGTATCTCCAGGGCTTTCTGCTACACCGGCAAAAATACTTCCAAGCATAACAACGTGTGCACCTGCTGCTAATGCTTTTACAATATCACCAGAATATTTAATTCCACCGTCAGCAATGACTGGGACACCGTGTTTACGAGCTTCTGTCGCACAGTCATAAACTGCTGTTAATTGAGGAACACCAACACCAGCTACAACGCGTGTTGTACAAATAGAACCTGGTCCAATACCAACCTTAACAATATTTGCACCTGCTTCAATTAATTCACGAGTTGCTTCAGCTGTTGCAACGTTACCAGCGATAATATTTAATTTTGGATACTTTTCACGAACTTCTCTCACTTTGTCTAATACACCTTTTGAATGTCCATGAGCTGTATCAATAACAATTACATCAACATTTGCTTTTACTAAAGCATCGATGCGCTGCATTGCATCAGCTGTTACTCCAACAGCTGCACCTACTAATAAACGACCTTGTTTATCTTTTGCAGAGTTTGGAAACTCGATTACTTTTTCAATATCTTTAATTGTAATCAAGCCTTGTAATACGCCGTTATTATCAACAAGAGGGAGTTTTTCAATTTTATGTTTCTGTAAGATTTTTTCAGCATCTTCTAGTGTAGTATGAACTGGAGCTGTAATTAAATCTTCTTTCGTCATTACATCGGAAATCTTAATTGAATAATCTTGGATAAAACGCATATCACGGTTCGTAATAATACCTACAAGTTTTCGCTCTTCTGCATCATTTACAATTGGAACACCTGAAATACGATATTTCCCCATCAAATGTTCTGCGTCATACACTTGATGATCTGGAGTTAAAAAGAAAGGATCTGTAATAACGCCGCTTTCAGAGCGTTTTACTTTGTCTACTTGCTCAGCTTGTTGTTCAATAGACATGTTCTTATGAATAATTCCTAATCCACCTTGACGAGCCATTGCGATAGCCATATCAGCTTCTGTTACTGTATCCATACCTGCACTAATTAAAGGGATATTTAATTGTAAACTTTCAGACAAAACTGTTTTCACGCTTACTTCTCTTGGTAATACATCAGATCTAGCTGGTACAAGTAATACATCATCAAACGTTAAACCTTCTTTAACAAATTTAGATTCCCACATAAATGATTCCCCCCATGATACCTGAAATTATTATTAGTAGCTTAACAATTGGTTAAAATACTGTCAAGAAAGACAGTATATGTTAGAATTTTCTAAAAATAAAAGGAGAGTATACAATGCAGCGTTCATCAATCACTTGGCAGGAATTAAGCTTCTTTCTTTCTTCTACTCACACGCAACATTATCTTACCCATTGCTATAAAAAATTAGGTAATACAAATACTGAGAAAAAAAGTTTTGAAAATTGTTATCCATTTATTTATTACTTAGAGCATGGGAAAAATTACTATGAGTTATGTCATACTGCTCCATTTTCCATTAAACCAGTATTATTGTTTTATGGAATGAGCCAACTCCTAAAAGCTTGTTTGCTTACAGTCAATCCTAATTATCCGGAATCAACTTCTGTATTAGCACATGGGGTCACAACAAGAAAGCGAAAAAAACAAAGCTATCAGTTTATAGATGATGAAGTTAAAATACAAAAGCATGGACTATTTACTCAAGTTGCGGAACAAATGTTTCATATGAAACATTTAGAGGGAGAAAAATATACAATGGGGGAGTTACTGCAACGAATCGCAGAACTAAAGGATTTATTCCTATACAGTAAAAGAAGAAATAAGCTATATAAACTAAAAGAGGTGACAGAGAATATCTTTACTTTTCCTACTCATGTTTTAGACGCTTTTCATATGACAGAAGAACGTTTTATACGATATATGGAGGGGAGTTGCAAACATCTTAACATTCGATATACAAACGCTAAAGAAAATGATTCCTACTTGCATTTTACAGCTCCTATTAAACAATGGAATCCATTATACAGTGCACCTCTTACATATAATCACTATACAAATACTTATTATTTACCTGCCAATGGCGAAACAGCTCCTGTTTTCTCAGAATTACTTACACACTATCTTTTGCTTTATAACTTAAGTATGATTTCCCGTTATGAAACAGATTGGTGGTACGATTTACTTGGAAGTTACTCTTCTGAAGATTATCCGTTTATCTTTCAATTTTTAGCTGTTACGGCTGAAAAAGTGCCATACTATATTTATTTATATTTAATGCATCAACATAACGCTATTTCTTAGGAAATAAAAAAGACGAGTCCAATGACTCGTCTTTCGTTTGCCTGGCAACGTCCTACTCTCACAGGGACAAAGTCCCAACTACCATCGGCGCTAGAGAGCTTAACTTCCGTGTTCGGTATGGGAACGGGTGTGACCTCTCTGCCATCATTACCAGACTTATGAAGGTATATTCCTTCAAAACTAGATAACATTTGCTTCATATTATATGGTTAAGTCCTCGATCTATTAGTATTCGTCAGCTCCACATGTCACCATGCTTCCACCTCGAACCTATCAACCTGATCATCTTTCAGGGATCTTACTAGCTTACGCTATGGGAAATCTCATCTTGAGGGGGGCTTCATGCTTAGATGCTTTCAGCACTTATCCCTTCCGCACATAGCTACCCAGCTATGCCCTTGGCAGAACAACTGGTACACCAGCGGTGCGTCCATCCCGGTCCTCTCGTACTAAGGACAGCTCCTCTCAAATTTCCTACGCCCACGACGGATAGGGACCGAACTGTCTCACGACGTTCTGAACCCAGCTCGCGTACCGCTTTAATGGGCGAACAGCCCAACCCTTGGGACCGACTACAGCCCCAGGATGCGATGAGCCGACATCGAGGTGCCAAACCTCCCCGTCGATGTGGACTCTTGGGGGAGATAAGCCTGTTATCCCCGGGGTAGCTTTTATCCGTTGAGCGATGGCCCTTCCATGCGGAACCACCGGATCACTAAGCCCGACTTTCGTCCCTGCTCGACTTGTAGGTCTCGCAGTCAAGCTCCCTTATGCCTTTGCACTCTACGAATGATTTCCAACCATTCTGAGGGAACCTTTGGGCGCCTCCGTTACTTTTTAGGAGGCGACCGCCCCAGTCAAACTGCCCACCTGACACTGTCTCCCGGGTCGATAAGACCCGTAGGTTAGAATTTCAATACAGCCAGGGCGGTATCCCACCAGCGCCTCCACCGAAGCTAGCGCTCCGGCTTCAAAGGCTCCCGCCTATCCTGTACAAGCTGTACCAAAATTCAATATCAGGCTACAGTAAAGCTCCACGGGGTCTTTCCGTCCTGTCGCGGGTAACCTGCATCTTCACAGGTACTATAATTTCACCGAGTCTCTGGTTGAGACAGTGCCCAAATCGTTACACCTTTCGTGCGGGTCGGAACTTACCCGACAAGGAATTTCGCTACCTTAGGACCGTTATAGTTACGGCCGCCGTTTACTGGGGCTTCAGTTCAGAGCTTCGCTTGCGCTAACCCCTCTCCTTAACCTTCCAGCACCGGGCAGGTGTCAGCCCCTATACTTCGCCTTACGGCTTCGCAGAGACCTGTGTTTTTGCTAAACAGTCGCTTGGGCCTATTCACTGCGGCTTTCCGTTAAGAAAGCACCCCTTCTCCCGAAGTTACGGGGTCATTTTGCCGAGTTCCTTAACCAGAGTTCTCTCGCACACCTTAGGATTCTCTCCTCG
>NZ_JAMYWS010000001.1:0-7500 GCF_024159135.1 Bacillus sp. 3103sda1 | reverse complement strand
TGTTAAACGTTGCAAACGCATATCTAAAATTGCTTGTGCTTGCTTTTCACTTAAGCCAAAACGTTCCATTAATCCTTGCTTTGCAATGTCTGCTGTCTTCGAATTACGAATTAGAGTAATTACTTCATCAAGATGATCTAACGCGATGCGTAAACCTTCTAAAATATGAGCACGAGCTTCTGCTTTCTCTAATTCATATGCAGTACGTCTACGGATAACGACCTTCTGATGATCCAGGTAATGATATAGACATTCTTTTAAATTTAATACTTTTGGTTCTCCATTTACGAGCGATAGCATATTAATACCAAAGCTTGTCTGAAGTGCTGTATGTTTATATAAGTTATTCAATAACACATTTGCGTTTGCATCTCGTCGTAATTCCATGACGATACGCATACCATTTCGATCTGATTCATCACGTAAATCTGTAATACCATCAATCTTTTTGTCTCGAACAAGCTCCGCAATCTTTTCAATCAACCTTGCTTTATTCACTTGATATGGTAATTCAGTTACAATAATAGATTGCTTCCCATTTGCCTTTTCTTCAATCTCTACTCTTGCACGAAGAATTACTGTACCACGCCCTGTTTCATACGCTCTTCGAATTCCACTTCGTCCAAGAATTTGACCAGCTGTTGGGAAATCTGGACCGGGAATATACTCCATTAATTCCGCGATTGTAATCTCTGGATTGTGACTTAACGCTAATACCCCATCAATTACTTCACCAAGCTGATGCGGAGGAATATTCGTTGCCATACCAACCGCGATACCAGTTGCACCATTTACTAATAAATTAGGAAAACGCGCAGGTAATACAATTGGTTCTCTTTCCGAACCATCATAGTTATCTTGATAGTCAATTGTATTTTTTGTGATATCACGCAATAGTTCCATAGAAATCTTGGACATTTTTGCCTCTGTATAACGCATCGCAGCCGCCGAATCACCATCGACAGAACCAAAGTTACCATGTCCATTTACTAGCATATAACGTTGACTAAAGTCTTGGGCCATTCGTACCATTGTTTCATATACCGCTGAATCACCGTGTGGATGATACTTACCAATTACTTCACCAACAATACGTGCAGACTTCTTATACGCTTTATCAGCAGTAATTCCTAAATCGTTCATCGCATATAAAATTCTGCGGTGCACAGGTTTTAGCCCATCTCGAACATCTGGCAGTGCACGAGATACGATAACGCTCATCGCATAATCTAAAAACGAGGTACGCATTTCCTGGCTAATATTAATTTCTCGAATTCGGCCTTGTTGTTGGTTGTCTGACATCAACCAGCACCTCCTCATTACATTTCCAATCGATATATCATGTTCATTTATACGTAGAAGACAGGAATACTCCGATTCCTGTCATCAGTCATTAAATATCAAGGTTTTGTACATATTTTGCATTTTCTTGGATAAAGTTACGACGTGGTTCAACTTTATCACCCATTAAAATTTCAAATGTTTCATCTGCTTCGATTGCATCTCGAAGCGAAACTTGAAGAAGCGAACGTACTTCTGGATCCATTGTTGTTTCCCATAGCTGCGCTGGATTCATTTCTCCAAGACCTTTATAGCGTTGAATACCTGGTTTTGGTTGTTTCGGAATCTCCACTAATATATTTTCAAGTTCTTTATCGTTGTAAGCATACTCAACTCTCTTACCCTGTTGCACTTTATATAATGGCGGCTGTGCAATATATATATAACCGTGCTCAATAATTTGACGCATATAACGGTAGAAGAACGTTAATAATAGGGTACGAATATGAGCGCCGTCGACATCAGCATCCGTCATAATAATAACTTTGTGATAACGCGCCTTTTCAATATCGAAATCTCCACCAATACCAGTCCCAAGCGCAGTAATAATTGTTCGCACCTCATCGTTTGATAAAATTTTATCTAAACGCGCTTTTTCTACATTAATAATTTTTCCTTTAAGCGGTAAAATCGCTTGGAAGTGACGATCACGCCCTTGCTTTGCTGAACCACCCGCAGAATCACCCTCTACGATATAAATTTCACTAATAGAAGGATCTTTAGAAGAACAATCTGCAAGTTTTCCTGGCAAGCTCGATACTTCTAGCGCACTTTTTCTGCGTGTTAATTCACGAGCCTTTTTCGCCGCTACACGTGCACGCGCTGCCATCGTTCCCTTATCTACAATTTTTCGAGCGACATTTGGGTTTTCAAGTAAAAACTTTTCAAGTGCTTCAGAGAAAACTGATTCTGTAATTGTTCTCGCTTCGCTATTTCCGAGTTTCGTTTTCGTTTGCCCTTCAAATTGCGGATTTGGATGTTTAATGGATACAATAGCCGTTAAACCTTCACGAACATCTTCACCCGTTAAATTACTATCAGCATCTTTTAAAATATTATTTTTTCGACCATAATCATTAATAACACGTGTTAATGCTGTTTTAAATCCAACTTCATGCGTACCACCTTCATACGTATGAATGTTATTTGTAAATGAATAAATGTTAGTTGTATATCCTTCGTTATATTGAAGAGCAACTTCAATTTGAATTCCATCTTTCGAACCTTCTACATATACCGGTTCCTCATGTATCGGTTCTTTAGAGCGGTTTAAATGCTCAACATAAGACTTAATACCGCCTTCATAATGGAATTCTTTCTTTTGTTTATGTTCACGTTTATCTTCAATTGTTAGTTTAATATTACGATTTAGAAACGCTAGTTCTCGTAAACGAGTTGCTAACGTATCAAATTCATATTCCGTAGTTTCAGTAAAAATTTCTGCATCTGGTTTGAAACGCGTTACTGTTCCTGTATGATCTGTATCCCCAATCACCTTTAAGTCTGCAACTGGAATACCACGTTCATACTTTTGATAATGAATTTGCCCGTCACGATGAACGAATACCTCTAACTCCGTTGATAATGCATTCACGACAGAAGCACCTACACCATGTAAACCGCCAGAAACTTTATAACCGCCGCCACCAAATTTACCACCCGCATGAAGAACTGTCATAATAACTTCTACAGCGGGGCGACCCATTTTCTCGTGCATCCCAACCGGAATACCACGGCCATTATCTGTTACTGTAATACTATTGTCTTCTTCAATAGCTAGATTAATCTCATCACAATATCCTGCTAATGCCTCGTCAATACTATTATCAACAATTTCCCATACAAGGTGATGAAGACCTTTTCCGCTCGTTGAACCAATATACATCCCTGGACGTTTCCGAACTGCTTCTAGTCCTTCTAACACCTGTATTTGACTTTCGTCATATGCGTTTTCTTCAATTTGTTTTTGTTCCATTGACACAAAGATCACCTACTTTTCCATTTAGACAGAAGCTATTTATCTTCTTCTCCACAATCCACTGTGCCGTTCGTTACATGAATTGTTTTTGCTTGTTTTAATGTATCATGCTCAATTCCATCAACACTTGTCGTTGTCACAAACGTTTGCACCTTTCCTTGAATCGTATTAAGCAGATGTGATTGCCTGTAATCATCTAGTTCTGATAACACATCATCTAATAAAAGGATTGGATATTCGTTAACTTCTGAATAAATCAATTCGATTTCAGCTAACTTTAGGGAAAGTGCGGTCGTTCGTTGTTGCCCTTGCGAACCAAAGACTTGAACATTTTTACCATTAACGAAGAATTGTAAATCATCACGATGAGGCCCAATTAAGGTTGTACCACGGAAGAGTTCACGTTGTTTCACAGATTGGAAACTTTCATAGTATACTTCTTTTATTTTCGACAAATCCATGGATTCTGATACATCTATACTTGGTTTATAGACTATTTCCAGCTCCTCAAGTCCCCTGCTAATTCCTCGATGAATTGGAGCTGCCCATTCTTGCAATAAACGTAAAAATTCAAAACGTTTTTTTAATACTTTTACACCATGTTCAACGAGTTGAAGTGTAAACACATCTAGCATAGCTTCATCATTCATACTGTTTCCTTGCATTTTTTTGAGCAAATGATTACGCTGTGTAAGAACTTTTTGGTATTGACTTAGTTCATACAAATATACAGGAGCTATTTGTCCAAGCTCCATATCTAAAAAACGTCTTCGTACTTGAGGACTTCCCTTTACAAGGTTTAAATCTTCAGGAGCAAACATAACAACATTCATTACGCCAATATATTGACTCAATTTTTGTTGCTCAAGTTGATTTAACTTTGCCTTTTTCCCTTTTTTGGAAACGTTCAGTTCTAAGGACAAAGAGTTATTTCGTTTTTGCAGTCTCCCTTTTATCTTACCACAATCTTCATCCCATCTGATAAGTTCACGATCATTAGAAGTTCGATGAGATTTGGCCATCGCTAATACATAAATCGCTTCCATCAAATTTGTCTTTCCTTGCGCATTTTCACCAATAATTACGTTTACTTTATCTTCGAAGGAGAGATCTAACTGTTCATAATTGCGATAGTTTTGTAAATGTAATTCTGTAATATACAAAGGGATCCCCCTTTATCCTTGAACTTGAAATGTTCCGATCCCCGGAATTTCAACGATATCATTTGTATATAATTTTCGCCCTCGTCTATTTTCAGGCTCTTTATTCACATACACTTCATACTCTTGTAAAAACCATTTTACCGCTCCGCCTGTATCAATCACGTCAGCCAGCTTTAAAAATTGTCCTAATGTAATATATTCTGTCGAAATTTGAATATGTTTCATACAAATCGCTCACTTTCTAAAAGTGTTCATTCTTTCATTGTACTAAATAAACAAGCATTAGGAAAGTAATAGGGAAAAATCAAAAGGGTTACCAGTACATCTACACTAGTAACCCTATCCTTTTAGTACGTACGTACTGGTAAAATTAATTGAGTAATGGAATCATCGTTCACTGTACGAATTAAAAATGGTCTCATTGCACCAGTGAAGCTAATTTTAATTTCTGTACTATCTAATGCTTTTAATGCATCCATCATATATTTTGCACTAAAGGAGATTTTTAACTCTTCACCTTCAATTTTCTCGCACTGAACTTCTTCTACTACTTTCCCGATTTCTGGAGAGTTCGATGAAATTTCTAACATTTGATCTTCTAAAGTTGCTAATTTCACAACATTATTACGTCCATCTCTTGCTAATAAAGACGCTCGATCAATTGCTTGTAAAAATTCTTTTGTATTTACAAAAATATCCGTTTTACTATCCGGTGGAATTAATCTTGTTGTATCAGGATAATTACCCTCTAACAATCTAGAGAAGAACAATAAATGCTTCGTCCGGAATAATACTTGGTACTCCGTTATAACAATATCTACCATCTCTTCTGATTCATCAAGAATTTTACTTAACTCATTTAAACTTTTTCCTGGAATAACAACATTTGCTTGAAATTCATTCAAAATAGTTTGTCCTGCAATTTTCGCTTTACGAAGCGCTAAACGATGACTATCTGTTGCAATACAAACTAACTCGCTGTTATATACTTTCCAGTTTACACCTGTCAAGATCGGGCGTGTTTCTGATGTAGATACAGCAAAAACAGTTTGACGAATCATATGTTTTAACAGATCCGTTGGAATTTGAAATACATGATGTTCTTCAATCTGTGGTAACAATGGATATTCAGCTGAGTCTAAGCCATTTAAGTTAAACTCGGATTTTCCAGATTTTATTTTCGTCATAAAATGACTTTCGACAGAAATTTCAACTGTATCTTTCGGTAATTTTTTTACAATTTCACTAAAATATTTTGCTTGTAAAACAATACTTCCTGATTGTAGGACTTCTACAATTTCTTTTCCATCCTCTTCAATTGGAATAAAGGATTCGATGGATATATTTGCATCGCTACCTGTTAATGTAACACCTTCTTCATTTGCTACGATTTTAATCCCTGTAAGAATTGGAATTGTTGTACGAGAGGAAACAGCTTTCATTACATCTTGTACACTTCTGACAAGGTAATCTCTTTGAATTGAAAAATGCATAACGAAAACCTCCGGCAAGTATAAAATTGATTTTATTTAATAATAATAAAAAATTAGTAGTAATAGTAATAGGTCTTGTGGATATGTGGATAACCCGTTTGAAATGCGGAAAAACAGTCTATCTACATGTGGATAGACTGTGTATAAAATAAAGAGAGTTATTCACGTTATTCACATCCTATTACTTTAAAATATCGTGAATGTCTTCAAGTTGCCTCTGTAATTGTGCATCTGTTTTTAACAGTTTTGAAATTTTTTCATGTGCGTGAATGACTGTAGTATGATCACGACCTCCAAACTCCTCACCGATTTTTGGTAAGGATGAATCTGTTAGTTCACGAGACAGATACATTGCAATTTGACGAGGGAAAGCGACTGATTTTGTACGCTTTTTCGCTTTAAAGTCTTCTAATTTCACTTGAAAAACATCCCCTACAGCTTTTTGGATGTCATAAATTGAAATAATTTTTGGTTTTGAATTTGGAATAATATGCTTTAGTGCCTCAGCAGCTAAATCGGCATTAATATCCTTATTAATTAAAGACGAATACGCTACAACACGAATTAGAGCACCTTCTAATTCACGGATGTTAGAGTCAATTTGATTTGCGATGTAGAGCATAACTTCATTTGGAATATCCAGACCTTCAGCTTTTGCTTTCTTGCGTAAAATCGCAATTCTTGTTTCTAAATCTGGAGGAGTAATATCTGTAATGAGTCCCCATTCAAAGCGTGAACGTAAGCGATCTTCTAATGTAGGAATTTCTTTTGGCGGACGATCACTTGAAATTACAATTTGCTTACTTTCTTCGTGCAACGCGTTAAATGTATGGAAGAACTCTTCTTGTGTTTGTTCTTTTCCAGCAAGAAATTGAATATCGTCTATAAGTAGAACATCGACGTTCCGATATTTATTACGAAAATCAACGGCCTTATTATCACGAATAGAATTAATAAACTCATTTGTAAATTTTTCAGATGACAGATAAACGACCTTTGCGTTTGGATTATGTTCGATAACATAATGACCAATTGCATGCATTAAATGCGTTTTTCCAAGTCCAACTCCCCCGTAAATAAATAAGGGATTGTATGCTTTAGCTGGTGCCTCAGCTACAGCTAACGAAGCTGCATGGGCAAAGCGATTGCCAGAACCGATTACAAAGGTATCAAATATATATTTTGGATTGAGCATGCTTTGCGGAAAATGATTAGGTTCATCATGCGTTGTTGTATTTTTTTTAACAGGAGGATAGTCAAATTCCTCTTCTGTTTGACTTTGTGGAATGATAAAGCGAATCTCAAGCTCTGCTCCCATTAAGTGAATAATTGTCTCCGAAATAAGATCTGAATAGTGGGATTCCAACCAATCACGTGCAAATTCATTTGGAGCTGTAATGGTTAAAACGTCCTTTTTTAAAGAATAAGCTTTTGTAGATTTAAGCCATGTTTCATAACTAGGCTTACTCACCTTTTTTTCTAGTTCTTTTAAGGTGCTATTCCATAAATCTGAAATGTTTTCCAA